>NZ_JAVJQO010000004.1 GCF_040218225.1 Gracilimonas sp.
GTTTAGCTACCCCACCGTAGGTCTTCGCCATTACCGTGGTGATCGCCGCCGTCAAAGTCGTCTTGCCGTGGTCTACGTGTCCTATCGTTCCCACGTTCACATGGGGCTTGTTCCGTTGAAAGGTCTCTTTTGCCATGATTAAGCTGTTTTGTTAAGTATTATTTTAAAATTCACATCAATAAAATTTCGACCTGAGCCGATAGTCGGATTTGAACCGACGACCCCTTCCTTACCATGGAAGTGCTCTACCCCTGAGCTATATCGGCGTCGTTGAGCGAGCGACCGGAATCGAACCGGCAACATTCACCTTGGAAGGGTGACGCTCTACCAATTGAGCTACGCTCGCTTACGCGTGGGGAGAGTAGGATTCGAACCTACGAAGTCTCACGACAACAGATTTACAGTCTGCCCCAGTTGGCCGCTTTGGTATCTCCCCAGATAAAATCAATAAATTAAAGATCGCTGAGCCAGTGACCGGATTCGAACCGATGACCGACGGTTTACAAAACCGTTGCTCTACCAACTGAGCTACACTGGCTTTTCGCGAAAGACTTCAAAATTAAGTATGATAGCTTTGATTGTCAATAATGTTTTGTGAAAAAATTTCACTCTTTTTCATCTTTTACGACTTGTCTCTTTCTGCGATAGGAAAAGTAGGCCTTAAGCCCTATAAACAGTGCTATCAATGCTAAAATGACCTTTCCATAGTTGGACAGATACTCCCCGATAATTTGCCAGTTATCACGAATGACCCAGCCCATCGCCAATAGCAGGGTATTCCATAAAACCGAACTGACCAATGAACTCAGAATTGTGGGTGTAATTTTGAGGTGAGACATGCCAGCTGTGAGCGAGATCACCGACCGGGTTCCCGCCAAAAAACGATTCGCTATCACCACGCCTTGCCCCCATCTTTCCATCCACTTTTTGCCTTTTGCAAAATATTTATAGTCTATAAAGCGAAGCAAAAAATGGCTGTCACGATTTTCTTCAATTTGAGCTCCCCACCGATGACCAAGCCAATACATTGTCATAAAGCCAGCCACAGAAGAAATAACCGTAAGGCTCCATACCGGAAATAATTCAATGAGTCCTTCGGCAGCTAAATATCCACCAAAAGCCACAATTACATCTCCCGGCATTGGCGGGATTAGATTTTCGATATAGGCTATTCCAAAAAATATCAGGTAAACACCAATAGGTGGCACCACGCTAATCCAGTCAACAATACTTTGTACAATTTGATCAGCCATCATCCTGCTCTTTGCATAAGAACTACAGCATGGGCTATGATTCCCTCTTCCCGGCCCGCAAACCCCATTTTTTCTGAGGTGGTCGCTTTAACAGATATATCTTCAATAGCACATCCCAGGTCTTCTGCTATGGTTTTGCGGATATCATCTATATGTGGGCGCAATTTTGGCCTTTCTGCTACAACTGTAGCATCAAGGTTCGCCAACTCATATCCTTTTTGAGTTACCAGATCATAGCTTTTTCTAAGCAGTACTCTGCTATCTGCATTTTTGAATTCAGGATTTGTATCAGGAAAATGGGCGCCAATATCCCCCAAAGCCAGGGCACCAAGAATCGCATCAGTTACAGCATGAAGCAGCACATCTGCATCGGAGTGGCCGAGAAGTCCTTTCTCATAAGGAATCTCAACACCGCCGAGCATAAGTTTTCGACCTTTGCTGAACCGGTGAACATCATAGCCATATCCTATTCGTATTCCCTTCATTTTTCCACTCCAAGAATTAATTCCGCAATTTTGAGATCTATAGGATAGGTAATCTTCAAATTCTCCCGATCCCCTTCAACCATTTGAATGACTCCGCCAACACGTTCAACCAGTGAAGCATCATCGGTTCCAACAAAATGATCTTTAAGTGCCGATTCGTAAGCCTTCATTAATAAAGCTTTTTGGAAAACCTGAGGGGTTTGAGCTTGCCATAAAAAAGAACGATTTGGGGTATCCTCGATAACCTTATTCTTATCTACTCTTTTGATGGTATCCTTGGCAGGAACACCCAACACTGCCCCACCAACTTTTGAGGCGACGCTACAGCATTCTTCGATTAGCTGCTTGCGTACAAAGGGCCGAACTGCATCATGCACGGCAACCAATTCACTGTTTGGGGAAACGAGTTTAAGCGCATTATAGATCGAAAATTGCCGCTCTTTTCCTCCCTCCACTACTTGTATATCCAAGGTAGTGGGAACCTGATCAAATATAGATTTAATCTCGGGAATATATTTTTTTGATGTAGCTACTATGATCTGAACTACATCAGGAACCTCAAGAAACCTGGAAATGGTATGTTCGAGAATGGTTTTACTCCCCACCTTCAAAAAAGGCTTAGGGATATCAGAAGCCATTCTCTCGCCCGACCCTGCCGCCGGTATTATGACCGACAGTTTCGACATTTCTAAAGAATCAGCATTGCATCACCGAATGCAAACATACGGTAATCATTTTTCTTGGCTTCTTCGTAAGCTTCCATCAGGAAGTCGTAACCTGCAAAAGCCGCTGCCAGCATAAGTCGCGTAGATTCTGGCTGATGGAAATTGATAACCAATCCTTCAGTGATTTTAAAATCGTAAGGGGGATAAATGAACTTATCAGTCCAGCCGGTACCAGCTTTAGACATGCCACTGGCCATCACACTCGTTTCAATTGTTCGGCAGGAACTTGAACCAATGGCAATTACCCGGTTCTTTTTCTTCTTCAGAGTCTCATTAATTTTATCAGAGGTATCTTTAGAAATGAAGTAATTATCTGAATCCATGCGGTGCTTGGTCAGATCTTCTACCTCAACATTGCGGAAGATTCCCCAGCCAATGTGAAGAGTGGTTGGCAAGAACTCAACACCTTTCTTTTTGATTTTCTCAACTAACTCTTCAGTAAAATGCATACCAGCCGCTGGAGCAGCAACTGCGCCACGTTCGGTAGCAAAAATCGTTTGGTAGCGTTCTTTATCTTCCTCAACAGGCTCACGCTCAATATATGGAGGCAAAGGCATCTTGCCGAGCTCATCCAGCCTGTTATATAGCTCTTGATTTGGCCCTTCATATAAAAACCGAATGGTGCGTCCACGGGATGTAGTATTGTCTACTACTTCAGCCATCAGCTCTTCGTCTTCTTCACCGAAGTACAATTTATTACCAATTCGGATTTTACGGGCAGGCTCAACCAACACATCCCAAAGCATATTTTCAGGCATCAATTCCCTTAACAGAAAAACTTCAATATCAGCTTCTGTTTTCTCTTTCTTACCATTCAGGCGAGCGGGGAACACTTTGGTATTGTTGTAGATCATGACATCATCTTTGTTGATGTATTCATGAATCTTATCAAATGTAGTATGCTCGATAGTTTTTTCAGCACGATTAAGAACCATCAATTTGGCTGAATCTCTTTTCTTCAGTGGTTCTTCAGGAATGTTTAAATCGTCGATTTCAAATTTAAAGTCGGTGAGCTTCATTTAGCTATTTATCAGGTTATTCAGTACTGTTGGAAAAGTTGAATAAGATAGAGTTTTTTTTATGGGATTTCAAAGCAACTCCCCATTGTCTGTTGTTTATTATTATAGGCCAATTCATTATACTTAAGGAACTGCTCTTACGTTCAACAGTAAACTTTTACGAGCAATATGAAAAAATTATTCACACTCACTTTTGCATTCGCAATTATTTTTAGTGTACAACTTTCTGCCCAGCTGAGAGAAAATCTCCCTACGTATTATGATTATTCAGGGCCGATTGTTAATTCACAATCTTCAACTGTTCAAGGATGGCTTAACAACTTTTTCCAGAACAATGTGACCATGAGTCATTCTTATTCAATGAGTTTTGGTGCTGTGGGTGGCTCTTACCAAAACGTAAATGCATACACCAACACGCTCAATTTTATGTTTAGCCCAGATCTCACAGGGCGCCTTGATGTATCTTTTCTTCACTCTCCTTTCGGAGGCACTGATTTTGTTAACACCAACAATAACCTCGGTGGACAGGTATTAATCCGTAACGCAGAGCTGAACTATAAGATTAGTGATAACGCGCACATTCAGTTGCAGTACCAGCAGTTGCCTGCTTACGGTTTTCATAATCCCTATGGGCTTGGGTCTTATGGATACAACCGATTCAACCCTTGGTATTAGGAGTATTAACCTTTAGTTGATGGCAGATACAAACGGCAAGAGCTCTTCCGGTACTAACGAACTTTTTTTAAACGCCGCCATTGGATTTTTAAGTGTACTCCTGTTGGTTTTGTTTGCTGCACTTTTTACCCGCATTGTTTACCCGCGTATTTTTAATGAAAGGGCTGAACTTCAATCAGAGCTTATAAGCGAAATAATCCAGATTGAGGTTTTAAATGGCTGTGGGATATCAGGCATAGCCAATTCCTACACCGGACTTCTTAGAAAAAATGGATTTGATGTAGTTGAAACCGGAAACTTTGAAACGTTTGACCTCCAGGAAACCCTTATAATATCACGAAGCGGAGTAATGGATAACGCTTACCGGGTAGCCAATGCACTTGGCGTTTCTGAACAAAATGTAATACGGGAGTCTTCTCCCGACTTCTATCTTGACGTAAGCGTAATTATAGGCCACGACTTTGAAAAACTAAACACTGATTAATTTATGACCGACATCAAACAACCAGCAAAAAAACAATTTGAAAACGCCTTTACGGATGACACTCCCGATTCACAGGAAATGGTAGAAGTGATCACGGAAGCCCTGCTTAGCCGAAAAGGTAAAGACATTACGGTGCTGGATGTTTCTGAGCTCACTACGCTTACCGATTATTTCGTAGTGTGCCATGGTAATTCAGATGTACAAATTAAGGCCCTTGCTGATGTAGTGGAAGACGATGTTCGTGAAAAAATGGGCGAAAAGGCCTGGAAGAAAGAAGGCCTGCAAGGGCGCTCATGGGTAATCCTGGATTTTGTAAACATTGTAGTACATGTAATGAGTAAAGAAAAACGCGACTTCTACGGGCTCGAACGCATGTGGAATGATGCTAAGGTTACCTATATTGAAGATTCTGACGAAAAATGAACGTTCTTAAATCCTTACTCTTATCGTTAACTCTTTTTCTTTTCATCATGGGTTGCGCCGCCAATCAACCTACACTAGAAGAAACGTATCCGAATTTAGTTAAAGAAAACCCTCCAGAGCGCATACCATATGTAGAGAAAGGAGTAACCATTGATAGTATTGCTTTTATCAGAGTACAAAAGCAAAAAACGTTGCTCATCGAAGGAACTTTCCCAAATCCATGCACCCAAATACTGCGGGTTGATGAACGTACTGTTCCTGAAATTCTATATATAGATATCATAGGATGGCAGAGATATCAGCAGAGCTGTGCCGAAACTATTGCTCCTTTCACCTACGTTCATAAAGGTATCAGTGCTGAACAATGGGCTAATATGAAATTGATTGTAATAAATGGAATCGAATTTGAACTACCCTTAGGTTCCAACAACTGAATAACCCGGCATGCCCAAAATCCTTATTACAGAGCCAATTCCTGATGAAGTAATTGCATATTTGGAGAGCTTCGCATCCGTCACGATCGGCAAAAAAGGAACCTACCAATCAGAAGAAGCACTGGTCAGGGACATCCCGGATTATGACGGCTTGCTTTCTATGCTTTCAAACCCTGTATCTGATACTGTTTTGAAGGCTGGAAAAAATCTGAAAGTGGTAGCAAATTTCGCGGTTGGATATGATAATATTGATGTTGAAACAGCTCATAAGCTGGAAATAAAAGTAGCTAATACTCCGGATGTACTAACCGAAGCATGTGGAGATTATGCAATGGGTTTGCTGCTTGCTCTTTCACGTAAGTTTAAGGAAGCCGAGCAGTATCTTCGCGATGGCAAATTCACAGGATGGGAACCGCTTGGTTTTTTGGGAATGGAATTGCGGGACAGAACCATCGGAATTATCGGCATGGGAAGAATTGGGCAGGCCTTTGCAAACCGGGCTCGTGCTTTTGGGATGAATATCATCTACCACAACCGAGCAAAGTTAGCCGAAGAAATAGAAAAAGAACTTGAGGCAGAATTTATTTCAGACCATAAAGAGCTGGCCAAACGTTCTGATGTCCTCAGCCTGAACTGCCCTCTTACAAACGAGACACATCACCTGGTGAATCAGGAGCTGCTTGAATTAATGCCGGAACATGCATTATTAATAAACATTTCAAGAGGTGCTGTTATTGATGAAGCTGCTTTGGCTCAGGCCTTACATTCAGAAAAAATAGCAGGCGCTGCTTTGGACGTATTTGAAAAAGAGCCTGAAGTACATCCTGATTTGTTATCCGCTCCGAATACTATTTTACTTCCACACATCGCCAGTGCCACCCATCGCACCAGAGAGGCTATCGGAATGCTTGCCGCTAAAGCCATTTTATCTGTACTGGAAGGCAAGCCCGATCATGAAATACCAAACTTGATTAGCCGTTAATTTACGCTCATATTCGTTCTTAACTTTATGAGTAGAGCTATATTGAAATCCCCCATAAAAAATAGAACCTGGGCTCTTGCCTTTCTGCTGACTCTGATCGCTCTGGTCTATGGAATATTCGAAATTTGGACTGAACAAGGAGAGCTTTCTGAAATAGAACAGGTTCAACTGGCAAACCAGTCTGTCTATAAAGCGCTACAAAACTATAGCGAATTTGAAGAGAATTTTATCAATGAAAGCGAACGGTTTTCTGCATTTGCGAAACGGCACTTAGAGAGCAATAGTCCTTTAAATGAATTAGCTGATGAAGCTGAGAAAGGCTTTGACTTCTGGGGACTTTCCCTGTTTCGGGATAACGAGCTGATGCTATGGACCGGGTTTGCGACAAAAACACTTCCTGCTAAACCTGATAGCAGCAGCAATGATGTGTTCGTAAGCGTTGAGCAAAATAATAACGTCACCTTCTTAAATCTGCGTACTTCCCTGGAAGTTGATCAGAATGATTCCTTATTACATTATGAACTCATTACCCGGAAAAGAATTAAGCAGGAGAATATTTTACCCATTGGGAGTAATGCTGAGCTTAGTCCTTCGTTGCTTTTTCAATCAGAATCAGAATATCCTGTCCATTTTAGCTTTTTTGAAAATCCTCCACAGAACGTTCAGTTCAAGACAAAAATATCTACTCAAAGTATAGATTCGGCCGGGGTAATTTATACGCTTGCTGAAGACTATGGAAGCTACAGATCAACCCAACAAAATCGCTACTTTTTATACAGGGCTATTTTTTATGCGGTCTTCATTTGCCTTGTGACTCTATTTTTAATCTCCGTTTCCAGGGAGTTGAGTATATGGAAATCATTATTGCTCAAGCTTTTTGCCATCACGCTGGCCTGGGCCTTCTTTTCCAATATAGAATATGGTGTAGGCTGGATTGAAATTTTCTATGCCTTAGGGCAGGAGGATTTCCTGCTCCTAAAACCAATGGCTAAATACGGCGTGCATTCTTTATTCATTCTGTTACTAACCATCGTTTGTTTTCGTCCGTTGGTTTTTTCAGAGATAGAGCTTCGGGAAAAGCCTAAAATTATTGTACCAATAATGGTGGTCTTCTTTGGTTTTTTATGTGCCTTTTTGCTCCACTTTTATATTATAGAGACCTACAACCTCTTCACACAAACTTCAATTCCGGTTTTAGATCTTGAAGTATTTCCAAAATGGGATACCTTCGTTTTTTATATCATTTCGGGCGTTTTTTCCATCTCGTGTATTACCCTATTAACACTGCTTGGCTGGTTTATCTTAAAGCTGACATTTAACCCTACTATCATATCTTTCTTATTTATTCTCTCAGGGTATATAGTTGGGATGTTTATCCTGTTCGAATTAAGTGCGACTACTCATATTGCAGGCTGGATCACTCTGACCACAGGAATTTTCTTCGCCACCATTCTTACTTTCATTTTTCTGGCTTATAAGAATCCTGCGTTATTCACTTACGCATCTCGCTTGCGGTTACTGCTATTATTCAGCTACATCTCGGTTTGTATAACATATATTGCTGTTTATAAAGGGTATTCTGAGCGACTAAATGGGCAAATGCAGCGTGCGGCCGAGTTATTTGTAGACGAGGAAGCTACTCAAGCTGAAAACATTGCGAGAAATTTGTTAACCAGCCTGGAACGGTCGGTATCAAACCTTACCGAGCAGGATTTAAACCAGCGCCCATCTTTTGTAGAAAACTATTTCACCCAGCAAACACAACAACTCATCACGGAAGAGTGGGAGCGGTTTTCGATTTCTACCCAACTCGTTAACAATAACGGCGATATTATCGGTGAATATTCGTCTGATTTGGATTCTCCGGCATGGACCCGTGCTTTCAACATTTTGTCTCTTGTTATTCCGTTCGAAGAAGAACAAATAAGATTAGCAAACCTGAGACCTATTGTACGTGAGAGGCCACTGAATGAGACAAATTCTAACTACTCCTCATTTCGGCGTGCATGGATTCCACTTTATGAAAATCGAGCCGCCCCGCAACGGATAGGATGGATATTATGCTCTGTTTATCGCGAACGCCCTCAATTTGAAAAGCCATTACGTGCTGTTATTGCCTCAGAGTGCAGTGAGAACTGGAATGCGTCTATCAGCATCACAGAATATGTAGATAAACTCGCCTCTCGCAGAAATATCGTTGGTATTCCTTTGGAAATACCCAGCTATTTGCGGCTTCCTGATGAGTTAACTGAGGAAATCATGATGGAACAGGATTCCTCGATGTTCCGAACATCAGGGCTGGGAGATCAACAAATCCGGGAATTCTTTATTGCAACTTCCGGTGAGAAAATTATTCGGGCGGCCACGAACCATCCTGGTTTTGACAACCATCTTTTTTCCGTTCTTCGTTTTTTCTTTAGTGTATTGATTACCGGGTTACTCGTTCTGGGCTCTCTTTTCTGGAAAAAAGACCTGAATATTCTTGGTCATAACAGACGATTCCGGGACCGGTTGATTGATCGGTTCGTTTTTGCCTCCCTGCTCTGCCTGATGGCATTAATTGCCACCACGTATTATGCCATCAAGAGCCAAAACCAGAAAAGCGTACAGGATCAGCTGCTTGATAAACTCGGCAATCTTACTGATGCCATTTCTCTTCAGGAGACACAATCGCCCAACGCCTCTGTAATACCCCTGAATGAACTGACATCCACACTCGATGCTGATGCCGCTCTTTACAGGGATAAAACTATAAACACATCTACCACCAGCCAGATTTATAATCAACATCTTCTGCCAAGAATATTGCCCTGGGATGTATATGAATCTATTTACAACAGGGGTAACCAGCAGGTTACAAGGAAAGCGATACTTGGTAATCAGCAACTGTTGATAGGTTATCAACCCTGGCTCAACAGTGAAGCAGAAATTGCCGGAATTGTAGCGATCCCAACATTCCTTGAAGCTCCTAAATTCAATGAACAGCTGCTTTCTACAACCAGCTATTTACTTGGCTTTTATGTAATTATTTTCGGGCTTTTCATTATCGGAGCTGCTTTAATCTCTACCCAATTAACCTCACCCCTTGAAGCACTCCGTGAGGGACTGAAGAAAATATCCGGCGGGGATTTGGAAACCACGCTACCCGTGAAAAGCAAAGATGAAATTGGCTCTCTGACAAATGCCTACAACGTCATGGTGTATAAGTTAAAAGATCTGCAGCAAGATCTGGCCCGTGCCGAACGAGAAGCCGCATGGAAAGAGATGGCCCAGCAGGTTGCCCATGAAATTAAAAATCCGCTTACTCCAATGAAGTTAAACTTGCAGCACCTGGAACGTCAGCTTAATGTGCCAGAGGAAGAGTTCAAACTGATGAAGCCAAAAATAGAGAAGATAGCTGCTAATATGATTGAGCAAATTGAATCTCTGAATCATATTGCTTCAGACTTTTCTAAGTTTGCAAAACCATCCAGTAAAGAATTCAAAGAGATTGAAATAAATAGTTTACTGGCTTCTGTAGCAGAGCTCTATCAACCTGAAGATGACCTTAGAATTAAAACAGAACTGTATTCTGAAGAATTATATGTAATGGGTGTTAAGGAGGAACTTCGCAGGGTACTTGTTAACTTAATGAAGAATGCTTCAGAAGCCATGCCCAATGGAGGGACTGTCACTTTATGCTCATTGACCGATAAAGACAAACCATTTGTGCTCATAGAAGTTGTAGACACCGGCGAAGGCATCCCAAAAGAAAATAATGAGGATATTTTTGTCCCTAACTTCTCTACAAAATCAAGTGGCACTGGCTTAGGGTTGGCTATCTCGAAAAAAATCATTGAAGAACATGATGGTAAAATATCCTTTGAATCTACCCCTGGTAAGGAAACCATCTTTAGAATAACTCTTCCAATCCATAGCAGAGAATCAGGGAATGCCTAAACAGGACTGACATTTTTTACTTAAACTTTATCCGAATTGATAAATATTTGTCCGTACCTTTGCTTCCCTGATGAAAATCCCTCGTAGAGAAATAAAGAAAGAAGGCCTGAAATTACTGGCCATTGGAAGCCCCATTATTGCCACCCAGCTTTTGCGCATGGGACTTAATTTTACCGATACCGTGATGGCAGGTAATCTTTCTGCTCTTGATCTTGCTGCCGTTGCCATAGGGAATGCTATTTATATGCCCATCGGGATTTTTTGCATGGCTACACTCATTGCCGTTAATCCGGTGGTTTCTCAGCTTTTGGGAGCCCGTAAGTTTGAGGAAATAGGTAAGAGTGCCCGGCAGATGTTCTGGCTTATCCTCATGCTTACCATCCCGGCCTTCTTCCTGATACGCAATCTGGATTTGGTGATGCACCTCATGGGTGTTACTCCGGAAATTATTCCCTTAGCCGATGGATACCTGAAAGCTATTTCCTGGGGGATTTTACCGCTGCTTGCCTATGCTGGCGTGCGTTATTTTAGTGAGGGACTATCCGTCACCAAGCCGGCTATGTATATCGCAGCCGCGAGCCTTGTACTCAACGTTGGAGCCAATTATGTGCTGATGTATGGAAAATTAGGGTTTCCTGCGTTGGGGGCGATAGGAACCGGCTATGCGACTTCAATTATTAACTTTTTCGGAGCCGTGATTTTTATCGCCTTTACTGCCTCATTCAAACCCTTCAAACGATTTAATATTTTTGAACGAACAACCGGACCGGAGTGGAAATACATTGGAGAACTCATTAAAGTCGGGGTTCCAAACGGAATCAGCTCTTCAATGGAAGTACTGCTTTTTGCTACCGTCAGCTTATTAATGGGAACACTTAGTGTAAAAGCAGCAGCAGCTCACCAAATCGCCATTAATGTAGCTGCCACTATGTTCATGATTCCCTTTGGGCTTTCTATGGCAATATCTCAGCGAGTAGGGTTTTCGTGGGGACAGGGATCGATGGCCAAAGCCCGATTTCGTGGATTTGTGGGAATTATCATTTGTGCAGGAGTGATGACGCTTACCGCCATTTTATTATTTCTGGCCCCCGAATTTATCATCAGTATTTACACCGACGATATTGATGTAGCAACCGTTGCCGTTTCCCTGCTTTTTATGGCTGCCATTTTCCAGATTTCAGATGGATTACAGGTAGGTGCTTTTGGAGCGCTGCGAGGACTGAAAGACACCCGTGTTCCCATGATTGTGAATTTCATTTCCTACTGGCTGATTGGTTTTCCAACGGGATATCTGTTAGGAATTCATCTCGGATACGGGCCCGAAGGCCTTTGGATTGGGCTGATTGGGGGACTGAGTGTAGCAGCCGTTCTCCATAATTATCGATTTAATAAGCTTACTAAAGCCAAAAACACAATCTGAATGAAGCCCTGATTCAAAAGGTTTGGATAACACACCCAAATTGTTATCCTACTGCATGGCCATTTTTATTCATGATATAGCAACTTCAGTTCCTCCTTTCTCAAGTGATCAGCAGCACATCCGCGAAGTCATGAAAAAGCATGTAGGAACCGATCGAAAAACCAAATCCATTATTCATCGCATCTATACGCAGTCTGGGATAGAAAAACGGCATTCTGTAGTACAAGATTTTGAACCCAACCAACATGGCAAATTATTTTTCAATGGTCAGGTTAAAACAGAACCGGGTACCGCAGCCCGAAATCAGGTATACGAGAAAGAATCAAGAAAGCTTTTTGTGGATGTTGGTCGGAAACTGCTTGCTGATAATCCTCATATTTCTTCTGAAGAAATTACACACGTAATAACCGTTTCATGTACGGGTTTTTACGCTCCCGGGCCAGATTATGAATTAGTAAAAGCTCTGGGGCTTAAGCCCTCAACCGAACGCTTTCATGTTGGTTTTATGGGGTGCTATGCTGCTTTTCCAGCTATGAAAATGGCACAGTCTTTTTGCAAGGCCGACCCGGATGCCGTTGTTTTATTGGTAAGTGCAGAACTATGCACCCTCCATTTTCAATTTAAGAACGACACAGACAATTTACTATCGGGTTCTGTATTTGCAGATGGTGCTGCCGGAATGATTATCTCATCAAAACCACCAAAGAAACAAAGTTTTGAGATTCAGCAATTTGCATCTTCACTGGTTCCTAAGGGAGAAAAAGATATGGCCTGGACGATCGGCGATTCTGGCTTCAACATGGTGCTTTCCACCTATGTGCCGGATATCATCAAGGAAAACCTGGAGTCGGTCGTGAAGCCCCTCTATAATAAGTACAATCTCAACAACCAAGACATAGACTATTGGGCTCTGCATCCGGGAGGCCGGGCCATACTGGATAAAATTGAAGACAGCCTTAAGTTGAGTCCTGAGCAAATTTCTGCTTCCCGAAGTGTCTTGGCCGAATTTGGAAATATGAGCAGCGCTACGGTTTTATTTGTACTTAAGAAGTTACTCGATTCTGAGTTATCGGCCGGACAAAATGTCCTATCGATGGCTTTCGGCCCTGGCCTGACTATAGAAAGCGGTCTTTTGAAAGTAATCCACCCAAAGCAGAACTAAACTATGCCTGTATTTCTATCAAAGCGCCGGCCAAACCTGATAGAATACATGGATCACAAAGATTGTGATCCTGCTCTTTTAGAGAATACCTATCGTCAATTTGCAACCATCAACCTGCTGCTATCACAGTGGAAAAGCATCTATAAGAATGAACTCCGGCCTCTGATGCATGAAAGCAAAACCTACACCCTCCTTGATATTGGATTTGGTGGAGGCGATGTTCCGATACAACTAACGGAGTGGGCTAAGAAGGATGGGATTGATGTAAAGATTACAGCCATAGAAACAGACAAACGCGCCTTCGACTACGTTCAAAAAATCGACACTCCGAATGAGATTACATTTAAGTACTGTTCTTCTACCGATCTGCTTTCCGAATCCGTCTCATTCGATTTTGTGATTTCCAATCACGTGCTTCATCATCTTTCTGAACATCAAACCAACCAGATTTTAAAAGAAGCTAAAGCGCTGGCTTCTCAAAAAGTAATCTTTAATGATATTGAGCGAAGTGATATAGGGTTTGCTCTCTTCACTACTTTTGCCCGATTGATTTTCAGAAACTCTTTTATCGTTGCCGATGGATTAACCTCCATAAAACGCAGCTATACAAAAGCCGAGATTAAAGAAATGATTCCAAAAAATTGGACGGTAAAACGATTATTTCCCTTTCGCCTATTATTGATACATGACAAAAGCTGATGTTGACATACCCGTCGTAATTGTGGGCGGAGGTCCCGTAGGACTTTTTCTTGCCATATGCCTGATCAAAAAAGGAATTAAGTGCCGGGTATTGGAGAAAAGGCAAGAACCTGTACCTGATTCACGGTCATTGGGCATTCACCCTGTATCTCTTGAGCTTTTTGATGAAGTTGGGATCACGGAGCCATTCTTAACTTCCGGTTTAAAAATCAGGAAAGGTCTTGCGCTTACCGAAGACAAAAAGCTGGGTGAAATTTCATTCGAATACTGCCCCAAACCTCACAATTATATTCTGGCTTGTCCACAATTCACCACAGAAAAAATCTTGCGTAATGAACTGCAAAAGCTTGATGAAGATGCCCTTATAACCGGAGCAACTGTAAAACACTTTGATGAACATGAGCAGTTTGTGGAAATTACCTATTCAATTGATCAGCAAACAAATCAACAAATAACGGCTAACTACATCATCGGTTGTGACGGGAAAAACAGCGCCGTCCGTCAACAAGCCTCTATCCACTATTCCGGAAAGCGATATAACGATACCTACATTATGGGCGATTTTGAAGACACCACCGACTTTGGCGCTGATGCAGCTGTATTCCTTCCAAACGGCGGACTTATTGAGTGTTTTCCTCTTCCTAACGGAATGCGGCGATGGGTAGTAAAGACCAACCAATATATTTCGGAACCCAGCCAGTTAAAGCTGGCGACATTGGTTCAAGAAAGGCTTGGTTATGATTTGTCCGAAATCAAAAGTACCATGCTCAGCAGCTTTGGGGTTCAACATTTTATGGCAGAGACATTTGCAAAGGGAAGGGTTTTATTAGCCGGCGACGCAGCTCATGTTGTCAGCCCCATTGGTGGTCAGGGAATGAACCTAGGCTGGCTGGATTGCCAGAATTTGGCAAAGCGGTTACATACACTTACTGATGACAAAGGCGAATTAAACTATGACCCTGCCACTCTTAAAAAATATTCTCTCCGCCAAAAGAAAATAGTCAAAAAAGTGGGCCGCCGGGCTGAAATCAACATGGCTTTGGGCAGAAAACCCGGTATTCCGTTTCTTAGGAATCTCTTTGTTAAAGGCATATTACAATCACCCCTGAGAAACAAGGTGGCAGAGATTTTCACTATGCGCGGGTTAAACGACTGGTGGATTTAAACATGAAAGGAAAGAATACTGGTTGAACCAATCTCCGGGTTCTGAGTATAGGTTATATCGCCTTCCAGTTTTTCTACCAGTTTCTGAACTACTGATTTGGGACTTTTCTTAACCTCATCACCCTTCTCTTCTACTTCAGTTCCTCGCCCATTGTCTGTCACAATAATCACAATTTTGTCTTTGCTGGTCTGCTTCAGGCTTACAATTACTTCGCCGATTTCTTTACCAGAAGAAGCTTTTTTGTATGCATTGGTCATTAACTCATTCAGAATTAATCCGCATAACATGCTTCGATTACTATCCAGACTCACCTCTTCAAAGCGTAAATTGAGTCGAACATCTTTCTCTGAATCTTCAAATGCATGTTCAACCTGACTTGCAACCAACCCCAGGTATGCAGGTAAGTCTATAGCGTCAGGCTTTTCTCTGTCAGGCAAAAAGGACTGCACTTCCATCACCGATTTGATCCGGGAGTTTGCAGAATGCAAAATCCTTCGTGATTTAAGATCTCTGATTTCTTCTAAATCAAATTCCAGAAGATCAGAGATTGCCGACAAGTTATCATACAGTTGCTGACGAATATCAAGAAGCTGTTCATCCCGTTCGGAAAGTTTTCTCTCCACCTCATCAAATTTTTTGGACCGCTCGATGGCGGAAGCAACATGAAGGGCCAGCGACTCAAACACAGGTACATCTTCGTTCACGAACATCTGCCCATCCTTTTTGTTGATGGCCTGTAGTACACCGAATGCCTGTCCCTCATTATCCTGCAAAGGCACACAAATGATATTCCGGGTTGTGAAGCCTGTAGATAAGTCTTTCCAGAAAATATCACTTTCTACTACATCATTTGAAATAAAGGGCTGGTTATAGGAAATCACCCATCCGCCAATTCCCTTACTTTTCGGAACAGCCATCCCCATAATTTCATCTTTTACGGGGCCGGTGGGTATGCTCACATTTAAGTCACCGGTAAGTTCATCCAAAAGCATGAGAGAACTTGCTTCCGAATTCATCACTACTTTGGCAGCTTCCATACATTTCCGAAGCACTTCTTTCAACTGCAACGTTCTGTTTATTCCATCTACAACATGCAGTAAAAGTCCTTCATGGCCAGAAGTCTTTATACCTTCTCTCACTATATTTTTGTCCTCGTCTTTAATAACTATATACCCGAAAATTGTCTTTATAAGAGGCTAAAACTGAGAAATTTAGCTCCCCTTTTTGCACTCCAATAATAATCATTATAGAAAATAAAAAAAGCACAGAATAAAATTCTGTGCTTTAGACTCATTTAACCAAGTTGATTAGTTTTCTGCTTTGCTCTTTTTAAGGTAATCAAGCAGTACCGTATGCAGAATCCCTCCATTGCGGTAGTAATCTACCTCAACAGGAGTATCAATTCTACAATCCGTCACAAACTCAACAACTTCTCCATTGGTTTTGGTTGCCGTCACTTTGATCTCGTCACGTGCTTTCACATTGTCATCCACGTGGATATCAAATGTTTCTGAACCGTCTAAGCCAAGCGTGTCAGCACTTTCGCCTTCTTTAAACTGAAGGGGAAGTACACCCATTTGGATCAGGTTTGATCGGTGAATACGCTCATAAGAAGTCGCAATTACCGTTTTGATTCCGAGCAGCGCTGTACCTTTTGCCGCCCAGTCACGTGATGAACCGGTTCCGTACTGCTTACCAGCTAAGGCAACCAGAGGCGTATTTGTTTCTTTGTATTTCAGTGATGCATCATAAATCGTTGTGATTTCATCATCAGGGAAATACTTGGTAAACCCGCCTTCTTTTCCGGGAGCCAGCTGATTCTTAAATCGAACGTTGGCAAAGGTACCACGCGTCATCACACGGTCGTTACCGCGGCGTGAACCGTAGGAGTTAAAGTCTTTTTTCTCCACTCCATGTTCTTTAAGGTAAATTCCTGCCGGAGCGTCTTCTTTAATATTACCAGCTGGAGAAATATGATCAGTGGTGATGGAGTCGCCAACTTTCACCAAAGCTCTCGCGCCTTTAATGGGCTTGATGGGCTCCGGCTCTTCATTCATATCCATGAAAAATGGAGGTTCCTGAATGTAGGTTGATTCTTCACTCCAGTTGAACAAATCCCCACCAGATACCGGAATTTCTTCCCAGGTCGGTGATTCAAAAATATCACCATACATTTTCTCGAACAGCTCCGGACGAATAGCTGCATCCAGATGTTCAGCAATCTCAGCCGTTGATGGCCAGATATCTTTCAAATAAACATCATTGCCATCTTTGTCTTTACCTAAAGGTTCGGTGGCAAGATCGATATCAACGCTTCCGGCCAGTGCATAAGCTACAACCAGCGGCGGTGAAGCCAGGTAATTTGCTTTCACCCATGGGTGAATTCGGCCTTCAAAGTTACGGTTTCCGGAAAGTACACCAGCGGCAATCAGGTCGCCTTCTTTTATGGCTCGCTCAACCGGTTCGGGTAACGGGCCTGAGTTTCCGATACAAGTTGTACAGCCGTAACCGACCAGGTTAAATCCAAGTTTATCCATGTACTCGGTCAAACCGGCTTCTTTCAGATACTCAGTTACCACACGTGAACCGGGAGCGAGTGAAGTTTTCACATAAGCAGGTACTTTAAGTCCTTTTTCATATGCTTTTTTCGCAACAATTCCGGCACCCAGCATTACGCTTGGGTTGGAAGTGTTGGTACAGGATGTAATCGCGGCAATAACCACATCACCGTGCTTCATCTCAATTTCCTGTCCGTTCTTATACAATCCTTTGTTGGCCAGTTTTTCCTGCGCCAGGTTGAAACCCATGGTTGGGTTGTCGCTGGTCAGCGAGTTTTCGAACGCCTTCTTCATATTACCGAGGGTAATCCGGTCGTGAGGAAGTTTTGGGCCTGCAAGTGAAGTCTCAACGGTACTCAGATCAAGTTCCAGTGTAGAAGAGAATTCCGGATCAGGAGTATCATCCGTTCTGAATAAGCCCTGAGCTTTGGTGTAATTTTCAACCAGTTGCACCAACTCTTCGGAACGTCCGGTTCTTCTCATATATCGCAATGACTCTTTATCAATTGGGAAGAAGCCCATGGTAGCTCCGTACTCAGGAGCCATGTTTGCGATGGTAGCCCTGTCAGGAAGACTCATGTTGCTGAGCCCATCCCCGTAAAATTCAACAAACTTACCCACTACGCCATGCTCACGGAGCATTTGAGTAACCGTAAGCGTCAGGTCGGTAGCGGTAACCCCTTCGCGAAGTTTGCCTGTCAGTTTCATTCCGGTTACTTCAGGAACCAACATGGAAATAGGCTGGCCCAGCATGGCTGCTTCCGCTTCAATTCCACCAACGCCCCAGCCGAGAATACCGAGTCCGTTAATCATGGTTGTGTGAGAATCGGTTCCAACCAGCGTATCAGGATAAGCAGTTGTAGATCCGTCTGCTTCTTTCCGGGTGAAAACACCGCGGCCTAAATACTCAAGGTTTACCTGGTGCACAATTCCACGTCCCGGAGGTACCACGCGGAAGTTATCAAAAGCTTCTTTACCCCATTTCAGGAATTCGTAGCGCTCGTTGTTACGCTCCATTTCTTTTTCCACGTTGAACATCAGCGCGGCATCTTGCCCGAACATATCAACCTGTACAGAGTGGTCAATCACCAGGTCTACAGGAACCTGTGGGTTGATGTCGGTAGCTTTACCACCCATGCGTTTCATCGCAGACCGGAGGGCAGCCAAATCAACTACAGCCGGAACTCCGGTAAAATCCTGCAACACTACCCGGGAAGGTTTAAAAGGAATTTCACCCTGTGGATCTTTGGCATTATAATTAGCCAGTGCCTCAATATCTTTTTCAGTAACAGCGTATCCGTCAAATTCGCGGAGTACGGCTTCCAACAATATTTTTACAGAGAAGGGGAGTTTATCAATACTCTTATAACCCAGCTCTTTCAGTTTTGGAAGGCTATGCAAGTAAGCCTTGCCCGAACCGGTTTCAAATTCAACTCTGGTTTGCTTCAGTTTGTCGCTCATTTTTTACTCGATTTAGATTTTCTTTCTCCTAATACCCAAAGGTACAAATCTTTTTGGGCTTTGTCTTTATGAAGTATCTATGAGATTTATTGAATCCGGTGATTGATTCAACGTTACCGATTACACTGGTCTCGCTGGTCCATAACCTTGGTGGTGCATTGTAGAACAGAGCGTTAAAACAAGATAAACTTCTTCAATACTAACAAACCGATCATTTGGTTAATCTCTGTTGATAAGTGCAGGAACTATTCCAAAACCTGTACCCGACTTAGTTAATTTAACAGGCGTTACTTCGAATAAATTTTATCTGCTGCAAAAATTAATTTGTAACAACCGATAAGTTTATATATCTATTACTTAGTAACTAAACTCAAAAAAAAAAAATAGTTAAGAGAGATATGCGAAAGATAACTTTCATCTATATGTTCATCGCCTCTGTATTAGTATTGTTTTCAGGATGCAGTTTGTTAGGTGGTGAGGATGAGAAAAAAATAAAAGAACTGATCCCGCCCCAACAAGAACTTATTCCCCTTGAAGTAGGTAATTACTGGGTGTATGAACAGTGGTACTTAGATCCCTCCAATAAGGATACTGTCCGAGAAGAGATTATTGGAACCCGAAGAATTATTGCGGAAGACATTATGGTAGATGCTTTCGAATCCGTACGGTTCCGATATGACAGCCAGCCAGCTGATGATGCGTTAATTGCCCTGAAAGCAAACGGACAGGATGGGCATTATTTCCTGGGCGGCTGGACAGATATTGATTCGCTTTACATTAATAATCGCCGATACGCATATCCCGCTGAAGCGGGGGATACTCTGAGTTCCCGGCAAATTTTATTTGATACGGAAACGAAAGAGTACAAAATAGGCAGCACCCGCACCATTGAATTAATGGAGACCAACCGCACAATTACCACTCCAGCCGGAGTTTTTGAAAATTGCTACGTGTACAGACATCAAGACTATAATCGTCTATTCCCATATTATCAATACATATATGTAAAGCCAGGAACTGGAATTGTCGGAGGTAAAACAGTCGGGACAAATGATTCTACCAATTATGCCGGTGAATATTTCTTAATGGATTACAGAGTTAAATAATGAGGTTTTTGGGGATTATCCCAATTAATAAAACAAGGAGAAATATGTTAAAGAAATCAAGATTAACCATTATAATTTTGAGCTTACTATTCACATCAACATTGTATGCTCAAGAGGAGAGTAATTTGTTCACATATTCTACTGTGGAACGAAACTCACTTTCTAATACAGCAAATGAATTGCTGAATAAAATTGAAAGTGCTAAACAAGTAAAAAGTGTACGATTGATTGAAATTCATGAATTGCAATCTCAATCTGAGAAACTATCCATTTCTGTACGTCTTCCAAATGGGGATTCTTTTAATTTTTTGAAGACATCTGCAAAGTCAATAAAAGAAGGATACCACTATTGGAAAGGGGTTGATGAGGAAAATAGCGCAAGTTTTAGCTTGGTAATTTCCGAAAATGATTTAACCGGCATGATCCGCGCAAAAGGTATAATGTTTGACATTGGCCCCTTGCAAAACACCACATACCATATCCTAAAAGAAATTGATTCCTCTGAGTTAGATCATGAATTAGCCCCTATTGAAGTGGAGAACAATAACACTGATACGAGTAGAAAGCATTAAAACGCAGGTAAAAACAAAATCAGCACTCCAACAATTAATATACTTGTAGCTTATACGACTAATGCAAAAAATAATCATTCAGGAAATATTGAAAGTTCAATAGTATTAGCTGAAGGAAATATGGATAATTCATTTTCTAATAGCGGAATCAATGCAGATGTGGATGTCGTGCATACCATGGAGGTAAATTACTCTGAAAGCTCTGACTCGTTCCTCAATCTTTGTAGATTAACTACTTCAGAAACTGATACCCCAACTGAATGTAGTTCCTATTCTTCTTTGAATGGATATATTGATCAAATACACGAAAAGAGATATGATTATGATGCACAAGTAGTCGTTCTCATAACCGGTTCAGGAGGGGCTGGAATTGGATGGCTAAGATCTGATACAGATTATGCATTTTCAATAGCCCGAGAAGATCGTTTTGTTTCTACTTATACCATGGCACATGAAATAGGCCATAACATTGGCGCTCAACACAATAAGAGTCAGGATCAAAACCCATATTACCCCTATGGTCATGGGTATAATTACAACCCTGCAAACTGGAGTACCATTATGGCCTATCCCCCAAGCGGAAGTTCAAGAATTAACCACTTTTCCAATCCAGATGAAACGTTCGCAGGGGTAGCAACAGGAACAGCATCAGATGAAGATAATGCCAGAGTTTGGGATAACAGGGCGGGAATCGTTTCAAATTTTAATCCTCCTGCTCCTCCTCCTGTCGTTAATCTTTCAGGCCCATCCTCAATTGAAACCAATCAGAACTATACCTATAGTGCCAGTGTTACCGGCGGTGTTACTCCTTACTCTTACCAGTGGGCCAAAAAAACCTCCAGCACCAGCCCGTGGGTAAACATTGGAACCGGCAGTTCCATTACCTATAATAGCGCTACTGCCGGTCAGGTTAGTTTGCGGGTAACGGTAACTGACAACAACTCAAACACGGATGAAGACCTCAAAAATATTCTCATTACAGACGGAAGTGGGTGTATAATCTGTAAAGCCATCACCCTTCCTGAGCAGTTTGAGCTTAGCCAAAACTACCCCAATCCCTTTAATCCGTCTACCCAGATAAACTATGCCCTGCCGGAAGCTGCTGACGTGACGCTGAAGGTGTATAACATTATGGGACAGGAAGTAGCAACCCTGGTAAATACCTCCATGAGCGCCGGATTCCATGAATACACTTTTGATGCCGGAAACCTGTCCAGCGGTATCTATATTGCTCGCTTGGTTGCGACAGGCCAAAGCGGGGAAACTTTCACTCAGGAACTGAAAATGCAATTGATTAAATAGTCGTTTTCTCTGAATTGTCATTAATTCTACACTATAGCCGGAAAGCTTCTTCTTTCCGGCTTTTTTTATTCATTCTCATGTTGATATCTACAAGAATTACTTCTATCTTATTCGACTTTCCAATTTGACGAAATAAAAGAGTTTAATCGTGGACACATTAAGTTTTAAAACATACTCAGCTAAACCCAGCGATATTGAAAAGAACTGGGTACTCATTGATGCTGAAGATCAGCCTTTGGGTCGCCTGAGTAGCGAAGTAGCAAAAATTTTGAGAGGTAAAACAAAGCCTACCTTCACCCCACATATGGATACAGGCGATAACGTAATTGTTATCAATGCTGAAAAGGTGAAGCTGACTGGTAAGAAAATGACGGATAAAACATACTTCCGTCACACCTTTTACCCGGGCGGAGAGCGATTTGAAACAGCAGCTGAGATGTTGGAGAAGGATCCAACTTCTTTAGTAACTACTGCTGTGAAGGGCATGCTTCCTAAAACCAAGTTGGGCAATAAAATTGCTACCAACTTGAGAGTTTATGCCGGCCCCGTACATCCGCATACTGCACAAGAACCAGAAATCATTGAGCTTTAATCAATAATGGCACAAGCGAATTACATAGGACGACGAAAAACTGCAACAGCCCGTTTGTACATCAAGCCGGGTAAAGGCGAAGTTCTCGTTAACCACAAACCCATTGAAGAATATTTTCCAGTAAAAGCACGCCGTAATATTGCGCTGTTTCCAATGAGCGTAACGGAAACTGAAGGCAAGTATGACATTAAAATCACCGTTCGCGGTGGTGGAAGTACCGGACAAGCCGGTGCGATCTCTCATGCTCTTGCACGTGCTCTGGACGGAGAGAATGAAGATCTCCACGATGTTCTTAAGGGACATGGACTTCTTACCCGAGACGACAGAATGGTAGAGCGTAAGAAATACGGTCAGCCTAAAGCTCGTAAGAAATTCCAGTTCTCTAAGCGTTAATATTTACGCGACCAATTTTTTCAAAACACAATCACACATGTGTGGCGACCCTGCGTTTGGTGTCTTGGGCTTGACTCAGGATTAACGTTCGGGGAAGACCCACACAGAGGATTAACCTAAACTTACATACTTATTACAATGCCAAAAGCTGCATCCATACAAGACCTGCTTAAGTCAGGCGCACACTTCGGTCACTTAACCCGTCGATGGAATCCAAAAATGAAGGATTTCATCTTCATGCAACGAAACGGGATTCACATCATTGACCTGAAGAAAACTCAGAAATATTTACAAGAAGCCCTCGACGAAGTTCAAAAACTTTCTCGTGCCGGTAAAACTATTCTTTTTGTAGGTACCAAAAAGCAATCTACCGAAATCATCAAAACCGAAGCGTTACGATGTGGTATGCCACACATTACGCATCGCTGGTTAGGCGGTATGCTTACCAACTTCAGTACCGTTCGCAAGAGTATTTCCCGAATGGAGGAAATTGAGCGCATGAAAACTGACGGTACTTTTGACGAGCTTACCAAGAAAGAGGGTTTGATGCTGCAACGAGAGCAGGACAAACTGAATGACACTCTTGGTGGTATTAAAAACATGGGTCGTCTTCCCGGTGCTATTTTTGTAGTAGATATTATTAAAGAGCACCTTGCCGTTAGTGAAGCGATTAAACTTCACATCCCAATCATTGCAATGGTTGATACCAACAGTGATCCGGATATTCCTGACTACATCGTTCCTTGTAATGACGACTCAGCGCGTACCATCCAGCTGGTAGCAACTCAGGTTGCCGATGCCATTATCGAAGGTTCAGCCGAGCGTGAAGCACAGCAGGAAGAAGACGTGATGGAACAAGCTGCTGCTGAAGCCAAAGGCGATGATAAAGATGACGATGTTGATGTAAAAGACGCTGCTAAAGGAACCAAATTACGTTCCCGTCGCAAGAAAAAGTCTTCTAAAAAAGATGACGACAAGAAAGCTGACAAAGCCGAAGCGAAAGCGGATGCTGACGACAGCAATGATGAAGAAGAATAAAAATTTCCAACTCCAAAAATACTATTCAGAATAATGAGCATTTCTGCTGCTGACGTAAAAAAACTTCGTGACATGACCGGAGCGGGTATGATGGACTGTAAGAAAGCCCTCTCCGAAGCAGATGGTGATTTCGACCGTGCTGTTGAAATCCTGCGTAAAAAAGGACAGCAAGTTTCCGAGAAGAGATCTGATCGTGAAGCAAATCAGGGATTGATCCTGAGCCGTATCAATGATGACAAAACCAAGGCTTGTCTGCTTGAAATTAACTGTGAAACCGATTTCGTAGCCCGAAATCAGGAATTTCAGGATGATGCTGAGTCTTTCCTAAACGCTGCTTTCGATAATGACATCGATAATGTAGACGACCTTCTGAAAATCGAGGTTAATGGCCTTACCATCGAGAAGCATCTCGAAGAAATGGTAGGCAAGATTGGTGAGAAAATTGAAATCAACAACGTTGTTTTGGTTACTACTGAAGGAACGCTGATTTCTTATATCCACCCAGGCAACCAATTAGGAGTATTGGCTGAATTTGACGGTGATCTTACGGATGATGAAATCGGTAAAGATGTTGCCATGCAGGTAGCGGCTATGAAGCCTCTTTCTGTAACCCGTGATGGTGTTGATTCTTCACTGGTAGAGAAAGAGCTTGAAATCGCTAAAGACCAGCTTCTGAACGAAGGAAAGCCTGAGCACATTGCTGAGCAAGCTGCTAAAGGCAAACTTCGTCGTTTCTATGAAGAACGTGTTCTTCTGGAACAGAAATTCGTAAAAGATAACAGCGTTTCGGTACAGCAGTACCTCGAGCAAAATGATGCTCCGCTCGTTAAGTCGTTCTACCGGCTTCAACTCGGCGAAAACGACTAATAAATTTTCTTTACATTAAGGCTGTCAAAATTGACAGCCTTTTTTTTGTCTTATAATTACTAATCGAGGAAATCGTGGGAAATAAATACAACAGAGTGCTTCTCAAGCTCAGCGGCGAGGCACTTTTAGGTGAGCAAGGGCATGGCATCGATGCCGATATTCTAAGTAGTTACGCAAAAGAAATTAAATCTATACAGGAAGCCGGTGTTCAGGTTTCTATCGTGATTGGCGGTGGGAACATCTTCCGCGGGGTGAAGGGAGCCACCCAGGGCATGGATCGCGTTCAGGGCGATTATATGGGAATGCTCGCCACCATGATAAACAGTATGGCCCTGCAGGATGCCCTGGAACAAATTGATGTACAAACCCGGCTGATGAGTGCTATCCGGATGGAAGCTATTGCAGAGCCCTATATCCGCCGCCGCGCTATCCGTCACCTCGAAAAAGGACGCGTGGTTATTTTTGGAGCCGGAACCGGAAATCCATATTTCACCACCGATACAGCCGGTTCACTTCGCGCTATTGAAATTGAAAGTGACGTGATTCTGAAAGGAACCCGTGTTGATGGTATCTATGATTCGGATCCAGAGAAAAATAAAGACGCCAAGAAATTCGATACTATAACCGGCGATGAAGTCTTAAAGCGGCGCTTATCCGTGATGGACTTAACCGCTTTCACCCTCTGCCGCGAGAACAAAACCCCGATCATTGTCTTCAACATGAATAAAGAAGGCAACCTGAAGAAGATTGTGGTGGACGGTAAAGATGAGGGAACAACCGTCGTCTGGGAGTAATTTTTTATGGAACGCGGATGATGTGGATTCTGCGGGTGTTCGCTGTTTTAAACACTTATCAGTGAAGATTCGCAGTATCTGTGATATCCGTGTTCTGTTTCAGTAGTTCAATCTTGCCCTAGTCATTCTGAATACTATGACTTAATCAAGGTAATCTTTCAATCCCTTAAATCAAGGTTCAAAACTAAGGAACCTTGATTGGCTTGATTTTTGGATAGCCATGATTGTTATTCAAAACAGAGCAGTGAGGAATTATTTGCCAAGCATTTTGTGGCAAAGATCCTTCGCTATTACCACCCCAGCCCTACTTCAACAATCTTCGGCTCGGGAAGACTCGGACTCTGCTTTTCTCTCACAACCCCGCCAATATCATTCTGAACGGAGTGAAGAATCTTCACAAGTGTACTTAGCTCTCTTACTCTTGAAGATCCTTCGGGAGTACCCTCAGGATGACTTCAACCAAAAAGGAATCGAAAAACTATTTGCGCAGCTAAGTTAACCGTGCGGTTATCGATATCATACTTGGGGTTGACCTCCGTGATTTCAAACACCCTCAGGTTCTCTTTTCGGCGGGCCTGCTGAACACATCTCATCACTTCTCTGCCAGAAAAGCCCACCGGTGAAGATGCGCTCACTCCCGGAGCATCTGAAGCCTGAATGGAATCCATGTCTAAGCCAAGGAAAAAAGGGCGATTCCCAATTTGCCCCAGAATATGCTGAAAAGCAGGACTCACTCCCTCTTTCAACACTTTCTTCAAATAGTGAACATTCACCCCCAATTCTTTTGCATTTTCCAGGTAAAAAGCTCCGTTTGATTCCGGCCGGATGCCAAACTCATAAAAACGATGCGGACTCAGGTAATGATCTTCAATCAATTTCCGATAAGGAGTACCGCTGGTCATTTCATCGGCCATACGCATATCCAGATGGGCATCAATATTAATGGCAGAAATTTCACGCTCTGTTTCAGCCAATGCTCTTACGTCCGCATAGGAAATGTCATTTCCGCCGCCCAGCACAATTACTTTCTTTCCATCCCTCAAAAACTTCGAAACTGCCGTGCTTAACCTGTTATGAATTTCTTCCAATGCATCCGGATTTTGATTGAGGTTTGGAAAATCTGTGACTTCTGAAGAATCGAACAGATCGGTACTCACATTACCGGCATCAAATAGTTTTATGGTTGACTTCTTTTCTACCTGTAGTTTATACAGCTGCTCCCGGATTTTATTAGGGGCTTCTGCTGCTCCGGTCCTTCCGTTATTTCGAAGGACACCTTCATGCTGGGGACAGCCAATCAACACATGAGTCGAATCGAAGTATTCCTTTTCTTCAAACCCTATTTCCTGCACCAGCCAGTGATCATTCTTGTCATGCGAATGCACAGACTTATACCCTTCAGGAACGGGCTTCAGAATATCTTTCAGCCTCTCGATTCCCATACCTTTTCTCCTTTTTTGATGACGGTGTGCACATGATTCTCCCCGAAAAAATAAGCCAGATCTTTATAATTGTCCGTGTCCAGTAACAGGATGTCAGCCTGGAAACCCGGAGCGATACAGCCCAGTTTATTCTTTTCTATAGCTTTTGCGCTGTTTTGGGTAGCACAGCTCAGTGCTTCTTCCACCGACATGCCCATTTTTGTACAAGCCATACTCATCAATAACTGCATAGATATAGTCATGGATGAACCGGGATTGAAGTCTGTAGCCAAAGCGACCAACGCCCCTTTGTCAATCAGTTTACGCGCCGGCGAATAAGAAATATTCAGAAAGTAGGAAACACCGGGCAACACCGTAGCAACCGTATTTGATCTTGCAATCAACTCCACATCGTCTTCACTCAACACTTCCAGGTGATCAACCGAAACAGCATCCAACTCCAGCGCCATCTTCACACCGCCAATATCATTGAATTGATTGGTGTGAATTTTAGGTTTGAGACCATGTTCGATTCCCTTTTCTAATACTTTTCGGGATTCTTCAGCCGTAAAATATCCGTCTTCACAAAATACATCACAGTAATCTGCCAGCTCAGCGATTTCCGGAATCATAGCTAATACATCTTCCAGATACTTTTCCTTAGTAGAGTTTTTAGGAACCGCATGAGCTCCTAAAAAAGTAGCCGTTAGTTCAATGGGCTGTTCTTCTTTCAGCTCGTTGATGACTTCCAGCATTTTTCTTTCGTTATCAAGATTCAGCCCATATCCACTTTTAATTTCCATGGTGGTGATTCCCTGCTTCAATGCTTTTTGCAACCGAATACGGGCTATGTTCTTTAGCTCTTCTTTGGTGGCTAATTGAGTAGCCTCAACTGTTGAAACAATTCCCCCACCCTGTTCTGCAATTTCTTCATAACTCATACCGGCTGATCGCATTGCAAATTCATCGGCACGATTCCCGCCAAATACCAAATGGGAATGAGAATCAACAAAGCCGGGAACCGCAGCCTTACCTTCAGCATCCAAAATTGTGGGATGACCTTCGACCTGTTCAAGAACCTCTGAAAGTGGGCCAACCGCTTTAATCACTCCCCCCGAAATAAACACGGAAGCATTTTCGATTACATTCAGACTGCGTAATTCCGGCCCGCGGGTGACCCCTGGCTTAGGCGTAGCAATTTGAGATATGTTTTGAATCAGAAGATCAGGCATAAATTAATCCAGGAATGGCAATTTTAGTTGATGTTCTTTCGCGCAATCGATGGCGATTTCATAACCGGCATCGGCATGACGCATAACGCCACTCGCCGGATCATTCCATAGCACACGATTCAGCCTTGCTGCTGCATCGTCGGTTCCATCGGCTACAATTACCAGTCCGGCATGTTGAGAGAATCCCATTCCCACACCTCCGCCATGATGAAAGGAAACCCAGGTTGCACCGGAAGACGTATTCAGCAGGGCATTTAGTAACGGCCAATCAGATACCGCATCCGAGCCATCTTTCATACCTTCGGTCTCCCGGTTTGGACTGGCTACCGATCCCGAATCCAGATGATCCCGACCAATAACCACCGGTGCTTTCAGTTCTCCATTCTTCACCATTTCGTTGAATGCCAGTCCAAGTTTATGGCGCTGACCCAATCCTACCCAGCAAATGCGGGAAGGCAATCCCTGAAAGTGAATCTGATCTTTGGCCATATCCAGCCAGTTGTGCAGGTGGGGATCGTCAGGTATAATCTCTTTTACTTTCTGATCGGTCTTGTAGATATCTTCCGGGTCGCCCGAAAGAGCCACCCATCGAAACGGACCAATACCCTTACAGAAAAGTGGACGAATGTACTCCGGTACAAATCCCGGAATATTAAAGGCATTTTCCACACCCTGATCATAAGCTTCCTGCCGGATGTTATTTCCATAATCAAAAACGGGGATGCCCTTTTCCTGAAAACCTAACATAGCCTGCACCTGAACCGCAATGGACTCTTTCGCTCGTTGCTCCACTTCTTTTGGGTTCGACTTTTGCTTGCTTTCCCATTCGGTAACACTCATACCCAGTGGTAAATATCCATTCAGCGGATCGTGCGCGCTCGTTTGATCCGTTACCGCATCCGGCATAATTTTTCGATCCAATAGTTTAGGATAAATGTCTGCCGCATTTCCGTGAAGGCCAACGGTAACTGGCTTTTTCTCTTCCACTGACTGGTTTATGATTTCAAGTGCCTCTTCCAGTGAAGTTGCTTTTCTGTCTACGTACCCGGTTCGGATGCGCATATCAATCCGGTCTTCCCGGCATTCTACCGCAAGCATACTGGCACCAGCCATCTTGGCTGCCAGCGGCTGAGCACCACCCATTCCCCCGAGTCCACCCGTAAGAACCCATTTACAAGATAAATCCCCACCAAAATGCTTTTTACCCATTGCCACAAAGGTCTCATAAGTTCCCTGAACAATACCCTGACTTCCGATATAAATCCATGAACCGGCCGTCATCTGTCCGTACATCATCAGGCCTTTTTTATCAAGCTCGTTGAAATGATCCCAGTTCGCCCATTTGGGAACCAAGTTGGAATTAGCAATCAAGACCCGGGGTGCGTCCTTATGCGTTTGAAATATCCCGACTGGCTTGCCAGACTGAACCAGCAGGGTTTCCTCATCACTCATGGACTTCAGGGATTCCAGTATTTTATCGAAGCTTTCCCAATTTCGGGCAGCGCGGCCAATGCCGCCATATACAACTAATTCTTCCGGCTTTTCAGCTACATCGGGATCCAGGTTATTCTGAATCATACGGAAAGGAGCTTCCGTCAGCCAGCTTTTACAGTTCAGATTGGTTCCCGTTGGTGCTTTAATTGTTCTTCCCATCTCCATCTGGTTTTATTCCTATAATCAACTCCACGGCAGGAATGTACAGGATTTTGAGGGAAGACTCATATTCAGAAACACGATTTCAAAAACACTTTGAAAACAATTTCTTATTAAAATTTGTAACGAATGGGTTTGTTTTAACTCTCTTTAGGTGGGTACTCTAATAAATTCGGGCTTTTATGACACGACTTTTATCAAAATTCTTTCTTTTGGGGTTGATGATATTTCTTTCATTCTCTATACAACAATCCAAGGCCCAAGTTGTGATAAAAGATAAAGTCGAGATAAAGCCCGTCGGTCAACAAACTCTAGCTCCTGGTACTGAATCTGCTGTATCAGGGCCAAATTCATTTTATTATCCTGTTTTACGACGCGTTGACTATGGAAAGTATGTAGTGGTAAAGTCCGGCGAATTGAAATTCTACTTTAAAGAGGCAACAAGTTACGGGATAGAAAATGCTGACGACCTTGTACTCACCTATTCCATTAATGGACCAAATTTCAATACTCAGGATTCTATAAAAATAGCCGATATACTCGGAGACCCAATTATTATAAAGGAAAATGCTGACATCTCATGTTCTGAAACCCAAATGTATTTTAGTCCAAATCTGAGTTATGGGGTATCACCAACCGATGATACATTTATAGTACACAGTGAGCCTGGCCAAACGCCCAACACCCAAAACTTTGGGGATGACCAACGATTAGTTGCAACCGGACACTACAACCCTTCCGATCATCCCGACTCTGCTAACACATCCACTTATATCAAGTATGGTATTGGACAACTTGAAACTAATGCTGAACTTGAAGAAGCAATTTTTTCAATTATAGCTGAGATAAGCGGAACAAAGACTAATGGAAATTTCAGAATCTATAAAGTAAATGGTTATTGGGATGAAGAAAGTCTTAGTTATGCAACAAGACCAGCAACCTACCTGCCTGCTACAACTACCTTAACACCCGATGACATTCTAGAAGTTGATGGAGTAGGGTATGACTACTCAAAGGGTATTACTTCATTAGTAAATGACTGGATAAATGGTAACACAGATGATCATGGGATAAGAATATCCTCAGATAGCAGTCATTATTTTGTTAGCAAAGACAACCTGTTTGAGGCTACTTCGCAGTCAACGATTACCCTTAATCTTACCAACAATGCCAGCACCCAGAGTTCGCCTGTATTATCCCTTGGCTATGTAGAAGCCGGAGACACTCTAAGCCTAGACTATTTGGATTATGACGTCGCTTTGAATCATGTTTTTACAACAAATCCTGCTGATGCTGAAGAAATAGTTTCTTTTGGGGAAAGGACAAATTGCCAAACAGACAATGGTTTAAGTTTTTACCCCTTCATAGAAGAAGATACTACACAGGCTCCCTACTTTGAGTTTGTATTGAACAGAGACCTGGAATTAACCGATCTCGACATAGACACTACTCAATACATCTATTACCAGGATGTTTATATAGAACCGAGAATTAAATTTGATAACGGGAGTTCTCCCATTCCCGAATTCCTGTTCGACTTTTCTTACCGAATGGAGCTCTATGATGTACCATCAGTGGCGTTATCCAATTCATCTCAGGAAAGGTTCGTAGCACTTTTGGATGGCGATCCGGATGGAGGCGAAGCCCTTTATGACGACGCCGGAGCAGATATTCTGGTCCTTAACCGCCCGGAAACACAAGGAAAAAAATTCAAGCTGCGGGTAATGGGAGAATTCAAAAAGGGATTCACCCTTGGAAAAGGCAAACCGGGTGACTATAGCACTTCAGAAGTTAAAGATGCAGTACAAGAAATTTTCCCGGGTAAAGCCGTAAGCAATATTGCATCCGATCCATACTGCGGGCTAACGGAAGCGTATGTTTCCAGAAATGGGGTGTTTGTAAATTGCTTTGAGTTTACGATTGGGAGTAGTTCCGAATTAGTTGTAAAGGGTCAGCCAGAAACTATAGCCCCTGCTGATACCACGCTCATTGCTTTGAACTATATCGATGGAAATGGTGACACCCTTAACTTTCCATCCGACCAGATGTTTTCTACAGGTATTGACGAAGCCCATCAGCAGTTTGGAACCTTGTTGACTCCTGATGAAACAGATACAGCTGATGTATTTCAGGAAACCTTTCAGGGATTTAGCTTCATCGCAAGCCCCACCTCTCCTGATACCACAATTCCTGTAATTGTTACTACAGATTTTAATGGACAAACACTCATTGATACTGCTCAAATAACCATACGTTCGGAATCTTTGGAGATCATGCTCGGAGAATCAAAATACTTTTATACCGCGGAAGATCCTGAGGATAACACCAAGCTGCTGATCAAAGAATTAGAAATAGATGCACAATCCGAAGACCCCGTAACCCTGCCTTCCGGTGGTTTAGCCGATGCTTTTTCCAGTGACGATCTCATTGAAGTGATTTCCGGTGGAAAGTCGGGAGTATATTGGGAACGGAAACGGGCTTTGATTGACAACAACGGCTCTATAACCGTACAGGATTTGCCCGATGGAATAGTACGTGTCATAGGCCGGTATTGGGAAGACGGGAAGGATTACAAAGTGAAATTGAAGGCCTCTTCCGGAAGTCGTATCGGGAAGTTGAAAATTACGGTGGTGAAGCCAGATAAGTTGGGTGAAAATGACAATCAGCGCATTTATACCGATGCTCTTGAAAGTGAGTATAACCTTGACAGCCTATCTATAGCCTACGGTGGTAGAACCGGAATGCCGCCACAGTTTCTAAAGGGTATTATCTCACAAGAATCATCCCGGCTTGCTTCTTATAGATATGAGCCAGGTACAGATTTAAAGTACAACGCATGGAGATCTGGTCGCTATGCTGAATCTGACTCAGTAGTTTCAAGTAGTATGCAAGATAACCAGTATTGGATAACTGATGAGAATGATGAAGGAGATCCTGCGATTCCATTAAATCATATAGTTAACGAACAACAAGGTAATAATGGTCGTTATCCAGGGTATAATGGAACAATGTATGATTTGTTTAACCAGAATAGAGAAACCGAGATAAATAGAAGAGATCAGGTAATCATTCAATTAGAAAGTTTTAGAATTCAAGCTTATGACCAATTAACGTTGATTGGCAATCCTAGTTCTGAAGAGGTTGAGAATTTAGCTCAAGATTTATTGAGTGAGTGGCTGCAAAATACCTACAGAGGAGGGCTCTCAAATATTGCTAAACAAACCAGAATAATAGCCTCCTATGGTCCTATGCAGTTGATCTATCTATACGCCTATTATGATGGTGGATTTCCCGTAAACGATAGCAATTACCCGGAATATTTGAATGATGATGTTGATCTGGCTTTAGATTATTCAATACGTTTTTATATCCGAAATAAGTTTAATCCGACTACTTTTTCCACTAATAACGTAAGGTTTTCGGTAGCATCCAACTGGCCAAATGGATTCGAAGAATCTTTAAAAAGAGCTGCTAATGCCTACAATGGAAAATCCGGGGCTGATGCAGAAACATGGCATTATGGAAAAGAGGTATGGCTAAAGGCACTAAATTATCTACCAAGCAAATGAAAATGATCATGAACTATGTAAAAATTCTAAGCTTCACCTTTCTATTTACCGTTGTTTTTTCCACAGTAATATGGGCTCAGTCTGACTATTTCAACCAATTTAAAGACCCAATCGAAACCCAGTTAGAGCAAAGCCTGAACCGGGCATATACGTTGGAACAGGTGTACGAAGTCAATGAATTCGTTGGGTCAACAAGAGTAAGCACCTATCCGCTGGACGTTCCCTATGGTACGTTATCGGACTACGTATTATTTGCTGCCCGAAATGAAACAACTAATTGGGTTTTTGGGCTATTTAAAAATGGAGCTGTGGAGTGGCATACACCCGAAGCGCTACAATGCAGCGATATCAAAGTATATGGCAGTATGGATCTAAACCTCGATGGTCAAGTTGATATTATGGTCAACTGCGCCTTATTTGGTAGGGACAATTTTAGGGGATTCATGTATATCTATTCATGGAATGGGATTCAGGCTGAACTCATTAGCCATATTGAAAACACCCAGGGGGGGGCTCAAAATACCATTGAAACGTATGAGGCCGATTCATTTGGGGTTTTGGATTTAAATGGAGACGGCATTATGGAAATTAGGGGACTTGACAGAGATGATCCCGACCAAAGGAGCTACTGGAGCTGGAATGGGAGTGCATATGGGAACTGGTCAACCACACCTTCTCCACCCTCAGAAGGTTTCTATCCTGCGGATATGGCTGAGGGAGAAGTTGAAGCCCAGATCGCTAAAACTGATACAGGATTTACCTATCAATACACCATTATAAGTAGTCCATCAAGTAAAAGAAGAATTACGGAATTATTCATTGATCACGGAAAACCCGAAAAGGTCGGCAATCCACCTATGGGGTGGAGGTTCAATGGAGTAGGGTTATCAAAATACCCCTTTAATTGGAAATATGACGGTGATAATACAAAATTTATGATTAGTCCGGGAGATTCTTTATCCGAATTTGAACTTTATTCCAACACTCCACCAAGAGTCTACAATTCTTATATCCGTTCTGAGCATAAGTTACCAGATTATAATATTGCCTTCTCGGTTGAAAAATATTTGATAGACATTCGCACCAACAGCCATAAAGGCATTACTCTGGCGCCCGGGCCTGACTTGACCGGGTTCAATAATAATCAGTTAACCGATTCCCTGTACAATTTCTTAGGTCGCTCCTGCTCCGAACTTGGCTGGGCCACTGACTCTACCGTGTGCGGCCAACTGGAGCAGCAGGTGAACGATGTCGGGGATTTTCTTTCTGCTCAGGACACCGTACAAGCCGCCAATGCTTTAAAAGAGTTCATTGATCTGGTGGAAGCCGAAAAAGACGCCAGCCTCACCAGCGAGGGATATGCCCTGTTGTATTATAATGCCCAGTACCTGGCGGCCCGTCTTCCGGAGCCCGGTCCGGCCTCCGGGATTACCTGCGGGTGCAATAACCCCGTAACTCAGTCTTCAGGCACCATTACTATCCGGAATGGAGAAACAAAATGCCTGAATACTTCTTTTTCTGGCTCCGTGTTCTTTGAATCCGGCGGTACATTAAACGTATGCAGCACTGCGAGCCTTCAAAATATTTATGGCAATCAGCCCGGACAAATTAATGTGAGCGAATCCGGGGATGTGACGGTCGGCAACTGGAATAATAATTACGCCGAAGATGGATTAACCAACTGGGGAACAACGGTGTTTTCAAATCAGGCTACCGTCAATAACGGCTCCCTGACCAATCATGGAGGCATGATGGTGAATGGTGGACTGAACCAAAACAACGGTTTGATAACAAACCATGGACAACTTGAAGTTGGCAACGACCTGAATATTAATACTTCCGGTAATGCTAATACAGGTTCGCTTACCGTGGAAGGCCGGTTTACTCTCAACAGCGGTAGTTTCCAGAATGAATGCCACATGCAGGCCGGTTCATTTATGATCAATGGTTTGCTTGATAATTCGGCCGGCTCCTCCGTTATTTCCGGCGGGCAATTAACACTTAACTCCAGCGGAGAAATTATGTTGGCTGGCGGTAAAGCCATGCTTTCGGTGGGAAGTGCTATGCTCAACGGAACGGTAACTTCTGAAGGAGAAAACCTTTTTGTCTCGCAAAATATGATCAATTACAACTCGGGGGCGTCTATTAATGCTGCTGGTCAGCCTTTGTATGTGGTTGCCCCAAACCTCAGTAGCCTCACCCAGGATTTTGCAGTCGCTGATGGTTCAGTCTTGGTAATTCCTGCTACGACCTGCAACCCTCAGGGATATAATGTTTCCGGAAATTAATGAATCAGGAGCCTGTCATGAATTATTTTAAATCCATTGTTTCGGCACTAGCATGTATTTTGTACCTGGGATTTTTGAGTACCTCACCAGCCTTGGCACAGGTATATGATATTCCGTTTGGCAGTAAAGGAAATACCATCGAATTGGAGGTAGTTAATTCCGGAGAGCAAAGCGGCTCGGATTTAAAAGTGGTGGTTACAGAGATTCCTGATTGGATCCAAATAAATCAAACCGAACTATCAATTAACAGTCTTTCTCCGCAACAAACTCATACCGCCGTTTTCACCTTTGATGCCAGCGAACAAGCAAAAGTCGGGCAGACGGCTCCACTAACATTTCATATCCTGGAGAACGGCAAAGCAATTGGAACCCGGGAATATTCCCTCAGAAGCGAAGCACCGGCAACCTTTGAGTTATTCAATAATTATCCCAACCCGTTTAATCCTGCCACCACTATTTCTTATCAGCTGCCGGAAGCGATGGAAGTGAAAATCCTTATCTATAATATTTTGGGACAACAGGTAGCCACACTTATAAATACAAATCAGGAGCCAGGGAAATATGCTTTCCGGTGGGATGCTTCTGCTCAATCAAGCGGTATGTATTTATATCGTTTCCAGGGAACGGCACAAAGCGGAAAAACCTATATCGATGAACAAAAAATGCTGCTTATAAAGTAGAGCCTAAGGGAAGACTCATCCCTTCTAATTCTCTGCTTCTATGTCCGCAAACTCGCTGAAGCTTTGATCTAGGTAAGCATCAGTACCTACAAATTCGAGGATCTGCAGATACATTTCTTCCGGAATAAACCCAGGCTGACCGGCTATAATCTCACCTTCTGAATCAAAGAAAATGAAGGTAGGTGTTCCAGTGATTCTCATCGCACGGCTGAACTGAATCTGGGTCATCTCCTGATCGCGGAACGTCAGCTTTTCATCTGACTCAATATCCATCCACACGGAATAGAAGTGCTCGTTGGTGATTTCCTGTACGGATTCCTGCGTAAACACTTCTTTTTCCATCTTCTTACAATAGGTGCACCATACAGCATTCGCATACACCAGCACTTTTTTATCATTTTGCTCAGCCAGTTCCAGTGCTTCCTCAAGAGGCTTCCAGTCAAACATATCAGGTCGGTTCTGAGCCTTTGCCATAGAGATAGCCGTGATATAAATCAGAAATACAGAAAAAATCTTATTGATCATGAATATGGTTTTAAATGGTACACTCTTTTGATGAATCCAACGGAAGTTCTATTACGGAAAGTGTAATATTAAATTACATTTTAATTCATTAAAAAAAGAAATTGAGTCATTCCCGTGAAAACGGGAATCTTATTGTCGACAGTAACTCGCGTTCAATGCCTATCCAAACAACTTGATTTCGGGCGTACGCCGCGAAATGACCGGCTAGTAACACAGAGATGAACCCTTATCTTAATCACTTGTTGTTTTTCTAAGATAAGGCTAATTCCAGGTCCGAAATAATATCATCCGGATGTTCCAGCCCTACACTTAACCGGATCAGGTTATCCGGCGTCGGTGATTCTTCCCCCTCGCTGCTTTTTCGGTGCTCCCAGATGCTTTCAATGCCCCCCAGACTGGTAGCCGCCTTAATCATTTCAGCTTTAGAAACAACTTTAATAGCATCTTCAGCCGTTCCCTTAATCAAAAATGAAATCATCCCTCCAAAATCATCCATTTGGGATTTTGCTATTTCATGTCCGGGGTGAGATTCTAATCCGGGATAGTAGACCACTTCTATTTTGGAGCGATCATTCAGAAACCGGGCTATTTTCCGGGCATTTTCGTTATGTGCTCTCATCCGGTAGGGAAAAGAACGAATACTACGGCTCAGCAGCCAGCAATCCTGAGGAGAAGGAACCGCTCCCTGCACCACTTGTATGGTTCTGATATGCTCAAATAGTTTCTCATTTCCTTTTGTAACCACCGCACCTCCTAAAATATCGCTATGTCCGCCCAGGTATTTTGTGGTAGAATGAATGACCACATCTGCTCCAAGTTCCAGCGGTCGCATATTGAAAGGCGTGGGCCAGGTATTATCCACAGCAGCAATCGCACCGTGTTTTTTGGCCCTCTTGCTGACCTCTACTACATCGGTAATCAGTAGTCTGGGATTTGATGGCGTTTCCATCCAAACCAGTTTTGTGTTTTTCTTCAGGGATGATGAAACCATCTCCAAATCCGTCATGTCAATAAAATCTACCTCGAGGTTCCAGCGCTCGGCAAATTCCCAGATCAGCTTGCGGGTGCCGAAATATACATCCTCGGGAACCAGCACATGCGCTCCCGATTCCATTGACTGAAACACCGACGATATGGCTGCGATCCCGGACGAAAAAGCCGCACAATGATCACCACTTTCCAAATCCCTTATTACATTCTCGAGCTGAGCACGATTTGGGTTCGAATGACGGGTGTATTTCCAGTCGTCTTCCTGTCGGTCTGTTTTCCGATGCTCGTAAATGGTAGACATTTCAATTCCGGGGACAATCGGTTCATTTTCACCCTTCTGCTTTTTCATACTACCATGAATGGCTATGGTCTCAATATGCTTTTTCATTGCTGATCTAAACTTTTCTGATTCAGTTTAAAATAAACAAAACTCTGGCACTCTCCGATTTGTTATCACAAGTAAAGTTTCCAAAAATTTCTAATGAATACAGCTAATTCGCCGATAAATGAACAAAATCAGAAATCAATGCAGACTGACTATTTTCGTTTGATTTTGGCCTGTGGTTTTGTTTCTATAGTCATCTGCTTTCTACTAAACAGGCTGAGGTAAAAAAATATACTGTTGGTCGGTTTCATCATTTTTTATTGAATAAGGTTTAATGACAAAGCTTTGGGAAAATTATAAACTGAGGGTGCGAAAAAACTGCATGGGCAGCGTTACGCGTTCTGATGGGTTAGATTATTGGCGGAATAAATTATTTGCCAATATTATCTTTTACCTTTTTCCTTTAGGATTGACGGTCCTCATTGCTTCCGCTTTCGTGGTTTACTCACTTAATATTTGGTTTCTGACCATTGCATATATCGCTTTTGGTTTAGTCATTACCATTATCGCCTTGTTTCGAGGACTTAAAATCACCCATCGAAAATACCTTTTCATGACGCTCATTTATTCGGTTGCAACCATACTTATTTTCTTTATGGGAGAACTTGGAGCCGGACTTACTTACTTATTTGGAGCTACTGTATTTTCATTATTGATATTGCCCGCGAAAGCAGGTGTACTTACCATCTTCATCAATATTTTCATCTGCCTGATTCAAGCGGCCTTCATTCATAATCAGCTTGTGGATTATCCTCTCCGTGAAAGTCATCAGGTAGCTTCATGGCTGGCTATATCAGTCAATTCCATTTTACTGAGTATTGTTGCAGTGGTTTTTATGCCTAAACTCTTCAGCGGACTCCAGGAAACCATAGAAGTACAAAAAGATTTAAAACAAAATCTGTTGAATCATCAGGATGAACTGGAGAATTCCCTGAAAGAGAAGAATATATTGCTTGCTGAAATTCATCATCGTGTTAAAAATAATCTGGCGGTGATTTCAGGGATGTTGCAAATACAGTCTTTTAAAGAAACGGATGATCGTATTCAGAAAAAGCTACTCGACAGTACGCTTCGAATTAAGTCGATGGCAAATATCCACGAGCAGCTTTATCAATCCAACAGTTTTTCAAATATGGACTTTGACTCGGGGCTAAGAAATCTGGTTCATACCATTCTTGAAACGCTGGATAATCATTCCAAAATTGAACCTGAATTTAATATCGAGCCTATAAATCTAAATATAAATCAGGCCGTGCCGTGTTGTTTGATTGTTAATGAAGTGTTGACCAATTCAATCAAGCATGCATTCACTGATAAACAGTCTGGATTGATTTCCATCAATCTCCATAAAAACAGACAGCACATTACGCTGAAAATTATGGATAATGGAGTTGGATTTACTGAAAATACTGAGCAACAAAATCAGGATTCCCTGGGCATGGTTTTAATCCAAACTCTGGCTCAACAACTAGAAGCCGAGTATGAGTACAGATCCAGAGAATCAGAGAATGGGGTTCTATTCAATTTAACCTTCAAGCTTATAGATATATCAGATGACCACCTTTCCTGATCAGCTTCCTTTTCTGAGCGCTTTTATTCGCTCTAACACCGGTGGGTGCGAATAGTTCAGAAAAACATAGAAAGAATGAGGAGTCAGGTTACTCAGGTTGTCTTTGGATAGTTGTTTTAGCGTTGAAACCATACTCTCAGGTTCACCGGTTGTTACTGCCGCGAATGCGTCGGCTTCAAATTCATGCTTACGCGAAATCATCTGCATAAACACAGATAATATCATATCAATAGGAGCGTACAGCATCCCAAAGAAAATCAGACCAGCATATACTGACATTTGCTCCATATAAAAAGCATCAAACAGTCCCTGTGCATTCAGAAATACGGAAAGCAAAAAGAACAGCACTCCTGTCTGGGCTACGCTGGTAATCATCCCTTTGATAATGTGCTTTTTCTTGTAATGACCGATCTCATGAGCCAACACCGCCACTAATTCCTGAACGGTGTGATTTTCGATCAGCGTATCGTAGAGAGCAACCCTTTTATTTTTTCCAAAGCCTGTAAAAAAGGCATTGGATTTACTCGAGCGCCGGGAACCATCAATCACAAATAAACCCTGAAGCGGAAAATCTACTTTCTCGGTATAATCTTCGATGGCAGTTCGTAACTCGCCCTCCTCAAGCAGAGTGAATTTGTTGAATAGCGGCATGATCCATGTCGGTGCCACATACTGCATAATCAATGTAAAGGCTGTTACCGCTCCCCAGGCATATAGCCAGGCTAAGTCTCCGGCATACATAAAAAACCACAAGATACCTGCCAGAAGGGGTGTTCCTATCAGCAGGCCAAGCCCCAGCCCTTTTACCATATCCAGAACGAATGTTTTTGGAGTCGTTTTGTTGAATCCGAATCGCTCTTCAATCACAAAGGTGGAATAAATACTAAAAGGCAGATTCAGGATGGTTTTGGCCATCAATAAAATCCCGATGTAGATAAGCCCGGTAATCAGCTCCCCAAAACCCCAAGCCCGTACAATTTGATCCAGCCAGTTGAAACCACCGGAAAACCAAAAACCTAAAACCAGCGCCAGGTCAAAACCACCAGTAAGAAACCCAAATTTTGTTCTGACTTTCGTGTATTGCTGTGACTTGGCATACGTCTCTTCATCATATACTCCTTCAAATTCATCCGGCAGCTTTTTTGACAGAGATTTAAGATTCAGATAGTTGGACGTGATATCAAGAATAAAGTCGACAGCAATGGTTGCCAGTATAATAATAGCGTAAATATTCACAGATAATACTTTTTGAGTTCAGGCTAAAAATAGTCTGGCTAAAGATACTGATGTTTTACTGAGTTGACTAACTCTCTATTCTTTCACTGCGATTAAAACAGCCACGTACTCTTTTTTTGAGGTCGCTTTTTCGGCCGATTCAGGATATGGATTTAATTCAATCAGGTTAAAGGTTATCCCGTTTATTGTTTCACTGTTTTGATCATCGGGATGGGTATTTAGTTCTCTCACATATTCGACATTATCTATACTTACCACTAGCGTTACTTTTCCATTACCTTCCCAAACACAGTTCACATCAGCTGGGCAACGACTATCAGTTACACCTTTAAACTCAACGGTAATAGAATTGTCTGTATTGGAAAGGGCTTCTCCAAACGAAAGATTAAACGGTTCTCCTATCTCAAAATCAGTTTTGGACACCTTTGCGTTAGATGCTTCATCATTGCCAAAAAATGAACTTTCACAGGAATAAAGAACAACGCCTAGCACAAGCAGAATCAGTGTAACAAATATTTTTTTCATGGGTGTCTCCAAATTTTAGAACTCAATAATATTAACGTTTCTGTAACCCATTTCATATGTCTACTCAGCATACGGGCTTTCATAATCTGAAGCCTTGTAAATCATTTTGTTTAGTTTTGTGAATAAGAAATTAATGGTTACCAGTATAAAGGTGGCTCCAACTCCCAAGATATATTGCTTAAGCGCAATGCTGATTCCGATACCTGCCGCCATCAAGATAGTGGCAGACGTTGTAAGGTACCGAACCCTGGTTTTTGACGTACTTTTGAGGATCGTCCCAGCTCCTATGAAACTTACTCCAACAATCACAGCGTGAAGCATTCGTATCGGGTCTACCCCAAAACTTTCGGTCCCCGCAAGTGTGCTGAAATCATTAACCACTACTCGCCCCAGCGACACCAATAACGCTGCAGAACCAGCAATAATCATGTTCGTTCTAAGTCCTGCTGGCTTCTGCTTCCATTCCCGCTCCAGTCCTAATATGCCTCCTAATACCAAAGCGATACTCACGTCCATCAATATATACGATTGTGCCAGTAAATCCATAATTCTAATCACTTAAGGTTGCTGATTTGTTTCCTATTGTTATAAAACACTGAACCCGGCATTTGTTCCTTAATACTGGAAAATGCCTATTGGAGCTATAGAGAATAACAAATTAGTTTAATGTTAAACTATTGAATGATTAATTGTATCTTATGGTTGAGATAAGCAAACGAAACAATTAAAACTTCAGAACAATGAAACATCACAAAGGAATACATCACATTACGGTGCTTGCAGGAGATGCTCAACGAAATGCAGAGTTTTATACTCATATACTTGGAATGAGGCTGGTCAAGAAGTCAGTAAATCAAGACGATCCGGGAACCTATCACCTGTTTTATGGAAATCAATCAGCTAATCCGGGATCAAGCTTAACTTTTTTCCCCTGGCCTAATGCTGTACAGGGTAAGCCTGGAACAGGAGAAGTTGTGAATGTGGGACTTCAGGTTCCAGAAGGAACACGAGATTACTGGGAAGTTAGGTTGAGTGAAAATGATGTTAAGTATAATGTGGTAGATGTATTCGGAAGAACGGCTCTTCGATTCCAGGATCCGGATGGATTGGAACTGGATTTGGTGTTTGAAGGTGATGCCAAAGACAAAGTTGATAATGTAGATTATGTGGTTCCTTTCGACAAAACCATCCAGGGTTTTTGGGGAGCACGCATGAAACTGACTGAGCGGGAGCACACTGAGAAACTCATTTATGAGTTATTTGAGTTTGAGGAAAAGGCTCAGGAAGGAAATCAGTATTTATATCAAACTGATGCCCCAATAGGTCATTCTGTAATCATTGAAGTTGTAAATGCCCCTGTTCATGGTCAAAATGGACGCGGCATTGTACATCACATTGCATTTCGCGCAGAGAATAAAGAAGAACTGGATCAGCTTCGACAAGAAGTAGGCGGACGTGGTTTACACCCAACTCAAATTATTGACCGGCATTGGTTCAATTCCGTGTACTACAGAATCCCAGCCGGAGTGCTTTTTGAAATGGCATCTGATGACCCGGGTTATACCGTAGATGAAGAGTTCGAACAATTGGGTGAACACCTGATTCTTCCTCCATGGCTGGAGAATAAGCGGGATCGTATTGAACAAATACTGCCGGAAATTAAGGTTCACAAACAATCGGCATCTTAATTCAATTACATGTTTAAGCAGGGGCATAAGATTTTGTGCCGCTGCTGTTTTTAAAAGGAAACAAAGTTTAATTCTACCAAATCACATCCATGAGTTTATTCAGAGTAAAAGATGACACCAATTTTGATGGGCCTCATCAGGCCACACAAATAGCCACAGCTGGCGTACCTGCTTCTGAAGCCGATACAGCCATGATTATGATTCACGGCCGGGGCGCGAGTGCCCCCAGTATATTGGAACTGGCTTCTCATTTCGAAACTGATCAGAAAATAGCCTACCGTGCCCCTCAGGCAAACGGACATACGTGGTACCCTTATTCATTTATGGCGCCCACTAACCAAAATGAGCCGGGATTATCTTCAGGCCTCCAAAAAATCTTTGATATCATCGAAGAGCTGGAATCCGAAGGTATATCTAAAGAGCATATTTACCTGCTCGGTTTCTCTCAGGGCGCATGTCTGGCTTCAGAATTTATAGCCCGACATCCTTCAAAATATGCCGGACTCATTGCACTTAGTGGAGGCGTTATTGGTGACTCTGTCGACTACGACCAATACACCGGAGACTTAAACGGAACTCCTGCATTTTTGGGATGCAGTGATGTAGATCCACATATTCCCAAAGAGCGCGTCAATGAAACGGAAGAAGTGTTGAAAAAATTAGGCGCAAGAGTTACGAAAAAGCTCTACCCGGGCATGGGACACCTTGTGAATGAAGATGAGATCAAGCATATTAATGCCTTATTAAATTCAAAATGAAAGATGAAAAATTAAAAATTGACCGGAAGCCTATTTTTAATTTTTCATTTTGAATCTTTAATTCACAAAAATGGAAATTCTTTGGCTGGCGGCAGCTTATATTTTAGGGATGGCTGTATCGCGACTTAAGCTGCCGCCGTTGGTAGGTTTTTTAGGCGCTGGTATAGCCTTGTCTCTTTTCGGATTTGAAACCACTGATACGCTCCACGAAATCGGACACCTGGGCGTATTGTTTTTACTCTTTACTGTTGGGTTACATCTTCGGCTAAAGAGTATTTTACGACCTGAAGTATTGGGTGCGGGAGGAATCCATCTGGCACTGACCGCAGGTATTTTTGCGCTGATTGCATCATTCTTTGGGTTCGACCTTACACAATCTATCATCATCGGTATCCTGCTTGGTTTTTCGAGTACCGTACTTGCAGCCAAGGCTTTGGAAGATCGCGGTGAGTTAGGAGCATTCCACGCAAGGGTTTCCATAGGTATTTTGATTTTGCAGGATATCGTAGCCATTGCTTTGCTTGCTTTAACTGGCGGAGGCGCTCCTTCAATCTGGGGTTTAGCCCTGCTGGCTCTGCCTCTTTTCCGGCCACTATTAATTAAAGCACTCGTTGCCAGCGGACATGATGAACTTCAGCTTTTATTCGCCCTTATTTTAGCTATTGGAGGAGGCGCGCTTTTTGAAGTAGTTGGCCTTTCATCTGAATTGGGAGCATTGGTTGCTGGTGCTTTGCTTTCCGGACATAAGTTAGCCGATGAGCTTACTCATAAATTATGGGGGCTTAAAGAAGCCTTCCTCGTTGGATTTTTCCTGGAAGTAGGGCTTGCCGGTTTGCCCGGGTATAATGAGCTGATTTTCTGCCTGGTGATTTTGGCTTTACTCCCCATTAAATCTGTACTGTACTTCTTTTTGCTGGTGGGCTTTAAGCTGCGTTCCAGAAACTCATTTTTAGTAACCACAACTCTGACCTCATACAGTGAATTTACCCTGATTGCCGGAATTGTGGCTGTCTCGGGAGGCTTCATCCCTGAAACCGTTGTAACCAGTTTTGCCCTGCTTGTGGCTGTTTCCTATGCCATCAATGCACCACTTTCTGCTAATGTAAATGCATTATGGAGCCGTTTTGAACTCTCACTTCTTACATACGAACGTGATGTCAAGCATCCCGGGCAGCAAGTCATATCACTTGGGAGTGCCAATTATCTTGTAGTCGGAATGGGACAAGCCGGTTCATCAGCCTACGAATACTTAAAATATTATGGACATAAAGTAATCGGAATGGATGCTGACCCGGCCAAAATCGAAGAAAACATTCAAAGCAAAAGGCGAGTGGTTTATGGTGATGCCCGTGACCCTGAGCTTTGGGAAAATATCAATCTTTCTAATGTGAAAGCTATCATGCTGGCCATCCCAAATCCCGGCACAAAAGTAGAAGCCACTAAATTACTGCGTCAATATGGCTATCAGGGAGATGTTGTAGCGTTGACCATGAGAAGTGATGAGCACAAGGCTCTTCGTGAAGCCGGGGCAACAGCCGTTTGTCTGCCTATGTCTCAGGCTGGTAAAAAACTGGCTGAACTTAGTCTTGAAGAAGGTCGCTCAGAAAGCACTTCCTTAAACCTGACTTTCGACCGATGAGCAATTTATTCAACCAAATATCAGAGGAGGATTACGCCCGGGGGGCATCTGATGCTAAAATCACCCTCTTGGAATATGGGGATTATGAATGCCCTTACAGCCGCATGGGATATCGGTTTGCCCAGATGTTACTCAGAAATTATTCCGACAGTCTGAAATTTGTATTCCGAAACTTTCCGCTCCGTAAAAAACACCCGAATGCACAGCTGGCCGCTGAAGCAGCTTTATGTGCCGGTGCACAAGATCGTTTCTGGGAAATGCACGACCTTCTCTTTGAACATAACCGAACACTTAGTGAAAGCAGAATCCTTGATTTTGCAGAAGACATCGGGCTGGACTTGTACCGGTTCAAAGTAGATTTAACCACCAATGAATATGCCAAACGTGTCACTACCGATTTTCGCGGAGGTGTTCGAAGCGGAGTTGACGACACCCCTGCTTTTTTTGTGAACGGGGAGCGATATTCCGGCGAACTGGATTATAAACAACTGAAGGCTTTTGTTGATACATTCCTAAACTAAATAAACTCCTATGGCTTGTTCACACAAAGATATGATCAAGGTTACCAACACCTCTGCCGATGTATGTCAGGATTGTGTGGAACAGGGAAGTTCGTGGGTTCACCTGAGAATGTGCATGACCTGTGGGTATGTGGGCTGTTGCGACTCATCTCCAAACAAACACGCCCGTGCCCATTTCGAAGAATCAAAACATCCCATCATCCGTTCTGTGGAGCCGGGTGAGGAATGGCGCTGGTGTTATATTGACGAACAATTCGTGAGGCCCTGATGAACGACTATATCGTAAAAGGCATTAAATCTTTTCCTCAGTTTGCAGAGGTTCCTGAAGACCAGCTTCGGGCTTATGTAGAACTTTCTGAGATCTGCACCTATCAACCTGATGAAGTCATTATTAAACCCGGGGATGAGATTAACAAGATGTACCTGGTGCTGGAAGGAAATATCCGTCTCCAGCTCAAGCGCGGAGAACAATTCACCGTAATTGATTCTTTTGAAGCCGGAGACCTGACGGGAAAACTTCCTTTTTCAAGACTTCAATCTTCCCTCGCCTATGTTACTGTTATGGAAGAATCTACCGTTCTGATTACACATGAAGATAAATTCCCGGACGTAGCATCTCATTATAAATTAATTGAGTCGTTTGTGCATGCGCTTTCCGACCGTATTCGCCATTTCACAACTCAGCAACAGCAAAATGAAAAATTACTGGCGCTTGGGAAACTTTCAGCCGGACTGGCACATGAATTAAACAATCCGGCTTCAGCTATGGTTAGAAGTGCTATTTCGCTGAAGGAAAACCTTCATGCCAAACCGGAGAAATTCAAGGGCATGATGGAACTCAATCTTGCCAGCGAACAGGTAGATGCCATTAATAAAGTGATTTTTGATAAGCTGAATACCCAGACTCCCTCCCTCTCTTTGATGGAGCGAACCTCTCTCGAAGACGAACTGGCCGACTGGATGGAAGAGCACGGTATTGATGAAGCTTATGAGCTTGCAGAAACATTTGCCGAACATGGATTTGATGAGGAGGCACTGGAAAGAATCAAGGATATCGGGGATGAAGCCATGCTTTCACCTGTATTCAAATGGATTGAAGATGTGTTTGTAACTGAGAAAATGATTGCAGAAGTAGAAGATGCTTCCCGCCGGATTTCTGACCTTGTTTCTTCTGTAAAAACCTATTCTCATATGGATCAGGCAAATGAAAAAGAACCGGTTGACCTTGATAAGTTGTTGAAAAGTACCCTCAGCATTTTGAATCATAAGATTAAGGAAAAACAGATTTCTGTAGATGTCAGCATTCCTGATGATTTGCCTGAATTTTGTGGTTTTGTGAGTGAACTAAATCAGGTTTGGATGAATTTACTCGACAACGCGGTGGATGCTTCTGAGAAAGAAGGCCATATCGAGATTTCTGCCAAAACGAAAAACGGCGACCTCCGAATTTTTTTTAAAGATCATGGTGCCGGAATTCCGGAAGACATCCAAACAAAAATTTTTGATCCTTTCTTTACAACCAAAGGAGTAGGACAGGGAACCGGACTTGGGCTCGATTTTGTACGGAAAATTGTGAATAAACACGATGGAACTATTTCAGTTCAATCCAAACCCGGAGAAACTATTTTTGAACTCTGTTTCCCACTCAAGTAATTCAAAATTAAAGATGAAAAACTTAAAATTAGTCTCAACAATTTTATACCGTTTCGTCTTTAATTTTTAATTTTGAATTTTTAATTCCCGCAGGGATGAGTAAACCGATAATTTTTGTAATTGATGATGATGCACAGGTCCTCCGTGCGGTGACGAGAGATTTGCGCAACCAATACCGCAGCGATTACCGGATTATGAGCACCGACTCCTGCAAAGAGGCGTTGGAATCTTTACCCAACCTGAAGAAAAAAGGAGAAACAGTAGCGCTCTTTCTCAGCGATCAGCGGATGCCCGAAATGATGGGCGTTGAATTTCTGGAGAAGGCCAGAAAAATATACCCCGAAGCCAAGCGGGTGTTGCTAACCGCTTACTCTGATATGGAAGCCGCTATCAAAGCCATAAATGAGGTGCAGCTTGATTATTATTTACTGAAACCCTGGGATCCTCCCGAAGAAAAACTATACCCCATTCTCGACGATCAGCTGGATGAATGGCTGGCGAACTTCAAACCCGAGTTTCACGGAATCCGCCTCGTTGGTTATCAATACTCGCCTAAATCACATGCTGTAAAGGATTATCTTTCAGGGAACCTGATTCCCTATCGCTGGCTCGATATTGAAACCAATGACAAAGCCTCCGATCTGCTGAAGGATTATGAAATCAGTAATGACGACCTTCCGGCTATCTTTTTTGAGGATGGAAGTCATTTTATTGAGCCTTCTCCCAAAGCCATTGCCGAGAAACTTGGCCGTAGTCCTACCGCGAATGAAAATATCTATGATGTGGCTATTATCGGCGCCGGCCCGGCCGGACTTGCCGCAGCCGTTTATGGAGGTTCCGAAGGGTTAAAAACACTGCTCATTGAAAAACGGGCCCCCGGCGGACAAGCGGGTACAAGCTCCAGGATCGAAAATTATCTCGGATTCCCAAAAGGACTTAGCGGTTCTGATTTAGCCCGACGAGCCATCACCCAGGCCAAACGTTTTGGCGTTGAATTTCTATCGCCACAGGAAGTGGTCGACATATCCCTCACCGATCAATACAAAACCGTAAAAATGGCCGATGGTTCTGAGATTAATGCGAAGGCAGTGGTGGTAACCACCGGCGTAAATTATCGCAAACTGGAAAGCAAAGGAATTTCAGATTTTACCGGAGCTGGCATTTATTATGGCGCTGCGATGACGGAAGCCCATGCTTTCAAAAACAAGCAGGTATATATCGTGGGGGGAGGAAACTCAGCCGGACAAGCTGCTATGTATTTATCCACTTTTGCTAAAGATGTGAAAATCCTGATTCGTGGGGAATCTTTGGTTTCCAGCATGTCTTCCTATCTCATTCATCAGCTTGATGATACAGAAAACATCACGGTCATGGCCCACACTGAAGTGAAAGAAGCCTGTGGTGATGGAAAACTTCAAAAACTGGTTTTATATAATAATCAGGAAGATTCACATAGCGATGTGGAAGCTGACGGACTTTTTATTTTCATTGGCGCCCGCCCATATACCGACTGGATTAAAGCGAATGTGATTAAAAGCGAACGCGGTTTCATAGAAACCGGCAGAGATCTTCAGCGATATGATAACTTCAAAAAAACATGGAAGCTGGACCGTCAGCCTTATCTGTTAGAAACCTGTTCTCCTGGTATTTTCGCTGCTGGTGATGTACGAGCTGGTGCCATGAACCGGGTAGCCTCGGCTGTGGGCGAAGGCTCGATGGCCATCAAGTATGTGCATGAGTATCTGGCCGACTCAAACACCTGATCATTCCTTAACAAAAGTTTTATCCTACTCACGCTTATAAATCTTATATTGTGAATAATGTGTAATTCCCGGTAATAAGGACAGGGAAGCTTCCACCGGCACAACCGTAAATCGTGCCGTCACCACTTCTTTAAATCATTATCATCAAATCCGGAAGGAATGGCATACCCAAAATCCATCATTCAAAAAGCAGTATCTCTAATTTTTGTGTTCTCGGTGTTTTTCTCCACTACAGCATTCTCTCAAAGCTGTCCCGCTCAAGGCACTCAAATTTTTCCTGAACTTTCAGGTCAGGAACTATTGGACGCACTGGTTCAGGAATATGGAACCACCGACAACATCAGCTACGATAATGCACGGGATATCCTTTATTCCCAGATTGATAATAAAAATGATACACTACTAACCGGTATTTACACAGGATATACTATTGTTTTAGACCCCAATGCCGATCCCAGTACGGATGCATTTAACAAAGGAATTAACGCCGAACACAGTTGGCCGCAAAGTAAGGGAGCTTCAACAGAGCCTGCTCGTTCCGATATGCATCACCTCTTTCCAGCTTACTCGCGAGCTAACAGCGCCAGAGGAAATCATCCGTTTTATGAAATTCCAGACCAGGAAACTGAAACCTGGTGGCGACTTGATCAGGATGTTTCCAATCCCGATGGTAATGTAATTGATGAATACAGCGAGTACAGAAATTCACATCCCAATGCTTCCTATTCGGCCAGCTGGGAACCGCGAGAAGTTTCCAAAGGTGATGTCGCACGAGCCGCTTTCTATTTCTACACCATGTACAAAACTCAGGCTGACAATGCAGACCCTATTTTCTTTGAAATCCAGAAAGACTTTCTTCGCAACTGGAACTCTGTAGATGCTGTTTCAACAACTGAATACAATAGAACCTGTGCCATCGCAGAAATTCAAGGCAATGAAGTCAATCCATTTGTGATTGACCCTACACTTATTGAACGCGCTTATTTTGAAGGCGATATTAGTCAGACCAATGTTGAATTTTCAGCAACGGTACTTTCTTTTGACGAAGGTCAGTCTTCGGTTGAAATTGAAGTTTCCATCACCAATCCAAATGCAGATACGGCTACCACTGTTGACGTAGTTTATTCCGGCGGAACGGCTACTTCAGGGGAAGATTTCCAGGCATTCACCAGCCAAACACTTACCTTCCCGGCCGGCTCTCTGGATCGGCAGTCCGTCACCCTCACCTTAACCGACGATGAGATTGAGGAAGGTAATGAAACCATTATTCTGGGATTGGAAGACGTTTCCGGGCCTCAGAACGCGGTTGTAGGTCCTGCTAATTCTGCTGAAATCACGATTCGGGATAACGACGGAGAAACACCGTCTGCTGCATGGATTAACGAAATGCATTACGATAATGATGGCGGTGATCAGGGAGAATTTGTGGAAATCGCGGTAAATGCAGAATTCGCAGATCTGACCGATGTCACGCTTAGTCTTTACAATGGAAATGGGGGTTCTGTTTACGCCACGTACTCAGGCAATGATTTTACGGCCGGAGATGCTGAAAACGGTATTTCATTCTTTTATGTAGATCTTCCGGTTAATGGATTACAAAATGGGAGCCCGGATGGCATGAGCCTGGATATCGGAGGCGAACTCATTCAATTCCTTTCTTATGAAGGCACTTTTACCGCTGCCGATGGCCCCGCTCAGGATGTGGAAAGTACGGACATCGGAATTGAACAGCCCGGAAACAGCTCTGCTGGAAGCTCGCTTTCTCTGGCCGGCACCGGTTCCGGTTATGCTGATTTCAGCTGGGAATTTACTGAAACGAACACTAAAGGATCGCTAAACACCAATCAAACAATCGAAGGTACAGGCTCAGGTAATGAAACAACCTTCGTTGATTTCACTGCGGCCGAGCAACTTGTTCTTGAAAGTGATGGCACGGTACAAGTCTCTTTAAGCATTACCAATCCTGATTCCGAAACCGCTACATCCGTTCAGGTTTCGCAAGCAGGCGGAACGGCTACCGAAAATGACTTCGAGAGTTTTACCACTCAAAACCTGACATTCCCGGCTGGTTCATCAGCTAATCAATCGTTCTCTATCACCATTACCGATGATGATGAATATGAGAAAAACGAAACCATTTTACTGGCAATTGAAAGTATCAGCGGCCCTTCCAATGCGGAAATTGGAATCATCGACACGCTTTCCGTTACCATTCGAAATGATGATGAGCCTCAATTTGAATTAATGGACTTTTGGATCAATGAATTTCATTATCAGAATGCAGGTGCTGATAGCAACGAATTTGTAGAAATTGTAGCAAACTTGGGTTCAGTAACTAAAACTCAAAACGAAGATGATATACTAATTACTTTATACAATGGAAATAACGGTGAGCAATATTCATCCTTCTCCGGTGATGACATTTTAGCTGAAGAAATTAACTATGCTGGTTTTCAGATCTATTATGTAGAAACCGAAGGACTACAAAATGGAGATCCTGATGGTATCAGCCTGTCTATACAAGGGGAGGTTGTTCAATTTATTTCCTATGGCGGAACTTTTGTTGCCGCAGATGGGCCTGCCAAAGATTATGAAAGTATCGATGTTGGGGTGATAGAAACGGAATCTACTACAAACGGATCAATTTCATTAACGGGAACAGGACAGTTTTATAATGAGTTTTCATGGGCAATAACTGATTCTTCAACAAAGGGTTCAGAGAATAAAGGACAAGAATTGCAGATTACAACCTCCAACGAAGACGAAAACCCAACTATCGCCGACGACTTCAAACTCCATCAAAACTACCCGAACCCGTTTAACCCAACTACCAATATCACCTATGAGCTGAAGGGTGCGGTGAATGTGACCCTGACCGTTTACAACGTGCTGGGACAAAAAGTTGAAACTCTGGTAGACGGGATGAAAAGCGCCGGTTCACATATGGCTACTTTCGATGCCTCCGGCCTTTCAAGTGGCGTTTATTTCTATCAACTAAGAGCAGGTGAGCGCACCTTCACACAGAAGATGTTGCTGTCGAAGTAGATCCTAAGTTACCGTAAGGGCCTATTCAGATGCTGAATCAAGTTCAGCATGACAACACAACTATTTTAGAAAAAGGAATTCGCTTTCTATAGACTTGTAAAATTAAGGACAGATTAAAAATCGATGCCAATCTTGTCTTTGATTTTATCTTTCACTGAGTCTTCAAGCTCTTTCTTACGCTCTTCGAGTTCTTTCTTTTTCTCTTCAACTACTTTTAGTTGTTCGTCCACTTTAGCCTGAAGCTCTTCATAGCGTTTACGGAGTTCAGCTTCTTTCTGAGTCTTGAATCTCTCCAATTGCTCTTTTTTACCGGCTACTTGTTTCTGTACTTCTGCTCTGATTTTACGCTTCGCATTTTCCACTTCTTGGCTTACGGTTTGCTTCAGCGCGTTCATGAATAAGTCATCTACGTTGGATCGTACCCGAACCCGCAATGGGCCATTAATATTATCAACCAAAGCAGCTACATCAATTTGATTTGTACTGCCAATCGCATTTCGGATCAGGGATTCTACCCGGTTCTTCGGCTTGCCTGCAGCGGCAAAATCAAAGCTGATATTTCTGGCTATATAATCAATGCGACTGTCAATTCTCTTATCAATGATATTCATCTCCACATTCAGCTCACCCTTTCCGGTTTTCAGTTCATAGGGGAGTAAATCAGACCCGGACAGCCTGGCCTTTGAAAGCGTAAAACCGGCATAATTCACCCTGAAGCTTTCTTTTGGATCTTTTTCCAGGTAATTAAACTCCCCGTTTACCGTCAGTGCGACTTCATTTTCATCCTGACCCTGCACATTAAACTTCACAGGCTTGCCGGTCTTTTTCTGGCTGCTGCTGATGTCGGTTACTGTTCCGGAGATATTGATATCCGATTTCGTTTTTCCGGAAAGCTCGATATTCTTAAACCAAAATCCCGGATAATCATATTTATCTGAAAAATGGTAATCGAGGCCTTCATACCTTGGAATATCCTGAACCGAATCCTCTTCACCCACCAAACGACTGCCATACTCTCTGGCAATAGCCACGTATTCAAGATAGGCTGCATAATCCCCTAACAGGTTTTGCCCGAACAAGGCTTTCCCAATATTCTGAACGTCCAAATCCGGTAGTTTGGCTACACTAAGTGCCCGCTGGTAGTCTTCCCTGATCCAGTTGTCTACTTGACCCAGGTCATTGCGGGTGGTTCCGTAATCCTGCTCAAATTCTTTCTTCAGGTTTTCAGCACGTGTTTTGAGCGAGTCTACCTGCTTCCGAAGCTTCTGCACATTTTCAATGGCTTCCACTACCTGCTTTGGATTTTTTATTTCCTTAGGCTTGATGGATTCAACGGTAGTGCGAACTTTGGCAACTTCTTCATTCACCTTGGTATTCTTGAAGGTGCTGTCCCACTTTGTGTATGTCCTCTGAATTCCCTGCCGTAGTGAATCAATTTTATCAACTGATTGAATATTAACCTTAGCCATCAGGCTGTCTACATTCAGGTCGTCTCTTACATCTGTGAATTTAACCTCGGCATTCTTTTTGGCTTCGCTTGTCACCTGACTAACCACACTATACAAAAAGCCGGGTTCTTCATTCTTTACATCTTCCGGTATTTCAAAATAGCCATCCGTTTCCCGTTCGGTATCCATTTGAAAGCCCGTCATCTTTACATTATCAACGATCACTTTACTGCGAAGGATTAAAGGCCAGAATTCCATACTGAATTCAGTTTCACCAGTCTCAAAAGTATTCTGCATCGTATTGTTGGAATTAGCCACCTGCAACCGGTTCCACTTAATGTGCAGATCCAGCAAGCTGAAGTCAAAACCATCAAGCTCTACTTTAGCTTCGTTTAGAATGCTCCCCTGATATTCAATTTGCTCTTCCACCCAGTCATCAGTAATAAAAAATACAGCGGCAAAGCCGATTCCAACCAATACTAAAACCGTAATTATTCCACCTATTCTCATGGCCTTATCCCCTCACCCTGCTTACTGTTTGATAAATACTGTAGAACTTCGTGCCCTTAAAAGCCTGTACAACCTTCCACTTCTGAATTTTGGCGTGAATATGCTCCCGGTACTGAACAACTCCATATGTGGCCAATGGAAAAACCGGAATACAAAGCAGAATTGCAGTGACAAGACTCCCGATTACAACGGTGTTATAGAATTCTGTTAATGCGATCCACTCATTATTGTACATATTCGTCCAGGTTTGCTGCATACTTTCCAGTTCGAGCAGCCAAATTCCGAAACTATGAAATAGAGGGTCCGCCAGATATGCTATTCCGCTAAAAATGGTGAACGAGAGAAGAGCCATGCCGATATTCACTTTTAACATCAAAATCAGAATCACTATAAACAGATTATGCAGTGAAGAGACCGGGGTCAACCCTATAATCATTCCAAGAATAATTCCACCCGCTATTTGGCTCGGAGATGCCTCCGATGCCAACGCCTTTAACAGCTTGGCGATGTATCGCATTAACAAGAACATATTTGCTCCTTACATTAATTTATTCAACCCGAAAGTAATTGAAATAACAGTCAAAATCTTATCGGGTACTTAAACAGAATATTATTTTTTAGAATAAGTTATAGCATATGATTGCTTTTATCTGCTATAATTGAACATGTTTTTCGAATGTTTAACGTTTATATTTCTGAGAATATCAGGTCACTAAAGTTCCACTCTATGTCTAATCAAGTATCTATACCTATTTTAGTTGCCGTTTTGGGTTTATTTTTTTCTGGCTGTGATCTTTCCAGCTCCAAAGATAAAAATGATGCTCCCTTTCCATGCAAAAATGGAACTGCGCTAGATTATGCGTGTGACAACGTTGATTTGTTTGCACATCTTTCGGTATTCGAATTGAGTGGAGATTCTTCCGGTGTTTATCTAAATGATATTTGGGGCTGGAGCGATCCTCAAACCGATAAAGAATATGCATTAGTCGGGCTGACAAACGGAATGTCTTTTGTCGATATTTCCGATCCTGAGAATCCTGTTGTAGTAGGCCGGCTTCCAGAGTCAAATCTGAATGCAAAATATAAGGCTCTTCCTCTCGACCAATACCCTGCTTGTAATTTGGGTCTTGGCACTACAGCACGATCCAAGTCCATAGCTCAAGGCTCTTCGTGGCGGGATGTGAAAGTGTACGACAATCACGCATTTGTGGTAAGTGATGCCCAGCCTCATGGAATGCAGGTGTTGGATTTGACTAAATTAAGAAGTTATGATGGAGAGGTGTTAGATCTCCAACAGGATGCTTTATATGACCAATTTGGTCCTGCACATAACATTGTAATTAACGAAGAGACCGGGTTTGCCTATGCAGCAGGGGTAACGCAGGCAGAAATATGTGGAAGCCGAAATGGCTCAGGTCTTCATATTATTGATATCAGAGATCCAAAAAACCCAACTTATGCAGGTTGCTATATCGACCCGGAAACTGACGCCCCATCTTCTCCCAATATCGCACCCGGTTATATCCATGACTCCCAATGTGTCATATATGATGGTCCAGACACTGAACACCGCGGTAAAGAAGTTTGCTTTAGTTCTGCTGAAGGCAATGTAGTTATTGCGGATGTCACCGATAAGCAGAATACTCAAACTATCGGTTTTAATGGGGTTTCAGATATGTACTACTCTCATCAGGGATGGTTAACGGAAGATCATTCATATTTTTTGATGAATGATGAAAATGATGAAAACAACCTTGGAAGAGAAACTAAAACATATATTTGGGATGTTCGCGACCTGCAGAATCCGGTTTTTATTGGTCATTATACTCACGATACTTTTTCTATCGATCATAACTTATATGTGAAAGGTAAATACGTATACGAAACCAATTATAACTCTGGCCTTCAAATTCTTGATATTTCTGAGATTGAAAATGCCCATCTCGAACGCGTCGCTTATTTTGACACCCAGCCACAAACCGACCTTTCCTCCTTTAAAGGCACCTGGAGCAATTACCCGTTTTTTGAAAGCGGAATGGTTGTATTGAGTGATATAGAAACAGGCTTATTTATCGTTCGTCCAAATCTGGACTGATTCTTACTGATACCACTTCAGACTTTACATTTATATCTGGATCGTCCCTCATTTTGCGCATCGTACGGTTAAGGCACAAGCCATGTTAACTACATGTTACCGAAGTGTTGGTTCTTTTGAGATAAAAGGATATTTGCGTACCTTTAGCACGCTTTTATGCATGGCCAATTCGGCCACTCTAATCAAAATTACAGAGAAAATCTCAGCGTATATATATGGATTTATTTGATAAGCTAGAGGGCCGACCAAGTCCACTTGGCCCATTCACCTCGGAAGGATACGGGTACTATACTTTCCCAAAATTAGAAGGACCTTTAGGGCCGGAAATGCAGTTCAACGGCAAAGATATGGTCGTGTGGAGTATTAACGACTATCTGGGCATTGGCAGTAATGAAGAAATTAAAAAAGTAGACACTGCTGCTACAGAAAAGTATAGCTTAAGTGCCCCAATGGGAGCACGACTCATGACGGGTAATTCAACCGAGCATGAAAAACTGGAAGAAGAACTGGCAGCTTTTGTTCACAAAGAATCAGCTCAGCTTCTGAATTATGGCTACCAGGGAATCATGAGCACGATTCATTCCCTGGTTGATCGCAATGATTTTCTCATTTATGATGAGTTGAGTCATGCTTGTATTGTAGATGGAAAGCAGCTGGCGATGGCTGACAAATCCGTATTCAAACACAACGATATTGAAAGCTTCAAAAAGCAACTTTATCGTGCGGATAAGAAAAGAAAAGATAATTCCTCTATTCTTGTAGTAACTGAAGGTGTTTTCGGTATGACCGGAGACCTCGGTATCCTTAAAGAAATTATCGAGCTTAAGAAAGAAGTGCCTTTCCGCCTGCTTGTTGATGATGCCCACGGCATCGGAACAATGGGTAAAGATGGTTCTGGTACAGGAACTCACCTGGGCGTTCAGGATGGTATTGATATTTACTTCGGTACTTTTGCAAAATCATTTGCTTTAATCGGAGCTTTTATAGCTTCTGAACCACGGGTTATTGAATTCCTGAAAGCAAACTCTCGCAGTCAGGTATTTGCAAAATCACTTCCTCTGCCAATGGCAGTTACCGCTCGTAAGCGCCTGCAGATGATTAAAGATCATCCGGAGTGGAGAGAGCAACTTTGGAATAATACACTGAAGCTCCGCGAAGGGCTTCGTGACCTGGGTTATACCGTATTGCCATCTGAAAGTCCGGTTACCCCGGTTCTGACTAAAGGTAGTACCGATCTCTGCCAGGATATTATGCGCAAGCTTCGTGAAGAGCATGGCGTATTTGTAAGTGGTGTGGCGTATCCGGTAGTTCCAAAAGGAACGGTACTGATTCGCCTCATTCCTACCGCTGCTCATAACGATGTGCACATCGAGAAAACACTCAAGGCTTTTGATGCCATTAAAGAGTTTGTTTTTGAAGCTGCTGAGAAACTCAGCGCTTAATAAAAATACCGTTTTAGACAGCAAAGCCCGCTTGTTCATTCAAGCGGGCTTTTTTTTATTTGATACTATCCCGCTTTTGTCATCCCAGGATACGCTACGGAATGACCTTGATTAAATATTAACCCGCACTTGCTCGTGAGAAAAGGTTCGGATATCAAAATCTTTATTGAGTGCAATCAGAGACCCGGCTTCATTCACCCCGAGAAACTTATATTCTTCTTCCAGCTTTTCGTTATTCACTTCCAGATGCGTCCATTGCCCAAAGCCTATTAGCGCCCGGTTTATTTGTTTTACTAAATCCGTGTTGAACTGATTCCATAACCGATACCGATATTCAATCTTTTGAAGTATATCAGCCATCACTTTCTCTCTGGAAAACGCCTCTCCACATTCATTACACAAAGAAGTGGCTTTGGCTGACAACTCCCCGTCAAATTTTGTTTGATTTACATTTAGCCCAATACCTACAACCACCCGGTCTAGCCTGTTTCCATAGAACTGCGTTTCCGTTAAAATACCACACAGTTTTTTATTGTCACAGAGAATATCGTTGGGCCATTTCAGTTTGGTTTCAACCTCAGCGCAGGAATTAACAATTTCTGAAACGGCAAGAGCACAGGCTAAAGTAAGAAGGGTAAAACGCTCGGCTTTTTGAGGTTCAAAAACGAGACTAAAGGTTAGGTTTTTCCCGGGTTCTGCTTTCCACTTTCGATCATACTGACCTCTTCCCCCGGTTTGATGATCGGTCAAAACCAACGCTCCGTGGTATACGGATTCACCATTTAATTGCTTGGCGTAAGAATTGGTTGAGGGCAATTCCTCAAAAAAATAAAAGCTACGCCCCAGCCAGGACGTAGCTAAATGCTTTTCAAATAGTTCTGTATCGAACAAAATATAATTCCGAATTAGTGAATACTAACCTGTCCCGGTTCATACAAAGTAAAATAAACTCAGTAATGTTCCAGCAAAAATATTCAGGCCAGATGCTCACTTACCAATCGAAACTACAGAATCTTCGGTGCCAAATTCATTGGGGACATATTTATCGGCAGCGTCGTCGTTTACCCAATGATCGCCATCGATGTAATACTTGAACTTATACTCGTGCTCAGGTTTCAAGCGCAGGGTGGTTGTCCAGGTATCTTTTTTCCTTTCGAGCTTCTCAGAAGCGGTGTCCCAGTCGTTAAAGTCGCCGGCAACAGCCACTTCTTTTTCTGCCCATTCAGCAGGCAGTGTCAGGGTTACTTTACAAACGGTTCTTTTTGGAGTGAATTCTTTGGAAATCATAACAGGAGGATTTATTCATAGAGATTTAGAACACTTGAAATCTATTTATAAAATTAAATCTAAACAAGAATAATTCAGTAATTATGTAACTCATATTTTTTATAAAACTAAATTATTTAAGTTAATTTAATTAAGTAATTAAATAAAAACACTCTGAAAGCGATTCTAATACTAATCTATTGTAAAGCATAACGTGTTTAGATTAACAAATTAAAAACCTATTAAAGGTATATTATTAAGTGTGCAAGGAGCAATTCCCCAGCATTCCTGTCAAAATTAATTATGGCAGGATATTTGTAATCATTAACGTGCAAACAGTTGAACCGCCCTTGATATAAGGTTAACTTCAACCCACACAAAAAAATTATTCGCAGAGTACGAGTACCCCATTATGGATATATTAGAAACTGTCGGTAAAGTCATTACCAAAGTCTTTGGTTCCAAGAGTGAGAAGGACATCAAAAAAATTCAGCCTATCGTAGATGAAATCAAGAGCTACGAAGAGCAAATGAAGCAGCTCAGTGATGATGAATTAAAGGCTAAGACGGAAGAATTCAAGCAAAAAATTAAAGATGCTACTGCTGAAACGGTAGCTGAGATCAAAGAGATCAAGAAGCATCTGGATGATATTGAAAATCTCGCCCCCGGCGAACACCGCGAAATGGCCGAACATCTGGATGTACTGGAACAGCAGGAACTGGATATCATTGAAGAGGTTTTAGATGACATTTTGCCTGAAGCCTTTGCTGTGCTTAAAGATACCTGCCGACGATTTGTCGGAAAGTCATGGAAAGTAGGTGGTAATGAGACTACCTGGGAAATGGTTCCTTATGACGTTCAGCTAATTGGCGCTATTGTACTGCATCAGGGGCGTATCGCTGAGATGAAAACCGGTGAAGGTAAAACACTGGTTGCCATCTTCCCGGCTTACCTGAATGCGCTAGCCGGAAAAGGCGTCCACATTATAACGGTAAACAATTACCTGGCAATGCGTGATGCTGAGTGGAATGAACCGATTTTCAATTTCCATGGATTGCATGTGGATTGTGTAGACCGCTACCAACCGAGTACAGAACAGCGCCGAAAAGCTTATAAAGCCGATATTACTTACGGAACCAACAATGAATTTGGCTTCGACTACCTTCGGGATAACATGGTGGTTGAACAGGAGCAACTGGTTCAGCGTGACCATCATTACACCATTATTGATGAGGTGGATTCCATCCTGATTGATGAAGCCCGTACACCGCTTATTATTTCAGGTCCGGTTCCCCAAGACAATAAATCCGGCAAATACGTGGAAATGAAGCCTCGTGTGGAATCGCTGGTAAATGCTCAAAAGAAATTGGTCGCCAATCTTGTGAAGGAAGGAAAAGATCTGCTGGATGAAGGTGATGAGGAGAAAGCTGGACTGGCCCTTTTCCGTGCCGTCCGGGGTTTCCCTAAAAATTCACAGCTCAGAAAGCTTCAGCAGGATCCCAAGATTCAGAAACTGATACAAAGCACTGAATCTTTCTATCTGCAGGATAATGCCAAAAACATGCCTGTGGTGGATGAGTATCTGTTCTACGCCGTCGATCCCAAGATGAACTCCATCGAGATGACTGAAAAAGGTCGTGAATTCATCACCAAAAAGGGAGAGGATGAAGACTTTTTCGTTATTCCGGATTTAGGGGAAGAAACGGCTGTTATTGAAAAAGAGATTGAAGAGCTCGAAAAAGAAAAACTGGATGAAATAAAGAGAAATGATGAGTTCAGTGAAGAGTATAAAGAGAAAAAAATCTCCGAAACCAAGCAGGAAGTACGACAGGAACGTGAACGTAAGTTCAATGACCTGCATCGTCTGTTTGCAGAGCGCGGAGATCGTATTCATACCGTAAACCAGCTATTAAAAGCTTATACCAACTTTGAACGTGAAGAAGAGTACATCGTTCAGGATGGGAAGGTAAATATCGTTGATGAGCACACCGGACGGGTACTTTCCGGCCGTCGTTATTCGGATGGCTTGCACCAGGCAATTGAGGCTAAAGAGGAAGTAAAAGTTGAGGCTTCCACTCAAACCTATGCCACCATTACCCTTCAGAATTATTTCCGTATGTACAACAAACTTGCCGGTATGACGGGTACTGCAGAGACGGAAGAGGGAGAATTCAATGAGATTTACGAACTCGATGTAGTGGTCATTCCTACCAACAGACCCATTGCCCGGGATGATAAAGAAGATCTCGTTTTTAAAACGAAGCGGGAAAAGTTTAATGCCGCTATAGAGAAGATCCGTGAGTACCATGAAAGCGGACAACCCGTTCTGGTAGGTACTACCAGTGTGGATGTATCTGAGAAGCTTAGCCGCATGTTGCAGCGAGCAGGAATTCCTCATAACGTGCTTAATGCCAAACAGCACGCCAAGGAAAGTGAAATTGTAAAACAGGCCGGTGAGATCGGAGCTGTAACCGTAGCTACCAACATGGCTGGTCGTGGTACCGATATCAAACTGGCTAAAGGTGTCAAAGAAAAAGGCGGACTCGCGATTTTAGGTACCGAACGACATGAATCGCGTCGTATTGATTTGCAGCTTAGAGGGCGTGCCGGTCGTCAGGGTGATCCCGGTGAATCACAGTTTTATGTATCTCTGGAAGATGACCTGATGGCATTGTTTATGAGCGACCGGGTTGCCAATGTAATGGACAAACTCAACTTTGAAGAAGGCGAAGTAATTACCCATCCGTGGATCACCAAATCGCTGGAACGAGCTCAGGGGAAGGTAGAGCAGAATAACTTCAGTATTCGTAAGCGACAACTGGAGTATGATGACGTGCTTAACAACCAGCGTAATGTAATTTATGCGCGCAGAAAGCATGCCTTGTCAGGAGATCAGCTTCGAACTGATATTATGGATATGCTGGATGACCTGGTTGAGTCACTGGTTGAACAGCATGTGGCAGCAGGCGACTACGATGGTCTTCATGAATCCGTTTTACGACACCTTGCTGTAGATGTAGATTATGATCGTGAGAAGTGGTTCAACATGAACGAACGAGATCTTGCAGATCATATTATTGAAAAGGCTATTCAGGCTTATAGAAAGAAAGAAGAACGCATGGCCAAACCGCTTTATCAGGTTATGAAGCGAATTACAGAAGCCAAACCGGAAAACCGGCCTGACAAAGTACAGGTTATTTTCACGGATGGTATTCGCCGCATGCGTATCGTGGTAGGTGTTGAGTCTGCCCTTGAAAATGAAGGTCGCGAAGTAGCCCGCTCGCTTGAGAAAAGTGCCATCTTGTCTATCATCGACCAGAAATGGATGGAACATCTTCGTGAGCTGGATTCTGTTAAAGAAGGTATTGGACTGCGTTCTTTTGCACAAAAGGATCCGCTGCTGGAATACAAGCGTGAAGCATTTGATATGTTCAAAATGCTGCTGGATGATATCAATCAAGAAGCGATCTCATTAATCTGGAAAGCTGTGCCTGAAGTGCAGGCAGAAGATTCCAAGCTGGAGACTGCTCAAAAGCAAAAGTCACGTTTTGATACTTCCTCCATGGAAACTCAGCATGCAGATTCTACCGGCATGGGGCTCAAAGCTCCTCAACCCCAACAAAATGGTGGTCAGAAACCGCAGGGCGGAAACGCTAAGCGACAGCCTGTGGAAGTTGCTGATGAACCCGGCCGAAATGATTATGTAACGGTTCAGAATATGAATAGCGGCGAAACCAAGGAAATAAAATGGAAATACGCTAAGCGTATGGTGGATGAAGAAGGCTGGGTTGTAGTCGAGAAATAATCTATCTGCACCATAGCAGGGCGCAAAATCTTGCGTCCCTGCTATGTACCTAAACTTTTTTTCGCTATGTTTGTCGCGAACTAATTAAACACCGGATTTGTGGAAGTTTTAGGGATCGATATTGGGAGTTATGGCATCAAAGGTGCTATTGTGGATACAGAGAAGGGAGAGATTGTATCCAAGAAGCGCACTACCGACAAAATTGAAGATACCCGCCCCCACAAACTCATCTCTAAGTTACATAAGGTCGTTAAGAAATTCGATTGGGAAGGACCTATCGGGTGCGCTTTCCCTGCAGCAACCAGTAAAGGCATTGTACTTTCTACTACCCGCATGGATCAGGGTTGGGTTGATGCAGATGCGGACCATCTTTTCACTGAAATAACCGGGTGTAATGTGAGTGTGATTAATGATACCGATGCTGTCGGCTTAGCCGAAATGAAGTTTGGCGTAGGGAAAGAACAGCGCGGTACCGTTATTGTTTTGACAGTTGGCACCGGAATTGGCTCCTCCTTATTTGTTGATGGAACACTGGTACCCAATACCGAACTTGGACAGATAGAAATCAAAGGCATCAGCATTGAAGAGAGAGCCTCAAACCGGGTTCGTAAAGAAGAAGGAATCCGAAAGAAAACCTGGGGAAAAAGACTACAGTTAGTTTTAGAACAGTATGAACGACTTTTCCATCCTGACCTTTTTATACTGGGAGGGCAGCTTTCCAAAAAAGCCGATAAAACTTTTCCTTATATCAAAATAAAAACCAAGTTTAAGGCCGCCAGCCTGCTCAATAATGCAAGTATTGTGGGTGCAGCCTATTATGCGGCTTCGGTTCAGCTTAAGAATAAAGAGTTCTACCGGTAGGATTACTTATTCATTAGAATGAAGGGCAATTCGGTTTCCTTCACTATCCAGAATCACGGCCATATATCCATTGTCTTCTGTGATAAGTCTTTTATGAATCATGATTTTACCTCCGGCATCTTCTACCCGGTCAAGAATCGGCTGAAGATTAGGGTTGGCATTCAGATACAATAATGGCCCGTGACTGTCGCTGGGAAAATACCACTCCTTATTCTGAATAATCGTACCTCCAACTGTTCCCGTAGTAGCCGGGAAAAGAGCCATTCGCAAACCATCCCCTATATCAAGATCAGGCATTTCAAATTCAAAAATAGTTTCATAGAATTTCTTTGCCCTGTCAATATCGTTTGCAGGTATTTCGAACCAGTTAATCGCATTATTCATTAATATATTCCTCCATCCCGATTGTTTAAAAGACTGCCCGATAGTACGTTATGGAGATATTAAATTCAAGAACGGGCTTTTTCGAGCAGTAAATTCAGTTGCTCTGCTTCTTCCTCCGAGAGTAACGTAAATTCATCATCAAGCTCATGAATCCGGTCTTCTATCTGGGCGAGTAATCTTAGCCCTTCGTACTTGATAAACACCTGTATTAACCGGCCGTCTTTCGGATCTTTTCGTTTCCGGACCAAGCCCTTTTTTATGAGCCGGTCTACCAGCCGTGAGGTATCTGAGCTTTTGTCCATCATTTCTGCCTGTATTTGTTTGGTGGACATAGGCTCGTTATTTGCTGCTTTCAATATTCTTAAAATGGAAAGCTGTTGCTGGGTAACTTCAAATTCCTCCAGAAAATCCTTGATGGCCGTTCGAAGCCAGACTTCAGTTTCGCAGATATTGTTGCGCAGTTCTTGCCATACGTTTTTTTGAGCAGTTGCAGTAGCATTTGTACTCATAAGATCGGGTTATTTGCAGATGATTTAATTGTGACAAATATAATGTCTAAACATTAATGTTCAAACAGATCTCTTTTAAGTATTATGCTAGCGGTTAAACCTCTTGGGAAAGCGGAGCTTGTTTTGTTTTTCCGCGTTCAAGCACTATAAAATTTCCGGAAATAATGAAGATGACACCAAATACACCCGCTGATGTCCAGGTATAGTCTTCAAAAATAGTTGAAAGGATAAGTGCAATTATCGGGACCACAAGTTGCACGTATCCTGCCCGGCTTGCTCCAATTCGACCTATTAAACTCAGATAAGCCCCAAAAGCAAAAACAGACCCGAATACTGCCAGGTACAGCAAAGACAAGCTGTATGAAAATTCAAGGCTGTACGAAAACTGGTAGCCAACCACCAGTGCAACAACAGCCATGGCAATTGCTCCATAAGTCATACCAATTGCATTTGTTTGGAGAACGGGTAATCCTGCAGACTGATTCCTGGCTGAAATGATGTTTCCCAGAGATGCTATATAGGAAGCCCCAACCGCTTGTAACAATGCAATGGATGCTGCATCTGAAAAAGAAAAACTGAGTAAATCCCGATAAAAAATCATCACGATTCCTATTAACCCAAGAAAAGCACCACCATAAACTTTCCAGGGAATAACGTTTTTCAAAAAAATCCGGCTGTTGAAAATGTTCATAAACAGCATAGTAGAAAAGATAAGGGCTACCAATCCACTCGTGAGTGTCTGCTCAGCCAAATACACCATCCAGTAATTAAAACCGAACAGAAACAATCCCTGCAAGAAAATAAACCCATGCTCAGACAGAGTATAACTAAGATTTAACTTCTTGATTTTTGAGTAGCCAAGCAGAATAAGCCCTGCCAGTAAAAACCGATAGCTGACAGAAACAATAGAATCAACTTCTCCAACCTGAAAGGTAATGGCGAACCAGGTTGAGCCCCAGATAAGAGCCGGTATGAGATATAAAACGATGTTTTTCAAAGCTGCCGATTTTACTTAACCGGCAAATAGTAAGCAACTGGATTCAATAATAATTGTAATAAAACAGACGAACCCAAAAGTTTTAGCCAACACATTTTACGCAACGGGTAGTATGTGGTATGTATTCCAACCGGCCAAAAGGAATTTCTTCTCCACATCGGGTACAAATACCAAATTTACCCGAGTCTGAGTTCTCTTCAGCCCGTTCCAGCTTTTTCAACTGTTGCAGTTTCTCTCTTAAAGATGATTCGTTAATAGTTTTGTTATTAATAGCGTCCATCCTTGAAACTCTGCCTATGGAAGCATCTAAGGGAATGGGCTTTACCAGCTCCTGAAGCTCAGCAATGTCATTCTTAGTCTGTTGAATTCTTGACCCAATAATTTCTTTAAGTCTGATCTTTTCTGAATCTGTCATTATCAGCAGTTCATTATTTTTCGTGGTAAAAAAGCAACTTCCAAAGTTCACTATTCACAATTTCGCGAGTATCTATAATCGCGTTCATTGTTTCGGTAAAGTTAGCCCCGGGCATTACGCTCTGCATAATTTCATTTGTAAATCCATATTCGATATTACTTACTTTATCGTAGAAATCAGCGGTGATAAAATTATAATCATACCCTACACCACCGGGTTTCATAAGGGAATAAGTCCGCCAGTTATGCATTTTTTCCTGTTGAATGCGTTCTTCGTGCAAAGGCCGGGCAATGTCATTTTCTAAGGCGAGATACTGATTTTCCATTCCGGGCTTTACCCTCATAAAATTTATAACTGCATATCCTCCTGGCTTCGAATCCATTATACTCATAACACCAGCTTCAGTTTTCCATAGTTCGGAATACTGATAGTCTGCCAAAGCAAGTGATTTTGTCAGGATTTCTTTTTTATCTGCTGAAAGCAATTCGTTGAGCCTTTCTCCTTCAGCCATCATATCATCGAGATTCTCATATGTCCTTACAAGCACATAATTATATTTACTCAGGCTGCCCCCGGGATAGACAACCTTATAGAAATAGCTCCCACTTATATCTTCGGAGTTTACTTCCTTCTCCAGAATTGCTTCCCAGTTTGAGTTTACCAACTCCTCAAACTCAACCATATTCTCTGTCTCAACTTTCAGGTAATCTATATTCAGATAAGCGCCCTCTACAGTTTGCGAATAGGCAGAAATAGAAATGAGACACATTACGACTAACGTAAGCAAAGTAACCTTTTTCATACCGCACTCCATTTGTTAACCCTTACTTTAAAGTAGAAGAATGCCGCAAAATTTCAAGTTAGAATAGTGTCTTGAAGAGCTTTATTGCGATGCTAAACCTGTTGCCTGTTCTTTCCCAAGCCAGGATTTTCTACGCTTAGGAGTGCGTTCCAGTTGTTTTTCATAAGCATCAATAGCCTCTTCGTAATTTCCCGCTTCCATTAAAACTTCGGCTAGCAATTCATAGGATGGTTTTACAATGGTAGGTGGCCCAAAGTCTATGGGTAATTCAGATTCAGCCACTGCAGTTTCTTTAAGCAGTTCAAATCCTTCATCTTTATTGCCTTCTTCAATGAGCAACAAACTCTTAATTTGGTTCATCTGGATGTTCCGGTCCGGACTTTCCGGTACTTCCATCAGTTTATCCAGATTTTCACGGGCTTTTTCCAGCTCTCCCATTTTTATGGCCGCAAAAGCTGAGGTAAAGAAATAATTCTGCCCGGCTCTGTTTCCGGTTTCATATTCAGCTTTCCATTCCTCAGCTGCCACCCACATTTCGCTATCCACCACGAAGTGCCCCCTCATAACTGAAAAGTGCCACTTCTCTCCTCCGGTTGGTTCTTTTTTAATTCGGTCGTAACAGTTCAACAAAACCTCCCGGGCTTTCTCTTTTTCTCCGGCTTGAAGATATCCATACTGTAACCACCAGGGATAGTGACCACAAACAGTTAATTTCTCGTCCAGCTCTTTTTGGCGGGTTTGCTGTACATCACGAGCTACAATATTGGCATCAATGGTTTCTTTCCACATTCCCAATGCGAGGAAAATATGCGAGGTCATATGTTGTGCATGAGCCGCAGCCGGTGCGATTTCTGAATAAGCTTTCGCCATCGGCAAGCCGAGCGGAGCATGAACAGGATCATCAAAAGAATGAATCAGGTAATGCGCTGCACCGGGATGTTCATTATTTGCATTCCAAACATCAAATAACTCAGCTGCAGCTTTCATATAAATGGCAAAATCCCGCCCTTCATGGGCAGTCCCTAAAATGGACAGGCCATAAAAGGCTGTAATTTCATGATCTTCAGGATATTTTTCATGAAGTCCTTTCATAAATTCCATATACAAATCATCCCGTTCTTCTTTCGAGAGGCCTTTTGAGTTCTCTGCATTTCCGTAGAGCACTTCCAGCGACATCAGCAGATCTTTTTCTCTTTGTGCAGATGCTTTTTTTTGTCGCTCTTCCACCGTTTCACCCAGCTTGCTTAAAATTGCCATTGCAGCCACGCGATCCTGCTGCATCCAGATGGGATGATTATGGGACTTAGCCTCTCCGTAATAAGCCATCACAAAGTTGGGATCTTTTTTTTGTGCCCGCTGAAAAGCCCGCGCTGCATCATCATATTCAAAATTATGCAGGAACTTTACTCCCTCGATAAAATCAGCCTGTGCGGCTTCAGCACCTGAATTCGGGAAATCAATTTTACCTAAAAGCTTATTTTGGGCAACAGATTCAACCGGAATAAAGATGAAGAGAGTAACTATCAGAAGTAAAGAGAAGTATTTTTTCATGACTCTGAGATTTATTGGACTACTTAATATTGATATACAAAATAACCTATTGATCCTGAATTTCACTCACATTCATCATTTTTCCTTTGAGCATCACGTGAGAAAGGGTTCTCATATTCGAAATATCTTCAGATGGATTTTTCTCTAACAAGATCAGATTAGCAAACTTACCAGACTCAAGTGTACCGAAATCATTATCACGGCGCATGGATTCTGCACCATTCCGGGTAGCCATCACAATCAAATCCTTTGCTGGAATACCAGCAGACTGCATGGCCTCAAGTTCATCAAAAATGGAAACACCATGCAGCGTACCCGGATTTCCGGCATCGGTACCTACCACAATAGGAATACCCGCTTCATAAACTTTTTTCAGGTTTGTTAAAGGTATTTCTCTTGTCATATCGGTTTCCGGATTAAATGCTTCAAGCCGATTTTTCATGTTTGCGGACAAACGCGGGTGATTTTTGAACTGACTTGCAGTGTTAATTAACTCCATCGTCCTTGAATCTATACAACCATTGGGATCGGTTACCGGAATGGGAGCAATATCAGCAGCAGCTCTGAAGGCTAGCATATAGCCCGCACTTACAATCAGCGTAGGGTTATAATAGGTTCCGCTTTCTTTGGCCAATTCAATAAACTCTTCATCAATTTCAGTATTCTGCACACTATGAACCAGCAGTTTGGTGCCATTCCGTAAAGCTGCTTTTGCTTGTTCTAAAGTTGTGGCATGAGCTATCATCTGATTATCCTGACGTCGAATTTCTTCTGCAGTTGCTTGAACCCGCTGCATATACTCTTCGCTATCTTCATCAAAAGTCCAGAATTTGATACCGGTACTACCTAAAGCTGACAAATACTGAACCGTTTTTATTCCTGTTTCTTCGGAATCCAGAGTTACCAGCACTTTATCAGAGGGCAAATCGAAAGGAGCACCCGGAACCGGAGTAATCAGCGGACCGGCAGCTGCTACATGTGGTGCTTTAGGATTGTTTTCGGCTTCTTCCTGAAGGTCGATCGACCAGCTCATCCCCCCTACATCATACACACCGGTAATTCCTGAACAGAGATATGAATTATAATATCGTTGAGGATTTTGTTTTTGGTAAGCTGCCACTTCCGGGAATGGGTATGTTTCCGTTATATCCATAGCATCAGGACGGCTGTCAAAAAAACCTGTTTGGAAAAAGTGCATATGAGCGTCAACGATGCCGGGCGTAATATACTTCCCTTCCGCATTTACGACTTCAGCTCCGAGAGGAACTGAGCATTCCCCATCTTTGCCCACACAGTCAATTTCTGAACCGTTGATTACAACCATGCTATTCACGATTGGTTCTGATCCGGTTCCATCAAATAAAGTAGCCCCTGAGATAACGGTTACTTTTTTCGTTGATTCGGAACCGCTGCATCCGGCAGCAACAGTTGCTGCTATTAACAGTCCAGCTACTATCCATTTTATTGATCTCATAAATTTATATCTGCTAAAATTTACACTTAACAGGATTTAAGCATTTAAAATCAGCATTACAAATGGGTACATAATTTCAGGCTAAGTCTTTAGATCAGGAGGCTTATTGAGTATATTTACCTCAATGAATTAATCATAATCAGGAGGATACCAATGACACGATCTTTATTCCAAAAATCAGGCTTACTCACGACGCTTGTATTGGCGTTTAGTATTGGATTCATACAGCTTGGGTTTGCTCAAAATGGGCTCACCCCTACACAAGTTGCTAAAATAAACAATGTTGGCTCTGTTTATTTGTCCGGTGATGGCAGTACAGCCGCTTATACCCTTTCGGTTCCGGCCGACCCGATGAAAGAAAATGCTCTTCCAAGTACTCATTTATACATGATGAATATTGCAAGTGGAGAGACCAAACCCCTGATTACAGATATGAGTGTAAGTGGCATTGCCTTCAGGCCCGGAAGCAATAACATTACATATCTGGCTAAAAAAGAAGGGGATGAAACTACTTCATTATATGAATTGAATACGGAATCCGGAGCGAGTGAAAAGCTTTATGCTTTTGAACGAAATATTTCAGGATATAGCTGGGCTGCAGATGGAAACCATCTTGTATTCAGATCTGCCGAGCCAAAAAAAGAAAGCGAGTCTCCACTGCCTTACAGCCCGGAAGTCTATGAAGAGAATTTGACCAACACCTGGGCCTATATCCAAAACATAGCTATGGATGGCCATGAGCCGCATCGTATTCCCGTGGAAGGAAGTGTGTATGATGCCGTCTGGAGTCCTGATCAACAAAAACTAGCCGTAGCCGTTGCTCCCACCCCATTGGTCGATGACTTTTATATGAGCCAAAAAGTAGTAATCATTGATCATGAATCCCGTGATGTGCTTGCAGAGGTTGATCATGAAGGGAAACTGGGACAAATTTCATGGAGTCCGGATAGCAAAAAACTGGCAATGATTGCCGCAGCTACTATTAATGACCCGATTGCAGGGCGTCTCAAGATTGCAGACGCAGCCACCGGCAACACAACCTTGCTTAAAGAAGATTTCAAAGGCAGCTTTGACCAAATAGAATGGGCAAATGCCAACACTATTCACTACCTCGCGAGTAAAGGCGTTTGGTCCGAATTTGGGAGTATAAAGAGTGACGGAAGCCAGATGAAAGCCATCATCCCAACCGGAGGCCCAATCCTTGCTTCCTTTGCGCATGCAGGAAATGGCACTCATGTTTTTAATGCCAATACTCCAAATCACCCTGGCGAATTGTACCTGATGAAGAAAGGGAATAAAGAACCTAAAAGAGTCACAAACAGCAACCCCTGGCTGGATGAAGTTCCAAAAGGGAAACAAGAGGCGGTTACCTATACCACTAAAGATGGTATGAAAGTTGAGGGAATTGTTATTTACCCGCTGGATTATAAAGAAGGAATGCCTTACCCAACTATTACAGTGGTTCATGGCGGACCTGAAGCCCATTACGACAACGGCTGGCTTACATCCTACTCTATGGCTGGGCAAATGGGGGCTGCGGAAGGCTTCGTTGTTTTTTACCCTAATTATAGGGGAAGTACTGGTCGCGGTGTTGAGTTTGCCATGAGCAGTCAGGGCGATTTAGCCGGTGCCGAGTTCGATGATATCGTAGAAGGGGTTGATTACCTGATTGCGGAAGGCGTGACCGATAAAACCAAAGTTGGGGTAACCGGTGGTTCTTATGGTGGATATGCCACTGCATGGATGAGCACCAAATACAGTGATCGCTTTGCGGCGGGAGTGATGTTCGTAGGTATTAGTAATAACCTCTCTAAATGGGGCACCAGCGATATTCCCGAAGAGCTCTATCATGTACATGCCCGCAAGCGAATCTGGGAAGATTACATGGGTTATCTCGAACGCAGTCCCATCTATCATGTAGATAACGCCAAAACACCATTACTGATTATGCACGGAAAGGAAGACACCCGCGTAGATCCGGGACAATCCTACGAGCTTTACCGTCATATTAAAACCCGCACCGATACTCCGGTTCGTCTCGTACTCTATCCGGGAGAAGGACATGGTAACCGCCGAGCGACCGCTCGTTTTGATTATAACCTGCGGATGATGCGCTGGTTTAATGAATACCTGAAAGGAGAAGAAAATCAACGCCCGGATACCGAACTTGAAGTAGACAAAATGACGATCGAAAACTAAATTCAGGAATTCACTATAAAAAAGGCTTTCGCAGAGATACGGAAGCCTTTTCTTTTTTTACGATATTAAAATAACTTCAAACCTAACGTATATGGAACAACCAAATAAAAAACCGCCTAAAGCATTTGCCTGGGTTTTTATGGCGGCAGGAATCGGGATTATTCTTATCGCCTTTGAAGTTATCCTTGTTGATGAGTCGGCGGTTAATGCTCCTTTATGGGTGATTGGCATTTGTGGTTTGGTATTCTTTCTGGCGGGAGTGATGATCTTTTTAGGAGAAAAATCGCAGTACAACAATCTGCTTGCTGCCATTCTGGTAGCAGCAATGGGAACCATAGGCAGCTGGGTGGCTTTTTTTGGCACTGATGATGGTTTTTCCGGAGGAATTCCCTTTTTGAGTGCAGATTCAAACCTTTCTCTGGCCCGGCTCATGTTTGGCTTTGGAGGATTGGTCTGTTTCTTGATTGCAGGCTACGCTCTAAAACAACAGTTCGCCAAAAAAGAAAAGTCGGAATAAGTCAGCTGTCTAAAGCTTGGATATAAAGTCACATTTTAAATAGTAACATTTGCAAAATAGTGATATGCCATCACTCCGGCCGCCATCACTTTTAAACCCGTTGCCGCCATAAATCCCACAAATGAGCCTAAAGCCGATTTAAAGGCTTTGTCTGATTTATTCCCGGCAATAATCTCTCCAAGAAAAGCACCTGCCAAAGGACCTAAAACAAACCCAATAGGCGGAAAGAACAACCCTGCCACTAAACCCACCACAGAGCCTGTAACTCCGTAGGGCGACCCTCCGAATTTCTTGGTAGCCCAGGCAGGAATTACGTTATCCAGCACAAAACCAACCAGTATTACAATAGCTGCCCATACAATCAGGAAAGTAAGTGAAAAAGGTGCATACATGAATTGCAGAATGAGCAATCCTATATAGCTGAACGGAAGGCCCGGAACGACCGGCAAGAAGGCTCCTGCCAATCCAATTAACATTAATAAAGCACCGATAATAATTATAATGATTTCCATAATCGCTACACGATTCTAAGACCGCAAAGTTTCGTTACTGTAGTTCCAGCGGATCAAGTAATTCGGACTGCATTAATAATTTCACCGCTTCGTTAATCTCGTCTTTAAAGAAATGATCTTCCTGCGCATGCGAAATCTGCTCACGTATATATTTGTGTGCTCGATCTACCCCTTCGCCGGGTTTCAGTGGTTTTCTGAAATCCAGCGCTTGCGATGCTGTAAACAACTCAATGGCCAACACCTGCTCTACATTTTTGAATACATTCAGTAACTTTAGTGCCCCGATGCTTCCCATGCTAACATGATCTTCCTGTCCGAGGCTGGTCGGAATAGAGTCAACAGATGCAGGATGACACAGCACCTTATTTTCCGACACTAACGCCGCCGATGTGTATTGTGGAATCATAAAGCCGGAGTTTATCCCGGTTTCTTCCATAAGCAGAGTAGGCAACCCATCGTGTCCTTCAAGCAGTAAGTACGTTCGCCGTTCTGAGATACTGGCAAGCTCTGCCAGGGCAATAGCGGCATAATCGAGCACAAGAGCCAGTGGCTGCCCGTGAAAATTCCCTCCGCTGATAATATCCCCATTCTGGAAAACAAGTGGATTATCCGTTACCGAGTTTATTTCGGTTTGAACCGTGGATATACAATGAGCAATAGCATCACGACTTGCACCATGCACCTGCGGAATACATCGAAGCGAATACGGATCTTGTACCTTCCCGCAATTTCGATGCGATTCCAAAATCTCACTGTTTTGTAGCAAATGACGAACATTCCGGGCTACGGTCTGCTGTCCGGCATGTGGCCGGATTTCATGAATACGCTCATCAAAAGGTTTGATGCTGCCTTGCAATGCTTCCAGACTCATAGCTCCCAATAAATCTGCGCTCTTTAGCAAATGAAGTGATTTTTCCAGGACAAAAGCACCATAAGCACTCATCAATTGCGTTCCGTTGATTAGTGATAATCCATCTTTGGGCTGAAGCTCGATCGGCTCCAGACTGTGCTCCTGCAATACCTTATTCGCGGGAATCGTATCGGTTCCCTCCTCATTCCAGAATGAACCAAAACCTAATAATGGCAGTGACATATGAGCCAGCGGCGCCAAATCACCGGAAGCTCCCACACTTCCTTTTTCAGGAATAACGGGGATTAAATCATTGTCCACGAAATAGATAAGACGGTCAAAAGTTTCTTTAGAAATTCCGGAAAAGCCTATACCCAGCGCATGAATTTTAAGCTGGAGCATTAGTCGTGAAATGTTTTTCGTGATCAAGTCACCGGTTCCAACAGCATGAGATAAAATCAGGTTTCGCTGGAGCTGTTTCAATTGATCATCGCCAATTCTTTTCGAAGCCAGAATACCAAAACCGGTATTAATGCCATAAAAAGCCTCATTTTTGGTGAGCGCATCATCCACAATTGCTCGTGAGTTCAGCACCGGTGAAGGGTCTTTTTTTAGCTGAGCTAAAGACCGTTCGATATCCTTATACAAGCTGCTGATTTTAATTTCTATCATATCCACCCTTTTTTATTCCTCTGAAAAGGTCGTCAGATATAACATTGAATTCAATCCATTCTTGCAACCGAGTAGCTCTTTAGGTATCATCACGCACTTTATGGAATATCAAAACCCTTAACCAACCTTTATAAACTATGGCAAACGGGAACCCAGCCACCGTCAACGATTTTTTTGGACATCCGCGTGGCTTATCAACATTATTTTTCACTGAATTATGGGAGCGTTTCAGTTACTATGGAATGCGCGCTCTTCTCGTGCTTTTTATGACAGCAGAAGCTCTTGGAGATAACCCCGGGCTTGGATTCAGTGTTGGTGAAGCTGCTGCTATTTATGGAATCTATACCTTCTTCGTATATGTATTGTCGCTGCCGGGCGGCTGGGTAGCTGATAACATCTGGGGACAGAAAAAAGCTGTTTTCATAGGTGGATGTATCATTGCTGCCGGTCACTTTAGCATGGCTGTTCCCACCACTACCTTTTTCTTTATAGGATTGGCATTAATTGTTGTGGGAACTGGACTATTGAAACCTAACGTAAGTTCCATGGTCGGTGATTTGTATCCTGAAGGCGGCGCCCGACGTGATGCTGGATTCTCTATTTTCTATATGGGGATTAACTTCGGAGCCATTTTAGGTCCACTTCTTTGTGGTCTGCTTGGGGAAGGATACAACTGGCATTATGGATTCTCCCTTGCAGGTATTGGAATGGTGCTGGGATTAATATCCTACAAAATTGGCGACAAGTACCTTGAAGGCGCCGGCGATCTTGATGAAAGCTTTACGGAAGAACAAATCAAGAAGCGAAGCAAACTCTTTTATGGAATATCTTCCTTCCTGGCAGCAGCCGTTGTCATTTTTGGATTCCTCCAAAGCTCAGGTGCAATTGATGTAGCCCTTGAAGCTCTGGCTCAAAACCTGGGGATTGTAGCCGTTATCATCACGCTTATTTTCTTCATCTACATCATCTTCTTTGGTGGCCATACACAGCAGGAAAAGAAAAGACTGGGGGTTATTTTCTGGCTCTTTATTCTCGCCGCTTTATTCTGGAGTGGATTTGAGCAGGCTGGTTCTTCCCTTAATCTTTTTGCCGCGGATTTAACCGATCGTGCAGCTGGCCCCAGTGAGTTTCTGGGTGGGATGGGAGCACTTATACTCACCCTTGTTCTCGCTATACCTATTGGCTGGTACACGTTCAGAACCTTTAATCGAGACGATCTTTGGGTGATGGCAAAAGCAGCCGTGGCTGTTTCCGGAATTGGTTTACTTGCGTTCTTTTACTGGTTATTTACTCAGATAGGAAATGGATGGATTATACCTGCCAGTACATTGCAGCTTATTAATCCAACCTTTATTGTGATTTTTGCTCCTATTTTTGGGATGCTCTGGACCTGGCTGGCTTCCCGCAACGCTAACCCTTCTATCCCGGTTAAATTCGGATTAGGACTGCTAGGCCTTGCCGCTGGTTTCTTCGTGCTATCATGGGGATCTGCCAATGCTTCATCTACAAGCCTTGTATCTCCGGCCTGGCTGATCGTAACGTACTTCCTGCATACCGTTGGTGAGCTTTGTTTGTCGCCGGTAGGACTTTCATCCATGACCAAGCTTGCTCCGAAAAACCGTGTATCTCAGATGATGGGTATCTGGTTTGTAGCAACTGCTCTCGGTAATCTGATGGCTGGCTTAGTTGCAGGTCAGCTTGAGACACTTGCCCCATCCGGACTGTTCCAAAGTGTAGCACTGATTGTTGGTGGTGGTGGTATCATCGCATTGCTTGCTGCACCTCCGGTTCGAAAACTGATGGGAGATATTGAATAGAATCTAAACCATAAGGATCTGCAAAAGGCTTCTTCGTACGAAGAAGCCTTTTTTATTTTATCTATCATCAGCCCACGCTATCGCTGATTTTACAGCTCGATTCCAGCCCCTGATAAGCTTATCCACTTCTTCGGAATCTTTCTGTTGATCAAATTTTTGATCCACCTTCCATAGCTTTCGTATCTTTTCAATATCGTCCCAAAATCCAACGGCCAGTCCTGCCAGATAAGCCGCTCCTAAGGCTGTGGTTTCGGTTACCATCGGGCGAATAACGGGAACTTCCCCAAGTAAATCACTCTGAAATTGCATAAGTGTATCATTTACAGTAGCCCCACCATCAACCCTGAGTTCTTTTACCTTGATCCCGGAATCAGCTTTCATCGCATTCAAAAGATCCAGCACCTGGTATGCAATGGAATCCTGAGCAGCTCTCGCCAGATGAGCCCGATTAGTGCCACGGGTTATTCCCACCATCATACCCCGGGCATGCTGTTTCCAATGCGGGGCTCCTAGTCCTGCAAAAGCCGGAACCAGATACACGCCATCCGAATCATCTACCTTATTGGCGAAGTATTCAATGTCTTTGGATTCCTGTATAATGCCCATCTCATCCCGTAACCACTGAACTACAGCTCCGCCTATGAACACAGATCCTTCCAGAGCATATTTCGTTTCCCCATTGATCTTCCAGGCTATGGTGGTCAGAAGGTTGCCCTCAGACTTCACAGGTTCACCCCCCACATTCATCAGCATGAAACATCCCGTTCCATAGGTGTTTTTAACCATCCCGGGTTCCGTACACATTTGCCCAAACAGAGCCGCTTGCTGATCACCGGCAATGCCGGCAATCGCAATGGTACTTGCAAAAAGGCTGGACTTGGTTTCCCCATATACTTCGCTCGACTCCCGTACTTCCGGCAGCATATTTTTGGGGATCTCCAGGAGCTTAAGCAATTCGTCATCCCATTCCAGTGTATTGATATTATACAGCATGGTCCTGGAAGCATTGGTTACATCTGTGATGTGTAAATCACCCTGAGTGAAATTCCAAATCAGCCACGAGTCGATAGTTCCAAAAGCAAGTTCGCCCTTTTCAGCTTTTTCCCGAGCTCCTTCCACATTATCGAGTATCCATTTCACTTTGGTTCCTGAAAAATAAGAATCTACAATCAGTCCGGTTTTTTCCTGAATCATGCTGGCGTGACCTGCTTCTTTTAGACTGTCACAGTAGTCAGAAGTTCGGCGATCTTGCCAAACAATAGCATTATAAATGGGCTTTCCGCTTTTCCGGTCCCAAACCACTGTTGTTTCCCTCTGATTGGTTATACCAATGCATGAAATTGCCCTGCCATTTACACCTGCAGAAGCAACAGCCTCTGCAGCAACTCCGGCCTGTGTCGACCAAATCTCTTGTGCATCATGCTCAACCCAACCGGGTTCAGGATAAATTTGTCTGAATTCCTTTTGAGCTACAGAAACAATTTCACCTTTCTTGTTAAAAAGCATTGCTCTTGAGCTGGTGGTTCCCTGATCTAATGCTAAAACAAATTGCTCCATACCAATTCTGGTTGATTAGTTACTATTGGATTATCCGGGTTGCAGATCTACTCTGCCATCAAGTCTAACATATTCTTTTAAGAGCTGATAATTTCGTCCTAAAAGCAGATCCTAAATATTATTCCAGAACTCAGAATCCCTGGGCAAACCCAATTCCAATAAATAGTGATTCCTGTTCAATCTCATAGCCTGCATTTAAATCCAGTTGAGCTCCGTCATTTACAATCAAAGCCAGACCAGCTTCTGTATAATGATAATGCTCGTTTATATTTCCGCCGCTATAAATACCTGCATATCCTGCATAAAAACTCAGATTCTCCTGGTTAGGCAAGCTAAAACCGGGCGTTAACGTAAAAAGCCAGTTATCATTCAGATCTCCTATTCCAAAAGTATATCCAAGATTGGAAGAGATACTAATATTTTCAGCTACTGACTGATCCACAACTCCAAATAACGTCGGTACAATTTCATCGTTTGTGAATGAGGAAGCCCCTACCGGCAAGCTTATTTTTCCAATGGATGAAACTCTCGTTTTACCCTCTTCAGATTCAAAGAGCTTATATTTAGCTGCCAGCCCCAAATCCTGAAAGCCGGAATTTACTGCGTCTGTTTGATCAAAATACTGAGTGGAATAAGAATTCAGCAGGGCTCTCAATTCAAAGTTTTCAATCACTCCAAACCGAAGCAGCATTTGTCCGATATCAAACTGATTTATCGCATTCCCCGTTGAAAGCTGAATGCCCGTCTCCAGGCCAAAAACTCCGGTTTCCACCACATACGACCCATTACCAATTCCTGGCCGGTCGGCAGTGTAATTTTCCTGAGCTAAAGCGTAATTAGAAATTAGAAGAAAACATAAGGCTACGATGAGATGTGTATATTTCATAGAATTATTTTGGTTCAGATGAATATCTTTAAATATGAATGAAATTACAGAAAAACCACCGATTGCAGCTATTGCCACTCCCGTTGGAGAAGGCGGAATTGCCGTTATCCGCGTTTCTGGCAAAGGTGCCATTTCTAAAGTAAATGAAGCCTTTAAAGGCAAAGATTTAACGAAGCTCAATTCCCACACCGTTCATTTTGGTAAGATCATGAATAAAAAGGGGTTTCCGGTAGATGAAGTATTAGTTACCCTATTTCACTCTCCCAAATCCTATACCGGGGAAGAAACCGTGGAGATTTCTTGTCATGGCGGAGTTCTGGTCACACAATCGGTACTGGAAACGATTTTAGCTCTTGGGGTGAAATCGGCCGAGCCCGGAGAGTTTACCCAGCGTGCTTTCCTCAATGGGAAATTAGATCTGGATCAGGCAGAAGCAGTGGCCGATCTCATTCATGCCAAAAGCTCAAAAGCAGTAGATGCCGCCCATCAGCAACTAGAAGGCCGACTTGGAGAACACATCAAGAGCTTTCGTCAGCAGATTATTGATGCCACAGCCATGGTGGAACTGGAACTCGATTTTGTTGAAGAAGACGTCGAGTTCGCAAACAAAGAGCAACTTCAAAAACTTCTGGAAGATCTGGATGCCGAAATCACAGAACTGCTTGAGACTTATGAAACCGGACGTCTGGTGAAAGACGGCGTTAAAACGGTACTTATTGGACGACCAAATGCGGGAAAATCAACTTTACTGAATACCCTGGTGGGAAGTGACCGGGCCATTGTAACAGAAATTGCAGGTACTACCCGCGACACCATCGATGCCGACTGGAGCTACGACGGATTATTGTTCAAACTCATTGATACGGCAGGGCTCCGGGAAACCGAAGATATCGTAGAGGCAGAAGGAGTAAAACGCTCCCAGCAAGCTTTTGAAAAAGCCGACCTGGTCATCTACCTTAAGGATTTATCCCAGCCTTTTTCCGAAACCGAGAGAAAGGAAATTGCCGACTTTCAGTCACGCGCCAAAGATACTCCCTTTATCCTCATTGGCACCAAAGCCGATATTGAAGCAGAGCAGGAATGGCGTACCGAATTCGATCTCAAGATTTCCGCCCTGGAGGGAGAGCGAATCAAAGACCTGAAGCAGTTATTGAAAGATCGTGCTTTGGAGAACAAGCATTATGATGCATCGAGCCTGTTGGTCACCTCAACCCGACACCGCGATGCCCTTCAAAAAACCAAAGACCATATAGAATCTGCCTTACAGGCTCTGGATCAGGGCATGACCGGAGATTTTCTGTCCATAGATTTACGGGCAGCCCTGAAAGAACTGGGCACCATCACTGGGGAAATTACCAATGAAGATGTGCTGGATTCGATATTCTCACGGTTTTGTATCGGTAAGTAGACTATTCTTGAACGAAGGGAATTCTTTTGCTCTGGGAAGATCCGGCTACATCTTTTTGCTTAAATTTCACCAAAACGACAGTTGAACAATCTTCAGAGCATTTTTTTATATCAAACTTCCCATTCAATTGAGACGTAAGTTGTGAGACCATTGTAAATCCCATTTTATTGAACCTTCCTTCCATATTTTCTTTACCAAATCCAACTCCCCGGTCTCTAACTTCCAAGCTAACTTCCTTTTCAATATTTTTACTCAAGCAAATAGTAACATCACCATACTCCTTATTCGGATAAGCATGTTTATAAACATTATTGAGTAATTCAGCCAGAATAACGGAGAGGGGAATAGCTTGGTTTACACTGAGTATAACTTCATCGACATCAAGATGGTACTGCAACTTCAAATTTCGCTTTTCCTGAATTAAATCAATTTTGCTTACAAACTTCGATATAAACTTATTGAACTGAATACGGTGCAATCCATCTTCATTGTAGAGGTCTTCATGGATCATCGCCATTGACTGAAGACGAATCCTGCTTTTTTCGAGGGATGAAATTTTATTTTGTTGAGCAAGCTCCAAATCAAGCATTCCGGCCATTACAGCAAGGTTATTTTTAACCCGGTGATGAACTTCCCCTATTAACACCTGATTCTCCTTTTCTGTATCCTGTATTTTTTCCCGAAGCATGAAAAGGTCCGTAACGTCATGCTGAATACCCAAAAAATATTCTGCCTCTCCCTTTTCATTTAATAGAGGAGATATACTGAGATTATTATAAAATAACTCCCCGCTTTTTTTATAGTTTCGAAGAACAACTTTACACGGTTTTTTTCCCTTCAACTCAGATCGTAGTGTTACAAGTGCAGCTTGATCTCGGTCTTTACCTTGCAAAAACCGGCAGTTTTTTCCAATTACCTCCTCTCTTGAATATCCTGTCAACTTACAAAAGGCATCATTACAATAAATGAGAGGTTGGTCTGCTTTTTTCATATTTGCAATTACTACACCCTCAAGACTTTGGTCAAAGAATTTTGCCAGAACTCTCACCTTTTCAACCATTTTGCTCAGTTTTTGTTACTCCTAATATCCGTTGAGTTTTATCGACTCAGTGCAAAAAATATTAAGCTATAAATTGTTGATTTTTCAAGGAAGATTAGAAAAGTCAACTAAAAGAGCATCATAGTTTTTATGATTATCTTGATTTGACAAATATTCTACTAATTTAGGATCCATTTAAATTCAACATCCGTATTATATTTCAATGCTGATAAATCAAAATTTCTAAAATGAGACTATTCATCCTGTTGCTTGCAGCATCTATAACTTTCGGCTGCGCCAAAGAAAAAGAACGTCCTAATCATTTGCGCCAGGGTTACCGTATGCTTGATAAAAACCAATTCAAAGAAGCCGAAGACGCATTTCAAAAAGCTTTGGAATATGGCTATGATTACAACAGGGCATACATTGGCTTGAGTCTCGTCAAAACCCGAAGCTTCCCCGAAGACAGTGCTGCATTCTATATACAGAATTTTAAGGATGCCATTCCTATACTGGATAAAGCCATTGAAGCCGATCCTAAAAACCCCTACGGATATGCCCTGAGAGGAGAATCCAAATTATATTCTTATGATTATCAGGGAGCTATCCGGGATTATGAAAAACTGGTTACCATGGCTCCCACCAATCCCGGAAGTTTTTTCTTTTTGGGGAAAGCAAAGTTTGAAAGCGGAGACTTCCAGGGGGCAATAAACACACTATCTTATGCTATTGGCCTCGACTCTGCCTTATCCCAATCATTCTATCTACGTGCTCAGGCTAACGATAGTTTGGGCAACTACAACGAAGCTATTTCTGATTATAACTTCTCAACAAGATTGGATTCGGGCAATACCGATGTCTTTATTAACAGAGGTAAAACCTATCTTCAACTAAATGCGGTGGAAAACGCTTGTTCAAATTTCAGCACCGCAAAACAACTGGGAGCTGAATCAGCAAATCAGCTTTGGCAAGAGCATTGTAAGTAACCTAACCAACCGCTCAATTCTGATAATCTAATTGCAGAAGTGATTGCGAACTGATATACTAATTAAATAGTATAATAAAATTCTTTCCTGATGAAGAAATCTTGTGTCCTGTTTTTACTCTTTATATGGACTGGCGTACAGGCTCAGCCTGATTTTATTTCCCTACAAGAAGAATGGCTTCATACTGTTAAAGCTGGTGAATCAACTTCTGATTTTTATTGGTCTGAGAAAAACCTGATTTATTCTAAAATCAATACTGAAAACACTGAAGCACTTACACAATTTACCCAATCCAAAAAGCTTTCCAGCCTTCAAAAGTATCATCATTTTTCCTCTTTTCGTCATGATGATCTTAGATACGTGACCACAGGTCAGCTTTTAACCGAATCGGATTCGCTGTTGATACTTACCGGGTGGCGGGATGTTGACAGAAGCTGGAAAAAAGAAATTGACATAATACTCACCCAAAAAAGTAATACTACCGAAGTCAGCAAAAAAATTAACCAGATCTTAAATGAAGAACGTCTGGAATGGGTAAAACTAGCAAACAAGCATAACCCGGAAGCTCACATCAAAGCAACTTATACCAAAGACGCCACCTATTTTGGGAATGGCCAAAAATCAGAAGGCTGGCAGGAAATAGCTGAGCGTTATTTCTATATGGAGAACCCCAATTATCAGGTTGACCTTGAAAAGGAACAACTCTGGAAACTTTCTGATGAGCATATACTCGAAATCGGCCGATATTTTACGGGCTCAGAAAGGGTTGGAACTGGTGGAATTTATGTAATCCTTTGGCAGAAACAACATGATGAAAGCTGGCTGATTGAGCTGGACTTTAACTTTTAAGCAGCTTCGGATCTACCTTTCGTGTAGCGTAATTTATGATCCATTGCGTATGTTCATTTTCTGTTGGTTGCCAGTCAGATATTAAAGTTCGGGCGGCAACCGGATTCACTTTAAAGTAATCGGTGATATGGTTTGCAACCGACTTCTTTACAAAATGAATTTCATCTTCCCTCAACAGTGTCAGGACATCAAATACAGGTGATGGATCTTCAATAAACAATTCCAGTTTAGGTGCCCAGGGAAGCTTGGGCCTTAGCCCTTCTGAAGCCAGTCTCCGAAGATGAAAATTACCGGACTTTGCCCAGTTTTTCATCACAACCAATGTTTCCTGAGGATACTTCTCAATAAAGGGCCGAATGGCATATTCACCGGTATTTCTCTTTGTGATTTCCTCAATAGCTTCTATGGATAATTGAAAATGACCTAACCCAAACTTCTCTACAAACTTAGCTACCGGCATCAACCAGTAGTAGTTGGTAAACATCCCGGTTTCCTCAGGATTTTCCGGGCCTAAAATTTGTAGTAAAACCATTACAGCAGTTGAATAATCATTTGGAAGATATTTAAATAACTGGTCAGCTATTAATTCTACCCGCTGCTTTAAAGCTTTATTTTTATAGGATGATCTTACAGCTTCTATGAAATTAGATGCATCAAAATCCACATAGACCATACCAATTTTTTCCGCCAGCATTATGGCTAATTCTTCATCAAAGTAGTCGGTTGGTTTTTTATAACTGCTCATCTCAAATTTCCATTTCGCTGCAATAAAAGCCTTTGGAGCGTAGCAATAACTTGATACCATTTACATCAATGCCACTGGATTCAACCCGGAGCACTTTTTCCCAATTCTCCAAATCAACACTCCACTCTGCGATATCAGGGTGAGTATTCATGGCAACTGAAATTTGCTCCACATCTCTTTTATCTATGAGTGAAGTTCTGAAGACAAAACACGCTATTTCGGAATCAATCTCTTTCATCATTTAATCTGTCACTGATATGAATGTTTCTACCTCGGCATTTTCTCCATCATAGTATTTCTCTCCGTGCACTGTAAAATCAGCTTTATAAGCTCTGTTCAAGTCTTTGTGCTCCCAAATTTCCATCCATGTATTTACTACAGCTTCCGGCATCTTTCCTTTTGAAACAAACTTCTGGTACGTCGCCTTTTCAATAGTTATTCCGACAAAATCTTCAGGAATATTTTCCATTGAACTTACAGGCAGCCCAATAATTACTGTATAAGGACCGGTGAAGTCTGTTTCATATTCTGTATACACTGCATAAATATCTTCACTTACTTTATTCGGAATTTGTTTTTGAATTTCATTGCCCCAGAATTTCCCCCATAACTTTTCTATGGCTTCAATAGCTTGTCCGTTTTCATTAGTCGTTCTTATGGAAATACCGACTACATTAAATTTTTGGATAACCTGATTTTTCATGTGTTCTGTTTTTTGTTGAGATTTTGTCGTGCTAAGTTGCAAAGGCAATAATTGCTTTGCGTATTTTGTGTCTTCAGCGGTTTCTCACCGTTCCCAGAAAAAAGGTGGCTCAATTCCCAGGGAACGCAGATACACATACCCTTGCCCGCGATGGTGAATTTCATTATCAATAAAGTAAAACATATGCCACCAGGTTTGACCTTCCCACTGTCCAAAGGCTACATCTTTTTCCTGGAAACGTCCCTCCGGAATGGAAGACCATATTTTATTGATTTGTTCAGTACTCCAGTCCCACAACTTTAGTAGCTCTTCTTTTGTGTTTACTTCCAAAGAAATATCATCGCCTGAGAAGTCTCCAAATTCTTCCCATTTCCCGGATGCTATACCACTAATTCCGGGCGATGCCATTTTAATCATCTCTAAAGCAAGTTCTGAAAACGGGCGCATCCCGCCTATTGAATGAGTAAACAGCTTGTCATCTGGAAAAGCTTCAATTACACGGCGGGTAAGACTTCGGTGCCCCTGCCAGTGCTCTAATAATTGATCCGGAGTTATAATGAGTGAAGTTGAGTTGTCTTTTGTCATGATTTTGTACTTGGTTAACGTATTGTGAGCCAATGTACAAGCCGCTACTGACAACCCTATGTCAATGCAATAAAAATAATCTGAAAAAATTTTCTAAGCTTGCGCTCTTTGCGCCTTCGTGGTTGTTACAAATATTACGAGCTATAGTGCTCATACAATTCCCCTGCCAGTTCTTTCATTCTTTTTTTAGCAGAATCTGGTTTTAAAACTCTTGCCCCGTTACCCCACACAAGCACCCAGCGACAAAGGTATTCGGGGTGAGAAGTCAAAAAAGTCATTTCCAGTCCATTTTCAACCCGCTTCTCCCATGCCCATCCATAGTGATATTTCGAATCGCCAATATACCGAACCATCTCATCCTCAAACCAAACTGTTACTTCTTTAAGTTCTTTTTCTTCATTTAAATTACGTTCATGAAATTCTTTCAATGTATGCTCCGGCGGCTCCTCAAGGTATTTCCCTGTTGGTTTATACTGAAGAAAACGGTCCAACCGAAACATGCGATAATCTTCTCTCAGGCAACACCAGGCTGCCAGATACCAATGATTTCCCATGAGCAACAACCCCAGCGGTTCTACCTTGCGAGTAGACTTTTTCTTCTTATGAGGAGAGGAATAGATTATCTCGATTATTTCCTTTTTGAAGATGGCATTTTGAAGAGCTACAAAAATCTGATTATCAGGCTGCGGCTGGTTTTTATTTTGATTGTGAAAAGCCTGTATGTGAGCATCCAGAGTCTCAAAATATTCTTTTTCATCAGGTGGCAGAATAGCACGTATTTTATCCAGAGCAGATAAGTAAGATTTCCCTAAATCCGTTGTATTCCACTTTTGCATCAACCGTTCTCCGGCTAATAACGAAGCGGCCTCATTACGATCGAACATTACCGGTGGCAGATGAAATCCACGAACGATGTAATATCCGCTGCCTGGTTCAGAACCGATTGGCACTCCTGCTTCTTGCAGTGCAACTAAATCACGATACACCGTACGCTCACTAATATCATACCGCTCCGAAAGTTCTTCAACAGTCACTTTTTTTCTTCCCTGCAGAAAAATAATAATGGCGGTAAGTCGATCAATACGGTTCATGAATTAAAAGCTAAATGCTTGGTACACAAATATATATAGAGATAATGATTGTGACTTATTCTTTTTTTTCTAACATTCAATCGGGTACAAATTTAACGAAAATCTAACCTTGCAAATGAAACATATCATCTATCCTGGGATAATAATATTCTGGCTGCTTTTTACATCTTTATTGGCAGCACAGGTGCCTACCCAAACTATACGTGGAGGAGTTACTGACGCTTCTTCCGGGGCTCCCATGGCGGGCGTGAGTATTATGTTGTTAGATTCTGAACCAGTCAAAGGAACTACAACCGATGCAAATGGAAGTTTTAGCTTACAGAAAGTTCCTTTAGGACGACAAACCCTGCGTTTTTCATTCATAGGATATGAGACCCATTTTGTAAGTGACATTATGGTGAGTTCATCCCGCGAAGTGGTATTGAATATCACTATGCGCGAATCGGTTACGGAAATGGAAGAAGTAGTTGTAAACCCGGGTATCATCAAAAACCAGCCTATTAATTCCATGGCTGTTTCCAGTGCCCGGCAATTGAGCATGGAAGAAGCCTCGCGTTATGCCGGAGGGTTTGATGATCCGGCACGTCTGGCTGCTTCATTTGCAGGCGTGGCAGGTAATTTAAGTGATAATGCCTTAGTGATTCGGGGCAACGCCCCTAAAGGAATGCTTTGGCAGATGGAAGGCGTAGAAATTCCAACACCCAGTCATTTTGCTAATATCACCGTGATTGGAGGGGGAGGCATTACAGCCCTAAGCAGTCATCTTGTAGCCAATTCGGATTTTTATACCGGTGCTTTTCCTGCGGAATATGGCAATGCTCTCTCCGGAGTATTTGACCTAAACCTGCGTAACGGTAATAACCAACAATATGAACATACGGTTGAGGCAGGAATTATTGGGATTGATGTCGCCTCAGAAGGACCGATTGCCGGAGATGCTTCCTATCTCTTCAATTATCGCTTATCTACTTTCTCCCTCATTGCCCCTTTGTTACCTGATGGTGCCGATCTTATCAGATATCAGAATCTATCTTATAAGTTTAATATCCCAACAAAAGAAGCCGGTACCTTTAGTTTTTGGGGGATTGGCGGAAATGATTATTCCGGTGGGCCGCCAGAAGATAATCCCGAAGATTGGACCTATAATTATGATCGGGAAGACGTAGAAAGTCCTACTAGATTTGGTGCAGCAGGGTTTAAACACCGAATTTTATTCGGGGACCGAGCATATCTTACTACCTCATTGGTTGGCTCCGGCAGTGGTTTTGATTGGAATTTGGATCGATATACCGAAGATGGATTAACACTATATCCGCGCGAGTATATACGCAATCGGGCATGGAAGCTGACAGCAAAATCAGTGCTAAATACCAAAGTTAATGGCGGCCACACAAACCGTACAGGAGCATCGGTAAACCGTGTGGGGTATAGTCAGGAATCTCGCTTTTCGGACAACCCTCAGACACCTCTGCGACTTATTTTAGATGAAAGCGGACACAGCTATCTGCACCAGGGCTTTAGTCAGTCCCGATTCAATTTTGGAAAATTTTTGGTCACCGGAGGATTCCATATTCAGCATTTTGAATTGACAAATGCCAGCTCACTGGAACCACGCATGGCCATTCAGTTTAGACCAAACGAAAACAGTTTTAGCTTATCTTATGGCCGTCATTCCCAAGTAGAGCCTCTGACAATATATTTTGCCCATCCCAATAATCGCATGTTAGGTTTGACCAAAGCCGATCATTTTGTGGCAGGTTACAGTCGGTCGTTTAGCGAAAAGATATTCCTGAATCTGGAGCTTTACTACCAGCGATTAACGGATGTGCCCGTAATTCCTGATTCCAGCTTTTCGACGCTCAACATGGAAGAAGATTGGTTTCTCGAAGAGCGTATGGAAAACGACGGTGCCGGTGAAAATTTCGGAGTAGACCTCACGATTGAGCGCTATCTCTCGGATGGTTGGTACGGCCTTTTTACCGGGTCGCTGTTTGAATCAACGTACCGGGGAGGAGACAATGTATGGCGAAGCACCCGCTTTGACCGTGGCTATATTATTACCTTGTTAGGAGGAAGGGAATGGGAATTCAGAGACCCCGACCGTATTCGCTATTTTAGCATTAACGCCCGGTTAAATATGATGGGAGGCAAGCGGATTTCCCCGGTAGATGAAGCCCGAACTTTCAACGAAAGGGAAGTTTTTTATGATGAAACCCGAGCCTACATAAATCAAGAGCCCAATATTTTATATGGAGATTTGACACTGGAGTATCGAAAAAATCTCAGGAATATTGCCAAGGTTTGGTCGCTGCAGATCATAAATTTGACGGGCTATCAGGAGTTTTATGGATATGTGTTCAACCTGAAGAGGGACCGGATTGAAGAAGATCGCGAAATGGTGTTAGTACCAAACCTAAGCTATAAAATCGAGTTCTGAGGAAACATCTTAAGCTGAAGCTTTTAAAAAAAATGGAGGGCGCTATTTCCAATAAATCAGCAGGCTTTATCAGCACCAAGATGTACAATAAAGGGAACAATTTCTGTCACATCCGATTGGAATATATAAATACAACAAAATCGGAGAGTATATGTTACGATGGACAATCACATTTTTAGTTATTGCGATAATCGCTGGTATTTTGGGTTTTGGAGGTATTGCCGGAGCTGCAGCTGGTATCGCTGAAATTTGTTTTTACGTATTTATTGTGCTATTTCTAGTCTCATTGGTTTTTGGAAAACGCCCCAAAGTATAGCACACAACCTGCATGCCGGAACCCACTTCCTATTACAAACAGTTATTAGAGCAGAGCCTTGGCACCCCATTTACCGCGGGCAATAAAGTAGACATCCTTAAAAACGGGAATGAAATTTTCCCAGCTATGCTGGAGGCAATTAACAACGCCAGAGAGAGAATAGAGTTCTTAACTTTTGTTTATTGGACTGGAAATATTGCCTACGACTTTGCTAAAGCACTTTCAAGAAAAGCCGAGGAAGGCCTGGAAGTTTTTGTGATCCTCGATAGTTTTGGTGCCGCAAAAATGCCCCGGGAAATATCACTGCTGATGGAACGCAGTGGAGTCAATATAAAATGGTTTCGGCCTATGCCACAGTGGAAGCTGTGGAAGATTGACAACCGGACTCACCGAAAAGTATTGATTTGTGACGGTGAAGTTGCCTTCACAGGTGGCGTTGGTATAGCCGAAGAATGGGAAGGCGATGCCCGAAATGAAAGGGAATGGCGTGATACCCATTTCCGTATTCAGGGTCCTGCTGTATTTGGACTTCAGGCTGCTTTTATGGAAAATTGGATCGAAACCGGGCAAAAGCTGAAATTTGATCATAGCATAAAAGGAAACAGCCTGCCTGATAGTAATACCCACATCCAGGTTATTCGAACCGCTGCTTCCGTTCGTTGGAGCGATATTGTAATGCTGTATCAGGCGCTAATAAAAATGGCCAAGGAGAGTATCCGCATCACCACAGCTTACTTCAACCCCAATCCGGTGATGATTGAATTACTGAAAGAAGCTGCTCAACGCGGGGTGGAAGTTCAAATTATGGTTCCCGGAAAGAATATTGACAAACATGTCGCGCGCATGGCAGGTGACGGTAGCTTTGAACCACTTTTAGACTCTGATGTGAAGCTTTGGTACTACCAAAAAACCATGCTCCACGCCAAAATCATTACCGTTGATGACCAACTGAGCTGTGTAGGCTCCGCTAATTTTAATCATCGTTCCATGCTTAAAGACGATGAGGTTAACGTCGTGATTCTGGATAAAGAAATAACCGGCACGCTAAACGATCACTTTGAAGAAGATTTGCTCCATTGTGAACAAGTAGAAAAAGACCGTTGGAAAAAACGAAGTCTTCTCAAGCGAGCGCTGGAAAAAATCACCTGGATTATTAACAGACAGATTTAGCTTTCTGTATCACTCACTCCGCAGGCTTTTAACCGGATTTTCCGTGGCTGCTTTATAGGACTGAATACTAACCGTAATCCCGGCAATCAGCATAGAAATAACCATTGCGGCCAGGAAGGGGACAATATCCAGATCGATGCGATAGCGGAAGTTGGCCAGCCATTCTTTTAATAAATACCATGCAACTGGCAAGCTGATGATATTTGAAAGCAGAATCCATTTCAGGAAATCTTTACTTAGCAATATTCCGATTCCAGTTGTAGTGGAACCAAGCACCTTTCTGATTCCGATCTCTTTTCTTCGTTGTTGAACGGTAAACACCGACAGAATAAACAGCCCGATAGCTGCTATAGAAATAGCCAGAATTGAAAAGTGACGTATCATCTGTGAAAGAGTTTGCTCGGTACTGTACTGCTGAGCAAAAGAATCGTCAAGGAAATTATACTCAAAAGAGCGATTGGGTAAGAATTTACTCCATACTTCTTCTACTTCCGTCAGAGTTCTGCTCATATTTTGTGCGTCCATTTTCAATGATACAGTCGGTAAAGCCTCACCGTAAAACATGATCAGAGGCTCCACCTCATGGCGTACCGTAGCAAAGTGAAAGTCCTCCACCACGCCTACTATATTCAGAACCGTTGGATTATCGCTGTTAGCTCCAAACGTCAGGGTTTTGTCGGTTCCTGTTTCCCAGCCCAGCATCCTTAAAAAAGCCTGGTTCACCAAAACTGAATTGCCCGAATCAGCATATTGAGTTGAAAAGTTGCGGCCTTCAGCAATACCGATTCCCATCGTTGGGATGTAATTATCGTTAATGTTTGTCACACTGGAGATAATGTTTTCCTCTGACGAAATGCCTTCTGGCGTAACTCCTGACCGCCCATATTGAGATCCGATTTGCTGAACTGAAGCCCCAACTGATTTAACACCGGGAATTTTGGCAAGTTCATCATAAAAAGTGACTGCATTATCCGGGTTTTGAAACTGCCCCGCACTTAACGTTACAATCTGGTCACGATCATACCCTAAATCAGCGTTAAAAATGAAATTCATCTGCTGAAATACAACAATGGTTCCAGCCAGCAAAGCAATAGAAATCATAAACTGCAGAACTACCAGGGAATGTCTCAAAAAGGACCCTTTGGAACTGCTTGAAAATGCACCTTTTAAAACCGTGGTCGGCTTGAATGACGACAGTACTGCAGCGGGATATAATCCGGATAGCATCCCGATAAGCAAAATGCCTGCTATAGATGCACCGATAAACTCCGGAGTCAGCAGCCAGCTGATATCCGCATATCTCGAATACATATCATTTAGTACAGGAAGCATCGCATAAACCAACGCGACTGACATCACAAAGGCCAGCAGTACCAGGAAGATTGATTCAATCAAATGCTGGGCAATAAGCTGACTTCGCACTCCGCCAACCACTTTTCTCAATCCAATTTCTTTTGCCCGGGAAGTTGAACGGGCTGTCACCAAATTCACATAATTAAAGCAGGCAAGAATCAACACCATCAAAGCAATAGCCATCATGATATACACATTACTGATATCGCTTTTCCGGTTATTTACATCAAAAAGAATTTCCGATGAATTCAGGTGAACATCTGAAAGTGGAATGATGGTCGGGAAAAACATTTCGTATCCGCCGTTATCGGTAGCAATTTGCATGAGCCGGTCTGCAAACTGTTCGGTATCTCTCGGCCGGTCAAAAAGCACATAGGTTTGAACGGAGATCGAATTCCAGGATTCCAGAAACTGAGAAAACCCCTGCTGTCCTTCACCCGCTACCATTGCCTGCAGAACTTCGAACTGAAAGTGTGAGCTGGGAGGGACATCTTCCATTACTCCAACCACTTCCAGCAAGTTTCCCTGCTGGTTTTCAATAGTCTCTCCAATAATGTCTTCCCTTCCAAATACCCGATCTGCAAAGCTTTGTGTTACTACCACCGTACCGGGACGGGTAAGTACATCTTCATATGAACCCCGAATCAGTTCAAAATCAAAAATTTTAAAAAATGAGTTTTCCGTGAGATAAGAAGTTTCAACCAGGTAATTCTCGTTATTATACCTTATTGAGTTCTGTCCCTGATTGCTGATTCTCACCGTCTCAACAATCTCCGGTAAATTTTCTTCCAGCGCCGGTCCCAAAGCAGGATAAGAGACGCCTACACGTTGTGAAGAAACACCGCGAGCTTTGTCAATCGTTACCACACGGCCAATACGCTCATAGTTAGAATTGAATTTATTGAAGCTTAAATCTTCCCACACATAGAGTCCAAGAATGATGAACGCTGAAATCCCCAAAACCAAACCAAGTAAATTTACCCCGGTATATCCCTTATGCTTGATCAGGTTTCTCCACGAGGTCAGAATATAATTTTTAAACATGAGCACACCTTTTTTGATGAAGGATGAAGGTAATATTCCGATGCTTTACGCATCAAATAATATCAGGTTACCCGAAAGACGATTGAAATCCGAAAAAAGGTGTAAAATCACATGTTTTAATTACGACCCTTCTTAGTTTGATTGGCTTCCGTGTGTTTCTTGAAGTTATTCAGAATGACCTGCCACCCCTCCCTTTGCATCTCAATTGAGTTTTCAGATTCCGCGTCAAAAACGGTAGTTACTTTAGTTTCACCATCCTGATTCTCAAAATCTGTAACCACTTTCCGGCCGTCGTCGAGGGTATATACGATTTTCTTTTTGTTGATTATCTCATCGTAAGTAGCTTTAAAATCAAAGCCAAAACTGCCATCTTTGGCCTCCATTCTTGCCTTATATCTGCCGCCGGGTTGCAGGTCATTCTCTGCACTTGGACAGTGCCAGTCATCGGAAGCAAAGTTCCAGTTTTTGATATGTTCGGGCAGCGTATAGCAGTCCCATGCCTTTTGGGTATCAGCTTTAACTATAGCTTTAATTGTGATTTTCATTTTATAAACGTTTGATTGTTGTTGCACTAAATTGGTTTTATGGACTTAACAGCACCATAATGGAGCTTAGTCTGCGAAAGTAATCATCCACCTGATGCCAAATTTATCTGTGAGCATTCCAAAATAATCGCCCCAGAACGCATCATGCATTTCCATATCAACTTCAGCTCCATCCGAAAGCCCTTCAAAAAAATGGTCAGCCTGAACCCTGCTGTCAGCCGAAATGCACAGGTAGAAGTTATTCCCCGTTTTTATTTTTTGCCCCATCGACTCAAGAGCATCGGTGGCCATAATCATGTTGTTTTCGCCAAAGGGCAGGGCAATGTGCATTACCTTATTCTTTTCGTCTTCGGAGAGCTTATCCGATTCCGGTGCATTGTTGAATCTGGAAATTCCGCCAATGAAATCTCCTCCAAAAATGGATTGGTAAAATTTAAAGGCTTCCTCAGTATTCCCCTGAAAATTCAGATAAGGATTGATCGTTGGCATAGATTTAGTTTTTGGGTTATTGGTTTTTAAAATTCAGTATCTGCTTTTCATTTTATTTCTATCACATAAGAGCTCAGTTCTTTTACTTTCGGGTTTTTAAACCCACTGAATTTATATACATCACAAAATGCATAGCTCTTTTTACTGTCCGGCATCTTCATGACTCCATCTACTGCAGCTGAGTCTCCATGTGTAATTATATTATTAATTTTGATCTGATACGCTTTCTCGCTTTTCATTTTTTCGAGTGCTTTTGTGAATTCTTCCTTGCCCTTCACCGAAAAATCACCAACGGCGATCCAGCTTATATCGTCCGTAACATTTTCAAGAATAAAGTTGATATCACTTTTGGCAAAAGCTTCGTTGAATTTTTTTAAAAACTTCCCTTTTTGTGTCATGGCAATACCTCCATTTGATGACCACAATTTTCAATAATTTCTTTGATTAGCACTTCTTTTACATCCTTGTGGCTTTCGATCCGCAATACTTTATCGCAATCATCCAGGTCAAAGCTGGAATCACTCTCCGGCAATTCTTCGCGGATCTTCCGAAGGACTTCTATGGCTAGCTCCCTGTTAACTACGTCGGTTTTATATACTTTGATATCGCTCATTCCTATTCTTCAATAATTGATAAAATATTCCCTGCCGGGTCTTTGAACCAAGCAATTAAAGGGCCGTTTTCACGCATAATTCCTTTTTCATCTGTAGCAATATCTCCTGAATACTGTTCAAAGATGATCCCTTTGTTAATGAGGACTTCCACGGCTTTTTCTATATCCTTAACAACAAAATTCAGGACCGTAAATACGGCAGGTTTATGTTCTTTTTCTTTTGGATATATAACAGCCCGCCCCCCACCTGACAAATCAATATTTAGAAATCCCATTTCGTCTTTCGTCACTTTCAACCCAAGTGTTTCGCTATAGAATTTGTAAGCTTCTTCAAGATCATCGACCGAAAAACTGCTGAATGTATTTTTGATATTAAACATATGCTCAGGTTTTAAGGTTATACTTCAACATTACGACTCCGCCAGGAAATACCCGGCTTTCTGTTAGTTTCAGATCTAATCTCTTATCAACCGGAAACATCGGTTTACCTCCGCCAATGGCTACAGGGTGAATGTATACCTGAAACTCATCAACCAGCCCGTGTTCAATAAATGTGGAAGCCAGATTTGCCCCTCCAACCGCCATATTGTTGCCGGGTTTATTTTTCAGCTTTTGGATTTCATCAGGATCGAATTCCCGGCGAAGCTCCGCATTACCTTTCACCTCTTCGAGTGTTTTTGAGAAGACAATGCGCTTGGTTTCTTGCCAAAACTTTGCATATTCAATTTCAAAATCGCTTAAATCTGGGTTTTGATCTGCTGTCAGCCAAAAATCCATCACCCCTGACATACGCCTTCCGTAGAAATTGACATCAAGGTTCTTTTCCATCTCATTAAAGTGCCTGTGTAGCTCTTCTCCGGGTTTGGTCCAGTCAATGTTGCCGTTTTCGTCCTCGATGTATCCATCGAGAGAAACCAGCTGGGCATAGATTATTTTTCTCATCTTTGTTGTTCTTTAAAATTTCAGTCTTTCCTTTTTAGGACATAGACCAAACAGTCATCTTCATTAAACCTGCGTTTTTCTACAAATTTGAAGCCCAGTCGTTCATAAAAGCGGTGGGCATCGGTATTACTTTCCAGTGGGTCAATCAGGATTGCTTCTACTCCTGGCTGTTCAAAGCAATGATTGATGGCCAGCCGCATCATTTCAGTTCCAAACCCTTTTCCAAGATCTGTTGCTTCTCCAATCCAGATATCGATGGCCCGAAAGCCGTCCTCTATTTCACCCCAATACTGCGATTCTTCATGAGCCGGATCGATAATCTGAATAAATCCAAGAGGCCTTCCATCCAGTTCGGCGATAAACATTTCGAGCCAATCTTCATCACGCTGTAGAGCCGTTTCCCACTCCCAGTCATCATTTGGGTCAGCAGCAATTACATGAGGCTGTTCATCCCAATGCTTCAGCAGAGGCAAATCATCCAGGTTTGCTTTTCTAAAGGTGATATGGGAAGAGACTTGGTTCATAAGAAATTATTCTCCGGCATTTTCATCCACTTCAAACAAGCCAAAAGTATTTCCTTCTGTATCGATGAAGTAGCCTTGCCAGCACGTTTTTGGGATGGCAAACTTCGGCATGGCAATCTGTCCGCCAAGCTGTAGTATCTTTTTAGCCTTTGCGTCAAAGTCATCAACTTCCATAGAACATACATAAGCATTGGTTCCACATTCCGGCGGCGGAGTATCGGCTGGCCGTTTTAGTAGTCCTCCTCTTGTACCGCCGGTTTCAATACTAAAATATTCCACGGGTACATGAGGGTTTTCTTTGAACTTCCACCCAAATACTTCAGCATAAAAATTAGAAGCTCGATTTAGGTCATCAGCTTGAATTTCGAAATATAAATGTGCCATTGTCTCGGACTTTTAGATGTTAGCTTTCCGACATTTTACTCATATCCATATACAACACGTTCCAGCGGTGGCCGTCCAAATCGGTGAAAGCGCAGCCGTACATCCAGCCTTGTATTTCTGAAGGCTTGGAAAAAACCGTTCCTCCGGCTTTCTCTACTTTTTGAGCAATCTCATCCACCTCTTCACGACTTTCAGCATCAAACGAAATCATCATTTCCGATGACTTAGAGGTATCTGTGATATTATGCTGAATAACATTTTTGAATGTGTTTTCGGTAATGAGCATCACAGGTACTTTCTTTTCACCGACCTTCATGGCCGCCATGTCTTCTCTTTCCCGTTCCTCATCAAATGAAAAACCAATCGTTTTAAAAAATGCTTTAGAATTTGGAATCTTTTTAACCGGAAGATTTAGCCATAGTTCTTTAGTCATTGTTCGTTCCTCTTTTTCTTGTTTGAATTTTCCTGAACTCTGAATTTCACAATTTTAGCTATCAGATCGAACGGAATGGGTTGGTCCAGCGGGAACCGCATCGAACCTTTCGCATGTTTATAATCCTTAATCTCGCTTTCAAATGCGCTAATACCAGACGGTGCCGGATAAAGTCCAATATGGTTTTTAAATGCTGCAAAATGCACAAGATTGCCATTCAGTTTAAACGTTGGCATCTGGTAACTAATAGCTTCTTCAGCATTCGGAGCTGCTTTACGGACCACTTCTCTGATCTTTTGAAGTTTTTGCTGTACTTCTTTAGGAAATGTTTCTATGTACTCATCAATAGATTGGAAATCAGTTTTTGCCATTGTCTTCCTTACGATTTCTTCTTTATAACCACATGCGTAGCCTTACCCGTAGCTACATGTTCAACACATTCATATCCCAGGGACTTCAAATTCATTCCTGAGAAAAGGTTTTCTCCTTTTCCTAAAAGCACCGGTGAAATTGCGATATGCATCTTATCAATCAACTTTGCATTCAGATACTGCCTGATGGTATGTACGCCACCTCCTACCCGAACGTCTTTACCTTTTGCCGCTTCAAAAGCTTGTTCAAGTGCCGCATGAATACCTTCGGTAACAAAGTAAAATACCGTCCCGCCTTCCATTTCAATGGGCTTCCGTTTGTGGTGTGTTAACACAAATACCGGCACCTGATAGGGAGGATTATCTCCCCACCAGCCTTTCCACTCATCATCCAGCCATGGGCCGCGTATGGGACCAAACATATTGCGTCCTAAGATCCAGGCTCCGATATTTTCAAACCCTCGTGAAGCGAAATCATCGTCTACCCCGGTTTCGCCATTTCCCCCTTCACCATGCATGGATTGAAACGTTTTTGTGGGGAAAAACCACTGATGAAGGTCTTCTCCCCCCACTCCCAGCGGATTCTCTAAGCTTTGATCAGGACCTGCTCCAAAACCATCTATTGATATGGAAAAACTTTCTACCCGTAATTTTTGCATCCGACTGTTTCTTTAATTTTTGAATCTTTAGATACTGAAGTATAAAATTTAGCTGCTTCTTCGGCCTGACTGTCAAACCAAAAACACGTTCTTATTTTACTCATCTGAACATCTATTGTTTAAATATCAATGTTTGAACTTATTATGACTATTTTTACTCATAGCTCATCGGAGCTTTATTAAATCCCCTTCTCATGATACTTATTTGTCCAATATGATATCCTATATGATGATTCACAAAAGCCCACAAATCCAATACTGTTTCTGCAACCTGGCTAAAAGGCTCTTCCGGCACTTTAGCTAAATCATTCTTATCAAGTTTGGCAAGTCCTTTTCGGGTTAACTCATACAAAGCATTCCATTCACTTTTAATCTCTTCAATATCCGGGTATTCAAAATTGTCTTTAGCGGCAGACTGCCCCATCACTGCAAAAAGCTCATTCCACTTTACCTCCGGATTTACACCAGCTATTTGTGCCAAGGCATATTGTGAGTTCAATAGATGACCTGCCAAATATTTTACATGATTCATTTTTGGATATCCGTCAAGCCGGGAATTTGTCTCAGCATCAGAAAAACCCTTCAGCACATTATTGAATAACTGCTGATGTAAATCGAATTGTATAAGTAGTGCTTTTTGCATAATAAATACAGAATTTAATTGTCGATGGAAACTTTGTAAGAAACTGAGCCGCATCGACTTTTCAGAACATAATGCCTGAAAACCAATGTTACCCTGTGTAATTACGGCAATCTTGCAGGTTGATTGCGACATCCGGTTTTAATTACTTATCAAAAGCAGTACATAAATGATCATTCTTATTGACCAACTTTAATTTATAAGCCATGAAGCACGTTTCTATTCTTATCCCAAAAGGGCATACCAGCATTGTTAATATTGGCGGGACTCACCAGATTTTAAATATGGTAAACGGCATGCTCCAGGAAAAAGGCAGACCGCCCGTATTTGATGTTCATATGGTTGGGTTGGAGAAAGAGGTTAAACAAACAACCGGTCTTTTTGCGATAAGCCCGGATTGCCTGTTGGAAGATGTGCTCAAAACAGATCTCATTATCATACCTGCTATTCATGATGATTTAGAGAAGGCTCTGAAACGAAATAAAGCATTTATTCCCTGGATTGTAGATCAGTATAAAAATGGAGCTGAGGTAGTCAGTTTCTGCGTAGGTGCTTTCTTTCTGGCAAAAACCGGATTACTGGACGGCAAACAATGCGCTACCCACTGGATGCATGCTGCCAACCTCCGGAAACTATTCCCAAAAGTGAAGGTGGTTGATGAAAAAATTATGACAGAAGAAGATGGAATTTATACCAGTGGCGGGGCTTATGCTTTTCTGAATCTTGTGCTGCATTTAATCGAGAAATATGCCGGAAGGGAAGCGGCTATATTTTCGTCTAAAGCTTTTTCTATTGATATCGACCGAAACAGCCAATCTCCCTTTATTATTTTTGAGGGACAAAAAGATCATACTGATGATAAAGTGAAAAAAGCGCAGAAATTCATTGAAGATCACTATGAAGAAATGATTCGTGTTGATGATCTCGCCGACCAATTTGCAATGAGTCGCCGAACACTGGAGCGCCGGTTTAAAAAAGCCACTTGCAACACTATCACCGAATATATACAGCGGGTAAAGGTAGAAGCCGCAAAGAAAAGCCTGGAATCGAGCCGAAAGAACGTGACAGAAGTGATGTATGATGTAGGCTATTCTGACACCAAATCATTCCGGGATTTATTTCGCCGAATCACCGGACTCACCCCCATCGAGTACCGCGATAAGTATAATCGGGATGCCGTAGCGGTTTAGTTTTGCTGAACTACTTTTTGAGAGTCAGACGACTTCTTCGTTTGCAAAAACAGTAACCTGAGTACTTGCTTTGGATTCATGGTATTTCCAATAATCAACCCCATGATTTTCAGCTGGGCGATATCTGTCATAGAAAGTAGGTTAACTAAAAAAGTCCTGTACGGTTATACAGGACTTTTTTTAGAACCTCACAAGTAAAATTGATCAGAAACTGTTAAGCATGGTTTCGGCATCGGTTCCAAAATCCATCAGCTCCAGTGAGGAAATCACTTCTTCACCTTCCATCGTTGATGATTTTACTACTCCGCCGGGAACTTCCTCCGAAGTTACTCTCCATAGTTTAAGTGAAATTTCGGGAGCTACGCCAAAGTCGATAAGATCGGTTGTAAATGTACCTTTGGGAACGTTCACCGAAACTCCGGTTTCAGCAACCGCACCTTCAATAGATTCCTTAGTTAGCTTTTGAGGCTGAGAATACCACCCTTCGGAAACAGGTTTTTCCTGTGGTTCAGAATCTCCCATTTTTTCGCGAAGCCGCACAATTTGCTGTCTTCCTTCCGAAAAAAGTACTTCTGCGATATAAACAGGCTCCTCTTCGTCTTTTTCAAACATCACGATTTGCCACCACTGCTGTCCGTTTTCCAGTTCTTTGAGAAATCCTTTCTTCATAATGGTTCCAACTTCGCCTTCTCCATCTGATACCTGCCATTGGGTCCAGCCACCTTCCGTATAGTCTTCAACTTCCAGCTCATAACCATATCCTGTGAACAAGTAGTTGAACATCATGGGATACATATTCACATTCATATTGATCCCAAAATTCAGAGAAGCCATTTGCACCTCACCGGTCAGACGAGCTGTTACCGTATTCCCGTTATCAGTCGGCATGGTTACGATCATATTATTCGGCATGTAGTTATCAGCATATACCGAGATATTGTGAATCCCCAGCGAGCCAAACCTGATTTTTGCTTTTCCATTGGCACCGGTTGTAGTTTGCCGGCCGTTGGATGCTTCCACCTGTGCTCCCTGAATAGGATTACCCTCCTGATCCAGCACTTCTACCGTCACTGAATTGATGGGCACTTTGTTCAGCATTTCTGCCCCCGGCATCATACAGCCTGAAATTACAAGCAATGATATCACGCTAAATATTCCCAAAACCCTTTTCATTTTTATCTCCTTTAGTTAGTTATTTAAGGGATATGTTCATAATAAATTGCGAAAAAAATAAGAAAAAAGGACCACCCACAGTCTGAATTCATAAAAAATAGTTCAGCTTTCTCCCTGTAAAAACAATCACTATAAAAAAAGCCTCACCAACTAAATGATGAGGCTTCAATATCTTAACCGAAATCAGCTGTTAATTATCGCCGTTTCCTTCGGTGTTATCCTGCTGCTGTTGCTGAGGAATAGCCGGAGCCGTTTGAGAAGGAGATTCAATAGGTGCATTTACACCCGGTCCGCCTTCCTGTAAAATACTCCGATCCACTTCTCCGCGATCAATCGCAAAGTTAGCCAGCACACAAAGTGCTAAAAATAGAGCTGCAAGTATTGATGTCGACTTCGATAGCAAGTCAGCTGTTCTTCGGGCGCCAAGTCCGCCACCTCCACCGAGGCCGCCTCCGCCACCCATTCCGGAAATTCCTTGTCCCTGACCTGGCTGCAGTAAAACAACCACGATTAACAGGAAGCAAATAACAGCAATAACTCCTACAATTATATTATAAAGCATGTAATTAGATTCTTATCTTTTTGAAGAGTGCAAAGATATCCATTTTTACATACTATCCCAAGCACGGAGATACCAAAAATAATTAAATAACGAGGATGCAAGAGTTCACAGACCAAATCGCCGAATTTATCGCAAGCTCACCAAGTCTTACCGTTCAGATTGTAGAAACGGTTGCCATCATCCTCATCCTTTGGGTTATCCGGTTAATAACGGTTCGTGTTATTCAGCGCAATGTAGAGAACAAAAAGAGTGTTTATAAGTGGCGCAAGAATATCACGTACATCGCTTTCTTTATTGGCCTTTTGATTGTAGGTCAGATTTGGTTTGATGCTCTCGGCTCCCTTGGCACGTTCCTGGGGCTGTTATCTGCGGGTATCGCTATTGCCCTGAAAGACCCGGTAACCGATATCGCCGCCTGGATGTTCTTAATCTGGAGAAAGCCTTTCGATATCGGCGATCGCATTCAGGTCGGGTCATCAAAAGGTGATGTAATCGATATCCGGGTGTTCAAATTCACCATACTGGAAATAGGAAATTGGGTAGATGCTGACCAAAGTACCGGCCGGGTCATTCATATTCCCAACCACAAAGTATTCACTGAAGACCTTGCTAACTACACCAGCGACTTCGAGTTCATCTGGAATGAGATGGGCGTGCTCGTAACCTTTGAGAGTGATTGGAAGAAAGCCAAGAAGATTTTGGAAGAAGTAGTTGATGAAAACATGCAGGAATTTGTGGAACAGGCACGGGAGGAAGTCAAAAAAGCCGAAAAATCCTATCTCATTCAGTATCGATACCTGACCCCTATTGTTTATACCAGCGTAAAAGACAGCGGAATCAACCTTTCCATTCGCTACTTATCGGACCCCAGAAAAAGAAGGGGTATTTCACAGGCTATTTGGGAATCTGTGCTGGATCGATTTGCAGAACACGACGATATCGACTTCGCCTACCCAACCATCCGCTACTACGACAACTCCACCGAAGGGAAGCCCGGAACTACTCCAGATAGCTAAACATGTCATTCCTGCGAAAGCAGGAATCTGGATGAAATTTTAAGTCAGTTTCTATATAAATATCCAGATCTCGAGCATACGCCGCGAGATGACAGTTTTTAACATTTTTAATTCTTCAGTCGTCATCAGCACCATCATAGTTGCGGAGTTTTGGGATTGGCTGCACCAGCTCTTTGGAGTTATTAGAAGGGTCATTCACTAATTCAGGTACTCTGAAAACCGACATATCCGGCAGCAAGTGATTTCCTGAAAACCCTTTTTCCAGCATTTCGGGAGCATCTCCGTTTAACCAACGGCCGTAGTCCTTTTCATCCAATATAACCGGCATCCGGTCATCCAATGGCTCAACCAGAGCATTCGCCGGCATAGTAATAACAGCATATGAATGAACCTTCCTTCCGTTTTTATTTTCAAATGAAGAGTAGATTCCAGCAAGACCTGTAACATCGGTAGTCAATACTCTTAAAAAAAATGGCAGCGGATCTTCCACCGTCTCTTTCCATTTATAAAACCCTGAAACCGGAATGATACATGGGGAATTTTCCACGAGTTTGTCCAGGTTTTCTTTTTCAGCAATCTCTTCCTGAGGTACTTCGAAAAATTCTTCATCAGTATTTTTTTGCTGAAGTCCCCATTCCGAACTTACCACTGTCCGACTCTCACCATCTTTGATAATGATAGGCATCGTAGTGCCGGGTATCACATTATAATTAGGATTAAAGAGGCTTTCAGCATCGGTATTGGCATCAAATGCTTCCTCAATGATAAATTTATCGGCTTCTAAAACATATCGTTTCATAAATCTATTATTTAGCTTGATTTATAGGGATAACGAAAAAAGTCTGAGGTATTGTTCATTTTTTTAACGCAGAGACGCAAAGGTTTCGCAGAGAGCACTGAGCCTTCTATGTTGACTCTTTCAGGAATAAATGCTTAAATCAGGAATGATAGAAAATGAATTATCAAAAATAATAATAGGAACTTGTATTGAAATTCATCGGGAGCTTGGGCCCGGGCTTTTGGAATCAGTTTATGAAGAGGTTTTGTTTTCTGAATTAAGTGAGAAGGGATTGCATGTTCAACGTCAGGTTTCAGTTCCGCTATTATATAAAGAGATACACTTTGAAACTGCTTACAGATTAGACCTGCTCGTAAATAACCGGGTTATCATGGAAATTAAGGCTGCAGAAAGCTTAGCTCCGGTCCATTATTCACAATTACTCACTTATTTAAAACTATCGAATAAAAAAACTGGGCTTGCTCATAAACTTCAATGTGAAGCTCTTAAAGGAAGGTATCCATCGAGTGGTAAACAAACTATAAACTCTGCGAGCTTTGCGATACCTCCGCGTTCTTTGCGATCTCCTTTGAGAGTCTCTCCGCGCCCTCTGCGTTTAATACACACTTTTTTTATTACCTTCCTCCAAAACATACATCAACCATTGCCCATGCAAAATCCATTTTTTAATTCGGAAGAAAACAGGCTTCGGTCTTTATTTCGGGTACTCCTGTTCATCTTCTTATTTGTTTTTATGATGGTAATTCCATCCCTGATCCCCTACACGGCTCTGGATTACATAGGCAGATCCGTACTCACCCTTGGGCTGTTCTACATCATGTTCCGCTATGTTGATGGACGTTCCTGGACTTTTTCAGGCTTAATTATTGACAGAACATGGCTCAAAGAGTGCGTAGCCGGAATAGTAATTGCTGGTGGCGTGATGGGGCTAATTTTCTTCACCGAATGGCAAACGGACGGACTGGAAATAACCGGCTTTAGCTGGGACCGCAGCGGAGAAACATTTTGGCTGATTTCCCTGCTTGTCTTTTTTGTACAAATGGCTTCCGTAGGTTTTTATGAGGAAGTAATGGCCCGGGGATATTTGTTGCCAAATATTACAGAGGGATTCACACTGGGCAGTATCACTCCTCAAAAAGTCGCCATCATAGCCATTGTCATTAGTTCAGCTATTTTTGGGCTTGGTCATGCCGGAAACCCCAATGCAAACATAACCGCAGTTGTGAACATCGTTTTGGCTGGGGTGATGCTGGCCGTGCCCTTCATTATTACTGGTCGTTTAGCGTTCTCCATTGGCATTCACTTTTCATGGAATTTTTTCCAGGGCGGAATATTCGGCTTTCGGGTAAGCGGCACAGAAGTGCGGAACTCACTGGTTCAGATTCAGCAGGGCGGGCCAGATTGGTGGACGGGGGGCTCCTTCGGTCCCGAAGCCGGGCTGATTGGAGTGTTGGGCATCCTCTTAATTTTGGGCTTAACGCTGTTTTACCTGAAACAAACAGGCGTTAAAATGACCTATGCAGAATTATTTTCGAACACCTTTACAGAACAAAAGAGAATGAAAGAAATAGCCGAAGATTCTAATTTGGAACCGAAGTAAGTCCCTTTAGATTAGAATTTACCCCTTAGGCAATACAACCTTATCCTTCCAAACAAAATGACGCAACGCGGCATCGCCCCGCTCTCGGGGCGAAGAAAATGTGCGAACAAGCCTTGTCATCCCGAAGGAAAGAGCGTAGCGAATGACTGAGGGATCTCTATGATTCGCGAATGATCGAAAGACCGAACGACCGATTTGCGATTTGGTTTTCTACGACCATAACCACGATCACCCACCATAAAGGGTTGAAACCCATTCGCTTGTGTAAAGGAACACAATATACCCTCATCACATGTCATCCCGGGCCTGCCTTTGCCGCAGGCAGGCGAAGTGCATACGAAGATCCGGGATTTCCCTTGCACGGCGACCAAGTAACCAAGGAGTCCTCTTTCCCTGCGGTGGTTGCCCCACACAAAACCTTAATGCTGGCGCGCCGGAGGGAAAGAGACAGAGATAGGGTCCGACAGCTAAGGATAACATTGCCTATTCAGCACATTTCGTTCACTCCACTACTGCTTTCAACGTGAAATGAGCAATGCGAATAACTAAGGGATCTCTATGATTTGCGAAGATTTCAACATTCAGTGTTGAATGTTCTTTAATCAATGTTCTAAGCCAATGTTCAAAATCTCTGAGCTTCATGTACATTTTTTGTATATTGGAAAGTCTTTTAGTTAAAGACATGATCTTTGAAAATTGAACTATAACGCCAAAATTGAAAGAGGTGTAACCATTGTCTTTTGAAGAATTTGGCCTTAGCCCCGAACTATTGAGTGGGCTGGCCGACGTACGAATTGAAAAACCCACACCTCTCCAAACTGAAGTTATTCCACCGGCACTACAAGGCAGACATATGCTTGTAAAACATGAAGCCGGTGATGACGGTGTATTTTTGATACCTGCTTTGCAAAAGCTGACAAGCAACGGAGAGGTTTCTGGCATACGAGTTTTAATACTAACACCATCTATTGAGCGAGTTAAGGAAATAGACGAAACGGTTTGGGCCATGGGCTACCATGCTCAAATTAGTAGCGCAGCACTTTCCATGAAAGGAATTCGCACTGCTCAGGAAGAAGCAATAAAAGATGGAGCACCGGTTGTGGTAGCTAACCCCGGCCGGCTGATTGAAATACTGGATAAAAATAAGCTTAAGCTTCCCAAAGTGGATCTCGTCATTATTGATGAAGCCCACGGCATGGAAAACTATAACCTGGTGAGCCGGGTGAAGGACATCATGCAGCTAACGGAGGGCGAACCACAGACCCTTATTTTTTCCAAATCCAATAACAAAGCTACCCAACAGCTTACTTCAGCCCTGCTGAAAGATCCCGTTGTGCACGGCTTTGATGCCTCTAATGTTGAGGATGCAAAACCCGAGGCTTCTTCCGACCAAAAAGCTGATGACAAAGAAGAAGAATCTGAAAAAGAGAATTCAACTTCAGAGCAGAAACAGGAAGATTTCGAGCTGAATCAGGAAGAAGTGAACCGCAAGCTTGCCGAAGCCAGTGTAAGTGTAGTGCTCAACCCGGAAGAAAATAAAGAGGAAGAAGAGAAACAGGATAAAAAAGAAGCCAAAGCTGAAGCTGAAGCTCAGAATGAAGAAGAGCCTGCTGTTCCTGAAGACCTGACCCAGGCGTATATTTACGTTCCTCCCAGAGCAAAAATATCAACTCTGCTGGCCCATCTTGAAGATACACTGACCGACAAGATCGTGGTTTTTGCTGCTTCCAAGCGCACCACCGACCGCCTGTTCCGCATTATCCGCAAGAAAGGATGGGGTGTGGTTAGCATCAACGAAGGACTGAAGCAGGAATATTATGACGAACGCTTTGGTAAGTTTACTTCCGGCGACATGAAGATTCTGCTGGTTGGCGGACTTTCAGCCACTGAAGTAGAACTCAATGAAGTGAAGCAGGTCATTAATTATGACGTGCCGAACGAAGTGGAAGAGTATAAGTATCGCGCGGAGCTGGTTGGAAATGGAAAAGCCGCCCGAATGGTGTCGCTGGTATCCAAAATGGATAAAGACGACATCGACGAAATTGTGAAGAAAGTAGGTTACGCGCCCACTGAAATCCCGCTTCCTGAAGAAGTGAAGGAGAAAAAAGGCCGTGGTAAAAAGTCTGACAAATCTGATAAAAAAGACAAAAGCTCGAAGAAAAAGAGCAAGAGTAATAACAATAAAAAGAACGACGACCGCGACCGAAAGCGCCGCCAAAAGCCGAAAGAGAAGCAATCCTCCAACGGTCTGCCACGACCAAGTTATGACGGGCTTTCCGGTGGAAAAGAAGGCGATAAAAACGGCAAACGACCAAACCCGGGCAAATCTGACGGAGCCTTCGGCTGGATTAAGAAGCTGTTTGATTAATTAAGCTTCTTCCGTTTATCTAAACTCATTTAAGGCGTATCTGTTCATTCAGATGCGCCTTTTTTTTATGGCACAACGCACCATCGCCCTGCCCGGGGCGTACGAGATTCAACCACTGGTAATGTCATCCTGAGGAATGAGCGTAGCGAATGACGAAGGATCTCTTTATCATGTTTGGTATCCATGACACCAAGATCCTTCACTCCGCATGCGCTGCGTTCAGGATGACAGGGGTATTGGTATACAATCTTAGCCACCTTTCAGGCAGGCATTACTTTGCAAGTAATTTAGGATACAGGTCTTCCCAGTCTGGATTGATGGACTCGATGAGTTTGATCTTCTTCTCCCGTCTCCAGCCTTTGATTTCTTTTTCCCGGATGATCGCATCTTGTACCCACTGGAATTCTTCGAACCAAACCAATCGATTAGCATTGTATTTTGCAGAAAACCCTTTAAACACTTTCTCTTTATGCTGATTGGTTCGGATAATCAGATTATTGGTCATCCCAGTATATAAGACTCCTCTTTTTCGGTTTGTGGTGATATAGGTAAAATATGTTTTCATACATAGTAAGAGCAGGAATGAACCCATTCCTTACAAAAAATGACGCACAACGCACCATCGCCCCGTCCGGGGCGTAAGATGATTCAACCCCAGTAATGTCATCCTGAGGAATGAGCGTAGCGAATGACGAAGGATCTCTTTATCATGTTTGGTATCCATGACACCAAGATCCTTCACTCCGCATGCGCTACGTTCAGGATGACAGGAGTGTTGGTAGCATCCTTAGCCGTCCTGCGGACGGGCATTACCGTTCTGGTAATTCTACATTCCATGTTCTTTATTGAATGTTCGATGTTCTATCGGTACCATCCATAGCGATATTCATCAAATGGAATACCTATGAGTAATGATTTTGCCGGAACCAAAGAAAAGTGGAAAGACCCCAAAACGCGTCGTAAAATAGGCGTTGGGGCGTTTATCGTTTTAATTATCGCCGGAGTGTATGCCGGGATGAACCAGATCTTTCCCGAGCAAAACGGTCACTATGGGTTTTGGTCTGTCATGCCACCGCTGGTCGCCATCGTTTTGGCTTTTTATACCCGCGAGGTTGTGAGTTCTTTATTTATCGGGATTTGTTTGGGTGGAGTGATTTCCGGGAACCTCAATATCGTACAGGACTTCCTGATTCCTTCTGTAGGTACCGAAAGTTTTGCCCTCATCATCATTGTATACCTGTGGGCTTTGGGAGGGTTGATCGGTATCTGGACACGGACCGGAGGGGCCGAAAAGTTTGCCGTCTGGGCGAGTAAGAAAATGGTGCGCGGACCTCAAACCGCCAAATTCTTCACCTGGCTGATGGGACTTATCTTTCACCAGGGAGGCACCATCAGTACGGTATTGACCGGAGCCACCGTTCGTCCCGTTGCCGACAAACACAAGGTATCGCACGAAGAACTGGCCTATATGGTTGACTCCACTGCCTCTCCAGCCGCCACGCTGATTCCTTTTAACGTGTGGCCGTTTTATGTAGGCGGATTGATCATCGGCACCCTGCCCTTTTTGGAAACCACACAACAAAGCATTGCCTTCTTCTTCTCGGCTCTGCCCTATAATTTTTATGCGATTTTTGCCATCGTACTAACTCTCGCTTTTGCCTGGGATAAATTCCCATTTGTACCCGGAAAGAAAATGAGAGCCGCTATCAAACGCGCCCGGGCCGGAAAAGGACTGGATCGCGATGGAGCCACGCCCATGGCCGCCGATGAACTCACCAAAAATGCCGTTCCCGAAGACTATAACCCCGGACTCATTGATTTCTTTGGACCGATTGGAACCTTGCTGGGTGTAGCTATTATTCCTTACGTGGTAACCTATTTCTTTCTGGATATGGGCGAAAACTCCTCGCTACTAATTGCCGAAGCGTTTGTACTGGCGGTATTAGTCGGATTTGGGATTGCCTTAGCCAAAGGCATGAACCTGCAGGAAGTGATCAATGGCTTTATTGACGGCTGTAAAGGCGTAACCATCGGGGCGATTATCCTGGCGCTGGCCGTCACCCTTAAAGAGGTAGCCGATGCCGTTGGAACGGCCGCTTATGTAGTCGATACCGTCGGCGATGTAATTCCAGCCTTCCTCCTTCCCGGATTACTAATGATTTTATGTATGCTGATTGCTTTTTCTACCGGGACATCATGGGGAACCTATGCGGTTGTATTTCCGGTCGCCATTCCTCTGGCCTGGGCCGTAGTTCCGGACGTCTTTTTCCTCACCCTTTGCTTTTCAGCGGTGATTGGAGGTTCGGTATTTGGAGACCAGTGTTCTCCTATTTCAGATACCACCATCCTCTCCTCCCTGGCCACCGGCTGTGATTTAATGGATCACGTTCAAACCCAGTTTCCACTGGCCATGCTAGCCGGAACGCTGGCCGTTATAGCCTATGCCGGTATGGTGCTGATATTTGTGTAAGAGAATATGACGCCACCAGCGTCATCGCCGGGCTTGCACGGCGCCAGAGATGTACAAATAAGCCTGTCATCCTGAGGAATGAGCAAAGCGAATGACGAAGGATCTCCTTGATTTGCGAATGATCGATAGACAGATGACCAATTTGTGATCTGGTTTTCTACAATCATAGCCATGATCAACCACCGAGAAGGGTTGAGACCCATTCGCTTGTGTAAATGAACACATCCTGCCCTTCCCACCCGTCATCCCGGACGAAGTGTAACGGAGATCCGGGATCTCCCTGTCACGCATCCCAACTTGTTAATGCATTACCTTAGCCACATCAAGCCCTGAAGCAGAGAGCCATAGCGAACGACTGAAGGATCTCCCTGATTTGTAAATAATCGATTTAAGAACAATTCTGCATTCAACATTCGATGTTCTACAGGCAGATCCTTCACTCCGCATGCGCTACGCTCAGGATGACATGGGCATTGGCATATAACTCTTAGCCGCCTTTCAGGCGGACATTACTTTGCAAGTAATTTTGGATAGAGGTCTTCCCAGTCCGGGTTGGATTCTTCGATGAGGGCTATTTTCTTTTCCCGTCTCCAGCCTTTGATTTCTTTTTCCCTGATAATCGCATCTTGTACCCACTGGAACTCTTCGAACCATACTAATTGATCCGCGTTATACTTCGAGGTAAACCCTCTCTGTACTTTTTCTTTATGCTGACTAACCCTTACAATCAAATTATTGGTCATCCCGGTATAAAGAACCCCCTTTTTTCGGTTTGTAGTGATATAGGTAAAATAAGCCGTCATACTATGTAAGAACAGAACCAAAGCCATTCCTTACAAAAAATATGACGCCCCTGCGTCATCGTCCCCCAAACGGGACGTAAGAGATGCTTTAAAAGCAATGTCATCCTGAGGAATGAGCATAGCGAATGACGAAGGATCTCCATAACATAGCCACCTACTAACCATAGAGTCCTTTCCCCTTACCAAGGGGAAAGACAGAAGGGGGTCTGCCCGCTAAGAACGATTATGGGCATTTAAAGCAGATCCTTCACTCCGCATACGCTGCGTTCAGGATGACAGGGGCGTTGTTAAACTATCTTAGCTGACCAAACCCACTCCTTACAAAAAACATGACGCCATCAGCGTCATCGCCCTGTAAACAGGGCGTAAGAAATACGTGAACAAGCCCTGTCATCCCGAAGGAATGAGCGTAGCGAATGACGGAGGGATCTCCCTGTCACGCATCCCAACGCATCACCTTAACCACATCAAGCCTTATTCAAGCAGATCTTTCGCTACGCTCAGGATGACAGGGGCGTTGTTAACCATTTATAGCCGTCCTTCGGACGGACGTTACTCCAAGAGCAACAAAAATTGTCATCCTGAGCGGCCGTTAGTTAGTAAATGATTCTCTTGCAAAACGCGAAGGATCTCAAACTTTGAGATTCCTCGTCGTATAAACTTGACCCCTTTCTACTTAGCACACTCGGGATGACATGTAGTTAGAAATTGAATAATGAACTACATTCCTGCTTCGCTGGCAGTGGCAAACGTCTCCTCAAAAAATGATTTCATCTCTTCCCAGCTGAGGCTGTCCGCTTCGGCGTTGTAGGCCAGAGGAAGCTCAAACTTCTGCCCCAGGGTATCGGCGCCGGGATTGGTGTAGGCGTGCACCGCTCCGTCGTAGCTGATGTACTGATAATCCGCATTCAGGTTTTCATACGCGCCGGTCAGATTGGAAACCTGCTCTTCGGTTACAAAAGGATCATCAGCACCATTCAGGATTAGCACGCGGGATGAAAGTCCCTCCTGCGGCATGACGGGTAGCTGAAGTCCCGCATGGAAAGCGGCCACTCCATCCAGTTCCATTCCGGAGTTGGCCATAGCCAGAATCACACTTCCGCCAAAGCAATAGCCAATGGCTCCGATCTTGGTGGAATCTACATTGTCCTGAGCCTTCAGGGTTTGCAAAGCGGCATTAAATCGAGCTTTTGCAGAATCAAAATTACTCATCACGTTGTTGGAAAATTTCATGGCATCATCCGGGTGAGAAGCTTGTTTTCCTTCCCCATACATATCTACTGCCAGGGCTACATAACCGAGTTCGGCCAGTTTCTCTGCGCTGTTGCGGGCATGGTCATCATGTCCCCACCACTCGTGCACCACCAGGATACCCGGTCGTTTTTCAAATTTATTTTCATCCTGGGCGATATACCCGTTCATGGTGAGTTCATCGGTGGAGTAGCTGATCTCCTGCCCCACTACATTTGGTTCGTTCTCTGTGTATTCGCCTTTTCCACACGCCGCGATTAAAAATAGTACAGGCGCTAGCAGTAATAATCTCTTCATGATCGTTTTTCCGTAGTTCGTTTGTTTGATATTAATTCTTTGAATAGTTGGTGGGTATAAAAGGTTTTGGAAGCAAATGGTTCCACCCGGTTGATAGGTGTTGTTTATGGGGGTGATGGTAAACTCCGGATTTCTTCTTTATAGCAATTTAACTGGGTCTGTATAATTGCATAAGAATTCGTTGGTGTTTATAAAGTCCGGTTAGTATGTTTGTGATATGAATGGACAAGTACCTGTTTTGGCAGAGCCTTTATTTAACCTTAATTCTGATTCTTCTCACAACTGGGATGAAAAGACGAAAGGCCGCGCTCCCCACAAACCATTCCTGATTCTAAGTATTCTCGATGGGATTTCTGAGGGCTGGATTGACTCTCCTGAGATTGATCCCAACCAAGAGCTGGCTAATCATTTTTTTGAATATTGGGATCGCATTATGGGTACAGATCGCACCACCACGGTAGCTCTCCCTTTCTTTCATATGAATAGTGAACCTTTTTGGAATCTGAAGTATAAATCCGGTGAAAAACCATTTACTTATTCGCCTTCGTGGGGAGCTGTTAAAGAGCGGATAGCTTATGCAGAAATTAATGAGGACCTGTTCAACCTGGTAGTTAATGCTGAAGAAAGGAATAAAATCCGCAACAAGTTATTCGAAACCTATTTTAGTGATGAAGCGGCAGTTGAGATTAACAAGATAAGCAACACAAATAGTGAAGTTTATAGTTATTCAGAAAAGATACTCTCTTTGGCGGCCGGACCCTTTATAAAAAATCATGCAGAACACAATAAAGCTTACCACAGAAATGTCCGGCAGCAGATAAGAAAGGACGGATTCTCCAAAGCCATACGCAAAAATTATGCTGACATCTGTGCTGTCTGCAGAGACAAAGTAATTACTCCCGGTGGGAAAACATTAGTGGAAGGTGCCCATATCATCCCCTGGAGTGAAAGCAGAAATGACGATCCCCGAAATGGTCTTTCACTTTGCCCAACTCACCACTGGTTGTTTGACCAATTTATGATCACAATCAGAGACGATTTCAGTGTCAGAGTATCCAAGTGGCTTAAAAAAGAAGAAACGAAGATACGTGACTTAGCCACTCTGAAGAATACAACATTACATCTGCCAATTGACGAAAAGTTACACCCTGCCCATGATGCATTGACGTATCATAATGAGCAATTTGAAAAAGCACATAAGGAATGGAAGTAATGACAGACGTTCACGAACCAGAAACCCGCAGTTATAATTAATGCTGTGTGGAAACAAACTCTTCCTGGTGTTTTCTCAAATAGGTTTTGTTACCCTGATGCAGTCTCTGCAATTTTTCGCTTCCTGAAACTCCAATTTTAAGAAATGAGTCTTTCATGATTTGATTAGATAGAACAATTTTACCTTGTTCATCAAATGTAATAAGGTGCCTATCAAATAAAGCGTCATAGGTTGGAGATAAGAGAATGCCATTATCAACATCTAGTCGTTCTTCATCATTTGAATCCTTCCATGCAACGATGTGTGAAGCTATCAAAACTCTAGTATCATCAAATTTTGTAACTGCGCACTGATATTCCCAACGATGAAGTATGCTTTTTCGATATGCCCCTTGTCCAACACGACTTGTCACCAATCCACTACGCTCAGTAGTTTTTGTATTATCCAAGTCGCTAACGAATGATGGTTCAGAAGAAGCTGTATATTTTAGATCATTTGTTGTGATATTTAGATTGACCCCAGCTTTCTTAAAAAAGAACTTTATTCCCTCTCTTAAATTTCCTTCCCTATCAGGTGTTGTGAAAAAATCAAAATCAAATAGTTCGAGCTCTGTCTCAAAACGAACATATCCAGTCTTAATATATTCGAACAAAAAAACTCTCTTTCCATTCTTGATGTGCTCCTTTAAAGCTAAATTTCCTCTTGCAAACTCCATATCACCAACTTGCCCTTCACCTGTATAACTAAATACATTTTGATTCTCCCATTGATCACGATATCCATGCTTTTCACCCTTTGAACCTGTAAAAATAAATATGAAGGGATAATTTGCGCATGGAGAGATACCACCTTGTCGACTCCCACCATATTCATCATGAATAATAGATCTTTTATAACTTTGTCCTGGTATGAAAGGTAATTTTTGCAGAAACAATAGAATAACTTAAGAATTGAACCAAAAGTAATTCTACTACTTTGTGATTGCAAAATATTCTTTCAGCACAATAAAAATCACCTTCCAAACCTCAGTCCTCTCGCAGAGAGTCAAAAACCTCACTCCAACACAAAGCATCAGGAGCGAGTCTTCACCGTTCAATGTTCGGCGTTCCTTGTTCAAAATTGTCTCATCGACACATCCCCAAAACGTGTCGAAATCATCGACATATCAGGAGGAAAGCAGCTCGTAGAGGCGCGTATTCAGGTATAACATTTCGCGTCCCACCTGTTTGCTCTTCAAAATTCCGGCCGACTCCAGTTCTTTTAAATAGTCGGCAGCGGTCTGTCGCTTGGCCAGGTTTCGGTCTACCAGGAATTTAACTTTGCAATAAGGCTGTTCAAAAAGCAACTCAATCAATTCCTTGGAATACACCCGGTCGGGCAGTTTGTGTTTGGCTTCTTCCAGGATTTCATCCAGCAGGATGCGTATATCATCAATCCGCTTCATGGTTTTTTCGGCGGTTACTTCCACGGCCTTTAACATGAAAATGAGCCAGGGTTCCCAATCCTGTTGTTCGGTCACTCCCCGGAGGAGGCGATAATATTCCGGCTTGTGGGAAATCACATAATCACTCAGGTAAAGAACCGGCTGATGCAATAACTTTTGATGGATCAGGTACAGGATGTTTAAAATTCGCCCGGTTCTGCCGTTTCCGTCGTTAAAGGGATGGATGGCTTCAAACTGATAATGCATCACCGCCATTTTCACCAGCGGATCGGTGTTATCATCAGCCTGCATATATTCGGTCAGATTTTCCAGTAAATCCTGAATCAGTGCTTTGCCCTCGGGCGGCCAGTAAATAATTTCCCGTGTTCTGGGATTTGCAATCACGGTTCCCGAATCGTCCCGGATTCCCTCTTCGGTTTCCTTTATAATCTGCATGATCCTCACATACAGCTGCTGGTTGAGGTGCCCGCTTTCCAGAGCGCTCACTCCTTCCCACAACGCCTTGCGGTAGCGGAGTACCTCCTTGGTTTGGGGATCCGTCTGCTGATCTTTGGCAGAAAGGGCAATAAAAAGCTTATCGTTGGTGGTGATCACATTCTCAATTTCCGAACTGGCCTTCGCCTCCTGCAACACTACATTATTAATCAGGATATCAGGATTAGGCAGGCTTACGGCTTTTCCTTTCAGCTCCGCCAGCATCCGGTTTGCTGCTATGGAGGCTTTTAAGACAGCCGGTGTTTCCAGGGTTTTATCCGGCGGAAGCAAAGGGAGGATATTATAAGGCTGATTTGCATAGTCTGACATAGAAGGCGACTCTTTTAATTTATGTCGAAATATACACTATTTTTCGACACTTCATAAAAACCTGTCGAAGTCATCGACATATCAGATTTTTTGCCCCGAAAGCATTAAAACACAAAATGAAAAGGAGAAGATGGGGTGTGGTTGTTGTTTGGGCGAGGTAAAACTTTATGGCTTATTCAGATCCCGGATCAGGTCCGGGATGACGAATAGAACATCAAACAAGGAACACTCAACTCCGAACATTGAAGTATATCGTCATCCCGCGGCGCAGGCCGGGATCCGGATATTAGGTGCGGTTTAACTATAGTAAGAGTGCAACTACTTTTACCCATAGCTTATAGGCCTCCCTTGTGCATTGATTAATGAAATCTGGTCATTGCGAGGAGCCGACTATGATCATGCAGGAATTGGTTTTGGAGGTGTGGTCAATATTGAATTGCCTGCAAGTAATGTCCGTCCGAAGGGCGGCTTAGAAATAGTGACTATGGCCTCTGTCATCCTGAAGGAATGAGCCGGAAGGCGAATGACTGAAGGATCTCCCTTTAATGCTTATCAAATTACTAACCACCGGAAGCAGGAGCTTCCGCTATGGCATTCCGAAGGGTAAATCGTTAAGGCCTTGCCCTACTCCATTCGCTCCGACGCAGAGCGTCGGGAGCGAGTCTTTACCACTCAATGTTCGGTGGTCCTTACTCAATATCCCAACGACCTTAACCATCAGACGACCCTTTGCTGGTTTGGCATCCTTCCCCTTAGCTCAGTCCTCAGATGGACTTTTGGGCTGCAACTCACATTTCACCAAGGCGTCCCCTTACCCTGGCACATAAATCCTGGCCCAGCAGGCAGATCAAAAACAGCGCTGCAGTAAAATTCACACCCACTCACCTTAAAAAGTGTGTTAGGGCAAGGGACAGGGATTGGGTTTTGTTAGACCGGGCAACTCTGCTTCAACCAACCATGCCATTCGCTCCAACGCAGAGCGTCGGGAGCGAGTCTTTACCGCTCAAGTGTAACGCTTCCGCTATTGGGCTTGGCCTTTGAAGTTCAGGAGGTTGTATTCATGCCTTTTAAGGTCCAAAATCAATCCATACATTAAAAATTAAAATATTTAAGGTATGCAAAGGTAAATATGTTATATTTGAGGTCACATTCAGCGCCAAACATTAATTAATCGATTTTTTAATGCCTCAAATGCCGCTTTATACCGTGAATCCGGATCGCAATGAACCATGGAATGCGCTGCCTGAGCTGCCGATCCATCAAGAGTTGTACCGCTCGCTTCCGGTATATGAACAGCTCGGGAAGGCCAAAGAAGCATTGGCTTTGCTGGCCGGCCGGAGTGTAGCCATCCCGAATCCCGGCGTGCTTATCAACTCCATCACCCTGCAGGAGGCGAAGGACTCCAGTGCCATCGAAAATATTTTTACTACGGATGATGAACTCTACCAGGCGTTCAGCGATGCCCGTACTGAGCTGGAGGCTTCCGGCTCTGCCAAGGAAGTACTGCGATACCGGCAAGCTCTTTGGCAGGGATATAATTATCTCAATCAGCAAAAGAAATTTGACCTGAATTATTTTATCAAACTGTATCAGGAAATCAAAGAGGCCGGAGATGGAATTCGCCCGCCTTTTGCACGAACCTACATCCGGATGGGAGGCAGCGGACCCAATGCCGGTAAGCCGATTTATACTCCGCCCCGTGGGGAAGGTGTAGTAGAATCAAAGCTGGATAACCTGATTCAGTTTCTGAATGATCCTGATATCTCTCCTGCGGAACCTTTGCTTAAATTGGCTATTGCTCATTATCAGTTTGAGGTGATTCACCCCTTCCGGGATGGAAACGGACGTGTGGGCCGGATCATGAATATCCACCTGCTCACACACTCCGGCCTGCTGGAACTGCCTATCCTGTATTTGAGCCGCTATATCATTCAGAACAAGGAAGATTATTACGAAACTCTGGCGGGTGTTTCTCAACGTGGTGACTGGGAAAGCTGGTTTATGTTTATGCTGAAAGCGGTTGAGTCTACCGCCCGACTAACTTATCAAAAAGTGAACGACATCATTGAGACGAAGGAATCTCTGCTGGATGTCATTCGGAAAAAAACCTCTGTACGTCGACCGGAACAGCTGACTGAAGCGATCTTTTCGCAGCCGTATGTGAAGGTAAATCACCTGGTGGACAATGGAATCTATGCCGAAAATACCGCCCGCAATTACCTGAACGAGCTTTCAGAAATAGGTGTGCTTGAAAAGCGGCAGATCAAGGGAAAGCACTATTACGTAAATATGGAACTGGAACAGATTTTGTCTTATTGAAAGAGGGAAGAACATTGAACATTCGAACGCTGAACATTGAAGTGGGTGGTGGTCAAACTTTATGAGCCTGTTCAGATCCCGGATCAGGTCCGGGATGACGAATAGAACATCAAACAAGGAACACTCAACTACGAACATTGAAGTATATCGTCATCCCGCGGCGCAGGGCGGGGTCCGGATATTAGGTGCGGTTTAACTATAGTAAGAGTGCAACTACTTTTACCCATAGCTTATAGGCCTCCCTTGTGCATTGATTAATGAAATCTGGTCATTGCGAGGAGCCGACTATGATCATGCAGGAATTGGGTTTGGAGGTGTGGTCAATATTGAATTGCCTGCAAGGTAATGTCCGGCCGAAGGGCAGCTTAGAAATAGTGACTATGGCCTCTGTCATCCTGAAGGAATGAGCCGGAAGGCGAATGACTGAAGGATCTCCCTTTAATGCTTATCAAATTACTAACCACTGGAAACAGGAGCTTCCGCTATTGGGTTTGGCCTTTGAAGCTTGGGATTTCCCCTAAATCACCTCTTCCACATACCGCTCCACATTAAATTCATCCATGGGAGAAGTTTTCCTTAGGTACAGCGGATGGTGCGGATGTCCGGCTTTGGAAATTTTCCCTCTTGTAAAAAACCGGTTACCATTACCGGAGATGGCTTCATAAATATCCTGCAGGCACCGGGACAGATACGGCCGCTTTTCGATCAGGGTTCCCCAGGCACACCAGATATCGGCGGAGAGATCCCGGGTCAGCTTGGCGATCACTTCCACATTTTTATCGTGAATGTTCTTTTGAAAGTGCTTGTGCATCTTATCCGGGTTAGTGGCCCGCTGCGGATAGAGGTTGAACATAAGCCAGCCGTCGTAGTCGTTTTCCATCGCAAAGCGGGCAACGGAAGCTACGGTGGGATCCAGATCGCCGGGCTTGGCTGTAGACGGATTCACCCCAAAACAAATCAGCGGATTATCACCTTCCTGCCCCAGTGAATAACGGGTCAGCGGTTCATCGTGGTGGTAGATCCAGGTGCGATCGGGATACATAGGATGGTTTTTGTTCGGTCTTTTTTGAGGATGGGAATATCGATGTTTTAATTTCCAAGTTCCAAATTCTAATGACTAAGGAATGATCAGTAATTCGCCAGTCATCCTGAGGGTACTCCCGAAGGATCTTCACGGGTTAAATAAAGCATCAGGGACGGTTTAAGCTCTTGAAGATTCTTCACTATCGTTCAGAATGACTTATTGAAGAGTGTAATCCTTATCATGCAACATACCTGGCCTAAAGATCCCGGATCAAGTCCGGGATGACAGTTCTTAAGATAAAAAGTCATCTTTGATCCAGCGCAGGGTTTCAAACGAGGAAGACCCCTCCTTCAAAGTTCGATGTTTCTTGTTCGGTGTTCTCTCGACATTCTCCCAATTTCCCCCTACTTTTTTCTATGGCAAAATCGATTTCCAAAAAATTGCAGAAGCATCTTTCAAAGAGCCTCGCTGATTATTTTGAACCGGATACTTTTTTCATTCTTGGGGTGAGTGGCGGTCCTGATTCCATGGCATTGCTCTATCTTTTTCACTTGCTGAACCGGGAGGCGCTGGTGGTTCATATAAACTATGGCAAGCGGGGAAAACAGTCCGATAAAGATCAGGAGCTTGTAGAACAGCTGGCTTTTCAGTGGGGATTTGAGTGCTGTTCCATCCGGCTCAACCCTAAAGATGCCGGAGGAGAGAATTTCCAGAACTGGGCCCGAAAGCAGCGCTATCAGTTTTTTCGGGATTTAAAGGCGGAATCCAAAGCCGAAGCCATCGTGACCGCTCATCATCAGGATGACCAGGTGGAAACCATTTTACAGAAGTTGTTTCGGGGAAGCGGACCGGCTGCCTGGCAGGGCATGAAAGAATGGGATGGCGAATTGTTTCGGCCACTGCTGAGTTTTGAAAAAGACAACATCCTGGCTTTTTGTGAATCGGAAGCTGTTCCCTATCGCACCGATGAAAGCAACAAAAGCTCTGAATATGCCCGCAATTTCATCCGGAATGAATTTGCCCAGAAGATGGATGACCTGCTGCCCGGCTGGAAGCAGAATATCCTGGACTTGCCACAGCAGGGAGAAATCTTTGAAGCCAGTATTCTGGAAATCACGGATCAGGTAGCTAAAAAGAATATCATTAATCTGAAGAAATTTTCGAAGCTGCCAGCCATTCTGAAGCCTGCCGTTCTAAAGAACCTGCTCGATCAGTTTGGGGCTGAGGGCAAGTATTCTAAAGGTCAGCTGAAAGAATTGACCGAGCTCGAATACCTTCAGCCCGGAAAAAGCATGAAGGCCGGAAACCTGGTCCTGATCCGCGAACGGGATGAAATCCACCTTCACCCCAACAAAGAATTCAAAGATATCTCGAAAGAGATTTCAGAAGATGAGATTGAGGAAGGGCTTAAACTGAACGGCATCACGCTAAAAAAGACACAGAAATCTGCCTCCAAAGCAGCTCTAAAACTGGATGCTTCCAAACTTAGCTGGCCTCTGTCGCTCAGAACCTGGAGCGCCGGCGATGCCTTTCAACCTCTGGGGATGGATGGACATCAGAGAATATCGGATCACCTGACAAACCGAAAAATTCCCTCATATTTTAAGGAAAAAGCCTTGGTATTGTGCGGATCAGATGGTACTATTTATGCTATTCTATATCCTGCTCCAGCAATTAACAAAGAGCGGGGTGCCATCTCTGAATTGGCGAAATGCGAAACCACATCAACTTCTTTTTTGACGATAAATTTCAGTTAGCATGAGTTCAACTTTTTACCAACCGGATACAGTGACCTGTAACGGCGAAAAATTTAAAATCTTCATTACCAAAGACCAGATCGATGAGCGCCTGAATCAGCTGGGCAACCAGCTCGATAAACACTATGAGGGCAAAAAGCCTATTTTTATAGGGATTCTGAATGGGGCTTTTATTTTTCTGGCTGATATCATGCGCCATGTCAGCATCGACTGTGAGGTGGATTTCATGAAGCTTAGCAGCTATGGAGATCAGAAAGTATCTTCGGGACAGGTAACTGAGCTCAAGCATATTGATGCAAAGATTGAAGGCCGGCATGTGATCTTGGTGGAAGACATCGTCGATACCGGCCTCTCGATGAATTACATGGTAAAGCGGATTAAAGAAAACAATCCGGCTTCCGTAGCAGTATGTACACTGCTTCATAAAAAAGAAGCCACCCACCACGATGTACAACTCGACTATGTGGGTTTTGAGATCCCAAATGCTTTTGTTTTGGGCTATGGCCTTGATTATGCTCAGGAAGGACGAAATCTTTCTCAAATTTATGTTATTGACAAAGAGGACGATTAACATGTGATCAACAACAGGTTCGGTAGATTACATTGGCTTTGGGTTGGAAAAGGACATTATGATTAGAAAAGGGATTTTATTTTTTGCTCTGCTTTTTATTGCAGAGGCAGCTTTTGCTTTTCAGCCTTCATTGCTGCAAAGGCTGGATACGCTCACCTATCGCGAATGGAGCATTGAAGATGGCCTTCCAGTAAATACCGTTAACAGTATCACTCAGGATTCACTTGGCTACCTGTGGATTAGTACTTATGACGGACTCGTACGCTTCGACGGGCTGAACTTTAAGACTTTCGATTATTCCAATACCCCCGAGATGCCTCATAACCGGGCTACGCTCGTTCATAGGCAGAACGGTGTAGGTATGTGGTTTACCCTCGAATATGGCGGAGTTTTACTGTACCAGAACGGCAATTTCAAACACTATGGTACCAACAACGGGTTTACAAATTCTGATGTCACAAAAATATACGAGGTCGCCGATGGCCGGATGTTCTTTGTTACCCACCGGGGACTTTATGTATATGAAGGTGGAGCTTTTTCCCTCTTTTATAATTTTTCTTCTTTTCAGAACCAGGTCTCTCATTTTTTAGAGGATAATGACGGTTCTTTCTGGATATCCACTAATGATGGTTTGCTGCACCATACCGAGACTGGTTTTCATCAGTATGATATAAGTGACAATCGGGTTAATAACCAGATGAGAGTTGCGCACCGTAGTAAAGAGGGAGCGCTGCTGGTTGGCACGGTGAATGGGCTTTATGAGCTTAAAGATGGCAAACTAATTCTCCCTGAAAAGTATACTATCCTGAGAGGCAAAATTATACGGCATATTTTTGAGGGTGATGATTACTTGCTTTATTTCATGCCTGGTGAAGTATATATCGAAACCGATGGTAAAGTTAGCCGGGTAAGGAACAGAGAAATAGTGGAGGGAGAAACCTACACCGAATTTTATGAAGACAGTGACGGTAATGTCTGGATGCTGGGAAATGCCGGCTCCCTTGGGGTTTTTAAAAACGGCAGAATTGAGAAATTCAATGCACTTGATAAAATCAAGGATTATTACTTCAACAGCATGTTCGAAGACCGGGAAGGCAACCTTTGGTTTGCAACCAATACAAATGGACTAATCACAGTAAGCAAATCCAAGGTGCGGACACTAGGTTCGCCGGAAGGTTTATCAGGTGACAATATCCTGGCTTTGTTTAAGGACAGCCGGGACGCTTATTGGGTGGGAACCCGGGGGGCAGGCCTCAATAAAATTGAAGGTGACCAGATCGTTACTTACCAGACAACTACCAGCAATATTGCTTCTAATATCATTCATGCTATAGAAGAAGACGGAAATGGAAACATCTGGGTTGGCTACTATCAGGAAGGACTTGACCTGATCACTCAAAATGGTTTTAAAAATTACCGGCTTGGAACCAATGTTGAAGTGAATGACGTCCGCTCGATTTTCAACGACAGCAACAACCAGCTTTGGGTGGGTACTTATGGAGGCTTGGTGAAATTTGACCCGGTCAATGAAACCCATCAATTTTTTGGCATTGAGGAAGGCATGGCTGGTTACAAAATCCGCTATATCACGGAAGATAGTGACCATGCTCTTTGGATTGGAACACTGGATGGAGGCGTAAGCCGCTTCAAAAACGGTGATTTCAGAAACTACACCACGGAAAACGGACTTTCTTCAAACAACATCAGATCTGTGTATGTGGATGAAAAAGAAGCCGGAGTGATATGGGTTGGCACGGAGAATAACGGATTGAACCGGATCAAAAACGGTGAAGTCACATTCATTAACACCAGAGACGGGCTGCCCGATCATATCGTGCACTGGATTTCTCAGGATCAGGAAGGCTGGCTTTGGATCTCCTCCAACCGGGGCATCATTAAAATTGACAAGTCTGAACTCAACACCTACCTGGATGGCAACAGTGGCAATTTCACGCTGCTACATTATGGCCGGCAGGAAGGCATGCGCAACCCGGAGGCTAATGGCTCATTCCAGGAGGCGGGAATCAGAACCCATAATGGGGATTTTTGGTTTTCAACACAGGAAGGGGTTGCTATTTTTCAGTCCGAAATTACTACTACCAATAATATCCCTCCCACGGTTTTAATCAAGAACGTCCGGACAGGAAATCTTGAATACAACTCCTCCGAAATCACCATTGAAAAAGGCTATAAGGCATTTGATATCAGTTTCCATGCGCTCACTTTTGTGGCTCCCGAAAAAACCCGGTTCCGATACCGCCTTAAAGGATATGATGACGACTGGATCGAAGTTTTTGGGGAACGAACTGCTTCTTATGCAGATGTGCCTGCCGGTAATTATACCTTCGAAGTCATAGCTGCTAACAATGACGGGGTTTGGAGTAAAAACCCGGCTATAGCAGCCATCACGGTGCAGCCCTTTTTCTACGAACAGGCCTGGTTTTATTTCCTTTTAATCTTGCTGGTGGGTGGAGGCTATTATGGAGCGTCCAAAATCCGATATCAATATCTGATTCGGAAGCAACAAAAGATGGAGAAGATTATAGAGGAGCAGACTGCTCAGCTGCGTAAAGAGAAAAATGAAATTGAAGAGAAGAGTAAAATCATCCGTGAGCAGGCTCAGAAACTGGAAGAGAGCAATAAAACCAAGGATAAATTTTTCTCCTTAATTGCACACGACCTGCGCAATCCGTTTCAGGCTATTCTGGGATACAGCGAAATGATGATTACAGAAGTTGATGAATCAGATCCTGAGGAACTGAAAACCAGCCTGCAGCATATTCATGCATCATCAAAATCATTACTAACGCTGGTTGAACACTTGCTGAACTGGGCTTCATTACACACAGGCAAAATTAGTCCTGTTCCTGAGAAAGTAAACCTCAGAGAGCTCATCGAAAGAATGCACCAGCTGTTTGAGCACGTCGCCAATCAAAAGAATATAAGCTTGCAGAATAAAGCCAGCGAAGATGCGTACCTGCTGGCTGACCTGAATATGCTGGAGACGATTCTGCGAAACCTGATTTCAAATGCCATTAAGTTTACCCGTGAAGGTGGTACTATCTGTATGGCTTTGCGCCGGGACGAAGGCTTTTACTATATCGAAGTTGAAGATGACGGGATAGGAATGTCGGAAAAGTTGGTGAACGAACTATTACGCCTTGATTCAACTACGTCGAGAGCGGGCACCAGAGATGAACAAGGAACCGGACTTGGATTGTTAATTTGCAAGGAAATGATGAACCTGCACAATGGAGAAATCCTGATTGAATCTGAACAGGATAAGGGCACGAAGTTCACCTTAAAATTCCCAATCGAAGGCTTATCTGGCGACGATATCGAGGATAAAATAAAGCAGGCAGATTAAAGCTTTAACAGGGTTGCTATTAGTGTGTAAAGGTCGCTATATTTGTTGCCCTTCAAAAAACGGAGAGGTGGCTGAGTGGCTGAAAGCGCTCCCCTGCTAAGGGAGTATACCTCTAACGAGGTATCGAGGGTTCGAATCCCTCCCTCTCCGCATTTACATGCTTATTTGCTCTCCATTACAAATACTCCATTCCAGTCATTACCCGGAGATTTTTCTTTCATCAACTCGCACCGCTTTATAAATATTCCGGATGGATTTCTCTCATATTGCTCCAGTTCAACTGACTTTTTGAACCTGTCAATTGCTGTATCCCACTCTTGGTTAAAATAATGCTGCAGTCCTTCTTCATATAAACCAATACAATCGTGCAGTACCTGATCAGCATCGGCTCTCAAGCCCGCTATCTCATATACTTTAACCGGTTTTGTTCTTCCTTTGACCACAATATTATCGAGCAAGCGGAACAGGCAGTCATCTCCAAATTCTTCGGCTTCCGTTTTTGTGGATTCGGTAACCATGGTATACACCCCGTATTGCCTTGCTCCGCTTTCACAGCGAGCCGCAAGGTTTACGTTATCTCCCATCATGGTGTAGTTAAACCGCCGGGATGAACCCATATTACCCGTTACCATAACGCCTGTATTCATCCCTATTCGCTGGTGCATATTAGCCACCATTTCTGACCATCCCTCTTTTTGCCATTTTTTGCGTAATTCGGCCAGTTCTTTTTGCATCAGCTGAGAAGCTACACAAGCCTGGAACGCATGATCTTCCATAGGAACCGGAGATCCAAAAAAGGCTACAATGGCATCCCCTATATATTTATCCAGCGTGCCGCCGCGACTATTCAGGATATCCGTCATCGTACTTAGGTAATCATTAATCAGCGTTACAAGCTCCTTTGCTTCAAGCTGTTCAGAGAAAGTCGAAAAGGCAACCACATCACTGAAAAAAGCTGTCATATGAGTTTCTTCACCACCCAGTTGCGGTTCCTCACCCGATTCTATCATCCGGTTTACCAACTCCGGAGAAACGTAGGAAGCAAACATCCCTTTAATGCGGCGCTTTTCTTTTTGCTCAACATAATATTCGTAACTGACCATCCCTACCTGTGTTACTACAATGGCAATGATGGGGCCGGTGATCATCATCAACAAGTTGTAACTCATAAAGGCCCAGTAGGTAATTCCAAAATACCCTCCCGCAAATACTACTGAAGCCAAAATAGCCCATGTTGCATTCGCAAATCGGTTCAATAAGGTGATGGAAAGACATAGAAAAAACATGATAACCAGCGTGTACCAACCCCGAAACCGCTCGATATAGTTGCTGTCTAAAATGGTTTGAATAGCGTTGGCGTGAACCTGATATCCGGGACGCGGGTTGTTGCCTGCGTTTGCAAATGGAGTGGTATAAAAATCTTTCAGCAGAGGCATAGTGGCACCAACAATCACGATTTTATCCTCAAATGTACCCTGGGCTAAATGACCAATATCCGGATCATCAAAGGTGTTGACTCCACCCCCCAATTCTGATTCAAAAACCGTGGTATAGCTGGAATCGTCAATCACCTCTTCATACGAAATTTCAGGGAAGGTGCTTTCTGGTCCATAGTAATTAATGAGAAATGAATTCGCCCCGTCTTTCAGGATTTCATATGGACCCAAGTTGAAATAATCGCTTTCCGGATTAGGTCCTATGGGATCTACCTCTTCGTATGGGATTCCTTCGTATAGCCTGATTGATTCCAAACCCAACCGGTACAGATTATCTCCCTGGTGCTTTTGGCCAAAACGATAGGAACGGATGGCCCCATCTAAATCCGGATGCACCCTTACCAACGCCACCTGATTGGGATTGCCTACCCGCAGAACAGGCGTCGGAAACATCGGAGATATTTCATCAGAGTACTGTGTTATCGTTCGCTGCAAATCACCCGCCAGAATCACATTTCCATATTTTTCCATCTTTTGAGCAAAAAGAGAATCGTTTTTTACCTCGTAGATGTCCGGATTGTTGAAGACAACATCAAAAGCAATAACTTTGGCTCCGGCTTTATTTAGGTTTTCAACCAGTTTTGCATGCAGGTTAGTGGGCCAGGGAAATTTCTGCGGGATTTCCTGATCGGCCTCCTGACTAATGGCGACCAGCACAATGGGAGAGTCGGATACATCCAGGGGGCCACGCCATTCAAAAAGCTGATCAAAATACTTAAGCTCAACTACTTGAATGGGCCTGAGCAACATTAATATGAAGGAGACTACAAACGTAGTAATGGCAATAAGAGTGACGGAAGTAAGTCTTTTCTTTTTTTCGGCCATTTAGTTAAAAGCTGAATACATATCTGAGCTGCACTATACTATCATTTGCCCGGTTCTGTCCGCTAACATTGGTAAAATTAGCGTCAAAAACCATTGCATGATATTCGTTGAAATTATAGCGTGCTCCAGCCTGTAATACAAATGTAGAAAAAGTGTTTTTGGTTACCTCATCACTTAGAACAAAATAGTTATCGCGCGGATTATCATTTAACACCTCTGAATTCGGATTGTCACGAATTTCAATCATCCGTGATGATATTTTATTACTGGTAATAGCAATCCGGCCATTTAGTGTTAAACTGTTTTCCATCAGCCGGTAGTTACCCCCGGCATAAATCCCGAATATATTAATATCATTCTGCCCACTTCCGGATTCAGTGTTATTAACGGTGAGGCCAAACTGTGTTTCCAGGGGCAGATCTGTAAATCGGGAATTAAGGCTTAGAGAAAATGATGTACTGGCTACATCGCCAAAGGCAAAAACCTCATCTGTAGTTTTAAGGTTAGATACGCTTAGCGATACATCATTTCGGGCATTCATCCAGCTAAACTGTTGCGTCACAGATGTGTTAATATTCACCGTGTAATTAGAGCGCGGGGTGGGAGTAACCAAGGTTACTAATGTATCCTGTCCATTTATAGTCCTCGTTTCCTGCCGGATATTTTGTACTGCGGCATTCACCAAATCATCAGGTAGTAGAAAGTTCTGCCTTTCGATCCCGTTATCCCTGGTTCTATACCGTAAGCCTGCACTCACTCTTGGCAGTTTACGGTCTACAGGATACCAGCTTACATTTGTTCGATAGGTAATGGTGTTGGTAGTAGCATCACGGGTACCACTTACATTGTCATTCAGGTTTTCATACCCCAGAGTGAGATAGACCCTGTTCGACAAAAAGTTCATGCGGTCGGTAAGGGTAAAACCGGCTACGTCTTTCCGGATGGTAGAATTTGCCAGAGAGTTAAATCCAGGACCAATCCAGCGATATTGCGCCCTGAAGTTATTATTCGGATAACGGAATGAGAGCTCACTATTGCCGGCAAGAATGCTGGTGGGGAAGAAGGCATCCCCGGAAATATCTCCGCTGTCATCTTCGGCAATCCTGAAAGGAAGCGTATTCATATTTTCGTTTATGATGATCAGCCATGACAACTGCTCGAGTAAATCTGCAGTGCCCTTATCAACATCAAAACCTAATTCTTCAGCCCGCTCCACTGTCAGCGGACCATCATAAATATTATTATTCAGCGCACTGATTACAGCTTCGGACTCAAAGCGAATACGGTTATTATTGAATCCCATCTTCAAATCCGTTCCCGCTACCACATTATCACGAGGCTTGATATTCCCGCCTCTTACATCCAGCCGTTCCGGATTCGCCATCAGGCTATCCCGGGCAACCTGATCCAGATTGTTATTCAAGACTACATTTGAGTTTACAAGATCCATGTAATCCCTGACATTAAAAATAGACGTCGTATCGTCCTGAACTTTTAACGCATGAAAGCCTATCTGAAATTTCTCTTCATTTCCGAAGCCCAGTTTACCGCCAATAACCCTTCGCTGGAAAGTACCTCTTCCGCCGTCCTGATACGTTAACAGGAAATTGCGATCAACAACCGAATCGGCTCCAATCGTTACTTCTTCAACAATAAGGCTATCGTATTGGTTGGTGATTTGTCGCTCAAGCTCACCATACATAAACTGAAGATTGATATTGTCATTCAATAAATGCAGTGAGGTATTCAATCCATGCACCCGCCGTCCGGAAATCGTAAATTGACTCATCACCGGATACACATGACCGGCTTCAAAATTCCACCAATCTCCGTAGGATAAATCAACACCGTATCGATTCTGAGGCTGTAACCGTACCGATTCCTGGGAAGTCAGATATCCGTTTGCCGAATAGCGAAACTTACCATATGCCCCCGAAATGCTGGCTCGGCCGGTATAGGCATTATTAATATCACCTGCTATCTCCTGATTTCGTGCGGTTAACTCGACCTGGCCTTGTGGTGCCCTGCCGGGACCAAAACCCTGAAATGACGCCTGCCCCGGAGTAACTACAGCGAACCGCCAGTCCGTAACGGAGTATGTTTGATCTTCTGTTTTATACTCCAATGAAATGGTGTGCGAGCCCGGCCCTAAATCTTTCGGGATATAGGATATATAATACGCGGAGGTATCAGCTTCGGAAGTCACATTTTTATCATCAATAAATAACTGAAACTCTCCCGGCTGCAAGGCAGATTTTTCATAAAAAAGTGCAATAGCTATAACTACATCATCAACGGTAACGCCATTGCCGGGGCGGGGTGAAAGGATCGTATAATCTATTCCTTCCAGTTTGGGCTTTTTTTCTTCCGTGCTTTCTACAATCTCCACTTCCACTGGGTTTTCCGATGGCAGATTGTTTGGATAGAATAGCATTTCACCTGAGTTGAGTGTCAGCTCAAAGTAATATTCTAATGAACTTGCATTGGGGTTGGTAGCAGTAAATGATGTTTGGAACAAGCCATTCCTGTAATTCACTTCCTGCTGCTGATAACTGAAGTCTCCATCATACCTATAGAAAAGCCGTGCTTGTTGAAAATCAGCTTCAGAAATACCCGGCACTCTGAATTCAAGTACATTTTGTTGATTTCTTTCTACCGCAACAGGAGCCTGATGCTGCACATTGAACTGGCCATAAGCCACCCCTGTGGCTGTTATAAACAGCAATAGTAGTATTCCTTTTTTTGCAACCCCCATCACGCTGTATCTATATTATTAACCTTAAACTATCCTGAACCCGCTTAATAAATTATTTAATTTTCACCTTCCTCAAAAACGTCAATCGTTATTTCCCGTAGTTGCCCATTTTGATCCCGGAATCTAAGTTTGATTTCTTTTTGAATGAGGTCGTTTTCCATTTCGCTATACCCTTCGCCAAGTGAATTTAATTCTTCATTTGTAAGAGTTCCGGAATCCACATTATTTCCCTGTTCATCAACCTGAGCATACATTTGCTCGAACAAAGATACGGTTTGGCCAGAATTGAGGGCGGTTACGTCAACCTGCCCTTCTTCAACCCAAACAAATCCATCAAAGCGACTCCCAAAATCGGTTCCCTGAACCGAGGCCAGCGAACGGTTGGTAGCTACTTCAAAGTCATTGCCTCCCTGTGGTTCCACATTCAAAAATATCTCCCCATTCTTCAAATTTATCCGGGTATTCATTGCTTTTGACGCTGTGGCAACTGAACCGTTGAGTATCAGCAATGAACTCGGTTTTACCTTGGCTACACTGGCATCCATAAATACAACCAGGGCAAAACCTTCTTCATCAGTAGAAAGTGAATCGCCGTCAAAGAGCCGCTCTCCTTTATTTTCCTCCAGATCAAGCTTAATGTACTTATCTATATCCAGGTTCTGGAGAGTTACATCGGGCTTAAACCGCTTAACAATCGCTAATGGTCGTTCCGATTGTGCCATGGCAATATCTGCCGAAGAAATTCCTGCAAACACCAGCAGTACTATAAATGTGTATAGTTTCTTTTTAATGTTTCTCATGTGAGCCTCTCAGTTTCCTTCCACTATAATTTTTTCATCTCTGATTTTCTGAAGTAACTCTTCGAGCTTAATAGCTGCTGCAGGGCCTGTAAAGTCTTGCCCATCATATTGAATAGACTCCAGAGTAAATCCTCTGTCTCTTAACCTTCGATATGCATCCGGGCCAATCAATCGTTCAATTGCACGCTGTACTTCCGCTGAAATTGGAGCTGTTGCTACAGCCTCGGCAGCATCCTTCAACACAAAACTCCATATCTCTGATGAAACTTCTTCGGTGTCACCGCTGGATTGAAGTGTGGTTACAACCTGCCAGTAATAGGTTTTCCCTTTTTCCAATGGCTGAACGCCCGAAGAAGGAAACTGGAATGAATTTGACTGAACTACAATATCAAGATTCTCAAAAGTGAGTAACGACCCGCCATTTCCCACCGGAGATGAACTCTTGGCACTGGCAAGTAATGATTCAGGGCTGTCTTGCCCTCTTTGTTCAACAACCAGTAACCGATAGGAAACATTATTTTCTCCCTCCCAGCTAAATTGAGGGAAGGGGTTTGTTATTTCGGCAGCAGCACCTACAATATCCCCGGGTGTTTTCAGATATATATTGCCTTCTTCAAATGATGCCGCAGCCATACTTCCGCCACCTATTTCAGCTACATCTCTGGCTAAATCTTCTCTGCCTTGCGCATCTGTTACCCTAAAGAGAATCAATTCCAAAGAATAGGTATCACGTGGAAGAGTAGTGGATCCCGATAAATTGCTCAAAAAATCATCGCCTTCTGTAGTTAATCCTCCCGTAAAGGTAATTGCCTGGGAAATTCCGGGAATGCGTTCGTTCGCTAAATCATTGTTGGTAAAGTAAACAGACTGAAACGGTTTTAAGGAAAAAGGACGTGACGCATTTTGCGTAAGCTCAACAATGTTACCCACCTTCCCGGCTGATACAATTAGTTCAAAATATAGATTATCGATGTTTACATCGGAAAGGTTTTCCATGGTCGCTGATATTAATACCGGCCCCTGGCCTTCGGTATCAATACCCAAACCTGTTAAGCTGAGTGTCTGGGCACTTTCCAGAATTGGACTTGGTTCAACATCAAGGGTGACGTTCTGAGCTATAGCAAATTTATTGGGAACAACACCTATGAGTGCAAGTACAAAAAGTGCGAGATAAAATTTTAATGATCTCTCATTCATTTTCATTGTAACTCCCGTTTTTATAAATCATGCTCATTTTAAAGTATAACAAGCATACAAACAAGCGATCCGGTTAACTCTAATATTTATGAAAGCGCCGATAAATACCCCGAATTTTTTACTGAATTATATAAAAAAAGCCTTTTCCGAGCTGAAAAAGGCTATTGTGGAGCTACGGGGATTCGAACCCCGGACCTTCGCGCTGCCAGCGCGACGCTCTAGCCAGCTGAGCTATAGCCCCAAACGAATATCAAAGATACCGGTAGTATAAAACTTATGCTAACTTTTTTTAGCTAATTTTTCTTTTGATACACACCCCAGTATCATTATTTTCATTCAAAATAGTGTATATTATAACCCTAATAATTAATTGAATTGGAGAAATCTTAATATGAAGCGAACTATCCATCTTCTCGTTCTCACACTTTTCTTAGTAGGTGGTACCGTAGTACAGTATGGCTGTGGTTCTGACGAACCTGTTGTCCAGGAACCAGTAGACACTGACGGCGACGGACTTACTGATGCCGAAGAAGCAGAATTAGGTACTGATTCTAATTCAGCAGATTCTGATGGCGACGGTCTTACTGATGCGGACGAAATCAACACTTACGAAACAGACCCTCTGAACTCTGACACTGACGGCGACGGCCTGAGTGACGGTGACGAAGTTAACTCTTATAACACCGATCCTAACAATACAGATTCTGACGGCGACGGACTCAGCGATGGCGATGAAATCAATGAGTACGAAACAGATCCTAACAATGCCGACTCTGACGGTGACGGACTTAATGACTATGATGAAGTAATGACTCATAGCACAAATCCGAATAACTCAGATTCTGATGGCGACGGATTTACTGACATGCAGGAAATCGACATGGGTACTAACCCTACTGATGGAAGCGATCCTGTTTACCTGACTGAAGATTCTTTCACTACCATCAACTTCGACTTTGACCGCTCTAATATCAGAGCTGACGCTGCCGAAGCACTGATGCAAAATGTTGAAGTTCTTAAAGACGCTCCTGCTTTCCGTGTTCGCGTTGATGCTTACACTGACCACGTGGGTGGAGATCAGTATAACTTACGACTCAGCCTTCGACGTGCTACTTCTGTTGTAGACTTCTACACTGGAAACGGCATTTCTGAAGACCGCATTGAATCTCGTGGTTTAGGTAAAGCTCCTGTTGAGTGTACCGAAGCTGAAATGGATGCAAACACACCCGGTTGCGAAAGAAACCGACGTGCTGAATCACATCCAATCAGTACCCTGAAATACCAGCCAGGAATGTAATCTGAGCTGAATTTCAGAAGACAAGTTTAAGGCTCGTTGCTTTTGCAGCGAGCCTTTTTTTATTGGAGTAATTTTTTGATTCGTCCCTATTAGGACAACCTTTCAGCATCTACCGGTCCTGAAAGTGTTTCACCGAAGAGGTTTTGTAGAGATGGCACACCTAATCTTAATGGACCGTTCTGTTTGATTAATTAAAAAAACATGTCTGTCATCGCGAGGAGTACAAATGTCAGAGTATATCGTTATGTATGCCGACGAAGCGATCTCCCCGCATCAATATCCTGAACTAGTCATGGAGATTGCTTCGTCGATTAAACCAATGGAACCTCATCACTTTACGGGCTCCTCGCAATGACGAGTTTTTCAACGGACACTTGTTAATACAAAGACCGAATGTAGCCTTAAAAGAACCTTGCCACACTGATACCCACAAAAATGCCAGGATTATCTATTCGGTAAGCGACATCTGCTCGAAAAAGATTGAAGATATTACTTAGCGAGAGTCCCGCTTCCATATGCCAATCATCTGTGGTTACCGGTGAGAAACCATAGCGATTATTGAATTCCTGCACCTGCTCGTCCTTCACCCATGTTCTTCCAATCCCGCCAAAGGCAATGATACTCAATCCTGTCTGAGTAGCATTTCTCCACCCCAGCATCTCCAGAGGAACGCTTTTGAAATTATGCTCTGCATTTAGTGATATATAACTTGCTCCTTCATATGGAATAAATCGCTTGGCTCTGAAAGCTCCAAATGGCGTAATCACTCCCAATGCAACATCGAGAGCTTCATTTTTTTGGATGGGAAGATCACCAAGATAAGTTCCGGCGTTTAGCCTCATATCCAATGTGTTCGGGAAAAACCGGCGCTGATAGAAAGTCTCATAGCGCCGGTACAGATCCAGTTTAAAGCGGGTGTAATCCCAGCTGCTTCCTATCACTTTTGCCGACTGCTCCACACTTACCAAGAAATCATCGGCCCCAACCGCACCAAAAGCTTTTTTATTCTCTCCAATACTATAGGATAGCTTAACGGCACTAAGCGTTCCTTCGTCTATATAACTATTGGGACGCTGAATTAAATCTCTGCCGATAATATCGTAGCTCGTTTTATAATTGATGGCAGAATGATTTTCATACATATAGTTCAAGCTAAACGTACCCCTAAATTTGCTTTTCGGACGGTAGGCAGCGGTGAACTTAACTCCTTCGTTTCTGTAGTAATCAAAGTAATCAGAAAAGCCAAGCAAGTTTTGCATACTGGTCATTAAAGGCATGTACATATCGGAGTTGTAGCGGGTTTCCGTAGTTGCACTATAGCCTGCAGAAAGCCCAAAACGACGAGTTTTTTTCAATGGCCACCATCCCATTTTCACTCCATACGACAGTGTTCCTGCTCCAAAAATATCATCCCCATCATACCCTGTACTATATCCTGCAAAAACCTCCGAAGAAATACGATTATCTACGTATCTGCGCTGATGTTTAAGACCTCCATAAAAAGCATCTACCCTATTGAAACGAGCTAACGGACTTAAATTTCGGGTTAATTTCGACCAAAAAGAGCTTGAATTGTTGTTTCCTCCTGAACTTCCCGAACCTCCTTCACCTACCGATACTGAAGAACCATCCGAATCAGTTTCTTCTTCCCAGTCAATAAAACGGGTAAAAAAGCCCGTTGGTTTAAAAGCCTTTTCAAGAGTAGCTGTACTATCTACTTTTTCATAAGCTATTTCTTCTTCTGTATCTAAAGGAATGATGTCAATTTCATTCACAAAAAGAGAATCGCCCGAATTGATGGTTGTTGAATCTACGGTAAAGCGATTCCATTTTCTGAAAAGGGAATCAGGCAGATCTATATTCACCTCGTAGTTATTCATTTTTGCTACCTGTTTAAACCCGATAGGAGGAAAACGAAGCCCAATCAGTCCTACCTCGACCAATCCCTCGATACGCACATCAACCGGAAGCCAATAGTCGCCTCCAAAATTGCTAAACTGCTGAGAATAGGTGAGGTTGAAATCCTGCACGGGGGGAGGAAAAACTACCACAGAATTTGGTTTCAGATCTACTTCCAGCAAAGCATACTCTTCTCCTAATACAAAAATAGTCCCCTCAAAAAGCGGCTGCAGCTTTCGATCTGAAGTCACCGACAGCTCATACACAACCTGTCCATCTAACGACTGAATATCTTCAAGCCGGAATTCATAAAACTTCAGCGCATCCGGATGAGTGACCCCTACCATATTGAAACCAGCAATATCCAGGTTGTCGTCGTAAAAATTAGGCAGGTAGCTTACTCCTGCAAAGTTATCAGCAGCATCAATATTTGCCGTTTGGCGCTTTGACTTTAACACTTCACGGGAGCCTCTTTTCTTATCCCAATACGCTTCGGATATGCTCTCTGAAATCGATACAATAGAGGTGTCATTTTTTAACTGCTGACGTGTATAAGCTTCTGCTTTGTAGGTTTCAAGACCCGCTCTCCAGATTTGCTTCCTTCGGATAACCTCCCTCATGATAGCAATAGCGGGATCTTCACCCGTAACTACGATTTCACCCATAGTTGCTACAGAAGGTTTTAGAATGAAGTCAACTGGTCCCGAATCTTTGGTTACCACTTGTTCCTGGCTTTCAAACCCAATAAAGCGAGCTATAAGCGTGACAGGAAACTCTCGGACAATAATGCTGAACTCTCCATCCTGATTTGAAATCGTACCCTTGTAGGTATCTTTGATAATAATATGAGCAGCAGGTAGTGGGTCCCCGGTTTCAGCATCTACGATTTTGCCTGTAATTTGTGTTTGTGCGTGACTTTCAAAAGTACTTCCCAGCACCAGAAAAAGAAAAAGAACGGAAATTTTCTGCATCCCTATCGAATTATATTAATGTAAAAAACTATCGAACTTCTACTTACTAAGAGCTGATTAGTTACGTTTACCTACGTATATTTTCAGGAATGATTGTATAACAATAATGACCCTGTAGTTCAATTGGAGAGAATAGGAGTTTCCTAAACTCTAGATCTGGGTTCGATTCCCGGCGGGGTCACTTTTTTACTGAAGCAAAATTTTCTGCCTTCATTACCCAGAAGAACAATGTAATCATCACCTGCAAGGCTATAATTACCTAATCCCTCTTTAATATTTCTGTGTTTAGGGTAAGTAAGGGAATGCGCTGAAAAATAAATTACTTACTTGATTTGTTGCTTTCCCCTCATCACGGCACCGAGAATAGCGGTAAATAAAGCTGCACCTATGATAGACCAAACAACTGGGAAAGGACTTCCGCTTACTTCTATAGTCCATAATTCGGGAAGACCCAACTCACTGGCAATCCATTTGCCGATAATAGCGCCAATAAATCCAACCCCGGCTGAAATTAAGCACCCACCAAAACTATACCCGCTGATACTTTGCCCAATTCCACCGCAAATAGCAGCTATTAGTAGTAATAATAAAAATCCAAAAAATGACATAAAACTCTCCGTAGATAGTTTAAAATTTAGTTCAGGCCTTTTGTTCTAATACTACGGCTGGCTCCAGAGGTTTCACAATTACATGTTCGTCTACATCAAAAAGCAGCCGGTTATCTGTATGAACAATATATTTATCTCCCTTAAAAAGCACATGGTAGGTAATATCGTGCCCGCGAAATTCACGGCCGACAATAATACCACTTTCGTTTCCATTTTCTTTGCATCGCTCAATGGTCAGGTGCTCCGGGCGGATGGAACATAAAATCAACCCTTCGGCTTCTTTGTTAATTTTCACCGGACCCAGACGTGTTTCCACGTTATCAGACCCATCAGCATGAGCTCGGAATAAGTTCGTCCGACCCAGAAACTGTGCTACAAACTGTGTTTTGGGATGGTAGTATACTTCTTCGGGAGTCCCTATTTGTTCAATTTGGCCGTTGTTCATTACTGCTATCCGGTCGGCAAAAGAGAGCGCTTCTTCCTGATCGTGTGTAACCAAAATTGCACTCATTCCGGATTTTTTCAGAATAGCCCGAACTTCTTTTCGGGTGGTATCACGAAGCATGGCATCAAGTCCTGAAAAAGGTTCGTCCATTAACACGAGCCGGGGCTTCGGTGCAATAGCCCGAGCCAAGGCAACTCTTTGTTGCTGACCACCAGAAAGCTCATCTGGCATTCGATGTTTATACTTTTCCATTCCGGTTCGGCAAAGTACTTCTTCTGCTAAAACCGGCCGCCTCTTTTTGTCCACTTCACGCAGACCAAAAGCCACGTTATCAAGTGCGTTCATATGAGGGAAAAGGGCATAATCCTGGAATACAAAACCAATCTCTCTTTTTTGGGGGGAAAGGCGTTTATGTGTGCTCTCAACCAGCTCATTTTCGATATGCACTTCGCCGGCTTCGCATTGTTCAAAACCCGCAATTAAACGCAGCGTTGTAGTTTTCCCGCAACCGCTTGGGCCTAGAAGCGCGAAAATCTCATTCTTACCAACTTCAAAACTGACATCGTTTACAACGGGCCCGCTTTGGTCGAATGACTTCGTTAATCCGGATATTTTTAAAAGAGACTTTTCCATGTAGTTGCTGAACCAAAAAATCTTCATTTAGATTCAGTCTACATAAGATACATACTAATCTGATACTTCTGAAAGTTTTGACACGTGAATATTTGTGAAACAGGTCGGGATAATGTAAGTTTAATTCGTTTCGGGCATACCATTTACAGATAATTATCAACTAACTACTATTCTTATGAAAAAAATAAGCATCTACACATTGTTGTTGGCAGTGGCTTTAGTCAGCTTTCAGGCTTGTGGTCCAAGTGAAGAAGAACGCCGGGCTGCCGAACAAGCTCGTCTAGATTCTCTCAGAAAAGTTCAGGAACAAAGAATTGCTGAAATGATGCAAGCTCGCGAAGACAGTATCGCCCGTGCTCAGCAGCAACAGCAAATACAGGAAGAACAACAAGGTCCACAGTTTGCAGAAGATGGAACTTATGCTGTTCAGGTAGGAGCTTTTCGGTCTGAAGAAGAGGCCAATGAATATCGAAATACCTTAAGCGATCGTGATTATCCTCATGTATATACGGTTAAAATTGGAAAGGAAGAAACCGGTGATGTTTGGTTTCGATTGCGGGTTGGCTTTTTTGCTGATAAGGCTGAAGCCGAAGAATTCGGCGCAGAATTGGGCAATGAATTGAATACGGGCTACTGGGTTTCCAAAGTTCAGAGAACAGGAAGCTGAAGTTATTTGACATCAAATAATTTATAGTTGTATCTCTCCCAAGCATTTGCTTAATTGTAGATGCGCTCAAGTAGCGTCTCTCTTGATGAATAGTCAGGGCATTGCATATGAAAAATGTAATGCCCTATTTTTTTGCATCTTTTTTATCTGGGTATCGTAACCATCCACTCCTAAAAAACTTTCCTAATTCTACGGTTTACGTTATTATGCAGCTTCAACATCATTCACAAACCTCAATTAAAGTGGAATGAAAAATTTCAGTATTGCTACACGCCAACATGACCATGTAAGTATACTGGATATCAGTGGAGAACTTGATGCGCATACCGCTTCTCAGCTTGAGAATGCACTCAAATCGCTAATTGACGAAGAAAGCTATGCGATCATCGTCAATTGTTCTGGCCTTGATTATATAGCCAGTGCAGGATTAGGTGTCTTTATGGCCTACATCGAAGATGTGAGAAGTTTAGGTGGTGATATCAAACTAACAAATATGAACGATCGCGTTTATAACGTTTTCGATTTGTTGGGCTTCCCAACTTTGTATGATATCCTGGAAGATGAAAAAGAAGCTTTGCAAAGCTTTGACAATTAAATAGCAAGAGAGTGGCTGGAAATAATAACATACAAACCCTTTCTGTTGAAGCTTCTACAGAGCATCTTGCCAAAGTGCGGGATTTTGTAGCAGCTCATGCTGAAAATATCGGGCTCAGCCAAAAAGATATTTCTGAAATCAGACTGGCTGTAGACGAAGCCTATACGAATATCATCAAGCACGCCTACAAAAACTCTCCTACCGAAAAAGTAAGTATTGAAATTGGTTCTAATGCCAATCAGTTGTGGATTTCATTAATGGATGAAGGCAAAAGCTTTGATCCCAGCACTTACAGCGAGCCTGACCTAATGAAGCGTATTAAAGAAAAGAAACGTGGCGGAATGGGAGTTTACCTGATTCGAAAACTGATGGACCAGGTACAGTATAACCGCAAAGGGCATACCAATGAAATACGAATGGTCAAAAACCTTTGACGAATCGTGGACACAAAAATCTCTCTTTCAAATACTGAAGAACGACAAAGCCGATTTGAGCTTCGCACCCTGCTTGAAACCAGCCGAATGCTCATTGAATCTCAGGAACCGGATTTTGTTCTCAATAACCTTTTGCTCATCACGATGGGTAAGTTGTTGGTTCCAAAAGGTATTATTCTCATCAATAAAGGATCTGACCACTTTTATGTAGTTAGCAAGGTAAAAGGCAAAAACTCACTTAAAGAAGATGATTCAATTCAGCTCGAATTTCCAGAAGCAACATTAGACCGATCTGTTGTTAAAGGAGAAGAGTTTCCTGATATCACGAAAAAACTGGGGCTCGCTGAAGGCAGCATCTTTTTTAATCTTAGAACCACGAATCATCACTTGGGGTTTTTGTGCCTGGGCCCAAAAGGAAATAAACAACCACTAACCGATAGCGAACTCGAATTTATTGAAAGCCTGACTATCATTTCATCGGTTGCCATTGCCAACTCACGGATGTTTCAGGAATTGCGGCTTATTAACCGAAAACTGGATCGCAAGGTGCACGACCTGAATACTCTTCTTGAGCTGAGTAAAGATTTTAACATGATGGTTGACCGGGAAGAAATTGCCCGGACTTTTAAGTTTGCCATGTTGGGACAGATGTTGATCCGGACGTTCTTTTTTGTCTTAGAGATTGATGGCAAAAAATCCATTGTTTCAAGTAGCGGGTTAAAAGAAAAGCCGACCAAAAAAGAATTGAATACGCTTTTTGAGCTTAACGATGTTTTCTATTGTGACGAAGATCATGACTGTCCTTTTCTGGAAAACAACGGTATCAGGTTGGTTATAGCCCTTCGTTTTCAAAATGAAAAAATCGGGGTTGTGGGAGTTGGAGCACCTGCCAATAATGAGCCGTACGGTAAAGAGCAGGTAAACTTTCTTCAATCGCTTGGGAATTTGGCCCTTCTTACTATTCAAAAAACCTTATTGCTTGAAGAACGCATCGAAAAGCGACGAATGGAAGAAGAACTCAATCTTGCCAAGACCATCCAGCAAGGCCTTCTTCCTTCGCCTATACCAACCATCGATGGCTTTGATCTTGAAGCTACAAATATTTCATCCCGGCAGGTTGGTGGCGATTATTTTGATGTAGTTGAAACACCTGACGGTGGGCATATTCTGGCCATAGCTGATGTAACCGGCAAAGGGGTTCCTGCTTCTTTACTCATGGCCAACCTTCAGTCTATGTTACATGCTTTGGCTCCTATCGATATCACTTTGGCTGAAGCTACCGGAAGCATTAATGATATCATCCATAAAAATACACCCGCTGATAAGTTTATTACCTTTTTCTGGGGTAAAGTATCCGCAGATGGCAAGCGTTTTGACTATGTAAATGCAGGACACAATAACCCTCTATTATTCAGAAAAGAAAATAAAGAGCCTGAAGAACTTGATGCAGGTGGAGTAATACTTGGGGCAATGCCTTCTATGATGCCATATGATTCTGCCTCTGTAAAGCTCCAGTCCGGAGATACGATAGTATTTTACACAGATGGTGTCACTGAGGCAATGAATCCCCAGCAAACTGAAGAATACGAAGAGGAGCGACTCATTAAATGTCTGCAGAAGAACCTTGAGAAATCATCAAAAGAAATAATGGATGCCGTTATTGATGATATCACAGAATTCTCGAATGGTGTTCAATATGACGACATCACCATATTGGTACTGAAAGTTAATTGAGGGTTTTAAAACCTAAGACCCCGGTGCCTGTAGCTGTTTTATCTCTGTTATGGGCTAATATTGTCTGATAAGTGCCGTAGCGGTTCATAATTTCATTTACATATCGAACCGTTTCAATTCCCCTGCAGAAGCCATATCGTGCATTTTGATAGTATTTGCGCTGCATCAGTTTCAGTAGCGACTCAGACACATGCTCCCACTTATTAGGGTCTTTGTTGTGATCAATTGTGAGTCTTCGGGCATCTGCAAGGTGACCTGATCCTGCGTTATATGCTGCCAGGGCAAACGACCACTTATTGGTAGAATCCATATAGGCATAATGCTCGAGGTGAGAAGCCAGAATTTTAGCCCCTTCCCGTATGTTTACTTCCGGAATGTAAAGCGAGTCGGATGAAATCTCTGAGAACCGCGGTAACACTTGCATTATCCCAACAGCACCCGCCCAGCTTACAGAGCTTGGATTAAACTTTGATTCCTGTGCAGCAATGGCAGTAAGCATTACCCAATCGAGCTCCATTTCATCTGCTACTTCTCTGATCATGTTATCATATGGGGAAATGGTGCCATATTGCTCCCCCTGATAATTGGGGCTGTAGTAATCCGCAATTTGGTTGCCCGATTCAAAATATTTTTTCCGAAGCACATTCAGAAATGCTGAACGCTTGGGAACACCGTCTTCGTCAAACCGAAAATGCTTATATAAAAATCGGTTTAGTTGATATTCCAGATCCGGAGCATTTTTACGTACCGCCCAGGCAATAGTATCACTTTCAGCAATAAGAGGTCCTTTAACCAAGCCGTTCATGTACTTGTCGGCTGCATCAAAAATATTATCATCGGCAACAGTTGCTTCATAAGTGCCATCGGCAACCTGAAACAATACCGACTCGGTGTCCATATCTTCAGGAATGATATTGATATTTACCGGAAAACCTTCGTCTTTAAGCTCTTTTAACCGAACATAATAGGAGCTGTTACGACGCACGCTTATAGGCACCCCTTCAAGCTCTGAAATACTTTCCGGCTTAAAACCTAAATCATCAGAAACTACGATCAACTGATCGACCATATTATATGGCCGGGTAAAATCTACCAACTGTTTTCTCTCTGGGGTGATGGTATAATTAGCCGCAATGATATCTCCGCGACCGCTATTCAGAAGGTCATATGGGCTTTCGTCAGGACCCGTGATGACGACTTCAAGGGCAAGATCATTTTCTTTAGTGAATGCCTTTAACAACTCATATTCAAAGCCAACCTGAACTCCTTTATAGAGAAAATAGGAACCCGAACTATAGCTGGTAATCATGCGGAGTACGCCATTGCTCTTAATTTCTGCAAAATCTCTCTCGATCGGCTCACTTACAGAAACAGGAAGTGTATTATTGCTCTCAGACTTATCTGAAGATTGGGAACAGCTTAGCAAAAGCATAGCTCCACAACCTGTGAGAAGCAAGTATTTGGACACTCCAATAATGTTGTCTCTTTCAAATAGCATTAAGTGATGTTGTTTTCATTATTGTTTGAATCAATTCTATAATGAAGCCACTATTCCATCTGCCTTGAGTAATGATACACCTATTTGTGCTGAATTCCTGAATTCTTAGTAATGTCTAATCTAATTCAGGATTTCTAACGTTGAAATATACGAAAAGGTTCACGAAATGACTCTTACTACTGTTTTATATTAGTTTATAGATATTCTCATTGAGTATTACTACACAAAGTACGTGTATTATGACCATTCAGATGCCCCAAAAACAGAAGTGGCTATTCCTGAATCTCTCTTTTATGCTTTGGTTTCTTTTTCCAGGTTAGCACAACCCCCACCAATGTTACAAAAATAGCTATAAAGGAAAGGATAGCAGGAAGTTCTCCAAGGATAAAAAATGCCAGAATGGTGGCAAAGACTGGCTCTGTAAGAATGAGCGTTGACAATAAAGTCGGGGATACAAATTTGACTGCATAATTCAATGAACCGTGCCCCATTAGCTGCGGACCAATGGCTAACCCTAAACCCACCCAAAAGACAACAGGAGGAATTTGATCAGGAATCCCTTCAACAATCAATAATATCGAAACACAGGTTGCAGCTGCATATCCATATACAGGAAATACATACCCCAGCCAGGATCGATTTTGGCGAATTTTTCTTCCTATTAAAAAATAGACTGCAAAAATGGCCGCCGCCCCAAAAGCCATTGCATTGCCAAGCAAAGGATTTTCAAACGACGACTCCGCATTATAATCGGAGATACCCAGCAATACAGAACCAGCAAAAGCAACGAAAACACCAATCCAGACTGTTGGCGCAAATTCCATTTTATAAAGTGCCCGTTCCGCAATAATTAGCATGATGGGGTGAATGGTCACCAACACTGAAGCTGATGCAACTGAAGTATAATAGAGCGAGCTGATCCAAAGCATGAAGTGCAACCCAAGTGCTATTCCGGCAAACGCCATCCATTTTGTTTCATTACCGCCGGACTTCACATCATACTTCTTACTCTTCTTTTTATAGATGTAAAATGGAAGCAGCATCAGAAACGCTCCAACGGTTCTGATAGCTACCAGTAAAAGAGCAGAGTGACTGGTAGCAAACTTTACCAATATCGGAGCAAAACCAAAGGTAGATAGCCCAACGGCAAGAACCAGATACACTTTAGCTTTGGAATAATCCTGGCTCAAAATACTCCTATCGAATTCGATCCATTGAACGAACCAGTTCTTCGTCTTTTTTGATAAAGCGCAGAGCTAAAATCTGGAATACCAAGCCCAGAAAAACAAACCCCGTTCCAAGAGCTTCATCCCATAAGTACGTGCCGATTCCACCTAACGAAAAGAGCACTCCTACACAAAATCCAAGCCCTATTACCTGAAATAGCGAAGATCTTTTGACCCAGGACAACTGTTTTTTGCGGTTATTATAAAGAAAAATAGAAAGTACGTTTAAAATTATAGCTATAAGTAGTGAACTGGCCAATCCAATGCCAATCCAAAGCTGGGGGTCACTCATGGCCTTTTCATAAATAGCCGTAAAGTAAACCGATAGATTAAGGATGGAAGCTAATGCCAGAAATATTGTTTGAAGTCGTTGTATCACAGAATTTAATTTTAAAGTTTTCTTTTAAGATAAAAGTTTTCTCAAACAAAAAAGCCCGCTTCCTGACCAAAAGGAATGCGGGCTTTAAAATAATCAGCTGATCGTTTTAACCTGCTGTAGGTTCCAATGATGGAGTTTTTTTAGCCCCGCCATTTAGCTCACTTTGGTCTTTAATAATTCCTGGCTCAGTGGTGCCAAACATAGTTTCATTTAGTGATCGGCGAGTTCGTTCGATAGAACTGTACAGCACCGGCACCAGAATCAGAGTTAAAGCTGTAGCAAATGTAAGACCAACTATTACGGCAATCGCCATTGGCCCCCACCAGGCTGCTTGCTCACCGCCCATATAAATATAAGAGCCCATGTTGGTCAGAAATTCAATCGGGCTTCCTACTAAGACAATGAAGTCGAAGTTGAACCCAATAGCCAAAGGAACCAAACCAAGAGTGGTTGTAATAGCCGTAAGGATTACCGGGCGGAAACGAATTTTACCAGCCTGAATAAGTGCGTCTCTTAAGTTCAATTGATCTCTTTCTCTGAGGATGTCCACGTAATCAATCAATACAATAGCATTGTTTACTACAATTCCCGCAAGCGAGATAATCCCAAGAAAAGCCATCAAACCAAATGCCATCTGGAAAGTAGCGAGTCCATAGAATACCCCAGCCATCGACATTATTACCGAACTGAGAATGATTAACGGTTTAGCTACCGAATTGAACTGAGATACCAGAATAAAGGTGATCAAAAACAATGCAATAAGAAAAGCAATTCCCAAAAACTCAAAGGATTCATCCTGCTCCTGTTGCTGTCCGGTCCAGCCATAATTATATCCCTGAGGCAGATTTTCAAGGTAATCGGAAAGCACGCCCTGAACTTCAGCTAACACGGCATTGGCCTGATAGCCGGAACGAACGTCCGCACTGACTGTTATCACTCTTTCCGAGTCTTTGTGGTTAATACCACCCAGTCCATCGCTAACTTCCCAGGTTGCTACTTCTGAAAGCGGAATTTGATTACCCTCATGGAAGATAGTCAGATCACTAAGCGTACTCATGTCATCCCGGTATTCATCACTCAGGCGAACAATGATGTCATACTCATCCTTACCATCCCGGAATTTTGACGCTTCAACACCATTAATAGCCTGGCGAATAGTCATTCCTATTACATTGGTATTCAATTCATAAAGTGCTGCTTTCTCCCGGTCTACTTCAACCTTCACTTCAGGCCGCGGCTCAGGGAGGTTTGATTCTAACCCATCCATTTTTGCAAAAACAGAATCTTCCTCAAGAATGGTTAACACACTATCCGAAATTGCTGACAACTGATCCATGTCTGAACCATAGATTTCTAAGTTCACAGGCTTGCCAGTGGGCGGACCATTGGGTGGTTGCTCTACGGTAACTTTCGCACCTACAATATGTTCTGACATATGATTTCTGAGAAACTCCATGGCTTCAAATACATCGCCTTCACGCTCCTGAAAATCTACAAAGTTCAATGCAACTGTACCTTTATTAGGTGTGTTCCCTCCTCCACCTGAACCAGGATCAGCTGTTATGCTAGCTCCGGATGTGGCAAGTACGCTATTGATGTCCACATAATTGGGCAGATTTTCAACCCGGTCTCGGACCTGATCCACAATGCTTTTGGTAAATTCTACATCAGAACCGATTGGAGTTTCAACTTGTATGTAAACATCTCTTGGCGGAATATCTTCCGGGAAAAACTCTGTACCAGGGTTAAATGCTATCAACACAAATACACTGGAAATAAGTACGGCTACAGAAATACCAATGGTACTTTTTCGGTGATTCAGCGCCCAAACAAGGGAAGATTCATACTTATCAATCACTTTATTTAAACCATCTCTTTGCCACCAGCGGCCAATCGGTTCCAGGAAGTATTTATTACTAAGCCAGAATGCTACTCCTAATACAATCAGCATCATCCAGCTTACGAAGCTCGATAGTAATGCTATTACCGCAAAAAATGCGACACCGCCGAATAAAATTCGCTTGCCGTTTCGGGTTAATGTAGCTCTGTTTTCTTGTCCATCAACCTTCATGAAAAGAGCACAAATTACCGGGTTAATAATCAATCCAACAACAAGTGAACTTGAAAGTGTGATAATCAGTGTTTTAGGCAGAAAGCTCATAAACTGCCCTACAACTCCCGGCCAGAAAACCATCGGCGCAAAAGCAGCAATAGTCGTCATAGTTCCAGCAATAATAGGTACGGCAACTTCACCGGTTCCCTTCTTCGCTGCTTCAAAATTATCATACCCTTCTTCTAAATATCGATAGATGTTTTCCACTACTACAATGGCATTATCTACCAGCATACCCAAAGATAAAATCAGCGAGAAAAGAACAATCATATTCATGGTAATGCCTACCGCAGACAGCACGATAAATGACAGAAACATAGATAGCGGAATCGAAATTCCTACAAAAGATGCATTTCTGACCCCGAGGAAAAAGAGCAGCACACCCACTACTAAAATCAACCCGGAAATGATGTTATTTTCCAGATTGCTCACCATGTTTACAACATCAACACTTTGGTCGTTAGTAATAGTGTAAGTAGTTGTCGGAGGAAGTGTTGCAATCGCTTCATCCAGGATTGCCTTCGTCCGTTCGCCGGTTTCAAGAATATTTTCCCCGGTTCGCTTTTTCACGCCAAGCGTAATTACCGGAGCTGTTCCTAATTCGGAATAGCTTTCCCGTTCTTTAAATCCAAAGGTAACTTCCGCTACATCCCGGATATAGATTGGACTTCGTTCTTCACCCTTTACTACGATATCCTCTAAAAGAGCCGGATCTTCGTACTGGCCGGGCACACGAAGTAAGAACTTCTTGGTACCCACAGAAATATCTCCACCGGGAACAGTTACGTTTTCGGCGGAAATAGCCTCAATAATATCACCAAAAGTGATCCCATAGTATTTCATTTTGGCCAGATCTACATCCACCTGAACTTCACGTTCAAGCGCCCCTGTCAGATCTACACCCAGTACTGAGGGTATAGCTTCAATTTTATCCTGGAGATCTTCAGCAATTTCCTTGAGTATTTCTTCGTCATACTCTCCGGAAAGGTTTACATTCATAATTGGAAATTCAGACAAATTGATTTCCTGAACTACCGGGTCTTCTGCATCCTCTGGCAGCTCCGGTTTAGCTAAATCTACTTTTTCACGAACCTTTTGCAGTGCATCTTCGATGTCAACGCTGGGCTCAAATTCCATATTGACACTGGAATATCCCTCTGAAGATGTTGAAGTCATCGTTTTAACATCTGAGATATTACTCAGCTCATCTTCCAGTTTTCGGGTTATCAAGCTTTCCATATCCTCCGGAGATACTCCCGGATACACCGTTACCACAAAAATATTGGGAATATTAATGCTGGGGAAGCTCTCTTTAGGAATGTTGATGTACGATACAATTCCCATTATTGCAACCAGTGTAATCAATACCAAAACACTGATTCTGTTATTTATGGAAAAGGTAGATAACCAAAATTCCTTACGGTTATCCTCATCTGGCAAGGAAGCACCGTTTACATTTTGTCCGTTCGATTGTTGATCGGTACTCATAGTAATTTCCGAATAAAATTAATTTACTGCTATTTCTGTGTTAGGCGATTCCTTCACGGTAACCCTCATTCCTTCATCTAAAAAAGCGGAACCTATCGTAATAAGTTTATCCCCTGAGCTCAGCCCTTCTTCAATAATTACATCCGTTTTATAGGAGGGGCCCAAGGTCACCATTCTCTCTTTTGCTACTGCATCTCCACTCTCATTTTCACCAAGTACATATACCACATAACCATTTCTGGTGGAGTAGATGTACTCTTCACTGATAAACAAAACACTATCTCTTTTTAAAGTATTTAACCTGAGATTAGCTATCATATCTACCTTATATTGTTTTGCCTTTGGAGGAAGAGCCACCTCAATTCTAAATGTCCTGTTTTGAGGATTAATACTGCTTCCCGTGTAGGCAATCGTGGCATTCAGCGTGTCAATTTCCTGAGTATCAAACCATACTTTTAATTGATCACCAGTCTGGACCACATCAGCATAGCGAGCTGGAACCCCTGCTGATACAATGTAATCGTCAGAACCAATGAGTCTTACCACGGGCGTGCCTGCAGATACCATTTCTCCAACCTCTACCATTTTGGATTCAAGTGTTCCTGTAAATGGTGCTTTGATGTTGGTATTAGCCAGGTCAACTTTTATAGATTCAAGAGATGACTTTGTTTGCTCATAATTATATTTGGCGTTCAGGTATTCGATCTCCGAACCAACACCATCCTCTTCATATACTCTCTTCAGGCGTTCGTAGTTTTCTTTGGCTTGACTTGTCAGAGCCTCTAGTCTAGCTTTTTCCTGCTTGAGTTTAGCATCATCTATTTTGATGATGGTCTGCCCTTTACGAACTTCTTCTCCTTCAGAAACGGCATAAGACATTACCCGGCCGTTTACTTCAGCAGAAATCATGATATCGTTGGAGGTTTCTACCGTACCAATAACCCGCACAAAGCTGGTAAAAGTACCGGGAGTTAAATCCTGTGTTACCACATTTACTGATTTTACCAGCTCCTCTTCACCTTCAGCCTTTTCAGCGTCTTCACCTGAACATGCACTCATTACCAGTATCAATGAGAGGGCGATTAAATAATTAAATTCTTTCATTTTAATTGTGTTCTTTTCTTTTCTGTTAAAAATCATTCTACTTCCAATTCCATGGTATCTACATAGGGTACCTGACCGGTAGCCAGATCATACTGCGCTTTGGCACTCAGGTATTCAAATACCATCAGTGCATAATTCACCTCAGCCTGCCGCACCTGAACCTCTGCATCGGTAACTTCTATTTGTGAACCAATCCCATTTTTCAGCCTTGATAATGCCCGCTGATATCCTTCTTCAGCTTGCTCAAGAGCCTGCTTCCGGGCTTCTGCTGTTTCAAAGCTTTTGTTTAATTGTTCTGCAGCCGATGCTACTTCGTTTTCAGCGGCCAATTCTGCTGCTCTGATTTGCTCTTCGATATCTTTGCGGGCAATTTGTGCTCGCTGCACATCCGAAACCCTCTTGAAACCTTCAAATATTGGCAGGCTGACATTTATACCCAGTGTTTGAAATCTTGTGTTATTTTCAAAAAAGGTAGGCGTACCGGGCTCGGCTGCACTCCATTGCATATTGTAAGATGCAGTAATTGTTGGAATAAACCGGCTTTTTACCGCCTGAATTTCTTTTTCGTTCAAGTTTAATCGTGCATCCAATACCCGAACATCTCCGCGATCATCAATAAAAGAAGAAATACCCTCTTCCTGATTTTGATAACTGTATGGATTCATCTGATCAACCTTTTTGATCTGTGCATTCTCATCTTCTTCAACATCTTCCGATACAATATCGAAAGCATTCAGGTTTCCTTTCACTGCAAACTCTACACCCAACGGAAGGCCCAACGCCACTTTCAGGTTTCGGTAGGCTTCATCAACGGCATATTTGGCCTCAATTAATTGTGGGCGCTGATTACTTAGCTGAACTTCCAGCTGGAGCACTGCATACTCATCCACTAAACCAGCTTGCTGCCGGGCTTTGTTCTCTTTCAGGTTTTGCTCAATGCGCTTGATTTGGGCTTCTTGCAATCGTAATTGCTCTTTAGCCACCAACACCTGATAATACGCCACTCGGGCCTGGGTAATAATTTGTTGTGTAGTTGCGCGAAGATTTTCCTGCTGAACCGTTTTAAAGATTTCTGAGGTTGACAGGCCTACAAAAACCTCACCCCTGAATATATTTTGAGTAACAGTAAATCCTCCCTGCCAATTATTATCTGTTCCAAAAGCTACTGGAATCAATTCATCAGGGTCAGCATTTTGGTCGAATATCACGGCAGGAATGAAGTTTACAGGCACTTCAAAATTCCGGGTATAATTCATGCTGGATGATATATTCGGATATACTTCACTATAAGCGATATCAACAAGCTCGTCTGCATCTTTTACCGAAAGCAAAGCACGATTTACCTGAGGATTATTGGCAACGGCAACTTTAATGGCATCTTCTAAAGTGAGTTCTGCATCCGCGAAAAGAGTGTCCCCTTTTACCTGAGCAAATGAAGTTGATTGTAAGAGCAAAAGCAATCCTGTTACAAGGAAGGTAATTCTCATAGGTGAGTGAGTTGTCATTAGATTAAGAGTTCTGAAAATTGGTTTAAAAAGCGGTGGCTTCTACGGTTTTATTTAGATTCAGTTTCAAAAATTGACTTAGAGTCAATATCTACTTTGCTTTCATCAGTCGCTATTCCCCGGCCTATCAGTTTCATATAGCCTTCAAACAAGGAATTCATCTCAACTTTGTTCTTTTCAAGAAGCTGAAAATGAGGTGTATTCTGATGCAAATAAGCCAGATTCACCATTCCATGCGACGTACTCCAAAGAAGTATTGCGAGTTCCTTAGCGTCATAGGTATTGTTGATTGAACCATCCTGCATACCTATCTGAATAGCACGAACCATACTTGTAAAAGAAGTATCCATATTGGATTGACACATTTCTATGTAACCACTTTCAGCAAGCTGATCCGTGTCTTTTAGATTATCAAAAAAGCGCATGGAGCGGAAAAACTCGGGATGTGACCGGACAAAATTCAGAAAGGTTGCCCCAATTGTATATACCATTTCTATCCCGGGCATGTCTTTCGTCAATACATCTGAGATCTGCTTTGAAAGCATAACTGTTGCCTTATTGCAAATGCCCAGCACCAGGTCCGTTTTATTTTTGAAATAGTGATAAAGTGACCCCTTGCTAACCTCCGCCCGCTCAGCAACTTCATCCATATTCAGATGATCAAGTCCCTTTTCGAGAATCAATTCCTCAGCCGATTCTAAAATCAGCATCTTTTTCTGTTCTTTCTCGCGCTCTTTGCGCTCTGATGTTCCCATATATTGACTTTGAGTCATTTTTTGAATTAGGGTCATAAAACTACTGACATTTGTAATTAGTTCCCAACATTTTTTAAATAAAAAAATCATTATCTGATCATTATGATCAACTGATGCACCCAGTCTTCTGCTCTAAGAAAAAGTTCGGTTTAAAACAGCTTAAGCCTTACCTTTTCGCCTCACCAAAAAACCCAATACTTGAAGCGACCTTACTTAATTGACCTCAGCCTGATTCTTGTAGCTATTATCTGGGCTTTAAACTTTAGCATTGTAAAAGTATCTCTGCGCGAGATGGATCCCTACAGTTTCAATGCGCTCCGGTTCATTTTCGCCACAGTTTTACTATGGTATGTAGCACGTAAAAGAGGGCACACTCTTAAAGTTGAAAAAGAGCATTTCTGGAAATTGGTAGGCATTGGAACTGTTGGCAACCTCTTTTACCAAATGTTTTTCATTATTGGTGTGAACTACACCTACGCCGCCAATGCAGCAGTAATGCTGGGTACCATCCCCATTTGGGTGGCATTACTCTCTCAATTTTTCACCGATGAAAAACTTACCGCTCTGAAAGCTCTTGGTGTTTTATTTGCATTCGCAGGTGTTGCTTTTATCATAATGGGGGGACAGGGAACACTCTCTTTTGAGTCCGAAACTTTTTTGGGTAACATCATCACCCTTATAGCTGCTGTTTGTTGGGCCACGTACACCATTCTCTCCAGAAAATATTTAAGAGTTTATAGCCCCATACAATATTCAGCATTTATGTCGGTTGTGGGACTAATTGCTTTGTTAATAGTAGGATTGCCATTTTTGGTAAAACTAGACTGGAGTAACATTTCATACATTGGATATGGAGGGGTTTTCTACAGTGGAGCTTTGTCAGTAGGCCTTGCATACATAATCTGGAACAATGGAGTTAAAAAAATAGGAGCGGTTCGCACAGCTGCTTATCAAAACCTGGTACCAGTATTGGGACTTATATTTGGATTGGTTTTATTAGGTGAAGAACTCTCACTTCTTCAATATATTGGAGCGGGTTCAGTAATTACAGGTATTGTGTTAGCAAGATTAAATTCCAACCTATTTAAGAAAACTAAATAACTAAAGTGAATATCAATTTGAAAAAGATCACACTCCAACTTTTCAGGACATTTCTGTTTTTAAGCATCTTAAGCTTTGCGTTTAACCCTGCTTTTGCGCAGAATAATCAGAACAATAGCCAAAGCGGGTCGGGTTTAAATCTCAATTTCGACATTTTTGACGGTAGCTATTACTCAGATCCTCTTGGGATACAGCTTGCTGCGCGCCAGCTTCCTTACGATGAATCTATTGATAAAAGCACCTATATACTAGGCGTCAATGACCTTCTCTCAATCAGAGTTGAGGCCTCAAAGAACTTTTTTATACGTGGCGTCATGGTAAACCCGGCAGGAGATGTGATTATCCCTTCTATAGGGCCTGTAAATGTAGATGGCTTAACAATCACTGAGGCAGAGCAAAAAATTAAAGAAGAGTCAGAAGGATATGTAAAAAATGCATCCGTGGTAATTACGCTCGAAAGTCCAAGACCCATCTATATTCAGGTAACCGGAGGGGTTCCATTTCCCGGAAAGTACATGATACCTTCGCAATCCCGGGTTGACCAAGCCATTTACTCTTCTGTAACAGATGGAAGCCGGGACTTAAGAAATGCTTCTTTGTCCAATTCAAGCGATTTTTTGACCAAAGGAAATTATGCTTTTCGGGATGTTAAAATAGAGAGAGAAGATGGTTCGGTTGAATACGCTGACCTTGTTTCTTATTTCCGCATTGGGGATGCAAAATTCAATCCCAGAGTAAATGATGGAGATGTTATTACACTCAAGAATAAAAATATTGAGACCCCAAAAGTAAGTATTTCCGGAGCTGTTAAAACAGACTATGAATTTCAATATATAAAAGGGGATACTCCTGCAAGGTTGTTGAAAATTGGCGGTGGCTTTGAAGTTATTGCCGACACCAGTTACCTGATGGTTTTTCGACGAACAGAAACGGGCGCAGAAAAAATCACCGTTGAACCTGAAAACTGGGATGACTTTCAGCTTCAGCCGAACGACCGGGTGGTTGCCCCTTTCAGTAATGAAAAGAATACTTCTGCATCAGCCTGGGTATATGGTGAAGTTGAAATACCCGGAAATTTTCCAATCTATTCAGGAGAAACAACTGCCCTTGAATTGCTGGATCTTTCCGGCGGACTAACTGACAATGCTTTGCCCCAGGCAGCTTACCTGATGAGAAGCGGCGGGTTTCGAAATGAAATCCCGAACAAATTCAATGCCGACTTAATGCGCCGGACGTCAGATCAGGTAATTCAGGGACTTGAATACCTGGAGGCAGAAACCAAGCTTAGCCAAAACAAAGTATACATTGATCTCAACGACGAAAGTCAGCTTGCCGGCTTAAAGATTTTTGATGGGGACCGGCTCTATATTCCAAGAGACGAAAACACTCTTTTTGTATTCGGGCAGGTAAATAACCCAGGCTATTTCCCTCACACACCCGGAGCTAACGCTATGGACTATGTATCCCGCGCCGGCGGATTTGCGCTATCTGCTGATAAAGACCGCGTATTTGTTATCAAAGCAGGTAACGCAACGTGGTATCGGCCAGGTGAAACAGAGATACAATCAGGCGACCGTATTTTTGTTGACCGACAACCAGTTGAAGAACTCAATGCATTGCGAAGTTACCAGATACAGAAAGAAAGCATCAAGAATACCCGTATACAACTTATTATGACCGGTATTTCAACTATTACTGGTATTATAACTACGTATGTAGCAATTCAGAATATCCGCAATTAATCACCTCTTAGTCCAGAAAGTGAAGTTTGTAAGATAGAATTGCAGTGACTGCAAGCATTTTAGCTGTCACATTTTTCTTTTTATAGCAATACGATATATCGCTTTTTAACTCTTGGTCAAGTTCAACCAAGGTTCTGTTTTGGTAAATTTTTTCCAAACTCTTTGCGAAATCAGGATTCTGACGATACCATTCCTCAAACGGGTTCATATTCTTTTTGTCAAAACCTGCTTTACGCAATATGTAGTTCTGAGCCCTGTTTTTGAAAGCCAATGCCTTTTGAATGGGGTTGCTGGAGGGCTTCGCTTCGGTAGCAGCCCAGTTATAAGATGCTAACTGCGGTTGACAATTGTTCATCCAATCCAGATAAATAGCTTCTTTTTGCTTAAACCTGTCAGGAATGCTTAAACAGTATTTAAGCAATTCTTTATTGTAAAATGGAGATGCCGAATCAGCCATATGTGAGCAACACCTATCCCCATTCATAGTTCCATTTATCTGTCTATGCTCTAACGAAAAAACCTCAACATCAGCCCCATCAAACTCATCCTCTTTCATCTTTTGGAGAATCTCAATTTTTGAAAGAATATAAGGATCAGCGTTAAAGAATAGTTTTTGGTATGCATTTTCTATATTCGTGTCCTTTAGCGTAAATGAACCAAATAATACATCACCGATCTGACCTGTATGAAGCAACCCTCGTTTTGAAAAATCTACCTGCTGAAGAGCATATTGTTGATGGGCTGCTCCATAATATCCTACTAATCCGTCGTTGGCTTTTACGAATTCGTATTCCTTTTCAACTAAATAATCTCCATTACCCATAGAAATGAAGTGATGTGAAAACCCAAGGTCTTCCGCAATCCGGGCGGCTATTTTCTGATCCGGAGTATCCGGCTTTGAAAAGGTGAGTGAGCGAATTTTATTCGTAGTAAATTTAGCTCCCAGCATGGCGTTAACTCTGGAATCGAGTCCGCCACTTAGCAAGGTTATATGCTCATGAGAATACTGCTCATCTTTCGCCCATTCTTTTTGTACAGCATCAAGTATTCTTTTATTGATCTCCCGAATATAGTCTTTCTTTTTACCTTTCTGAGGTCGCTTTTCTATGCTGAAATATTTTTCCTGCTTAACATCAAAAGAGTTTAAATCCACTGAAGTAATTGAGCCATACGGTAATTTTTTAATTTGCCGTACCGGGGTGAGGCTCTCCAGCATATAACCACAAGAAAGCAGACACCGAAACCCATCGGGGTCCGGTGTAATAAGAAGCCCGGCATTTCGTACTGTTTTAGAAATAGCCTTTAACTCGGACGAAAAGAAAGCAATTTTTCGCTCTTTACTATGGAAGAAATACAATGGTTTCGTGGAAAGATGGTCTGTAAAAATGTGGAGCTCATTTTCATTGCGGTCATACACAAATCCACAAAACTGTCCCTCTAACTTTCCTACAAATAAGATACCCGTTCGCTTATACTCCTCAAAAACCCAGTTCCTGAAGTCGCCTTCCGAATGGAAGCAAAAGCCTTCCAGCCCTATAATTAGCCCTTCATTTTTAAAAATAAACCGGTCTTTCCCAAGGCTTCCGAGAGTACTTCTTCCATAGGTGAAGTCTTCTTCGCTATGTTCTTCATTAACGATTCCAGGCTTGTCATAGCTATAAAAATGCTTGTAGATTTCTTTCTCAAAAACCTCCTTATTTGACAATAATCCGTAAATACCTGCCATTATTTAAGCTTCTTGGTTAAAGAGAAAATCCATATTAGATTCAAGAATTGTATGAAGATACTGGCGGAACTAAACAATATTAGTGCCAGATACACGCCACTTAATTTTGCCCCAATAATCAATCCAATAACCCGAGACACAAAAAGTGCAATTTCAAAATAAAAGGATTTATTGTGCTCATTGAAAATGAGTGGAATATATGTCAGAGGGGAAATCAGAAAGACCACAAACAGAAACGGTGCTAAAATCTGCACAAATTGTCCCGATATAAACCACTCCTGCCCAAATACAAATTCAAATATTTGTGGCCCAAAAACAGTCAGCAAGCTAAATGGAATTATTGCAAGAAGAAACAGTCGTTTAAGTGTTTCTTTAGTATAGTCTCTGAGATTTATATTCTTGTTATACATTTCAGAAACCTTCTGGCTTACCACCTGGTAAAATGCCTGACCAATAAGCTGTACAGGTACTACACAAACCATATAACTGAGACCATAATGACCTACCGTATCTTCAGTAAAAAAGTATCCAATGAGTACCGGTGTTGCACTTAATGATAAGTTATTGACCAAAGCATGAGGTGCATTTACTTTAAGAAACTTCTCGTACTTTTTTATTAAATACCCAGCCCTTTTAAAAGAAAAAGCAGAAGAAAGGTAGTTATCTATTTTGCTTACTTTAGCCGTTAGATAAGCAGAAGAGAATAACTCTCCAGAAAGTTTACCAACTATTAGTCCACCATTTAAAACTCCCAAAAACCCCAAACCAACCTGTATCCCTCCGGTTACAACAGCTTTAATGGTTTTACTGACTGATATGGGACGATAAAGCTTCTCTCTATTCAAAGCATTTTGCCCTGCTTGGAAAATCACAAAGAGAATAATATTCAACGGCAGTAAATAAATATATCCCCCCATAGAAACTACGTTAATTAAAGAGAGCAACTTTTCGTCAAACAAAATGAGGATCAATACCAAGAACAAGCAGACAGCCACTGCTATCGAGACAGCTATTTTATATAAATGTTGGGCATTATATCTGCTTTTGGCAATTAAGATAGCATAATCATACCTGCCGGTTGCAAAAGAAGCTACCAGTGAAAGCACGGCAAGGTAAATTGTAAATACCCCAAAGTCGCTGGCCCCATACAACCTGCTGATAATAGGGGATACTAATACTGGTATAAACATTGAGAAGCTGTTTCCAACTATCAGAGTGGCAATATCCCTTATATCATTGGGGATTTTTTCGAATATGGCTTTCATTTATTCAGCTTATATTCTGTTATATTTTTGAAGATGCATTCGATATCTGCATTAAATCTGAATTAATTTAATCTGATTAGCCTTGAAAATAGCTTTAATTAGCCACCTTTTCCCAACTGAACTTCATCCTTTCCATGGAAAGTTTATTAAAGATCAGCTTGAATTACTTCAAACCGACTCTAATATTCAGGTTGAATTAATTGTACCTACTCCCTATTCGCTTCCTTTCACCGAAAGAAATAGAAAAAATAATTCCATCCTGATTACCAAAGCTAAAGCCTCAAGGTTAAAATACCTTTCTTTCCCTGAAAAAAGATTCCCAAGAATTATAGCTAGATCTATTTCAAATACAATCACAAACTTTATAGATCGTTCAGAAGCCGATGTCATTCACATTCATTGGCTATATCCTGATGGACTTGTTATCCCAGCATTAAAGGAGATGGGTCTTAAAACGGTATTAACAATTCATGGAAGTGACTGGTATCAAACCAGAAACGACCCTGTACTTGTCGACTTACTTGAGAGTTCTCTAACTACTGCAGATAGAATTTTGTATTCAGGGCCTTTACTTAAGGATGATATAGAAGCCGAATATCCATTTTTATCTTCAAAATCTGAGATTATTTACAACCTAGTTGATGATGGGAATTACCATCCTGTAGATGATGAAAAAAAATCAGTACTCAAAAAAGGTCTTGGCTGGGATCCTTCTAAAAAACACGCTTTAACAGTAGCGAATCTCAGAAAAGAAAAAGGAATAGATATTTTACTTGAAGCTATTTCTTCAACCGAAGACTTCTCAGACATACAGTTCCATGTTATCGGAGCAGATGATAAAACTGATTATTCGAAAAAAATCAGACACCAAATTCAGAACACTTCTCAAGCTGATATAGAGTTAATGGAACCTGTAAAACCCCATGAACTGCTCAAACTTTACCAGGCTTCTGATTTATATATTCTACCCAGCAGAAGAGAAGGTTTCAATGTATCCATTCTTGAGGCAATGGCTTGTGGGTTACCGGCAGTTTGCACGGATGTGGGAGGAAATAAGTTGATAATTTCAGATAAAACCGGATTGATATGCCCACCAAAAAATGCAAATCTGCTTGCTCAGGGAATAAGATCTTTAGCTTCTGCACTGAATCAATTTAATTCAACTCATATTCATAACACAATTGCTTCTCTGTATGGAAATAAGGCTTTTCTCCAAAAACTTAAATCCATTTACGCTTCCCTTTATACAGATAGCTCACGATAAAGCTGCAATAGCTTTTCTTTTTCTTTCTGCCAATTATATTTTTCTTTTATTGCTTTCATCCCATTTTGGCCCATTTTTTTTGCCTTATCAGGATTAGCCAACAAATAGTTGATAGCTTCTGCAATTTCTTCAGGGTTAGCATGATCAACGATGATACCACAGCTGTTTTCATTTATAATTTCCTTCCATAAAGGAACATCTGAAGAAATTACCGGTATTCCTGCCATCATATATTCAAACAACTTTACAGGCAAAGATCCCATATGGCTTGGAACCTTCTCCAGAGTTAATAATCCAGCTATTGCACCTCTGAGTAGAGTACCCGCCTCTTCCTGACAAATCCATCCCATATGTTCCGTATTTCTCCAGCCTTTCTTTTTCTTCAGTTTACCCAACAGACCATCTTCAGAAAATGTACCCGCTAACTTAAATGTTACCTCATCATCCAGATACTCCATAGCTTCCACCATTCCTGGTATACCTCTTCTTGAGGTTAAATCACCAATATATACCACATATTTTTCGGAAGCATCCTGTTGTAGCACTTGCTCACTATAGTCTTCGTAATCAGGATAATTTCTGATCTCGACCACCTTGGTATTATCGAATCTCTCTGTAATTGATGGCACTACTGTTATTACAGCGTCAAACCTTTTAGCACTGAACTCTTCAATTTTTTTAATACTCTTTGAAAGCTTATTCCTTAGCCAAAATGGAATCCAGTGTTTGGTTAAAACATCAAGCGGTACATCTTCATGTACATCATAAATCACCTTATAACCAACAAGTTTTAAAAAAAGCCCAACTACTATTAGCTCAGGGTCATGGAAGTGAAAAATTGTGTTTTTTGGGTAGTCAATGGCTTTTATAATTAAGGAAGGCAGAGTGACAAATAATCGATGTACTTTTGTCTTTGCTAAAGGAATAGACTTAACCGACACTCCATTTTTTTTAAAATCTTTTTCTGCCTGAATTATTAAGTCTACATCATATCCTCTTTCTGCCAAGGAAGAGGATATTTTATAAAACACCCTCGCGTCTCCTACAACATGAACAGAAGATAATTGTACTACCTTCTGCATAAGTAAAGATTTAAGTTATCCATTCTCACCACTTAATTTTTTTGGAAAAAAGGAGCTTCAATTTCTGATATCCAAACCCGAAGAAGTGAGCAACATGCATCACTAATAATGAAACGAATGCTAAAATTGATGTTATCAGAATTCCTGGCTCTCCTCTGCTATCAGAAGTCCATATTTCTTCTACCAACTTATTCTGATTCTCTATCGTTACTCTTATTGATTCAAATAAAAAAAGGAAAAATAGAGCCGCTAAAATATATGTCGAGCCTAATGCCCTGTTCAGAAAAATGTTATCAGCCAAGAGTAATAAGACTACCAAGCTAACAAAAAAGAATGGAGCTTTTGATCTGAACGGTATATTACCGTTATGCAGTACATTAGTGACACATCGCCCCCGACCGTAGGAATAATACTGCTTAAATAGCTTTAGAAAGTTAGTTCGAGGGTAGTACCATATTTTGATTTCCGGACTAATATATATTTTACCTTTAAGTTCTTCGGTGATTCTAAGGTTTATTTCACTATCCTCATTTGTGTGGTTTGCTTCTGAAAACCCGCCTAGCTTTTTGAGGTCAGCCAACCAAAAACAACCCAAAAAAACAGTATCCGAATACCCTTCGAAATTTTCATTCATATATTTAGCGCCACCATTCCCCAAAAAGCTCTTAGAAGCCATCGCAATGCCCGCCTGAGTATAGTTCTTCGCTATATAGCGTTGAGTTCCACCCGCATTTTTAGACTTACTTTTGAGTAGTGCCTCCACACTTTTCTCAATAAAGTCTTCCGCATATATACAATGGCCATCTGCTCTTAAAAAAATGTCGCCTGACGCAGCATCAATAATTCTATTTAAACCATAAGACTGATACTTATCAGGATTATCTATGAGCTTGACTCTGGAGTCTTCCTTAGATAATTTTTGAACTATTTCTTGGGTATTATCGGTACTTCCGCCATCAGCTACAAAAATTTCAACTAAGTTCGCGTAACTTGAGCCTAAGAATCCCTCAATCACTCTCCTGATATGACCCTGTTCATTAAGTACAGGAATACCTATTGTTACCGATGGTTTTTTGTTTTTCTTATTCTCCAAATCAATTTTTTTTCTTCAAATGGTATTAATGTGCAGTAATTAACTGCCGGCCAATTCCTTTTTTCCAACTATTCCTTGAGAGTTATTCCTTTGTAATACCTTATTTGTTGCAAATATCAGCCCAATAACAACAAATAATATACTGTCAAAAAACATACCACCTAAGAAATTGTAGAAAACAAGGTAGGAAATAAAAGTAGCAAATAGTGCTATAGCAATTGTTCTTGTTTCGGAATTCAAATCGGTATGCTGTATAGATTGGTAGGCCCTTCTCCCAATGTGAAAAAGAATTAACATAAAAATGGCAAAGCCAATAATGCCAAGTTCAGCAAAGACACTATAAAACTGATTGTGTGGTTCATAAATGCCCAACGTTGTCTCTGGCGGGTGGTATGTTTTGAATACAGTTGAAAATCCCTGAAATCCAATCCCCATCAGATAACTATCCAAAATAATAAGAACCGCTGTTTCTGCTAACAAAATTCTAAACTTGGAAGAGTCATCAGAAGCTCCAGCAAAAATGTCTATAAACCGTTCCAAAAAGCTCAACGTAAGTTGCTGAACGGTTCCACTTATTGAAAAAGCAATAGCAAATGTTATGCTCATAAAAAGAAGAAACCGATAGTTTTTGCTCAAGAACATTAATACCCCAATGCCCAGCGCGATAGAAACCCATGAACTTCTGGAATAAGTTAGCAAGACGGAACCTATTATGACGAGAATCAATCCAAATATGACAAACTGCTTACTTGTTTTACGTGCTTTATTGAAGTATGCAACCAGCATCATTAAGGGAAAAGCATAGTTAATAGCAAAAATATTCGGATCTAGACCTTCTGCCGAAGACCGCATAAGCTTGCCAGCACCCTGGCTGGCATAATTATAAGCAGCAACATCAGGATTAAAATAAATTTGGACAAGGTTTTGAGCTGCTATCAAAACAGCAACGCCGATTGATAGGTAAGAAATCATTATCAACTCTTTTGAACTATCTACTGAGTTATAAATCAGATAAGTCATCCCTAATAATACAATCAAGCGAACCACATAAATGAGTGCTTCCTCTCTGTCGGGAGTATAGGTTATAGAGAGAAAAATTATCCCCAGCAACACTAAATAATACCCTTCAAGCCCATACAATTCGATCTTCCAATCACCAAAAATAGCTTTCTTAGCTACAAAGAAAAGAAATGTTAAACCCAGCATTATTTGAAAAGGTGAAGCGGGTAAAGTACTCCCTTCTTCTCCGACAAAAATTACACCGGTCAATAAGGCCCCAACTAAAAGCGGCGCTACAAGAACTACCCCATTAAAAAGGCGATCAATGGTCAGCATTTCTAAAACTTAAAGCCGAAGTAAACTGTTGATAGCGCTTGTAATCCTGTGGATTATCTTCTTTCCATTTATCAAAATAGATCTTTAGAAAAGCCAGGATAAAGCCAAAAACAAAAGCAGCAATCATGATATAGGCTCTTTTGGGACCATATTTATAGGTTGGCATCACAGCATTGTCAATTACCATTAAACCTGATGTCGCCTCCTCAAAACTTAGCTTTTGCTGCTCGTATTGAGGATATAGCACTTTATAAATTTCTTCTTGTACCATTACCTCTCTGTATCTCCTTAGGTACTCAACGTATAGGGCGGGCATCTGCTCAACAGGTTGGAAAATATCAAACTGGCTACCGGTAGTCTCCAAGCCTTCTCCAGATCCTTTAATCAGATTATTATATCGCCTTTCGAGCGCTCTTTTTTGGGTTCTGAGATCCGTTAGCTTAGAACTATTTTCTCCCAAAACATCCTGTAAATAGTTTATTTGTATATCCAGCTTAACCAGCTCTGTCCTTACTTCAGCTATTGCTCCGATTTGAGCTGCAGCCTGCTCTTCTACTTCCAGAATGCCATATTTACTTTGGAAAGCCACTAAACTATCTTCTGCAGCTTCCATATCAGCAAGGTTTTGCTCCAGCCGATTCTTAATCAGCAAGTATCCATCCTCTACATTCTTTTTATTCAGCTTTTGGACGGTCGAATCAACAACTTCATAATATCTTTTGACTACATTAAACACCCTCTCAGGTTCATCTCCGAGGTATGCTAATTTTAAAGCAATGATAGAATTAAAACCTATACCTCCTTCACGGATGTCTTCAATTTCTATACTACCATCAAACATCTTCCGTAATGCTTCTGGAATATCTGTTCCGTAAACTTCGTCAAGATTAAACTCTTCAATCAACCGATCTTGTATTTCTGTGCTTCTTAGCAATACGAGTACCTGTTCAGCTGAGATACTGCCTCCTCCCATCTTAATGTCGGCCAACCCATTCAACAAGCCACCACCGGAAAGATTAATGGAATTGCCATCAGTAACAACAAACGACACTTCTGAACGGTAAGTTTTCGGCCATATAAAAGCTAATACCGTTCCTAATATGGTAGCTGTTAGAACTATTATAGCAATGGTCTTTTTTCTTAAAGCCAGGGTTGTGGCTACATCAATTATGTCTACTTTTCTTTCGTTGCTCATTTCTTTAATTAAACTCTGTTTCCACCACTTAATAAATATAAAATTGCCATCCGTACCGCTACCCCGTTTGTAACCTGATCTAAAATCACTGCACGATCGCTGTCTGCTACTTCACTTTCCATTTCAACACCGCGATTTATAGGGCCGGGGTGCATAATTTTAAACTCGGGATATTTTTCCAGATGAGAAAGTTTTATTCCAAATCGTTCATGATACTCTCTCAGCGAAGGAAAAAACTCTGTGCCCGATTCCTGCCGCTCAAGTTGTATCCGCAGGGCCATGGCGATATCACACCAAGCTAATGTTTCTTCTAAAGAATAGGAAACATCTACTCCCATCTGATCAACAAAGACAGGTATTAACGTTTTAGGACCGCATAATACCACTTCTGCTCCCAGCTTTTTCAAACCAATAATGTTAGATCGTACTACCCGGCTATGAGCTATATCCCCGATAATTGCAATTTTCTTTCCTTTCAAATCAGGATGAATGGTCTGCATGGTAAACATATCCAGTAATGCCTGTGTGGGATGTTCATGGGCACCATCCCCTGCATTTAGAATAGCCGCATCCACACATTTAGTGAGAAAATGCGGCACTCCCGGGCTTTCGTGCCTTACCACCACCATGTCAATTTTCATGGAGCTGATATTGCGGATCGTGTCTTTCAGCGATTCTCCCTTTTTGGTGCTGGACGAACTTGTCGAGAAGTTGACTACATCTGCACCCATTCTTTTTTGAGCAAGCTCAAAAGAAAGTCGCGTGCGGGTGCTATTTTCATAGAAGAGGTTTACAATCGTTTTGTCGCGAAGGGTTGGCACTTTGGGAACCGGCCGGTCTAAAATTTCCCTGAAGTATTTAGCCTGTTCCAACACGTATCGTATATCGTCAGCAGAATAATCAGTAAGACCAAGCAGGTGCTTTTGATTGAACTGATATTCTTCGGAAGGGTTACTCATTATTTGCTACCTCCACCTCAACTACATACACGGCATCTTCACCATCTAATTCATTCACTTTTACGCGCACTTCTTCGTTTTCATAGGTTGGAACATACATTCCCATAAAATCAGCAGAGATAGGTAACTCCCGGTGGCCACGATCAATCATACAGCAAAACTTGATACTTCTTGGTCGTCCATAGGCCATGAGTGCATCCATAGCTGAGCGGACGGTTCTTCCGGTATAAAGCACATCATCTACCAATACAATATCACGATCATATAAATCGAAGGGTATTTCAGTGACTTTAACTTCCGGCATTTTGAGTTTAGAGCGGTAATCGTCCCGGTAAAAAGTAACATCCAACACTCCAAAATCGATGTCTGTATTGAACGACTTTTTAATCTCTTGCACAATGCGTTTACCGATATGCACGCCACGCGTCTGCATTCCGATTACAGCAAGTCGGGAAAATTCATCATAACCTTCCAAGAATTGATGGGCAAACCGCAGGTAAATGCGATTCAGGTCTTCGGCAGTCATGATTTGTGCTTTCTTCAAGCGGAATTACCTTCTTTTTTTGAATGCTAAAGTTAGCGTTTGTGATCAGTAAATGCCAAAGGAAAGTATCTATTCCTCAAACAGTATATACCTCAATGAAACGCTTTCTCTGCATTAGAATGTTAGCGATTAATGTAAAAGGATATCTAATAATACCGGGCAACCAAAGTAACCTTTCTTTTAGCTCCTAATCTCGGTATTATTGGCACCCTAAAAATCGCTTTTAATACTTAAAAATGTATCCATGAAAATACACGAGTATCAAGCCAAAGAAATTCTTGAGAAATATAATGTCGCTGTTCCTGCAGGAATTGCAACAACTACCGTTGAAGAAACGGTTAATGCTGCCAAAAAACTGAAAGAAAATGGGGCTTCCCTATTTGTAGTGAAAGCTCAAATCCATGCCGGTGGGCGTGGTAAAGGCCGCACCAAAAAGAATAATGCCAAGGGTGTAATCCTCTGCAAAACCATTGACGAGGTTAAAGAAGCAGCCGAATCTTTACTGGGTGATGTTCTTGTAACGATCCAAACCGGTGAAGAAGGCCAGCTGGTGCAGCGACTGTATGTAACTGATGGTGTAGACATCAAGTCTGAGTTTTACCTGGGTATTTTGATGGATCGGGCGGTTAGCAAAAACGTGATCATGGCTTCTACAGAAGGCGGCGTTGAGATCGAAAAAGTAGCTGAAGAAACCCCTGAGAAAATTGTTAAGGAATGGGTGGAACCGGGAATGGATCTTCAGCCAAATCAGGCAAGACGAATTGCTTTTGCGCTTGGGCTGGAAGGAGAGGCACTTAAAAACGGCATCAAATTAATTCACGCACTTTACAATGCTTATGAAGAGACGGATTCTAATATGTTTGAAATTAATCCGCTCATCACCACACCGGATAACAAAGTATATGCCCTGGATGCCAAAGTAACTTTTGACGACAACGCTCTTTATCGCCACAAAGACCTGGCTGAACTTAAAGATGAGTCAGAGGAAAACCCGTTGGAGCTGGAAGCTCAAAAGTATAACCTCAACTACATCAAACTGGATGGAAATGTAGGTTGTATGGTTAACGGCGCCGGACTAGCAATGGCTACTATGGATATTATTAAGCTGTCTGGTGGTGAGCCTGCTAACTTCCTTGATGTAGGTGGTGGAGCTAATGTCGAAACTGTGAAAAATGGATTCCGCATCATCCTTGAAGATAAAAACGTGAAGGCGATTCTTATCAACATCTTTGGTGGTATTGTGCGCTGCGACCGAGTGGCAAACGGCGTTATCGAGGCTGTGAAAGATCCTGAAATTGCTGAAAAAGTGAAAGATGTACCCATTATCGTTCGCCTTCAGGGAACCAATGCTAAGGAAGCTAAAGAAATTATCGACAATAGTGACCTTAATGTGATATCAGCTGTACTGCTTAAAGAAGCAGCAGAAGAGGTTTCTAAAGTGCTGGCTTAAACAGCAAACTGTCAAAATTAAACAATTCTAAGCCTGATCTGTAAAAGATCAGGCTTTTTTTATTTATAATAGACTTGTTATCATCATTATATAAATGACCTATGAAACCATTTGACATAGAAATATCATCCATTTCAAAAGGACCTGAGGAACTCACTTACCAGCTTCCAATAAGTGCCTCCGTTCAAAAGCAAATTCCTGCCAAGAATCGCTCTGATTATTTTATTGCTGAACTCGAAAACAGTGTGTTTTGGGTTGATAAAAAGAAAGGCATTAACACTGAAATCAGTCACATTATAATCTGTACCAAGAAAAAAAGTCAGTTTATTGAAAAAGACATGAAAGATGTGATTATTGCAATCGCTTATGTGCTAGATGAATCCGTTAATACAGATACTACACTGGACCTCAATAAGATTAAATATGTGGCAGACGGAACTGCATCAGCTAACAAAAAATGGGGTTTATTTTAATTTATACGCTTTGCAATAGCTTAGCTTTAACGACCTCGTAGAACCTCTCGTATTCTTCAACCACTACATCCTGATTATATCTTTCGGCTTGCTTACGGGCATTAGCTGCCATTTTACTATGTAAATCAGCATCCGTAAGAATCTTAACGCCATAATCAGCCATGCAATCCACATCATCAAGGTCGCAAAGATAACCGGTTTCTCCATGGATATTTACTTCCGGAAGTCCGCCAATATTGGAACTGATTACCGGAACGCTGCAACTCATCGCTTCAAGAGCAGCAAGGCCAAACGTTTCAGAACCGGATGGAATCAAAAACAGATCTGCGATAGAAAGGACATCTTCCACTTGCTCCAGTTTGCCCAGAAAACGAACATGTTCACAAATTCCTAAATCACGGCATTGCTGTTCTGCCTTTTGACGGTCGGGCCCATCCCCCACAAGCAATAACTTGGAATCTATTCCTGATTCTAAAATTTTGGCAAAAACCGTGATTACCTCTGGTACACGTTTCACCTTTCTGAAATTAGACACATGAACGATGACTTTCTCGTCATTTGGGCAAATGGCTTTCTTAAAATGACTTTTATTCGATTTTTTAAACCGATCCAAATCAATAAAATTGGGGATTACCTTAATGTCCTGCTTTATGTTAAACCGCTCATAGGTTTCTTTTTTCAGGTATTCTGAAACTGCTGTAACTCCATCACTTTTATCAATGGAAAACTCTACAACATGTTTGTAGCTGGGGTCGCTTCCAACCAATGTGATATCAGTTCCGTGAAGAGTTGTCACAACCGGAACGTGCCGGGCCTTCTCAGCCATAATCTGCTTGGCTAAATATGCACTTGTTGCATGAGGCAAGGCGTAATGTACGTGCAACAGATCCAAATCCTGGTATTCGATCAAATTCACCATTTGGGTTGCCAGAGCAAGATCATACGGCGGATACTCAAATAAAGGATAGGAATTGATGGAAACTTCATGATAAGTGATCCCGGTTTCAAGAGTATCGAGACGGGCCGGTTTAGCATAACTCATCATGTGTATATTATGACCTTTTTTAGCCAGTGTTTTTGCTAATTCCGTAGCTACAACACCGCTTCCGCCAAAAGTAGGGTAACAGACAATTCCTATATTCATTCCAAAAATTTTGGATTATTTGATTAGATGTATTGAACTCAAAAATACACAAACTATTGTTGTGATTAGCTGTTCAACACAAGGTTTAACAGTTTGGTTTCCAGGAAATTAATTTCCAAGACATCGCTCAGAAAAAACTATGCATACATTTCTTATACAAGCATTCATTTTTGTATATTTATAAACTGTATTAGCACAAAAAATAGTGACTCATACCTATGGCAGGACATTCGAAATGGGCGAACATTCGCCACAAAAAAGCTAAAGAAGACGCTAAACGCTCCAAAATTTTCACCAAGCACATCAAGGAAATTACTGTAGCTGCCCGGGAAGGCGGTGGTGATGTGGAGGGTAATCCCAGATTGTCGTTAGCTATTGAAAATGCAAAGGCAGACAATGTCCCAAAAGACAACATAGAAAGAGCCATTAAACGCGGTACGGGTGAAGACACCGGCGGAGCCAGTTATGAGGAAACTACATTTGAAGGATACGGGCCCGGAGGTATTGCCTACTTTATCGAAGTTACTACCGATAATAACAACCGAACAGTAAGTGATATCCGGCACATTTTTTCTAAGCATGGAGGTAATATGGGCACTAATGGATCCGTTGGTTATATGTTTGAACAAAAGGGTATGATTCAGGTTCCATCTGAAGACCTTGATGACGAAGAGTTTATGCTTGAATCTATTGATGCCGGAGCAACAGATGTTGACACCGACGATGAAATGTTCGTGGTTTACACAAACCGCGAAGAACTTTTTGATGTCAGAAATCGTCTCGAAGAAGGTGGATACGAGATCGAAAATGCTTCATTAATACGTGAAGCTGTTACCGAAACCAAAGTGGATGAAGACACAGCTATCTCGAACCTGAAGATGATGGAAAAATTTGAAGAGAACGATGACGTTAACAACGTATTCACCAATATGTTAATGGATGATGAAACCATTGCCCTCGCTGAAGACCTATAATTAAACATGATCCGTACTTTTTCATACATAGCGATTTTATTGTTTCTAACTGCCTCAGCTGTCAAAGATGGTCGTAAAGCTAATGAGGCTTATGAAAGCGGAAATTATGAACAAGCGGAACAACTTTATCTTACCGCGATTGAACAAGATCCTGATAATGCAAAGTTGTATTTCAATCTTGGAAATGCACAGGCTAAACAGGGAAAAGTGGAAGATGCGATTCAATCTTATATGGAATTCCGTGGATTGGCAGAGTCACCTCAGGATAAAGCAATTGCTGAATATAATATTGGTACCTTGTTGGCAGAAGGACAAAAATGGAAGCCCGCTGCTACGCATTTTAAGAATGCACTCAAATTAAATCCATCTGACCTTGATGCCAAGCATAATTATGAACAGGCCCTTACAAAACAGAAAGAGCAAGAAGAGGAGCAGGAAGGGCAGGATGAAAACCAACAAAATCAGCCTCCGCCGGAGCCCAGTGAATATGCTTTAGCCATGAAGGAACAGGCTGAGAAACTGGTTGGCCAGCGTAAATACTCAGAAGCATATAATTTGATGCAACGCGCTCTTGATGCGGATGAAACAGTTCGGGCTTTCAATGATTTTATAGAACGAATTAAAAATGTTTCAGATATAGATTCCAATTGACCATGAAGAAACTAAGCACTTTTATTTTATCCATTCTGATTACCACTGCTGCTTTTGCTCAATCCCAGTCAGCAGATGAGTATTTCCATGGAGGAGCACAGGCTTTTATTAATTCTGATGTGCAAACGGCCATCGATCAGGTTCAAACCGGGTTGAATCAATATCCAAACGATCCAAAGCTGAATGCTTTGATGCAAAAACTTCAGGAAGAGCAGGAGAAGCAGCAACAACAACAGAATCAAGATCAGCAGCAACAGAACCAGCAGAATCAGCAACAGCAGGATCAACAGCAGCAAAACCAGGAAGAGCAAGAGGAACAACAGAATCAGGAAGAGCAACAAAGTGATGGGGAAGAACAGCAGCAACAGGACCCACAAGAAATGAATCCTGAGGATCTGAAATCACAAAAAATTAGTAAAGAAGACGCTGAGAAGATTCTGCAGGCTCTTGCTCAGAAAGAGAAAGAACTGCTAAAAGAATTCAAGAAGAAAAAATCGGACGGAAGTGCCAAGCATGACAAAGATTGGTAAACGGTATCACCTTCTATCCTTATTACTGCTTTTTGCCTTAGTTTGTTTTTCCACAAGTAAGGCTCAGGACGTAGAAGTTGATGCTTCACTCTCGGAAATCAACATTTATTCTGGTGAACAGGTTAACTTACAGGTTACTATTTCAGGCACCAGCATGGGATCTGTTGAACAACCCGTACTCCCTGAAATTGAGGGACTTCGCTGGCTTCGCGGAAGCACTTCCCGGGGTCAAAAATATTCTCTGATCAATGGAAGCCCTACCGTCACCTATACTTTTGGTTATGCCCTGATTGCCCAGACACCCGGAAGTTATTCTGTTCCGTCAATACAGGTAAATGTTAATGACGAGACTTATCAAACAACTCCCATTAATTTCAAAGTACTTGACCCTTCTTCCATAAATTCCGGAAATGCAGACCGTGCTCCAAGCATTTATGTGCGGTTGGAGCCAAGTACCATGAATCCTGTAGTTGGGCAGCAAGTAGTTGCTGATGTAGTACTTTATTTCAAGAACGATATCGAAGTTTCTTCTTATCAACCCACCCCCGGATGGAAAGCAGAAGGTTTTTGGAAAGAAGAACTTGAGTACCCCCAACGAGCCCAAACATCTTCAACTATCGTCAACGGTATTCGATATCAGCGGGCAAAATTGATCCAGTATGCCCTTTTCCCTACTAAGTCTGGTGAACTTACATTAAGCCCCTTTGAAATCACTGTTTCTGTACGTAAGCAACGTAACTCCGATCCTTTTGGGCTAGGGTTTGGACAAGAGCGCCTCAATGTACAATCTGTTCCTGTTACGCTTGATGTTCAAGCACTGCCGGAGGCTCAGAATGCTGAATTTATAGGTGCTGTAGGTGATTTTGAAATCAGTCGCGAAATCAGCCCAAAAAATGCTCTTGTAGGAGAGACCATAGAGATAACCACGCGTGTAAACGGAACCGGTAATGTGCCTTTGGTAAATAAACCCGAATACTCATTCCCGGAGGAACTGGAAAAGTATAATCCTCAGGAAGGATCTGCCATTGATCGCAAAAACCGACAGATTTCAGGTACCCGCACATTCACTGATATAATCATTGCCCGAAACGAAGGCACTTACACCATACCCGCCGTTCGAATTGCTCACTTCAATCCGAATTCTAATCGCTATGAGATAACCCGGTTGCCAGATTTAACTTTTACAGCCAAGCGAGATCCAAATTCTACTGTGGTTAGCCAAAATGATTTGCGCCTCGATGTGCAACCTATAACAGGATTAGCTCAATGGACCTCATATTCTGCAGCTCCCCTTTACCAGAGAGGCTGGGTTTGGATGCTCATACTTTTTCCTGTTTTCCTTACAGCTGCTGTATTTGGATATAAGCAATATAATGACCGAATGAACACAGACTCTGCTTTTGCAAGATCCCGAACCGCTTCGGATAAAGCTGCAGGCACATTAGCTGAGGCTGAAAGCACTACAGACATCAAACAAGGTTATCACCTGATAGAAAAAGCATTGGTTCAGTTTATTACCGACAAGCTCAACCTGCCTCCTGCTGGCCTTTCACACAAAGATATTATCCATGAAGTGGAACAAACGGCTGGTTCAGAAAACATAACGGAGCTTAAGCGTTTGCTCACTAAATGTGAAACCATTGCCTATGCTCCAAATGCTACTCAGGAAACCCTGGATTCTGATATTCAGAAAACAAAAGCGTTAATCAAAAAGATAGGCAAACTTGTATGAAACAGATTCTAATCTGCCTCATCTGCTTTCTATTTTCGGTCACACCTTCTATTGCTCAGCAATCTGCCCAGGCAACGTTTGATGAAGCTAATACACTTTTTAAAAATGGAGAGCTAACAGAAGCCCTGAACCTTTATCGATCTATAGAACAAACCGGCAAAATATCGGGTGCACTTTACCTGAACATGGGCATAACCGCTGTACAGCTCGATTCTCTTGGGCTCGCCAAATACTATTTCCTGAAGGCTGCTGATTTCAAAACAACTTTGTCTCGTGCCCAAACTGCCCTCGATTATGTGAACAGCCAGTTCAGCAGACAATCAGCGATGTTACCTAAACTCCCCTGGGATCGGGCCATCCAATGGATTAACGATGTACTTACAGCTTCTGGCTTATTCCTTATTGGATTTATAATCACTACAGTTGGGTTGGTTTTGTTATATCTCTCATGGTTTAATAAACTCAGTATTAAGAAGATATCCAGCTATACCATAGCTTTGGTAATAACAGGTTCTTCGCTAGCTATCCTGGCTTTTTATGCCGATTACGTTGATCAACGCTACGATACTGCAGTTCTGATTACCAATTCACAGCGAGTGGTTCAATCACCAAAACCAGACGCTACCCTGGAAAGTATTGCTTACGAAGGATATGATCTGACCGTCGATCACTGGAAAAGCGAAGAACAACCTGACTGGCTTTATGTACGGCTCGGCAATGGCCAATATGGATGGATACAGAATAAAGGAGTAAAAATATTATAAGCCGGTAATCCTCACAGAAGTTTATTAAAAGCTTAGTTATTTTCAGAAATAAAGGCTCCTTAACCACAGCCAAACTTTAAAATAATTCCCTTTATTAATGAGCACTATTCAAGAGTATATTGATCAGAACAAAGACAAATTTGTTGAAGAGCTATTTGATTTGCTACGAATCCCAAGTATCAGCACCGATTCCAGCAAGAAAGAGGAAATTAAAAAAGCAGCCGGGTTTTTAGTCAGTCAGCTCAATAACCTGAAATTTGATACGGTTAAGACCTATGAGACTCCGGGTAACCCGATTGTTTATGCCGAACACTGTCCTCATGATGACCGGCCTACTGTGTTGATTTATGGCCATTATGATGTTCAGCCTTCCGACCCTGATGAACTTTGGGATACTCCTCCTTTTGAGCCCACCGTTAAAAATGGCCTGATTTATGCCCGCGGAGCCAGTGATGATAAAGGGCAGGCATTTACACATATCAAAGCGGTAGAATCTTTTGTAAAAACCGGACAGGAAATCCCTGTAAATGTGAAGTTTATTTTAGAAGGCGAGGAAGAAATCGGTTCTCCAAATCTGGTTCCCTTTCTGGAAGAACACCAGGACTTGCTGGCTTGCGACATGGTCCTTATTTCAGACACAGCCATGTTTGGAGAAGATCAGCCTTCCATTACATACGGGCTGCGTGGATTAGCTTATATGGAAATTGAAGTGGTTGGACCAAATCGCGACCTTCATTCCGGTGTATATGGCGGAGCTGTAGAAAACCCGGTTAATGTTTTGTGTGAAATTATAGCCAAACTGAAAGATGAAGATGGCGTGATTCAGATTCCGGGATTTTATGATGATGTGATTCCTCTGACGGAAGCTGACCGTGAAGCTTTTGCCCAACTTCCCTTTGATGAGGAAGAATATAAAAAGACACTGGATGTAAAAGCTCTTCACGGCGAAAAAGGATACACAACTCTTGAAAGAGCTTCTGCCCGCCCAACACTGGATGTAAATGGTATTTGGGGAGGCTACACTAAAGAAGGTGCCAAAACGGTTCTGCCATCTAAAGCCAATGCAAAAGTGAGTATGCGTTTGGTGCCTGATCAAAACCCAAATAAGATTGCTCAACTTTTCAAAAAGCATGTTGAGTCGCTTGCTCCTGATACCGTAAAAGTAACGGTAAATGAGCATCACGGCGGACACGCTTCCGTAACCGATCTCGATTTCTATGGCCTCAAAGCTGGAGCGCAGGCTTTTGAAGATGTGTACCAGAAAGAAGCATTGTTTTCACGAGAAGGCGGCTCAATCCCGATAGTGGCTGACTTCAAACGTGTGCTGGGTGTTGAATCTATCCTGATGGGATTTGGACTTACCAGCAATGCCATTCACTCACCAAATGAAAATTTCTCTTTGAAAGATTTTCACAGAGGGATTAAAACTTCAGCCAGATTTTTAGAATTGCTGCCTGATTACGCTTCGTAAATAAGAAGTTCTTGGTAGCATTTATATTCTCAATGGAACGCGGATAACATGGATATAATGGATTAAGGTAATCAATCACTTTATATCTGTGATTATCTGACCTATCCCTATCATCCGTGTTCTATTCCAATTTCTTTTTAGGTAAAGAAGAGTTGGCGAACCGCCATTTTTATGTCCTAAATATCCGTATCTAATACGATGGGGCGGCCTTGCTCGAAATTATAAAGGGTGAGACGTCGGAGATTGTAGTAACCTGTCCAGTAGTTTCTAAGCGCCTGAATATAGCTTCTTCGGGCGCTGTCTTTTTCATTTTGGGCAATGAATAGATTCGTCACATCAATCTTGCCAATCAGGTATCGATTTTTGGCTACTTCATAACGCCGGTCAGCAATTACATCCGAAGTCTCTGCCAATTCTACCTGACTGCGAAGCTGAGAAAATTCACGGACGGTACTGCGAACACTCAAATCAAACTGTAGCTTTTGGTAGGCAATAGTGTTGGCCGTAGCAGCTTGCTGATTTCGGGCAGCCTGGATTTCAGCCGTATTTTTACCCCAGTTAAAAATAGGTATCTGAAAACCTACCGTAAAAAATTGCCTGTTTTGCGGATCGCTATATACATCTGCAAAATCCTCGGCTGTTTGGTTCAAACCATAGCTTGCCTGAATAGTTGCCGAAAACCCGGCTTCTTTACGGGCCTGATCATATGCTTGATTGGCCTGAATTTCACTTAACTCGAACTCCAGCGAGGTACTGTTATTTTCTCGAGCCAGTTCAAGAGCTTTATCCACATCGATATTAAGAATTGGAGCATCGTCAGGAATAATGACTTCTACTTCAGTTTCATCCGGAATCCCTAACAAGGCCTTGAAATTTTCTTCCGCCCGCTGAAAGTTCAGGTTTGCAGTTGTAAGAGAGGTTTCTGCATTTCGAAGGGCAAGCTCACTTTGAAGAAGGTCGTTTTCTGCGATACTGCCCACCTGGTAACGACCTTGTGAAATATTATAAATGGAATCATTTACGGTTACATTGAACTCCGCTACTTCCACGTTTATCTTGGCCAGCAGAAAATCAAAAAAGCTCTGGGTTACGTTAAAAGCCAGGTCTTCCATGTCTTCCACGTACTGCTTTTGCGCTATCTGATAACGCAATGGCTCAATCTTATTCCTCCATTTCAAGCTATTAAACTGGAACAAAGGCTGGAAGTATGTAGCCACGAGTGGCGTACTTTGCCAGCGATAAATATTATCGCCATTAAGTCCCCCATCAAAAAGAATAAGACGATTGATACCACTTGAGAGAGATAACCGTCCCCCTGTAGGCATTATACTTTGATTAATCGACAGGTTTACCGACGACTGCGACTGACTTTCTTCCTGATAGGTTGTTGAACCGTCGTCCAAACGGTTTGCTGTAATTGCCCTGCTATAGCTGGGAATATCACCATCCAGATCAAGGCTTGGAAGTAAATCAGCCCGGAATGATTTATACCGCCATTTTGCTGATACTAATTCAAAATTTGCAGCCCTGGCAAGCGGACTGTTTTGCTTGGCTATTTGAATGCTTTGTTCGAGGGTAAGCGTTTGCTGAGTTTGTGCTTTCAAGTTCAGAGAACTCAAAGCAAAAGCAATAATCAGAAAACAAAAAAAACGTTTATTCATGTCGTAATGCGTGTACAGGGTCGTGTTGAGCGGCACGTTTGGCTGGGTAGTATCCGAATACTACACCAATGACAAGCGCTACACCGAATGAGATGAAAATGGAAATCGGGGTTACAATGGTCGCAATGTCTGCAGTAGCTTCGATGGCATAACTGAAAGCCATCCCTAAAATTATCCCAATAAAACCACCGGTAATACTAATGGTCAGTGCTTCGGTCAAAAACTGAAGCTCGATATCTTTTTTCTGAGCTCCCACGGCCATCCGCACTCCAATTTCGCGGTACCGTTCTACTACTGAGGCCAGCATAATATTCATAATACCAATTCCACCAACAATCAGTGAAATAGAAGCAATGGAGGAGAGCACGATGTTAAAAATTCGCTTGGTTCGTTGTTCCTGCTGCAGCAATTGCTCGGGTACGATAATCTCGAAATCAACTACATCATTATGGCGGCGTTGCAGCATTCGGGAAACAACATCAGCAATGGTAGCACTATACTTGGTGTCTGATACTTTTACAATGAGTTTATCCAGCTGGTTGTAATTCCCGTCTCCAGAGTTATTGTTACCCCCACCTGAACTGCTGATCATGGCTCCACCCATAAATACAATTGAGCGACTGCCACTTCCCTGCAAATCTTTACCCGTCAAAACTGCACGATTTTTAAATCTTAACAGCACGGTAGTTGCCGGTGAATAAATATCCAGATTGAAATTTCGGATGCCAAGATTCTCAATATTTTCTGTAGAAACTTCTTTCTTTTCGATTACCCCAATCACGGTAAGCCACAAATGTCCCACTTTTATTTTCTTACCAATCGGGCTCTCACCCGCAAAAAATCGGGTCTTTACGTCATATCCAATCACACACACAGGGTCTGCATTTTGAATTTGCAGATCGCTGAAATTACTTCCCTCTACAATGCCCAGATTTGAAATATCAAAATAGTCCTTATTTACCCCGATTAGTTTCCCGGTTCTGATACGAGCATCACGGATAAAAGAAGTTTCATACATAATCTCAGGGCTCAATTTTTCAACCTGAGGCACCAACCTTTTGATACTTTCCAGATCTTCAAGGTTCAAACCCGGAGAGAATTTTTTCTTTTCCTGTTTTGCTGCATTTTCATCTCCAACATTACCTTCCCGCTGCTCTACAACCGGTTGTACAATTACGTTATTGGTTCCCAAAAGCTCCATCTGCTGAAGCACTTCCTGTTGAGCACCCGTTCCTATAGCTAGCATGGCAATTACTGAAGAAACCCCAAAAATGATCCCCAAAGAGGTTAAAAAGGCGCGCAGCTTATTTCGCTGAATAGCTTCAAGAGCGATGTCAAAGTTGTAGAGTATTTTCTGCAGCACTAAATCAGCCTTTAGTTTGATGTAATTTCTTCTTCCAGATAGAGTCGCTCAATGTCTGCCGTATCTTGTGGCACAGACAAATAAATCACATCATCCATGGAAAGTCCGCGATGAACAATTACTTCGTTTTCATTCATCAGGCCAAGATCAACTTCTTGCATAACCGGATATAATCCATCTTTCTTAAATACAAAGCTGGTTGAATCCTTAACATGAATTGTTTCCAATGGGATAAACATTGCTTCCGGAACACGGTTTACAATTACACGATTACTGGTAGTCATAGCCGGGCGAAGCACACTGTCTGTTTCTGCTATCTCAACAATCACTTCATATACTTTGGAATCAGAATTAGGACGTTGCTCACCAATATTCGCTACACTGGTCACCTTTCCAACCAGGTTTTTATTAGGAATAGCATCCAGTCCAATTTCCACATTTTGATCTTTCACTATTTTCTGAACATCTACTTCATTCACATAAGTGATAGATTCCATCACCGAAAAATCGGGCAATTCAGCAACTGTAGGATTCCATGCACTGATGTCGGTGCCCTCCGTAACTTTACTCCCATCATAATTTCGTTTGTAGATTACCATCCCCTGAGCCGGAGCTTTAACCGTAAACTGCTGAAGTAATGTTCTGATTTTATTTACTTCGTTTTGCTCTTCCTGGAAATCTGCCTCCACTTCACTCATCTGAGCTTCCGCTTGCTTTACTTTGGTAACATAGTTCTTCTTTTCTTGTGCCAGTTGGCGACGAGCTTTATCCAAATCTATTTCCGCCTGACGTTGCACGGCCGGAGATTCATACTTAGACTGATCAACAGCAATTTGTCTCTCTTCCAGCGCATACTCGAGATTGATCAGATTATCACGCGCCTGCGAAAGGGTAAGCGTACTGTCTAAGGAAACCTGAGTAACCTGAGACTGAGCCTGTTGAAGCTCCAGCATGGCATCCTGTAGTCGCCCGGTAATCTCTGATCGATCCAATTCCGCCACAAAATCACCTTCCTTAACAATGGTGCCTTCCGGTATTAGCCGCTGAATCTTTAGATTAAATAACCGAATTTCACGAACTCCCTGAGGTCCGCGAATTTCCACCGATTGCTTAGCGCGTAATTCCCCGGTGGTTGTTACATCAACAACAAATTCTCCTTTTTTGGGGGTCGTTGTCAGCTCAACAGTTTCTGCTGACTCACCTCCAAATACAAACCAGGCTATCAGTGAAAACCCAATAATAATAGCTGGAATTAAATACTTTTTCTTCATGTGATAACTAAATTAGAAATGAGCAGAAATATACCCTTTTTACATATTGACGAATATACTATATAAATAGTTTTACAAGTACGCTAATGTATTGATTTTATTATCCTATTTCCCAGACCAATCCCGTAAAACCTCTTTTTTTATTTCAAATAGCCTTTATAGGTAAGCTAAGGCTTTAATTTTGACGACTCTCTCTTGCAAGAAAGAGAAACAAGCAGCTATTCTTCTACTAAAGTATTATCAACCAAACCCGTTTCAAGATCATAACTTTTGCCTGGTTGAGTATTATCCAGAATTTCTTTTGGATCATTATTCTCATCCACAATCACTACACGAGGCTTATGATCTTTTGCTTCCTCGGGGGTCATCTCAGCATAACTAATTACAATAATTCGATCCCCAACTTGTGTTAGCCTGGCTGCTGCACCATTCAGACAACAAACCCGGCTTCCTCTCTCTCCTGGAATGGTATATGTCTCTAGCCGGGAGCCATTCGTTATATTTAGCACCTGTACCTTTTCGTAGGGCAGAAGGTTAGCCGCATCCAGCAAATCCTGGTCAATGGTGATGCTTCCTTCATACATCAGGTTAGCTTCTGTTACTGCCATTTGGTGCAGTTTCGATTTAAACATCGTGATTTTCATCGTACTTCGCTCAGAGGTCTAAAATTATATTATCAATAAGGCGCGTTTTACCTAAGTAAGCTGCGCCGGCAAGGATGTATGTTGAACCGGGTTTTAGTTTTATAACCGGCTGCATATCATCCATGGAAAACACATTAAGATAATCATTTTTGAAGCCTTTCGCTTCCAGTTCATCCTGTTGATGTTTTAACAATAATCCCGGCTCATCCACTCCATCACGAATCTGTTTTTCCACATACTGTAGGGCTCGGTATAAACCAGGGGCTATTTTGCGTTCCTCGTCACTCAGGTAGGCATTTCGGCTACTGAGTGCAAGCCCGTCATTCGCCCGTGCAATGGGGGCAGCCACCAATTCAATATCGTGGTTAAATTCTTCCACCATTCTGGAAAGAATCTGAAACTGCTGTATATCTTTTTGTCCAAAAATAGCAATATCCGGCTCTATGATATTGAACAATTTATTCACCACCAGCACAATTCCTTCAAAAAAGCCCGGGCGGCTCCCTCCATCCATATGCTCATTCAGCTCATCTATATTAATGCTGAAGTATCTTTTTCCGGCTCCATACATGATGTTATCGTCAGGGGTGAAAACCACTGAAACTCCTTCATCTTTACAGGCTCTCAGGTCTTCCTCCATTTGCCTGGGATAGCTATCAAAATCCTCATTAGGGCCAAATTGTACAGGATTCACATAAATTGAAACCACTACTTCATCTGCTTTTTCCTTAGCCAGCCGGATCAAAGATAAATGGCCTGCATGTAATGCACCCATAGTGGGCACAAAAGCAATGGTTTTGCCCTGAGATTTCAGTTCAGCTACCTCAGAACGAATATCAGCTATAGAAGAAACTTGTTTCATGCTCAAATAAAAAGAGACGCCTGTTTTGGGGCGTCTCCAGATTTAGGAAATGAAAAGTTCATTGTTAAACAGAACGGTCTGTATCGAAATCTTCGAGAATCTCTTTGATGCGATTCAGGAAAGCTCCGCCATGTGCACCATCGATAATACGGTGGTCATAACTCATAGAGAGGAACATCATATGGCGGATTGCGATTACGTCACCTGCTTCCGTTTCCATTACAACCGGCCGTTTTTCGATAGCACCTGTTCCGATAATAGCTACCTGAGGCTGGTTAATAATGGGCGTTCCCATCAGGTTACCCACACTTCCGTAGTTAGTTAGGGTGATGGTTCCGCCCACTAAATCGTCCGGACTTAATTTCTTGCTTCGGGCTTTTTCAGCAACTTCATTCACTGAGTTTGCCAAGCCAACCAGGTTTTTCTCTTGTGCTTTCTTGATAACAGGTACAATTAAGCCACCTTCGCCTCCGGTACCCAGCGCTACGGCCAGTCCGAAATTAATATCTTTCTTAAGGTGAATTTCATCTTCAACAACCGAGCTGTTAATGAGAGGGAACTCCAGCATCGCGTTGATAATAGCTTCCACAAAGAGAGGGGTGAATGTCAGTTTAGTTCCTGTTTTCTCCTGGAACTTGGCTTTGTTCGCGTTTCTCCACCTTACCATGTTGGTAACATCTACTTCAGCGAAAGTAGTTACATGTGCTGACGTCTGCTTGGATCGAACCATGTGCTCAGCAATCATCTTACGCATGCGATCCATCTTGATGACTTCCACATCACCGGATGGGGAATGCTTCACATCCAGCTGACCAGCCGAAATAGATCCATCCGAAGATTTCGAAGCCGAAGAAGGCTTGCTTAGTCCGCCACCGGAAGGTGCCGCTTGTTTTTGCTGAGCCGGAGCTGATACTTTACCAGCTTTACGATCTTCAACATAGGCGAGAATATCTTTTTTAGAAACTCTTCCGCCTTGCCCGGAACCATCGATGTTTTCCAGTTCTTCCTGGCTAATTCCCTCTTCTTTGGCGATTGAGCGAACCAATGGAGAATAAAAACGTCCATCACTTCCAACGCGCTGTGGTTCAGATCCACCAGAAGTTCCGTTTGAAGATACTGCTGCCGGCTGGGATTCCTGCTTTTGCTCAGCTTTAGCTTCTTTTTTCTCTTCTTTTTTAGGAGCCGGTTTACTTGACAGTGATCCTGCCGAAGCGCCTTTGCCCGTTGCAATTACAGCAATAGTCTGTCCTACTTCAATGGTTTCATTTTCTTCAGCAAGAATTTCAACCAAAGTACCCGCGGCAGGAGATGGCACTTCACTATCAACTTTATCAGTAGAAATTTCGAGCAGGGTTTCATCTTCTTCGACTTTATCGCCAACCTGCTTCGACCAACCAATTACAGTTGCTTCAACTACAGACTCTCCCATCTGGGGCATCTGCACTTCAATTCGTTCGCCTTCATCACCGCCACCGGAAGCAGCAGGTACTTCTTCTTCCTGAGCTTCGGCTTCTTGCGGTTCTTCCTCTTCAGCCGTTTCTTCTGCTTTGGCTTCATCAGTTCCGCCCGAAGAAACATCTCCCGCAGCATCTTTATCCGTTTCAATAATAGCGATCGGTTTACCTACTTCAACTACATCTCCCTCTTCAGCAAGTACTTCGACAAGCACACCTGCTTCGGGTGAGGGCACCTCTGTATCCACCTTATCGGTGGCTACTTCAAGTAAAGTTTCATCCACTTCTACGGTGTCGCCAACATTTTTGGCCCACTCTATAACAGTGCCTTCCATTACCGATTCGCCCATTTGGGGCATGACCACTTCTACCTTCGCCATAAATTGTTTTGTTTTACTGCCTGTAAGGCGGTTTTAAGGAAAATTAAACGGACTCTAAAGTTCAGGATAATTCCAATTAGTTCAAAATAAGTATCGTTCCTTTAAAAATGAGAAAAGCGCTTTTTCAGGCATTCAGGGAATCTGGATTATTTTAACCCTGTTAAAATTCATTTCGTACTGAGAATGATTAAACAATCAAAGCCAGGAAAATTCCTTTAGCTACACATAAATTTAGTCTTCAAATAAAGCTTTGCTTTTCAAATACCCTAAATTCTGATGAATAACTTTAAAATTTCTCTCATCCCCAAACCATTTCATCGCTTCATCTTTACAGATGTTTGTAAGCTTTCTCAACATATACGCATGCCAACTGCTAAAAGGCCAGTCACTTAGGTTTTTGGTGAAGCCATGATGGACGGGATTATTATGAATGTAAGCAATGAGACTTACAAAGTAATCGTCAGAATCGATAAGCTTACGCCTGAAGTTTGGTATAAAAAGACTGCCTTTTCGGTTGTATTTTTTGTTATAGGCTTGAGTATAACCATTAAAAAGATGAGAGAATTGTCTGCTGAGTATATTAGACAACCCTCCAAGGGTTCCAAACCCTTGGAGGGTTGGGTCTTTTTTCTTCATTCTTACAAATTCCAACACCTCATCATTACTTTTTACCCGAACCATAAAATGTAAATGATTGGGCATCAGGCAATATGCGAAAGTATCAACAACGGGGTGCACGTGGTGGCTATACTTTTTTAAAAAGTAATTGTAATTTTCTTCGTTACGGAAGAGATTTTCGTCGCCATTAGCATGTGTCCATACATGATATGTATAACCCGGCTTAAATTGGATTTTCTTTTGTGACATGGTCCCCAAATTAGATACCTAACATTATTTGTAAGAGCATTTACACATACATTCCTTACAAACTTATTTTATATCACCTATCATATGAAGTGCAGAATTCAATGCCACTATTCGATATTCAATGTTCTTCGGGGTTTGTCCTCAGTTCTGATTTTATTAACTTCGCAAAGTTAGTCAATCAGCATAAATAAAAGTCTGGCGTTATGATATCGGAAGAATTACAGGAAATTATCGATGAAGCGGAAATCAATATGGATGAAGCCACCGCTTATTTCAAAAAAGAACTCTCTCATGTGCGAGCCGGTAAAGCGAACCCTGCATTGCTCGAAGGCATCAAAGTTGAATATTACGGTTCACAGACGCCGCTTCAGCAGCTGGCTAATGTGAGCGCCCCGGAAGCACGCCTTTTGGTTATCCAACCTTATGACAGATCCGGCATGGAAGATATTGAGAAGGCAATTATGTCGGCCGGGCTTGGACTTAATCCAAACAATGATGGTGAACGCATCCTGATTCCGCTTCCCGTGCTAACTGAGGAGCGACGCAAAGAGTTGGTTAAACATTCTAAGGACATTGCCGAAAAGGCAAAGATCAGTATCCGAAACACCCGCCGGGACGCCAACGATGCCATCAAAAAGAAGGTAGAAAGCGAATCCCTTTCAGAAGATTCAAAGTTTGAAGCTGAAGATGAGATCCAGAAGCTTACCGACAAATACACCGCCAAAGTTGACGAACTGCTCGAGAAAAAAGAACAAGAAATCATGACGGTTTAAAGAGATTCGGTTTTCGCATTGTGACATCTATGAAAAATCATACAGACTAGGAAAACATCGAAGGTTTCGGAAGAAGGCGTTATAAAGATGAATTTGTTCGATTCCTGATTTTTGCCCATTCTTCCTGCGATGAAACTATTTCACAATTAAACATGATCAGTGACATACACTTTTCTAAAGAACCATTGACTGGTTTGATTAATAAACATGATACTTTAGGCCGAAAATTGAACAGCTTTATTAAATATGTTGAAACAAGCTGGCAAACTTAAAACATACAATCCGCAACTCGCAACACACAGCCCGCAACCCATAAATGTATATATCCGAACTCGACCTTCAGGGATTTAAAAGCTTCGCTCACAAAACAAAGGTGAAGTTTGACAGCGGGATTACCTCTATTGTAGGCCCCAATGGCTGTGGTAAATCCAATATCGTGGATGCCCTGAGATGGGTTCTGGGTGAGCAGCGACCTTCTTTACTCCGCTCATCGGCAATGGCCAATGTAATTTTCAATGGTACGGCTCAAAAGAAGGCACTTGGGATGGCTGAGGTTTCGCTGACTTTTGTAAACGACAAAGGAATTCTTCCCATCGAGTATAGTGAAGTAACGATCACTCGTCGCCTGTACCGTTCAGGAGATAGCGAATACCTGATTAACAATACTTCCTGCAGGTTGAAAGATATCATGGAGCTCTTCATGGATACCGGGATGGGCTCAGATGCCTATTCGGTGATTGAGCTGAAAATGGTTGAGGAAATTCTGAATGACAAGAACAACGATCGGCGTCGGTTATTTGAGGAAGCGGCCGGTGTTACCAAATACAAAGATCAGCGTAAGAAGACGATTCGAAAACTGGAATCGACCCGTAAAGATTTACAGCGGGTTGATGATTTATTGGTTGAGCTAAGAAAGAAAGCCCGTTCACTCGAGATTCAGGCCGAAAAAGCGGAAAAGGCTAAAGTTTATAAAGATGAACTCGAAATTAAGGACAAGGCACTTACCCTGCACGAGTTCAATAAGATAAAATCAGAGCTTGAGCCCCTGAAAGAACGCATCACCAATGCGGATAAGGAGAAGAAGGAAATCGGCAAGGGTATGGAGGAGCTTGAAGAGGCTGATGAAAAAGCCCGGGCAGAACTCATCGAAAAGGAAAAACAGCAGGCTGAGGCTCAGCGCCGGGTAAGTCAGCTCCATAATGCTATCCGCGAAGCCGACACTAATCTCCGGATCACAAAAGAGAAAATTGAGAATGAGAAAAAGGTGATTGCCGAATATGGCAAGGATATTGAGCAGGGTAAAAAGGATTTAAAGGAACTGAATGAACTGCTTGATTCGAGCCGAAAGAAGCTGGAATCGTTTGATGATGATTTAGAGAAATCCGAAAAGGCACTCGAAGATTCAAAAAAGAAATACGGGCAAATTCAGCAGCAGTATAATCGTGAGCGATCTGAACTGTATGAAATTGAAGTGCAGATCAGTGCTACCAATAACGAGCTGAACCAACTTCAAACCAAGCGCATTAAAATTGAAAGTCGTCTTGAGAATACCGAAGGCGACCTGGAGCGCATCAACGATGAGATTGTAGATCTGAATGATGAGATCGACAATATGAATGGCGAACAAGGGCTGATCGAGAAAAAGCTGGAGAAGCTGGTTGTTGAACGGGATGAACTGGAAGAGCAATTGGAAACTGCACGGGAAAAGCGGGAGCAATTCGCGGAGAAGCAAAACGAGATTAAAGACGAACTCAGAACGCTTCAAAGTAAAAAAGAATCGCTGGAGTCTGAGATCCGGTTGATGAATGACCTTGCCAGCTCGAACGAAGCATTTCCGGGTAGTGTAAAATTCCTGATTGAAAATCACCGCTTTGATTTCAAAGACATGACTACCGTGTCAGAGATCTTCAATACCGATGAAAAACATGCGGTGGCTCTTGAGGCCGTTCTGGGTGATGTGCTGAACTTCGTAGTCGTAAAAACACTGGAAGAAGCCAAACAAGCAGCAAAAATCCTGAAGGAAAATGACAAAGGCCGAGCGACCTTCATTCCACTAGATCAACTTTCTGCAACCTACCCTGTTAAAGATGGCAGCCTGTTTGATGAAGTGAAATCCAAGCGGGAATACTCAGCTCTAAAACAGCTATTGCTGGGTAATGCCAAAGTTTTTGATTCGGTGGAAGACGCTTATTCCGCCACCAAAAAAGATGATGAGCTGGTTGGCGTTACTTTTGATGGAGAGGTGGTAACCAACTCCCGGTTCTTCCAAAGCGGAAGCAAGAGTAAAAATGCCGGAATTCGTGTCGGGCTGAAAGACAAAATTGAGAAGCTCGAAAAAGAAGAAGCCAAGACCACCAAAGAAATCTCCAAGCTGGAAGACTACCTTCAGCAGATCGTAGAAAAATACGAGAAGTTGGATATTGGCGAGCTTAGCAAATCTCTTAAGGAAAAAGAGCAGGAAGTCCGCCGGCTGGAACAGCAACAGCACAGTTTAAGTTCAAAAATCCAGGTCTATCAGAAGAATATTGGTGAACTGGTCAATCGCAAAGACAACCTGAAAAGCAGTGAGGGCACCGCTCAGGAAGAACTCGACTCCATTCAGCCCAAACAAAAGGAATTACAGCAAAAAATGCTGGAACTGGATGAGAAGCAGCAGGAGAAAAAAGACCTCCTCGAAACACTGGAAGATGAGCGCTCCATAGCCCAAACCCGCTACAATGACACTCAGCTCAAACATCAGGACCTTCGCAACAAAGTAGACAACCTGGAACGGGAAGTTCAACGAGCTGAAACCGGTATTGAGAATGTGGAAAAGCGCATCAAGAACCGAACCTCGATGACCGAAGAGAGTAAGGAAGAAATTGACACGCTCAGTTCACGGATCAAAGAGTTACAATCCAGTATCGAAAAAAATGCGGAAGCCAAAAAAGAGGCTGATGAAGAACTCGAAAAGGCCGAAGAAGCTGCCGCCAAACAGCGGGGTAAAATCAATGAAATTGAGAAGGAGCTGAAGGAAGTCCGCCGCCGCAAAGAGGTGAATATGGAGTTGGTTCACCACCTGGATATGGCTCGTGAGAAAATGGAGATGCAGAGTCAGGCTCTATCAGATCATATCTGGGAAACCTATGGTATCCTGATGAAGCAGATTGAAGGTGCTGAAATGCCTGAGGATAAAACACCGGAAGAAGTTAAAGAACGTATCAGCTGGCTGAAGCAGAAATTGAACAGCATCGGTGAAGTGAATCCGCTGGCGATCGAAGAATATAAAGAAGAAAAGGAGCGGCTGGATTTCTACGAAGAGCAAATTCAGGATCTGGAAGAAGCCGAGGAGCAGCTACTCGAAACCATCGATGAGATCAACGAAACGGCTACCGAGCGCTTCAATAAAACGTTTGAAAGAATTCGGGTAAACTTTCAGAAGGTATTTAAAACGCTTTTTGAAGCCGATGACTACTGTGATTTGCTTATTGAGCAGGATGTAGAAGACCCGCTGGAAGCCCGCATCGAAATCAAGGCTCAGCCTCGCGGTAAACGCCCATCTGGTATTTCACAGCTTTCCGGTGGAGAAAAAACGCTGACGGCTATCGCCCTGCTTTTTGCTATATATCTGGTAAAGCCCTCTCCGTTTTGTGTTTTGGATGAGGTAGACGCTCCTTTGGATGATGCCAATATTGAGCGGTTTGCCAAAATGATCAAAGAATTCAGTGAAGACACCCAGTTTATCATCATCACGCATAACAAAAAGACCATGAGCAAGGCCGAGATGATGTATGGCGTGACTATGCCTACTACCGGTGTAAGTCGCTTGGTGGGCGTGAAGCTTGATGAAGTGGAAGATGTGCTCTAAGAATATTCAATAATGAACATTCAACATGGAATGTTGAAGTTTAGTTGGTTTGCAGCAGATTGCTAATTCTAACTCCGTACCTAGCTCCGATCGCTCTGCGTCGGTGCGAGTTTTCGACAGGTTCTTTAAAAATGCTTCCAAAACAATATATTTCCGTCATCATCATTTCCTGAAATAACAAAATAGTTATGAAATCTCTCATTCCGGTTTTTCTGATTTTATCGTTTCTTCTAATCTCCTGTCAGTCTGAAAAAAAGCAGCCTGATTTTGATTCTCTACCAATTTCGGCTCAAACTATTTCTTTACTGGGGGATACACTGAAGACTGATATTCAGGCTATTCCTCAGCAATATTTAATCCGGATTGATTCGTTGAGTAAGCTTTCTTTTCAGGAAGATCGCATACTAGACCATATGATTTGGGAAGCCCGTAAAACAGCCTATGCGGGAGATTACCGGCAGGCAGTTCAGCTATTTACGGATGCGATCAACGAATTTCCCGAAGAGCCCAGATTGTACCGCCACCGTGGTCACCGATACATCACGCTCCGGGCATTTGATTTGGCAATTAATGACTTTCAGCGAGCCGCACGACTTTTTGAAGGGGAGGAAGACCTCACCGAAAAAGATGGCTTACCCAATGATCAGGATATCCCTTTAAGCACTCTTCAAACTAACACTTGGTACCATCTTGGCCTGGCCCATTACCTTAAAGGTGAATATGAGCAAGCTAATCTGGCTTATGAAAACGGGCTTCAGGTTGCCCTAAATACCGACATGCAGGTAGCGTTTCTTTACTGGAAGTACATGTCCCTAAGAAAATCCGGGAAAGACACCGAAGCTGGCAAATTATTGGAACAGATTTCACCGGACATGAGTCTGATTGAGAACACCAGTTATCACGAGTTACTTTTGGTTTTCAAAGGTGTTTTCTCTCCCGATCAAATCTTATCGGAAGAAAATTCAGAACTTGATAACGCTACTCTGGGATACGGGCTTGGATTCTGGCACCATATAAATGGCAGAACCGAACGGGCAGAGCAAATCTGGCAGCGGGTTTATGATGCCGGCAACTGGGCTGCATTCGGCTATATTGCCAGCGAGGCTGAATTAGCCCTTAAAAATTAATGGGCTGGTTTATTGGCATATCAGGCAATAATCAAACCTTAAAAACCCCGCTTCAATCTCTTTCTTCAAATCATGATTTCTGTACTGAATTCGGGTCTTTTTATTTAGTCGGCGGAGGCATCACAGAAACGATACACTTTCACGAAGATGCTTCATCGAACTCAGGCTGGATAGCTTCAGGAGTTGGTATTTCTGCCGGAGAGAATCCGAAATTATTTAATCAAGCTGACTGGAAACAGGCAGTCCAAAATGAAGCCAGCTATTTGCACCAGCTCAATGGCCATTTTGCGGTTTGCAGATGGGATGAAAATCAGACTGAACTGATTACTGATCAACTGGGAATGCGGAATGTTTATATCCACAAGGCAAAAGACTTTGTTCTCTTCTCTACCAGGCTCGATTGGATGATGAAGCTCGTTCCGGAGGCCTCCATAAATTGGAAGAAGTTTGGGAGTCGCTGGCTGGCTATTAATCAGTTTTCACAGGAAAGCTTTATAAATGGAATTGAGCGGCTTTCGCAAAGTGGGCATGCTATCATCAATTCCAGAGAAGTTGAGGTTTCCAATCAGCGATGGAACTATAACACCCGGGAAGTTACTTCACAGAACTTCATAGACTCATTATCAAGCTTTAGCACGCTTCCACTAAAAAACGGACTTCCGGTTTCATTAGGTTTATCAGGCGGGCTTGATTCCCGCACTCTTTTTGCAATTCTTCTTCAGCAATCCAAATCGAACTGGACTACTCATACTTTTGGTGAAACAAACCATCCGGATTTAGAAACTGCGACTTTGCTAAGCCAGCTTTACGATAAAAAGCATTATGTTTTTCGAGAGGCGGTTCCTGAAGCTAAAGACATCGAAGGGTTTCTTCCTGATTTTATTGGGCAAACCATCCTCACCTCAACTCCTTCGCATTATGTTGGATTTCAAGCCTATAAAAAAATTCAGGAACTGGGGCTAGCCGTTATTGATGGGGGGTTTGGAGAAATTGCCAGGCGCCGTTTCATGAACAGCCTTCTTTTAAGAGCCAGGACAGCTTTAATTAAAAAAGATGTTTCGGCTCTGATTCCTTTTTTGCGTCTTCAAAGAGCCGATATTTTTACCAAAGAATGTAATAATGCAATGTTTATTGGTTTGGAAGAAGAACTTCAAGAAGAAATCAACGCCATGCCAGACATCGCTAAAATAGGAATAGAAAACTGGCTGGATTTATTCTCTGTGCGAACACGTGTCCCAAACGGAGCAGGCCCCGAACAAGCACGTTCTGATAATGAGTTACTTAATTACATGCCTTTTTTACAGCCAGACTTAATTGAGTTAGCGCTAAACCTCCCCCTGAAAGACCGCAAGAATGCACATGCTTTCCGTTCTTTTATAAAAAATAATGCTCCTAAACTTCAGAACGAACCCCTTATAAAAGGCAATTACTCCTATCCTTACTGGATGAAAGATTACACTTCTGCTGTGTGGATGCTGATTAAACACAAGCTTGGAATGAAACACGAAAGCTCTCAAACTATTGACTTCCTGATGACTATAGAAGAGTATATCAGGGATCTTTATAACTCACAATCGGCAAAAGAGTTCTCGGCTTATGATCATGATAAAATCAATCAGTTAATTACCGGCTTTTATGATGAGAAGAACCATGACCTTGCTCATCAACTAAACTGGTGGCTTGCATTTGAAGTTTTCCGCAGACTCTGACTACTGGAGGTTCTTCAACCCAGCGCCTGCTCAATATCCTCCCAGATATCTTCCACGTTTTCAAGACCAATAGACAGGCGAATCAACCCCTGGGTGATGCCCACCTTTTGGCGTTCTTCTTCCGACAGCTTGGAGTGTGTGGTAGAAGCCGGGTGAGTGGCAATCGTTCTTGAGTCTCCCAGATTTGCGGTAAGAGAAAACATCTTGAGTGAATCCAGAAAGTTTTTTCCAGCTTCCAACCCGCCATTTATTCCAAACGTAACAATTCCTCCACCCATCGACATTTGCTTCTGCGCTATTTCATATGCCGGGTGATTTTCCAGAAAAGGATATTTCACCCATTGCACCTGTTTATGATTTTGCAGCCGCTTTGCTATTTCAAGAGCGTTTTCAGAATGTCGCTCCATCCGAATTTGTAGCGTTTCTAAACTTTTCGATAACATCCATGCATTGAATGGTGAGAGGCAAGGACCCGAATGACGTGCGAACGCTTCAATCTCATCAATTAAATGCTGTCGGCCAACAATAGCACCACCAAGGCCACGTCCCTGTCCGTCAATATATTTTGTGGCAGAGTGTATCACCAAGTCGGCTCCAAACTCAATAGGATTTTGAATCACCGGAGTGGTGAAGCAGTTATCCACCACATAAATCAGATTGTGTTTTTCAGCAATTTCCTTTGCTTTAGCCAGATCGATAATATCCAGCGCCGGGTTGGAAGGTGTTTCCAGGTACAGGATTTTTGTATTTGGCGTGATGGCATCTTCCCATTCATCCAAATTGGTAGCCGAAACATAGTTCGTTTTGATATTCCACTTGGGAAAAATCTGTGTAAACAATTTATGTGTTGAACCGAATACCGAGCGGGACGAAAGCACTTCATCGCCCGCATTAAGTAAAGCCGCAAAAGTTGAAAACACAGCAGCCATTCCGGAGGCCGTAGCCCAGCCTGATTCTGCTCCTTCCATCAAAGCAATCTTGTCGATAAATTCATCCACCGTTGGATTTGAGTACCGGCTGTAAACATTGCCTTCTTCTTCACCTGCAAACATAGCCCGCATGTGTTCCGCATTATCGAACACATAGCTGGATGTCATATAGATAGGCGTAGAGTGCTCGCCAAATTTTGTACGTTCTGTTTGGGTGCGGATAGATTGCGTTTCTTTACGCTTCATAATCTTCGATAGGTATTTTTGAGTGAGTTGAACCCAAGATAATGATAAAGTGTGAACGTGTTAATTCAACAACGTTGCTATTGATTGAACATAGAAGACGCTGTCAAAGTACGTTCACACTATTTAAAATTGGATTAGTTTCCTACAAAGAACACCGCATTTCCAAAGAGTAGTTTTCCATTATGCCAGAATCCCCGGTATAACGGATTATCCACCATATAAACTACATGACCGGCTCCCATATTTTGTACACCAAAGGCAAGTGTATGCTCTAAAGATTTCTTTGCTTTATTTCCAACAAAGCCACTTCGGTGTGCATCTGTTTTTACAGCGCCCACATTCCAGCCATTATCAAGGTACTTAAAAGCACTAGAACCCAATTTGAGAGACATATACTGCTCATCATAACCAAAGGCCAGAGGGTGAGAAGTATCCAGCATTACTTCGAAAATGCTTCCCGGATTTGAGTATTGTGCTCTGTCACGCGATGCTTCGCTATATTTCTGAAGTTTATCTTCCGGATCTTCACTTTCTTCGTTTTCAACTTCCAGGTCTTTACGTTTAAGGTTAAAGCCATCTCTTCCGGCTAAGTCATTATTAGCATTCCCGAGGGCAATCAACGTTCCTCCTGATCTAACCCAGTCTTTAATGGCATCCAATTCGCCATTTCCTATTGCAGAACCGTAGGTATCCGGGAGTATCAGGACGTGGTACTTATCCCAGTCGACAGATGCTGCGTCACTAATATTAATCAGATTTACGGGGTAATCTATCTGTTGATCAAAGTAATTCCAGATATGACCTACCATATATGAACTGGTTCCCTCACCAGATAATAGTGCTACTTTTGGTTTTTCGATGTAGCGGACGGATGAAGAACCGAAGTCTTTACCTGAATCCACAAAACCAGTAGCAACAGGCGTAACGATACGATTCAACATATTGGCTTCATCCTTTACTATTTGGTCAAATTTTGCCCCAAGGTTTTCATTTCCATTTCTGGTTATGACTAGTGTTCCCGGTGCATATTTTTCGCCGTTCAGGGTAAATCCTTCTTCTGCGTATCTTACTGTTACACCTTCATCGAGTAAGCGGGACAAGTATCTAAGATCTTCTATAGAATTCCATTTAGCTATATATGCATATGGCTTATCGATAACAGGAGTCAGTTTATCTTCTGTGCTCATCGCTAGTGGTTTGGTATCCAGCTGACCTTTAATTGCATATCCTTCAACACCATAAGCATAGTGCATTTCCCAAGCCGTGATATCATAGGTTAAAGAATCTGCCAATTCTGGTTTCGGCTCAAACAACACCCTAACAAGCGTTCCTTTGGGTTGATAAGTACTGATTACATAATCCCCTTCCTCAATTGAAACCCGGCCAGTCTCTCCGGTGCTATAATCGTACCCATTTGAATTGGACGAACGGCTAGCCACTCCAAAATCGATGCGTTGATTTTTTAGATATCTGAGTAATTGGGATACCTTATCAGGATTACTGCTCTTTTTCACTACAAAGGTCTTGTATTCACCTGCTCCATTTCGGGTTGCACCAGTGAAGTAATCAGAAAACTCCTGAATTACCCTGTCATGGTTTTTTGAGGTTATTTCAACCGTTGAGATACCCGTTGTATGATGATGATTCAGACGATCTTTAAGGGTCAGAGTATCTCCTTCTGGTTTATACACACCCAAACCGGCAAAACCTCCTCCGGCTTGTTCATAGGTCATTCCTATTGCGCCATGGAATGTTGGCCATGTATCTCCGTAACTAGGATAAAAAAGATCAAAAACTTCTTTTGTGAAATACAGCCAGTTTTCTTCATCAAAATATTTGGTATGGTTTTTTCCAATCATCGTCTGAAACTGTCGCTGCCAATCGGTAATAGCCATGTGGAAAGGCTCTGCTGCAGGAGCAAAATAATAGGGTGAACGATAACTTTGCTCATGAAAGTCGACGTGTACATGTGGCATCCAGCTGTTGTAAACCGGAATACGTTGCTGTGTTTCAACTTGTGTTTGCCACGCCCAGTCACGGTTCAAATCAAAATAGTAGTGATTAGTCCTGCCTCCTGGCCATGGTTCATGATGTTCTCTGGCATCGTGGTTAGGATTAAATTCTTCACCTACTACCGTGCGGTACCAGTTTACATACCGGTCTCGCCCATCCGGATTTACCATCGGGTCCATGATAACTACGGTGTTCTCCAGCCACGCTGTTTTTTGGGTAACCAACTCATAAACCGACTTTAAGGCTGCTTCACTTGATGAAGTTTCATTGCCATGTACGTTATAGCTTAACCAAACTATAGCCTTCTGATTTTGGGTAGGGGTACCTGCCTCCAGATTAGCCAGCTTCAGGTTGTTCGTTCTTATTTCTTCCAGATTTTGATGGTTTGCTTCCGAAGTTACAACCGCATAAACCAATTCCCGGCCTTCATTTGTTTCGCCGTACTTCGTTAACGTAACAAGCGGAGATTCATCAGCAACATGCTGAAAATAGTTCAACACTTTGTAATGAGGAGTCCACTGGGCACCCAGCTCATACCCCAAAAACTCATCGGGTGATTGTACCTGCCCCCAGGCACTCACAGTTAGTAAAAAACATCCTAGTAGTGATAATAAAGCAGCTTTTTTCATTATTCTGATCGATTATTCAGATTTAAATTTGCATCCTCCATTCAAAGGTTGGTGAATGGTAGGTATTCAAATGCGTGTGTACAAGTAAATTTTAATTATATAACAGATTATTCATTGTTGCTAATCCCCATTGTCAAAACTGTTATCTTTTCTGTATGATTAACAAAAGTCCAAAATTCAATTATCCCGCGTGATTATAAGCAATAGTAACAACCAGGTTGCCCCTATCAAACGCATTGCCGCCATCGACATTGGCACCAACTCTTTCCATGCTATCATTGTGGATGTCTACTCCGATGGTAGCTTCCGGACTTTAGATAAGCTGAAAGAAATGGTTCAGCTTGCCAAGGGCGGGATGGGCAAAAGGCTATCTGAAGGAGCTTTTAAACGAGGGTTAACAGCTTTAAGAAATATCAAACGCCTGGCAGATAGCTACGAGTGTGAAGAGATTCTGGCTTATGCAACCAGCGCCATCCGTGAAGCTGAAAACGGCGGGGAGTTTATCCAAAAAAGCATTGATGACATCGGCATTAAAATGAATGCCATCCCCGGCCGCGTTGAAGCTGAGCTGATTGGCCTGGCAGTTCGTCACGGCGTAAAGTTAACTGAAGAACCTGTGCTCATGGCTGATGTAGGTGGCGGGAGTGTGGAATTTCTTCTCGGGAATGAGAAAGAGTTCTTTTTCAAGGCCAGTAAAAAAATCGGGGTTTCCCGGATGACGGAAATCTTTAAGCCCAGCGACCCCATCACCAAAGAAGACATTAAAACACTGGAAGATCATTATGAAGAACAGCTCCGGGATGTAGCACAGGCGTTTGCACAGCACCGAACGGATACTATTATTGGCTCTTCGGGTACTATGGAGAATATTGCCCAGATGATCGCTGCCCGGAAGGATAAATCCTTTGACGTGACATTAAATGAAATGGAGTTCTCTGCTGATGACTTCAAAAAGTTTTATGACTGGTTTATAAAATTAAACCGAAAGGAAAGAAAGAATGTATCCGGGCTGGATACAAAGCGGGTAGGCTTTATCAATACCGGGGTTGTACTTTTGGATTTCCTGATTCGAAAATTTGGCATTAAAACCGTACGGATTTCCTCTCAGGCGCTGCGCGAAGGTATTGTAATCCGATATCTTAAAAAGGATATGATCGGACTTCAGTGGAGTGGGGCTTTTGCTGACCCACGCCGGCGAAGTGTGTTTGAACTTCTTCGTAAAACCGATTGGCATGAGACCCATTCCCGACACGTAGCCAACATGGCACTCACTATTTTTGATGCTTTGGAAGATGAGCTGGAACTCAGCCTGAACGACCGCGAGCTTCTGGAATACGCCAGCTACCTACACGACATTGGGTATTATATTTCTCATTCCAAACATCACAAACATGCCCTCTATATCATTCGCCATTCTGATTTAAAGGGTTTTAAAGAAGATGAAATTGAGATCATTGCCAACGTAGCCCGCTATCATCGCCGATCAACCCCCAAAAAACGACATGGAGAATACTGGAAAATGCCCGCACCCATAAGGAAACGAATTAAAAGCCTTTCCGGAATTTTGCGGGTCGCCGATGGCCTGGATCGAAGCCACTATCAAAATGTGAAAGACTTACAGGTTTTCTCTGAAAAAGACCAGATTAAGCTGAATATCCGTACAGAGGGTGAGCCATATCTGGAGATCTGGGGAGCTGAACGCAAATCTGAACTCCTTAAAGAGGTAACGGGCAAAAAGATAAACATCGAACGCGTGCTCGAACCCAGCTATATCGGATAATAAAAAGCTCCGATGCTAAGCATCGGAGCAAGTTATCGGTCATCTCCGGCACATGCCCGGGATCTATATGCCTTAAATAGTTCTTAATCGTTCGAAAAAACAAGATTCCTGCCTTCACAGGAATGACTTATCTAAACGTATTTCAGCCTTAATCTCCAAACGAGCCAGCCGGGCCCGGGAAAACAACCGGACTTTCAAAACCGTCTTCTGAAACACTGGCCACGCCAAAGTAATAATTATCAATTACAACATTCTCGAGGGTATGTTCGGTTTTATCAGCAGGAACAAACTCACTTTTTTGCCATTGGTTGGCATCTGTTAGTCGCCAGTAGATCTTATATCCAGCCAGCTGCGGATTTTGATCAGGATCCAGAGCTTTCCATTTTAACGTAGTACTTGGACGTACAGCTCCTTCAATTCCGACTTCAGCAGGCGGGCTTGGAGCCCAGCTCATCGATGCCATTACGACGGCATTCAATCCAGTTAGTTTGGCGGCGAAATCGAATTCTACTTCATCCAGTACATCTCCATATTCAACACCGTCTTCAGTTCTTAAATCCTGATGCTGGCGATTGTAGTCTTCATTGGTTTCCATAATACGAACCCCCGGGAAACCCGCTTCATTAAACGGACGATGGTGTCCGCCCCGTCCAAACCTATCTAAACGATAAATCATCATTACATCCAGGTTTCGGATGTAGAGATCCGCCATCTTATCAACATACCGGGCTAAGTTTCGGGACGGAGAATCTACCTCGCCACCCGTAAAGCGCCGAATTCGGCCTTCACGTTCTGTTTCAACTGCCCGGGTACCTTCCGAAAACACACGGGCGGTAGTATTATCGATTACCTGATTTATGCCCTGAATATTTCCAATCATGTCATTATTCAAAACTCCTTTGATATCCCAGCCTTTTTCCTTTGCGTACTCAGCTAGTATTTCACCACCGAATAAGCCCTGCTCTTCACCAGAAAGAGCTGCATACATGATGGAGCCCTCAAATTCGTAGTTTGTCAAAACACGAGCAGCTTCCAATGCACCTGCAACCCCGGAAGCATTATCATTTGCCCCTGGAGATTCTGACTCCCCATCCATTACATCACTTACCCGAGAATCGATATCACCGCTCATTACGACAAAACGATTCGGATCAGATGTACCTCGCTGTATCGCTATTACATTGACAATTTCCACTGGTTGAGGGATCCGGTTCTCACCATCAATATAATCCCGAACATAAAACACCTCTAGACATCCGCCGCATTCTTCCGAAATACGCTCAAATTCAGCTTTTATCCAGCGCCTGGCTGCCCCAATTCCGCGGGTATCTGAAGTGGTATCAGAAAGAGTGTGACGGGTTCCAAAACTAACGAGTTTGCTGATATCCGCCTCTATTCTATCTGCCGATGGAGCAGCACCTATTTCACGGAGCACTTCCGTTTCAAGAGTTTGTGAAAAAGCGATACCGAAAAAAGTAAAACTGAAAAGAAGAGAAAGAGTAGTAGCTTTAAGTGATTTCATAGATTTAATTTTTATTGAGATTATTTTGGGAGTCCTTAAGATCGTCAGGCGTTTTTCTGTCCTGATTTAAATATTCCCGAAGGTTTTCCTGGAATTTAATTTGTGCCTTTAACCCGGTTCTGTGACCAAAAAAAGCACCTGACCCACAGGCAACAATCACAGTGAACATAAAAGTAAGCTCCGATTCTCCCAACCCGGCATCATAAATCTGAACCCACACTAAAGGCGGAGCTGCCACAAGTAGAGCAAAAATATACGGAACAGGATTTGGCCCCTGAAGTCGTCTCATAAACCGCCGGCCAGACAAGAAAACGAGGTTCATATAAACCAGACCAAAACCCAGAAGAACAAGCAACCCTGCATAAGAAGGGGTATTGATCATACCTAAAAACTCAGACGAGATAAGGGTGAAAGCGGCCGAAATCATTAAAATGCCGGAAGCGTAAAAAATGAACCGAGGTAAATTATCCAAAACGGGTTTATTGATTGATTGGGGATTTTAAAGACAAGCTGAAATTCCTAAAAACACACCCCAAATTCCAATACGAACATATCTTTTAACGCTTGGGCCTGAACTTTTCCAGAATGTTTATTTTGAGGTAAGCCAATTTTCAGGATTCAGGTTCTCATTACCCTGACGTACCAGGAAAAAGATCACTTCACCCAATTCAGACTGACTGGTTCCTGATAAACCCAGCTGCTGACCACGTGCAAGAATACTTCCCACTTCCACATCAACCCGACTTAAATTACCATAAGCAGTGTAGTAGGAGCCATGCTTCACAAATACAACATCCCCATAACCCGGTAAAGGCTGAATACGAAATACGTAGCCATCCGAAACCGATTTAACCGGAGAGGCTGCATCAGCAACAATATCGATACCAGGATGCTCGGTTACTGTACCATAGAGAGGATTACGGACGCGCCCGAATTTTTTCGCTACTGTTTTGCTGTTAACCGGCCATGGTAAGCTGCCCTTGGCCTGTGCAAAAGCATTTTCATAAGTCAGCAGTACTTCATCGCTCACAAAATTTTCGCGAACAATGGGGCGGGAGTATTTCTCAACCTCATCAGCACGGCGGGCAGCATCGGCAATATTTCGTGCTTCTTCCAATCGTCTCAAACGCTCATTTTCAGCTTCCCGCAGGTCTTCCTCTTCGGCAATCAGGTTCGTGAAAGTACTTTCCAGATTCTCTTTTTCCTGGCGGGTTTTACGAAGTTCCTCCAGCCATGTGCTGCGCTCCTGCTTAATCTTTTCTACCGTTTCCTGCTGCTGCTGTCGCTGATCTCCCAATTCTTCTTTCTCTTCGCGGATTTCACCAAGCACCACCTGGTTTTTCTTGTAACTATCCTGTAAATCGTCTTTTACCTGATCCAGCTCTTGTTTGTTCTTTTTGATGAGCCTGGCCTGCTTCGTCTTTTGTTCTTCAAACCGTTGCAAATAATTTGAACGAACCAGCATTTGGTTGATCGACCTGGAAGTTAACAGCAGCTCCAGGTTTCCTGCCCGGCCATTTTTATAGGCGTATAAAATAATCTGCTTATAATTATCGATCAGCTGTTCCAGCTCTTGTTCCCTGAGTTCAATTTCTTTTTCGGTGAGCTGAATTTCTGCTTCAATCTGGCTTTGCTCTTCCTGCAGGCTTTTGATTTTATCATCCTGAAGAGCGATAAGGTTATTCAATGACTGAAATTGTTCAAATGACTTATCGAAACGTTCTTCAGCCTGACTTACCCGCTGCTGGTAATTCTTAATCCGGGCTTCCAACACATTGATTTCTGCACGGGTATTTTCCTGTCGCTTCAGCAGTTCTTCTCTTTTCTCCTGATATGTTTGAGCAAATGACTCCGCCCCCATCAGCAAGGTTAAAATCAAAACTCCAATAAAACGGATGCAGCTTTTCGCTTTCATATCCTTTGAATTACAATATCTTTTGGAATGTCTATTTCCAGATTAAGTTTTCCAGGGTTTACCTCGAGGCTTCTTACTAAAAACACAACCCGTGAATCGCCATCTGCGCTAAAGATCGTGATTTTTCTTGGTAATGTGAATCCATTAAGTTCACCATAACTTTCATAGACAATGCGTGAATATGGTGCCATACCTTCATAGGTTTGATCAACCTGCTGAACCCATCCTTCTTCTTTATTCACAAAAACCTGAGCTCCGTTTTTTAACCGCAACTGATAGGAATTATTGCTTTCCCAAACTGACTGAATATCTTTTGCCTCAACCTTAAAGTTAAGCAGGTCCAGAATATTAATGGAAGCCAGCTCATTCAGGCTGGTCATGCGGCCATCATAAATCGAAATTTTTTGAGCAACCTTGTCCAGCTTGTTGTAAATCAGGATAGAGTCTTCGTCTACAAGCATTTGCCCGCCTTCAATACCAATACGGTTTTGAAATGTCAGCAAGCTTAGCGCGCGATTTGCTTCAAAATCAATAGTAACCCGGTCGCTGTTACCCGGCTCACTTACCAAAGCCCGGCCCTTCCCTTTAATGGCATTAAGCTCCGATTCATAATTCGGAATCTCAGAAACAATGTCTTCTTCAGGGATATTGATTCGACTAAAGTCACCTTCGGTAACCGTTCTTGTTGAGGTACAAGAAGTGATTACAAAACCAATGACCAAAAATTTTAAAAGTGAAAACGGGGATTGAAATGTCACGCTAATTTATCTTTTCCTGCAAATGTGTTCGGGTTGAATCGTTATCTAAAGCTTGCTGCCACCATTTTCGGGCTTCTTCCATATTGCCAAGTTGTTCTTCCACATCGCCCATGTGCTCCAGAACTTCAGCACTTGCTGCACCGGTTTTAATGGAAGCATCGATAAAACGGCGGGCTCTGTCATAATCACCAAGCTTGAAATAAACCCAGCCTACCGTATCCAGGTAAGCTGCATTTTCAGGTGCTACTTCAATGGCTTTTAGTGCTAATTCTTTAGCTCGTTCCAGGTTTTCTTCGCGCACCGATAAATTGTAAGCATAATTGTTCATCGCATTATCGTTTTCGGGATCGTAACGAAGAGCCAGTTCATAGGCTTCATCAGAAGCTTCGTGTTTCTCCAGATTCGCCCTTACATCACCCAGGGTACTATAAACTATTGACTTAAATGGGCGACGTGCGGGAGCCCGCGCAGCATTTTCAAGCCATTCTTCTGCTTTATTGTTCTGGTCGTTAAGCATATAGGCACTCCCCACAAAGAACTGTACAAAGGCATCATCAGGAACGACCTCATCTGCTTTTTGGCCTACTTCAATGGCTTCCTCATATTTTTGCTGCCCCATTAATAACTGAAGCCGCTGCCTCCACGCTATATCATCTTGAGGAAGTAATTCATTGGCCCGCTCCAGCTTCTCTAATGCTTTTTCGGGTTGAGCCGTTTGCGCATAAAACTCACCAGCCAATGTAAATGCGGGTCCATATTCTGACTCACTTTCGGTTAAGGTATCCAGCACTCGTTCTGTCTCTATTCTCAACTGTATATTTTGTGAATCTTGCTGAACCCGGGAGTATAGAAAACGGGCGATATTCATTTTATCAACTGCTTCAATCAGCGGGTCACCAATAAAATTGGTAAGTAGTGTGCCGGCACTGTCCCACTTTTGTTCATCGAGGTAAATACCGGCAAGGTTAATTAATGATTGAGGATCGCGCGCATTCCGATCAAGTGCATCTGCCAATACTTTTTTTGCGGAATCAATCTCTCCATTTCTAGCATAATATTCTCCCAGCATATTCAGCATTTCCAGATTATCAGGATCGATCTTACGTACTTTTTCGAGTTGAGCTATGGCAGAATCCGGAACAACCAACGATTCGTAATTCCTGAACTTCATCAACAAAACCTGAATATCAGGTCCGGTTAATTTTAGAATCTGATCCAGCATTTCATTTGATTTCAGGAATTCCCCATAGTCATTGTATGTATCAGCCAGCATGTATAATGCGTCAAAATCATTGGGGTGGTAATCCAGCAGAAGTTTGAGTTCATCCAGCGTGGCTTGATTCCGGCCCGCTGCCCTGTAAATCTGTGCCAGTTTTAACCGATACCATTTATTAGCTGGCTCAGCTTCCGCTGCTTGCTTTCCATAGAGTGCAGCGTTAGGCAGATCATCCAGCTGAAGGTAGGTATCGGCTAAGGCATAATTCACCCCTGATGCGTTTTCCAAATTCCTGGAAGCTTCAAGCAATAAGTCTCTGGCTGTTTCGAATTCCTCATTCTCAAATGCTTCCAATCCCTGTATATAGGCTGCCTTTCCAGTCAGTTCGGCATCAGACTGAATTTGAGCAAGCAAAGGACTGGCTCCAAGCAAAAGTATTATTAAAAAAGTGGTTTGAAAATATTTCATTGCAATCATCTCAACGCTAAGTATAACAGGAAAGTGTGATTTATGCTCATTTGCTTCATCAATAAAAAAAGCCGGATGGATTATCCGGCTTTTAAACATATGCAGCCCTGAAGCTGCCTCTCTTTTGATAAATAGAAAAGTGATTATTAGAAATGGTGGTTCGGAGTGTTTTCGTTCCCAATTGTTAAAATCTAGTGCAGGGGCTTGTTTTAAAGCTTCAGCTTTGTTTACTTTCAAGCCATGCAAATTTTATGTGCACATAGGATCAACTTTACTCCACTCCGGCGAATTCCGCGACGGCGGTAGTCATATTTATATAACTGCTTTATAGCAGTTCTCATCTTTACAACCGCACGATCCTAACTCATAACTTCTACCAGAACAGAAGTTTATTCACTCTACTCACTTACGCACATGTCTGTTTACATTTATATCGCTTCAGAGCATCACACTTCTTATGCAGATGAAATCTGTATTATGATTGAAGAGGCCGCACACAAACGCGGCACTGGTATTGCAAAGCGTGATCCTGAATACATCAAAAAGAAAATCAGAAATGGAAATTCTGTTATAGCCCTCGATAACAAAACACTGGTCGGTTTTTGTTACATCGAGATTTGGGAAAACAAGAAGTATGTGGCCAACTCGGGCCTGATTGTAAACCCGGATTACCGTGGACAGGGAATAGCAAAGAAAATTAAATCCAAAGCTTTTGAACTTTCCCGAAAGAAATACCCGGAGTCAAAATTATTTGGGATAACCACCAGCCTCCCGGTGATGAAAATTAACTCCGACCTGGGATATCGCCCGGTCACTTTTTCAGAACTTACCCAGGACGACACATTCTGGAATGGTTGTCAAAGCTGTCCTAACTATGACATCCTTACCCGAAATGAACGAAAGAATTGCCTTTGCACGGGAATGATGTTTGATCCTAAAAACCCAAACACGAAGCCTAAAGCCGAGCGGGAGAAAAATATCGCCAAGTATTATCGGTGGGTGCGGCTGAAGTCGGCCAAATTCCTGAAGTTTATTAACCCCATAAACCTGTTTTTTTGAAATTAACTCTAAACATAATTGTCATTGCGAAGGATTCAGCGGCCGAAGAAAGCAAATCCTGTGGCAATCTCCATGAAAAACCTGGAATATCGAATTATGGAGATCGCTTCGTCGGCTTACAGTAGAATTTATTTAACCATTTTCACTCTTCGCGACGACGCATTAATTCAACTTTTAATTGACCATGAATAAAAAGAAAAAAGTCTTACTCGCCTTTAGTGGCGGACTCGACACCAGCTATTGTGCTATCTGGCTGGCTAAAGATCAGGGCTATGAAGTGTGTACCGCAGCTGTAAATACCGGTGGCTTTGATAAATCCGAAGAAAATGCACTGGCTGAAAAAGCCAAAAATCTAGGCGTCGAAAACCACATAATGCTAAATGTAGAAGAAGAATTCTACCAAAAAGGCATCAAATACCTCATCTTCGGCAACGTCTTAAAAAATCACACTTATCCACTTTCGGTAAGTGCTGAACGGGTATTTCAGGCGGTGGCTATTGCTGAGTACGCCAAAGAAATCGGGGCGGATGCCATCGCTCATGGAAGCACCGGCGCAGGAAATGATCAGGTTCGTTTTGACCTGGTGTTTCAGGTGATAGCTCCGGATATCGAAATCATCACTCCTATCAGAGATCAAAAACTGAGTCGTGAGGAAGAAGTGGAGTACCTAAAATCTCATGGTGTTGAACAGGAATGGGCGAAAGCCAAATATTCCATCAACAAAGGGCTTTGGGGAACTTCGGTGGGCGGAGCTGAAACGCTGACATCTCACAAGGCTTTGCCTGACGAAGCATGGCCAACAGAGGTCATTAATGGTGATTCGTTATTGGTTGAACTGGAATTCAAGAATGGAGAACCCATTGGAATTAATGGCGAGCAAATGGACTCCGTTTCAACGATTAAACGATTAAACGAACTCGCCGCTCCATATGGAATTGGAAGAGATATTCATGTAGGTGATACCATCATTGGCATTAAAGGCCGTGTTGGTTTTGAAGCAGCCGCACCGATGATCATCATTAAATCGCACCAGCTACTGGAGAAGCATACCCTTGGCAAATGGCAGCTCTACTGGAAAGATCAGTTGTCCGAATGGTACGGAATGCTGATGCACGAAGGTCAGTACCTCGATCCGGTAATGCGCAATATTGAAACCTTTCTGGAAGACACTCAAAAAACAGTGTCTGGCAAAGTATTTATAAAACTAGAATCCAAACGATTTGAGCTGGAAGGTATTGAATCAGAAAATGACCTTATGGGTAGTAAAGCAGGTCAATATGGAGAAATGAACAACGCCTGGAGTGGCGAAGACGTAAAAGGATTCACAAAAATTTTAGCTAACTCCATGCTTATCCAACAAAAAATACAGAACCATGATTAAAGCAGGCATTATAGGCGGAGCCGGGTATACGGCCGGTGAACTGATTCGCATTTTACTTCATCACCCTGAAGTGGAAATTGAAAGCGTGGTGAGCCGAAGTCATGGCGGGGAGTTTTTATATGCAGCCCATCCTGACCTGGAAGGAGAAACAAGCCTCAAATTTGATACTGAATTGTCAAAGGATGTGGATGTGGTTTTTCTGTGTTCTGGACATGGCAAATCAAAAGCAGTTGTTGAGGGAAATGGAATACCTGCATCAGCGAAAATTATTGATTTAAGCTCAGACTACCGTATCAAAGGTGAGCATAATTTTGTGTACGGATTGCCCGAATTAAACCGTAATAAAATTAAAGAAGCAAATCACATTGCTAATCCCGGATGTTTTGCGACTTGTATTCAGCTGATCCTGCTTCCGCTGGCAGCTAAAAACCTACTGAACAAACCGGTTCATGTAACCGCCATCACCGGAAGTACAGGCGCCGGACAAAATCCAACCGACACTACGCATTTCAGCTGGAGAAGTAATAACGCCTCCATCTACAAACCGTTGAAGCATCAGCATCTGGGAGAAATCAAACAGAGTTTGGAGCAGCTTCAGAATGAATTTAATCAACCGGTTCACTTTATTCCCATGCGGGGGGCTTTTACCCGCGGAATCCTGGCCGCCTGTTATGTTGAGCTGGACCCATCAGCACATGAGATAGAAAGACTTTACAAAGAATATTACAGCGAGCATCCTTTTGTAACAGTGACAGATTCTTCTCCTGATATAAAAAGGGTTTTAGGCACCAATAAAGCCCAGATTCACATTCAAAAAGAAGACGGACAAATATTAATCACGGGTGTGATTGACAACCTGACAAAAGGTGCTTCTGGCCAGGCTGTACAAAATATGAATTTAATGTTCGGACTGGATGAAACCGCCGGACTCAATCTAAAATCAACTGCATTTTAACCATGGCTAAAAAACACGACATCGCGATCATAGGAGCTGGAAACCTGGGAATAGCTATTGCCAAGGGGATTGCCGGAGCAAAACTGGCCAAGCCAAAGAATATGTACCTGACCCGGCGCCATCTGGAAAAACTGGATCATCTGAAATCACAGAAATTCAGGTTGACTTCAGATAACAAGGAGGCTGTTCAGCATGCTGAATATATCTTCCTTTGCGTTCAACCCAAGCAATTGCCGGCTGTCCTGGAAGAAATAAACACTGTGCTGGATTCTGAAAAACATGTGCTTATCTCCACCATCACCGGTGTAGAAATCAGTACCATTGAACAGCATCTGGAAGCGGAAATGCCCATCATCCGGGCCATGCCAAACACTGCCACAGCCATACAGGAATCAATGACCTGTATGTGTGGCAAGAATGTATCCAATGGACAACTCCAGGAAGTGAAGACTTTATTCGAGGCATTGGGTGAAGCGCTTATCATCGACGAAAACCTGATGAAAGCAGCTACGGTTTTAGCGGCCAGCGGCATTGCTTTTTTCCTTCGATACATTCGTGCTGCAACTCAGGGTGGAATTCAGCTTGGTTTTCACGCTGAAGAAGCCCAGAAAATTGCCATGCAAACCGCCCGCGGAGCTGCTTCACTATTAGTGGAAGGCCACAATCACCCAGAAACTGAAATCGACAAAGTGACCACTCCACAAGGCTGTACCATTGCCGGGCTGAACGAGATGGAACACCAGGGACTGAGTTCGGCCGTCATTAAAGGGTTGCTCGCCTCCTACGAAAAAATCAACACCATTACGCAATGAACCTATTTCAAGTATATCCGCTTTTTGATGTTGAGCCCGTGAAGGCCAAAGGTAATTTTGTGTATGATGCTACCGGACAAAAATACCTCGATTTCTATGGCGGGCATGCCGTCATTTCAATCGGACATGCACATCCGCACTATGTAGATCGGGTAAATGCCCAGCTCAATGATATTGGCTTTTATTCCAATTCCGTACCTATTGGCATTCAGCAAGAACTCGCCAAAAAGCTGGGCAAGCTTTCTGGTTACGACGACTGGAATTTATTCTTATGTAATTCCGGAGCTGAAGCCAATGAAAATGCCCTGAAAGTTGCCTCCGCTCATAATGGACGAAAGAAGATTTTGGCCTTCAAAGGGGCTTTCCATGGGAGAACTTCGCTTGCCGTTGCAGTTACGGATAATCCCAATATCGTATTTCCGGTGAACGAAGGTGCGGAAGTTCTTCGCTTTGAATTGAATGATTTTGAAGGCGTTGAAAAAGCCCTAAAACAAGAAGATATAAGCTCGGTGATCATTGAAGGGATTCAGGGAGTAGGCGGGATTGAAACACCTTCACCGGAATTCTTCCAACACTTGCGAACGCTCTGCGATGAGACCGCTACCGTTTTAATTTTAGATGAAGTACAATCCGGATTTGGGCGAACCGGCAAGTTCTTTGCACATCAGTTATTCGGGATTGAGCCGGATATCATTTCGATGGCCAAAGGCATGGGTAACGGATTTCCGGTTGGCGGCGTGCTGATCCACCCCAGGTTTGAAGCATCATTCGGGATGCTGGGAACCACCTTTGGAGGCAATCACCTGGCCTGCGCAGCTTCTCTTGCAGTGCTTGAAGTTCTGGAGCAGGACAACCTGATGCAGAAGGCGGTACAACTCGGCTCCTATCTGAAAGAGAAATTAGAGAAACTTCCAAAAGTGCAGGAAGTCCGTGGTTTTGGGTTGATGATTGGCGCAGAGTTTAACCAGCCGGTAGCCGAATGGCGAAAAAAATTACTCTACGAGCATCATATTTTTACGGGTTCCTCTTCCAATAAAAATGTATTGCGCTTGCTCCCTCCGCTTAGCATCGGGAAAGAAGAATGCGACGAATTAATTACGGCCCTGAAGGAGGTTCTGAAATGACAGATTTGAACGCCAAGTCATTGCTAGGAGCCCTTGCCTTTGGAGAAAGGAATGATCATTCAAACGACGAAGCAATCTCCCTGAGTAAAACAACTGAAGGAAATCGTGAAGATCGCCACGTCGGAAGGCTCCATGACCATAATCATACAGTAAAACTCCTCGCGATGACCGGACTTTTAACTTTTAATAATACCGATCAATGAAATCATTCCTGTCCATTAATGATGTAGAAAACCTCCCGGAGCTTGTAAAAGACGCGCTGGAAATCAAGAAGAACCCGCATGTGTATAAAGACCTTGGACTGGATAAGTCTATGTGCCTGATCTTCCTGAACCCCAGCCTGCGAACACGACTCAGTTCTCAGAAAGCGGCTTTCAACCTTGACTTGAACACGGCAGTTCTGGATGTTGGCAGTCAGGGTTGGCAGCTTGAATTTGCAGATGGCGTAAAAATGGATTCAGATAAAGCTGAACACATCAAGGAAGCCGCAGCTGTGATCGGCTCTTATTTTGATATTGTAGCCATACGTGCTTTTGCCAAACTGGAAAACCGGGAGGAAGATTACAGTGAACAGGTGATGGAATCGTTTAAAAAATACTGCCCGGCCCCGGTTATCAATATGGAGTCTGGAACCGGACACCCATTACAGGCACTGGCTGATCTTATCACCATTGAAGAACATAAGACTGTAGAAAAACCGAAGGTTGTATTAACCTGGGCTCCTCACCCCAGGGCACTTCCACAGGCGGTGGCTAACTCATTTTCGAAATGGATGCAGGCCGCAGGTTTCGACCTGACTATCACTCATCCTCAAGGTTATGAGTTAGTGGGTGAAGCGGTTGGAAATGCTAGCGTCGAATACAATCAGAAAAAAGCTTTTGAGGGTGCAGACTTTGTGTATGCCAAAAACTGGAGCAGTTATTCACAGTATGGAAAAATCCTTTCTCAGAATCCGGATTGGATGGTGACCGCTAACAAAATGAAACTTACCAACAACGCAAAGTTCATGCACTGCCTTCCGCTTCGCCGAAATGTGATTGCTGAGGATGACGTAGTTGACAGTGAAAATAGTCTGATCATTCCCCAAGCTGCCAACCGAATTTATTCGATGCAGGTAGTTCTGCAGCACATTCTAAAGGAGTTAAAATGAAACCCGTGAAAGTCATTAAAATTGGGGGAAAGGTCATTGATGACGAGCAAAAACTGGATACTTTTCTGCACGCTTTTGTGTCTGTCAAAGAGCCGAAGGTGCTGGTTCATGGTGGAGGGTCTATTGCCTCCAGGATGGGCGTGCGGCTCGGCATCAAACCAAATATGATTGATGGCCGCCGCATTACCGATGCAGAAACGCTGGAAGTCATCACCATGGTGTATGGCGGACTGGTGAATAAAAAAATTGTAGCAAAACTGCAGGCCTTGGATACTAACGCCATTGGACTTTCCGGTGCTGACCTGAACATCATCCCCGCAAAAAAACGGAATCCCGAACCCATAAATTTTGGCTGGGTGGGCGATATAGAATCAGTGAACACCAAATGGCTGACACAATTTTTGAACGAGAACGCAATTCCGGTTCTGGCTCCACTCACGCACGATGGCAACGGTAATATGCTTAATACCAATGCCGACACGATTGCCTCTTCGGTGGCATCTGCTCTCAGTAGCGATTTTAAAACGGAACTTATGCTTTGTTTTGAACAAGACGGCGTAATGAATAAAGGGCAGGTTGTGACCGAAATGAACCTGCTGCTATACCGATATTTAAAAGACAGCGGCGCAATAACAGATGGTATGATTCCCAAACTGGATTTAGGTTTCTCAGCGCTTAAAAGTGGAGTCAAAAACGTAAGCATCCGAAGTTTTGGAGCCGTAGCAGAAACCAGCTCCGGGACTAAATTAACAAGATGATGGAATGCGGATGACACAGGTTAAGCAGATGATCAAAGAAAAATATAAAACCAGTCATTACGGACTCGATCCGGGATCTCCAGAATCAAACTTAGATGCTATTCAGGGAGATTCCGGTTCTACACTACGTTTGACCGGAATGACAAATGAAACTTGAATATGAAAGACATCAACCAACTTAGCGAACAAGCCATAGAGCTGCTGAAAAAGCTGATTTCCACCCAATCGTACAGTGGCGAAGAAGACCAAACTGCGGATTTAATTTCTGGAGTGATGAAAGAATTTGGATTTGAGCCACTGCGTAAGGGGAACAATATTTGGGGCTGGTCAGGAGCGGTCGATCCCAACAAACCAACCCTCATGCTGAACTCTCATCACGACACAGTAAGGGCTTCTTCCAAGTGGAGGAAAGACCCGTTTTCCCCAACGCTGGAAGATGAAAAGCTTTTTGGTTTGGGAAGTAATGATGCGGGCGGACCACTCGTAAGCCTGCTCGCCACATTTGTCTATCTCGCTCAAAAAAAGCAGCCGTACAATCTGGTTTTCCTGGCTTCTGCGGAAGAGGAAACTTCAGGAAAAAAAGGTGTTCCCATTGTCCTTCCTGAACTCACCAAAATTGATTTTGCTGTTGTGGGCGAACCCACTTCTATGGATCTTGCCATCGCCGAACGCGGACTCATTGTGCTGGATTGCGTAAGTCATGGCGAAAGCGGACATGCCGCACGGGCTGAAGGGATAAATGCTCTTTACAAAGCAATGAAAGATATCGAGTGGTTCCGCGCATTTGAGTTCGATCAGGTATCGGAGGTGTTGGGATCCATAAACATGACGGTCACTCAAATCGAGGCAGGAAGTCAGCACAACGTGGTGCCGGATGAATGCCGGTTTGTGGTAGATGTCCGTCCCAATGAATGTTACACCAATCAGGAAGTGGTCGATATTATCCGCAAATATGTGGACTGTGATGTGAATCCGCGATCACTGAATTTAAATGCATCGGGTATCGATTTGAATCATTCTATCGTGAAAAAAGCGAACGAGTTGAACATCAGAACCTATGGATCCAAGACGATGTCGGATCAGGTTCACATGCCGTTCAACAGCGTAAAAATAGGACCTGGCGATACCCGTCGTTCTCACACGGCCGATGAGTTTATTCATCTGGATGAAATTCGCGACGGCATTAAAACTTATATTGAGCTTTTGGATGGATTGGAATTGGAACGCGGATAACATCGATTTTGCGGGTAGTCGCTAATTTACTTTGTATCTGTGATGATCTGCAGAATCCACGTCATCCGTGTTTTAGAGCTTTCGTGGCAAATTAAAAATCAACAATTATGAGTAACAAGAAACTTTGGGAAAAGGGCATTGAAACTGATGCTTTCATCGAGAAATTCACGGTGGGTAAAGACAGGGAACTTGACCTTGAACTTGCTAAGTATGACGTGCAGGGCACCATCGCTCATATTACCATGCTCGAATCGGTTGGACTGCTGGAGAAAGGAGAGCTTGAAATCCTGACCAAAGAGCTGAACAGAATTCTTGAGGAGGTTATTGAACCCGGCGATTTTGAAATTGAAGAGGGCGTGGAAGATGTACATTCCCAAATTGAACTGATGCTTACAAAAGAGCTTGGCGATATAGGCAAGAAAGTACATTCCGGTCGTTCCCGAAACGATCAGGTGCTGGTGGATATTCGCCTTTATCTCCGTGATCAAATCAAAGAAATTGCCGGGCTTTCAAAAAAATTATTCAACACGCTGATTGATCAAAGTGAAGCTACCAAAGAAGTGCTTCTTCCGGGATATACCCATACCCAGGCCGCCATGCCCTCCAGTTTTGGGATGTGGTTCGGGGCTTATGCTGAAAGCCTGGTGGATGATTTGGTACTACTGGAATCTGCTTATCATATCATCAATCGAAATCCGCTGGGATCGGCAGCAGGCTATGGTTCTTCCTTCCCGCTAAACCGAAAAATGACAGCAGAGCTTCTGGGTTTTGAAGGACTGAATGTGAATTCAGTCTATGCCCAAATGGGAAGGGGTAAAACCGAACAAACTTTGTCTTTTGCCATGGCCGGACTTGCCGGAACCCTCAACAAACTGGCTGCTGATGTGTGTCTCTACAACAGCCAGAACTTTCAGTTTTTGAAGCTGCCGGATGAACTCACCACTGGCTCCAGCATCATGCCCCACAAAAAGAATCCGGATGTATTTGAGCTGATCCGCGCTAAAACCAATGCACTGAAAACACTACCCAACCAAATTATGATGGCTACCACGAATCTGACTTCCGGCTACCACCGCGATTTCCAGATTTTGAAAGAGCAGCTGTTTCCCGCCATCGAAGAATTAAAAAGCTGTTTATTCATTACCGAATACGCGGCCGGACAAATGAAGGTAAATGATAAAATTTTAGACGATCCAAAATACAAACTCATCTTCTCTGTGGAAGCCGTCAATGAGTTAGTAAAAGATGGCGTGCCTTTCCGGGATGCATATCAACAAGTAGCTCAACAAATTGAAGACGGTATTTTTGAACCTCCGACTGAATTGAATCATACTCATGAAGGCAGTATCGGAAATTTGGGCAATGAGCAGATAAAAGAACGGATGAATAAAATTGAGATTTGAGGGTAAGGTTTAAAAATATTTACTCCCACACCCTGCTGTCATTCTGAACTTGTTTCAGGATCTGAAAAAGCTTGGTAAGCCTTAAAAAGATGCTGAAATAAATTCAGCATGACGACTTTCTTTACTTATCATTAACTCAATATGGCGAACTACCTCTACTTCATAGCACTTATTCCACCAAGTCCGCTAAAGGATGAAGTACAGAAACTAAAGCTGGAAGTGAAAGAGAAGTTTAACAGCTCACATTCGCTGAATGCCCCGCCGCATATAACACTTCTGAGTCCCTTCCGGCTGGAGGATGAAAACGAAGACAAACTGGATTCCCTGCTCGATGTTTTTTCTCAAGCTTTTAAACCTTTTGAAATCCAGTTTAACGACTTCTCTACCTTTCCGCCCCGCGTGATTTTTATCGATGTGGAGAAAAGCCCAAAACTGATGAAAGTGCAAGAAAAACTGGAAGAGCTGGCGCGTAAAAACTCAGAGCTGTTTAATTATAACTATGATAAGCGCCCCTATCACCCTCACCTCACTCTGGCCTTCAAAGACCTCACCAAATCCAACTTTCATAAAGCCTGGAAGGAATTTCAGGACCGAACTTTTGATGCATCCTTTACCGCAAAGGATTTATACCTCTTAAAACACACCGGCGAAAACTGGAAAGTGGTTCGCAGTTTTTCATTCCGTGCTTCTTAGCTTGATCTGCTTGGCACATCTCATCCCATCCATAGCTGCGGAAACAATGCCTCCCGCATAACCTGCCCCTTCTCCACAGGGATATAATCCGGCGATCTGCACATGCTCCAGTGTTTCCCGGTCCCGGGGAATTTTAACCGGGCTGGATGTTCGGGTTTCCGGGGCATGCACAACCGCATCATTGGTTAAATAGCCACGCATGCTTTTTTCGAATTGAAGAAATCCTTCTTTCAGCGTTTTGTGAATAAATGAAGGCAAAATAGAACCCAGTTCAACGGAGGTAATTCCGGGAGCATAAGACGTATTGGGCAGATCTTTGGAGACATCGCTTTTGATGAAATCCCGTAATCGCTGCGCCGGGGCTGTTTGAGTTTCACCACCTGCTTTCCACGCTTTTTGTTCAATAGCTCGCTGAAATTCCATGGCTGCCAGGGGACCGTATTTCTCAAAAGACTTGAAATCTTCCGGCTTCAATTCAACTACTACTCCCGAGTTTGCCGTTGAACGAGCCCGCCGTGATGAAGACCATCCATTTGTAACGATCTCTCTGGGTGAAGTGGCGCAGGGAGCAATCACACCTCCGGGACACATACAAAACGAATACACCCCTCGATCATCCACTTGTTTCACAATACTATAAGCGGCAGGTGGAAGATAGTCTCCCCGGGTTTCACAATTATACTGAATGGAATCGACCAGCGACTGCGGATGCTCCACTCGAACACCAATAGCCAGCGGCTTCAGCTGAATCTCAATCCCTTTACGATGCAGCAACTCAAAAATATCCCTTGCAGAGTGACCCGTTGCCAGAATCACCTTTTTTGCGTAAAACTTTTCACCATCCCTGGCTTCCACTCCCCTTATAGAAGAGGAATCCGTAATAAGATCGGTTACACGGGTATTAAAATGAATCTCACCTCCATGCTGAAGAATACACTCCCTCATGTTAGCGATGATTTTGGGAAGTTTATTAGTCCCGATGTGGGGATGAGCTTCCACCAGGATATTCTTTACTGCTCCAAAACCAACCAACAACTCCAGCACCTTTTGAACATCACCCCGCTTCTTTGAACGGGTATAAAGCTTTCCGTCTGAATAAGTACCGGCTCCTCCTTCCCCAAAACAATAGTTAGAATCTTCATTTACGACATGCTGTACATTGATTCCCTTCAGATCCTGGATACGGTCTTTGGCATTTTTACCACGCTCTAAAATGACCGGCTTCAATCCTTGTTCCATCAATTCAAGAGCTGCAAACAATCCGGCTGGCCCCGCCCCGATGATAATTACCTCTTCCGCATTACTGACATTCGGATAATCGGGCAACGTGATTTCTTCGGACTCAAATTCCTCATTAATATAGAGCCGGACTTTCAGATTATAGTACGCCTGCCGGGCACGGGCATCAATGGATCGGCGCAAGACTTCCACATAACGAAGATCTTCGGATGCCAGGCCTTCTTTGTCAATGATATATTCTTCAAGTAAATGAGGCTCACCTGCCACTTCGGGCAGAACGCGGATCTGTAGTTCTTTTTGCATGGCTCAAAAATATGGAATTGGCTAAGAACTTACCCCATGCAATCACACTGATTCATTCCACTTTTTTGGAATGCACTTTTTCACACCTTTGTTTTGCAGGAAGAAATAAAAAGACATTCATCAAAACAAAAGATATGAGTAACCAAATGAACGCTGCCTTTATTGAGCAGTATGGAGATTCCAGTACCATAAAAACAGGAAAACTAGAAAAACCAGAAGCCGGAGAAGGCGAAGTCCTGGTTAAAATTCAGGCAGCCGGAGTTAACCCCGTGGATGGAGCCATTGTTGGCGGAATGCTTAAAGATGCCATTCCCGGAGAATTCCCTCTTATCCCCGGTTGGGATGTAGCAGGAGTGGTTGAAGAAGTTGGTCACTCAGTGAGCCGATTTAGCCCCGGTGATGAAGTATACGCGTATGCACGCCGGCCTAAAATCCAGCATGGTACTTTTGCCGAATATATCAGCTTGCCGGAATCTTATCTCGCAGAACGACCGACAAATGTGTCTGCAGAAGAAGCAGGCGGAATCCCTTTAGTTGGATTAACAGCTTATCAGTCTATTTTTGATTTTGGAGAGCTTAAAAAAGGTCAAACCCTGCTCATTTTAGGTTCTTCCGGTGGAGTTGGGACGCTCGCCATACAGTTAGCGAAATCAGTCGGCGCCAAGGTAATTGGTGTGGCAAGCGAAAAAAATCATGACTACATGAAAGAACTCGGTGCTGACATAACCATCGACTATAACGAAAATCATGTTGGCGAAGCTGTTAAAGAAGCTCAACCTGATGGTGTGGATTTAATTTTCCATTGCTCACGGGGAGATTCCTTTGCGCAAGTAATGGAAGCCGGAGTATTAAAAGAAGGCGGAAAAGTGGTTTCTATCACCAACAGCAAGCCCGATATCAGCGATGATATTGACTTCAAATATGTATTCGTGGAACCGAATGCGGAACAACTCGAACACATTGCTGTACTGGCTGACAGTGGCAAGATTTCTGTACCCGTCACTGAGACCTTTTCCTTGGAAGAAGCCGGCGAAGCACTCGAAAAAATACAGTCTTTACATACCCGCGGTAAACTGATTATTACTCCTTAAAAGAGGAAACAAAAAAAGTAAGCCCCGAATCGCATCAACGGTTTGGGGCTTTTTTATTGTAAAAGGCGATTTCCGATTGTATAATCCTCTTTATTTAAAATAATCAGGTTATATATGAAATCCGTTTTACGCTCTTCGATTCTTTTACTATTCATTCTATCTGCTCTTCCTGTTAAACACGCTGTCGCACAAATTGATCGCGAAGCTGGTAACATGATATCAACCCGCTCCGAGGTTATTGCACAGCGCGGGATGGTAGCTACCAGTCAGCCCCTGGCAACGCAGGTGGGACTCCAGGTTTTAAAAAACGGAGGAAATGCCATTGATGCGGCTATTGCAGCCAATGCGGCCATGGGTTTAATGGAACCCACCGGAAATGGAATCGGGGGCGACCTCTTTGCCATTATCTGGCATGAGGAAAGCGGAAAATTGTATGCCCTGAATGCCAGCGGCCGTTCACCCCGCGGCCTTTCCTACGACCGCCTGATGGAAATACTGGAAGAGAAAGGCGAAGATGGCATCCCTCCCTACGATCTTCTTTCGGTTTCAGTGCCCGGAGCTGTGGATGGATGGTTCACCATGCATGAGCGTTTTGGCTCAACGCCGATGGAAGATATTCTTGAAGAACCCATATGGTATGCGGAAAATGGGTTTCCTGTGAGTGAAGCCATTTCCGCAAGCTGGCGCCGAAGTGCTCCTTATTTAAGCCGGCAGCCCGGGGCCTTTAAAGAGACTTTTACCTTTGATGGGCGTGGTCCGAATAAAGGAGAAATCTTTAAAAATCCTGATTTAGGGAACACCTTCCGACTTCTGGCCAGCGAGGGTCGGGATGCTTTTTACCGGGGTGAAATTGCTGAAAAGATCGACAGCTGGATGAAAGAAAACGGAGGCTACCTTCGCTACGAAGATTTTGACAAGCATGAATCAGAATGGGTGGAACCCCAAACCGTCAACTATCGGGGCTACGATGTATATCAGGTAGGCGGAAATGTACAAGGGACGGCGGTACTTCAGATGCTCAATATTCTGGAAGGCTTTGATCTTTCAAAGACCGGGTTTGCCACAGCCGAAACTTATCACCTCTTTATTGAAGCAAAAAAGCTGGCTTTTGAAGATCGGGCGAAGCATTACGCAGATCCTTCTTTTTATGATGTCCCTTATGAAAAATTATTATCCAAAGAATATGCGGCCGAGCGCCGAAAACTGATTGGTGATGAAGCCCGCGAAGACCTCACTACCGGCGTGGATGTTCTCGAAGACGGCGATACCATTTATCTCACCACAGCCGACAAGCACGGCAACATGGTCTCCCTGATTCAAAGTAATTTCCGGGGAATGGGAACAGGATTTGTCGTTCCCGGAACCGGATTCAGCTTCCAGAACAGAGGCGAGTTATTTTCACTCGATCCAAATCACCCCAATGTTTACGAACCCGGGAAACGTCCTTTTCATACCATCATCCCGGGCTTTGTTATGAAAGATGGCGAGCCGTTTATGACCATCGGGAATATGGGCGGAGCCTATCAGCCGATGGGGCATGTCAGCCTGATCACCAATGTGATTGACTTCGGCATGAATATGCAACAGGCGGGAGACGCCCTGCGCTGGGAACACTCCGGATCATCTCAACCCACAGATGGAATGGACGAAACGCTGACGGATGTAGGAATGGTAAGTATCGAATCCTCCATTGATTACCAGGTGGTTCGCGACCTGGAAGCTATGGGGCATGATGTTCAAATTGGGCACAGCTTCTTCGGAAGATTCCAGGCCATCATGCGCGACCTTGAAACGGGTGTTTATTATGGCGCTTCCGAATCACGGGTAGACGGACAGGCGGCTGGGTATTAAGAACGAAATTACGTTTCAATTAGATGTGCCGGAGGCGAGGTAGCTTCCACAGCGGAAAAGGTTTCGATAATCTTATAGGTGTGTTCAACATCCTTGGGAACGAGATATGAATTCCCTTCGGTGAGTTCTACAATCTGATCCTCCAAATGCAGTTCGGCCTTTCCTTTCAGCACATAGCCCACGGTTTCATACGGACTGCTGTGCGTTTCTTTGTTGATACCCGGCTCTTCATTCCTCCAAACTCTGAGCCCTACATCTTCGCCGGAAGCCATAATCTCTTTGGCTTCATCCGTTTCCTGTACTTTCTCTTCTGCAATCTCCTCGGTTGCTGTACTCATAAATTTTTTCTCTGTTGATGTATTCGAATTCGCTAAAAGCTACAACAGATGAGCTGGTGATGAGGTTTCATTGGGGAAATTGTATTCACCCTACCTTGATCTCATTCAAGCTTCTAACCTTCTCAACCAGCAGATCAATGACTTTGGCATTGTTATCAAAGACCCCATCTAATCCGTCTTCATCAATAAAGTCGAACGGTGGTTCGTAGAGGTTGGCAACATCCAGGTGGCCTTTTTCGGTGTAGAATTCAATCATCTGCTCAATAAACTGTATTTGATTTGAACTGAGCTGATTGCTTTGCAGGAATTGATCGAATTCTTTGACCACGGCTTCTCGATCCAGCCCTGAAACAGATCGTACAAACTCGACTATCTTTAAATTCTTACCCACGAGCTCATGAAATTCCTCGGAACTAATGCTTGGATCGGACTCCAAAAGAAACTGCTCCAGGGTTTCAAGGTCTTTATCCGTGAGCGGTTTCGCTTTCCGGATTTTCTCAATGATCAAATGATTGCTGTGTTCTTCGATGAACTTCCGGATCTTTCTCAGGTACCGATCTTTATTAATTGCAGACTCACCTACCATCCCTTCTTCAAATTCCGGATCGGATAATTCATCTTCAAAATCCGTAAATGCAATGGTTTTATCTTTCGTATCGATCAAATGCATTAGCTCTCTTAGATTGGCTCTGATCTCATCCATCTCAGAAGGGTGGGGCGACTCCCAAAATTCTTCACTCATGGATTGTTGAACCGAAGGCAACACATTCTTTACTGCCGGTATATGCTTTTTGTTAAACAATATCTCCGCAATGCGAATGGCGTTTTCTTTGAGATTACTTTTCTCCAGCACTCCGTCTAACACCTGATGTTGTAAATTGAGCATCAACAAATCATATCGACGAGTCCTTTCATCTTCGTTCAAATTAGGAGGGATAACCTCAGCCAGCTTTCGTACAATTTCATTGCGTTCATTGGACTGTAGATGCTCCCAAACCGATCGCTCTTCTAGTTTATGCACTAGCTTTAAGTGCGGCCTGACCTGAATACTTTGATGATCAAGGTTTGAAACCTGCTGATGAAGTAGATTCAATAATTCGGTCCGGTACTCCTGCAATACTTCATCCTGATTGTACGGTTCGTTGGTCAGCTTAGAAGTCAGACTCAATCGTTGTTCAAAAATGCGTGCTGTTATCGAAGCGCTGGAAGTGGTCTCATATCCTTCTGGATTTTCCTCAAAGAACTCGAAGTTGCCACAGTAATCGAAAATCAGAAAGTGCTGCTTATCCTCACCGGGGCCAAACAGATCAGGACGCAAACGGGTACCACGACCAATCATCTGATTGAACTTTGCCTTGGAACGAACCGGTTTAAAAAAGACCAGGTTTACACAGTCAGGTGCATCTATTCCCGTATCCATCATATCCACCGATATGGCAATGACAGGCATTTTCTTAGGGAAACAGAAATCCTCAATTAAATCCTGAGCATATTCTACCTTATTGTGAATTACTTTGGCAAGTTTTCCTGCATAAGCAGGATAGATTTTATCAAAAGTCTCGCGGATAAACTTTGCATGTCGCTGATTCTTAGCAAAAATGATGGTGTCTCCAAGTCGGTCACCACCTTCTACCTTGATTCCATACTCCATGAGCTGAGTAAGAACTTTCTCAACCGTATCCTCATTGAACAGGAATGCATTTAATTTCTGGGGATCTACATATCCCGGACCGGTTTCTAGATCGGTATCTCTGATGAGATCATCATACACCTTTTTCTCTTCTTCGGATAGTTCAGAGTAGGTAACACCATGCGTTAAAAGATTTCCGAGAACTTTTACTTTTTTCGGAGGAACCAAAAACCCATCATTCACCGCCTCTTCTAATCCATATGCATAAGTGGGATTTCCTTGTTCGGCATTGAATAGATCATAAGTGTCGTGGTCAACATCTTCTTTGGGCGTGGCTGTTAACCCCAGCAGCAGGGCGTCAAAATAGTCGAAGATGGCCTTATATTTATTATACACACTTCGGTGAGCCTCATCGATGATCACGAGATCAAAGTGGCCGGGATCAAACTTTCGCTTTCCTTCTTCCAGGTTTTCGATCTGGTTTAGCATCGTCGGATAGGTGCTGAAGACCACTCGAGCCGCATCATCATTCTTTTCTTCCACTAAGTTTACGATGGGAACTTCGGGGAGGTGTTCTGCATAATTTTTATAGGCTTGCTTCACCAAGGCGTTGCGATCCGCTAAGAACAACACACGTTTAGCCCATTTCTTTTTAAGCACCATATCCGTGATGGAAATAGCGGTACGGGTTTTTCCTGTACCGGTGGCCATCACCAGTAACGCCCGGCGGTGCCCCTCCTGGAATCGTTCCCCGACTCTTCGAATAGCGGCTACCTGATAGTAACGTCCTGTAATTTTTTTATTGACCTCCGCCAGTTTAAGCGACTCTTTATTCGCTCGCTGAAAGAACAGCTTTTGAAGGCTGTCTTTCGTGTAGAATCCTAAAACTTTTCGCGGAGGGTACTGCTCATCGTCCCAGATCCAGATCTCATAACCGTTCGACATGAAGATGACCGGGCGAACGTCAAACTCTTTCTCCAGGCAATCCGCATACAGCTTGGCCTGATGCTGTCCTTCATCATAGCTGCGAGTCGTTCGCTTGGCTTCCACCAAGGCAAGGGGTTTGCCGTTATCATCCCAAAGCACATAATCCACATAGCCGGTTCCGGATTTGTTGGGCATTCCCGAGACCTCATACTCGCGGACGTTCCGCTCGGCCGGGTCCCAGCCTGATTCCCGAAGCATGACATCAATCAGTAGTTCGCGGGTCTCCGCCTCGTTGTAATCGTGATTATCAGCGTACTTGCGGGTTTGCAAGCGCATCTGTTTGATCTCGCGGTTGCGCTGCTCTAAAGCTTTGTCTTTTTCTTCCAGCGACTGCTGTAATTCCCGCAAGCGATCTGCCCGTTCTTCCATTTGGGATTCGAGCTCCTGCAATCGCTCCAGAGATTCTTTGGAAGCCGATTCTACCTTGGGGACTTTATTGGGATCAAATTCCAATTCAGGCTTGGGCTCTTCATCGGTAGTGTACGTACTATAAAGCCAATACATCACATGAAAAACTTCCCGGCAAACTCGCAAGGCATCGTCTTCTGTGACTCGCTTGTTTTCGTGAAGTGCAATGTTGCCCACCTTCCGAATCACTTTGATCTTCTCATACACCTTATAGCCAATGATCTTTTTGAAGCCCATTTCATTGGTGATGTTATACAAACCGGTGTCGTAGGGGAGTTCTAAATCTTCGTCATGTTCGTACATCCACAGTACCACCTGCTCGATCAAGTGCCGGGCACGGCCGCAGGCTCCACGCGGATCAAAATGCACGAGTTTTTCCACGGCTTGGGCATCATCGATAAACTCGGGCCAGTCGGGATGTAGAAAGTCAAAATTGGACATGCTTTACTTGTTATCTACTAATATTTCCAACAAATTGTTGTTAATGTAATAATTATCTCTTCCCTGTTTTACTTTTTTTAGAAAATTGGCCTCCGACAGTTCGTCTAAATATTTGGTAGCGGTAGGGCGACTGACTCTCAAGTCGTCTTTCAGGTGATTGATTTTGGTATAAGGATGCCTGAAAATATGATTGATCAGGTCCTGACTGTAAAAAGAGAATTGTTTTCTGATTTCATGCTTGGCCCTTAGCATTTCTTCTCGAATCTGGGTGATGTCTTCAATGGTGCCGATGGATGTTTGTTTAACCCCTTCAAGCAGATACAAAATCCAGCTTTCCCAATCATTGTGGGTTCTTACGCGTTGCAACAACTCGTAATATTTTGGCTTATTTTGTACGATATACCTGCTTAGATACAGTACCGGAATATCCAGCAATCCTTTTTGAACTAGGTACAGCATGTTGATAATCCGTCCTGTTCTCCCATTCCCATCATAGAACGGATGGATGCTTTCAAACTGAACATGAATGATGGCCATTTTAATAAGCGGATGAACAGGAGAGAGCTCATCGTTATTGATGTATTGCTCCAGATTATTGAGGGCTTTTAGGATAACCTCTTTGTGTTGAGGCGGAATAAATACCACTTCTCCGGTAGCAGGATTCGTTAGTTTTGTCCCGGGTAAAGCCCGTACGCCCGCATCGTTATCTTCCAGGGTTTCCTGAATGGCAATGATATCGTTAATTCGTATAAGTCCACCTTTTTGAATACGGTCAAAGCCTTCTTTTAGGGCAACGGCGTATCTCTGTACCTCCTTTGTAGTTTGATCTATTCTCTTCTCTTTTTCTACATCGGCTTTGTAAAGGGCATCGCTGGTGGTAACAATGTTCTCAATTTCGGAGGAATCTCTTGCCTCCTGAATGGGCAGCGTATTAAGCAGAATAGCCTGATTCGGAATGGTTTGAGAAATCCCCTTTAACTCAGATAAATACTGCTGAGCTTCCAGCGCTTTTTTGAGCACTTCAGGCGTTTCCACATTCACATTGGGAGGAAGCGGGCTCCATTCCCATTCTTTTGGTTCGGATGTCATAACATTTTGGTTAATTCTTTACACATATAAGAGTATATGTAAAAAATATCCGAATTTCTTTACATATAATGGAAACGTGTAAAGAAAACAGTGATTATTTATAGTATCGTCATCGCGAGGAGAAATGAATGCTTACAGTCGAGTTATATTGTAATCCGACGACGCGATCTCACTGAACTATTTGGGATCTCGCTATCGGGAGATTGCTTCGTTGAACTATATCCCAATCCTGCATTAAGCATTTCGGGCGCCTCGCAATGACGGGTTTCTATTTTAATCCCGGTAAATCACCCAATCCCGAAAATCATAGTTCAAATACCCGGTCATCGCGAGGAGTATCGGTGTTTTCACTCGGCCACCATTTTCTTCCGACGAAGCGACCTCCCTGCATTACTTGAGATCTCGCTATCGGGAGATTGCTTCGTTGAACTACATCCCAAACCTGCATTAAGCATCACGGCGCCTCGCAATGACGGGTTTTTATTTTTTAATCCCGGTAATCCCCCAATCCTGAAAATCATGGTTCAAATACCCGGTCATCGCGAGGAGTATCGGTGCTTGCACTCGGCCACCATTTTCTTCCGACGAAGCGATCTCCCTGAACTACTTGGGAGGCTGCTATCGGGAGATTGCTTCGTTGAACTACATCCCAAACCTGCATTAAGCATCACGGCGCCTCGCAATGACGGGTTTTTATTTTAATCCAGGTAATCCCCCAATCCCGAAAATCATGGTTCCAATACCCGGTCATCGCGAGGAGTATCGGTGTTTGAACTAAAGCAATTTGTCTTCCGACGAAGCGATCTCCCTGCATTACTTGGGATATCGCTATCGGGAGATTGCTTCGTTGAACTATATCCCAATCCTGCATTATGCATCACGGCGCCTCGCAATGACGGGTTTTTATTTTAATCCCGGTAATCCCCCAATCCCGAAAATCATGGTTCAAATACCCGGTCATCGCGAGGAGTATCGGTGTTTGAACTAAAGCAATTTGTCTTCCGACGACGCGATCTCCCTGCATTACTTGGGATCTCGCTATCGGGAGATTGCTTCGTTGAACTATATCCCAATCCTGCATTATGCATCACGGCGCCTCGCAATGACAGGTTTCTATTTTAATCCCGGTAAATCCCCCAATCCTGAAAATCATGGTTCAAATACCCGGTCATCGCGAGGAGTATCGGTGCTTGCACTCGGCCACCATTTTCTTCCGACGAAGCGATCTCCCTGCATTACTTGAGATCTCGCTATCGGGAGATTGCTTCGTTGTTCTGCATCCCAATCCTGCATTATGCATCACGGCGCCTCGCAATGACGGGTTTTTATTTTAATCCCGGTAAATCACCCAAACGCCCCCTGCACCAACGACGAAAACAACTCTTCTGATTTTTTTAAAATGAGCTTGTTTTCTGCTCTTTCTTTCATAATGCTTTCTGAAATATTTAAAAACTTATCCTGCATCTCAATGGGAGGTAATATAATTTCATAATCCTTTACCATACCGACATTTAAGTTCGGCTGATTCCCGCCTCTCCCCATTTCTCTTAGTTCATCATATTGAAGCTTTAGGTAATTGAATAAAAAGTCCGGTTTAAATTTTTCAGATGGATAAATAGCCGCACAAGCTTGGTTAGTTGTTGCTTCCAGCTTTAACATGCCAACATTCCCTCTTGTCTTACCTTGTCCATACATAGCTACCAAAATTGTATCCTTTGGATATAACTTACAGCTGGACTCTTTTAAGCCTAATTCAGTAATAGTTTCTTCAGATTCATAAATATATCTTCCGCTAACTTCTGTTGTTTTAACCCATGGAATTTTCCCACCAAAATACTCCGGTTTTTTTCTTGAAGGAGTGCTGCCAGAATTTATCTTCGTTAGTTCTTTCAACTTTACTTTATCCCACCCTTTCGGATTGGTAACCGGATCCCCAAACATCTCCAAAAACACGCTTTGGATGAGTTCGTCGTATTTGGCGAGCATTTCCCTGTCTATGTCGATGAGCCGCTGCGCCCGGTCCAGCTTCTCCACAATGGCTTTCTGCTCGGTAAGGCTGGGCAGGGGGATTTTTACCTTATCAAGATATCTTTTGAGTTGTAAATTTCGGATACCTGTAGTTTTATTTTGAAATAACTCACTTCCGCCCCTTATGTAAGAATGAAGTAATCCATAATGAACATACTTTGGCTCTACTTCTTTCTTTGGTCTAATTGCACTCGTAAAGTTGCTAAACAAATAATTTTCACCATCGTCAATATCAAAATATACCACGCGACCAACGGGTTGATTTTTGCTACCACCAGATTTCTCTATAATAATATCTCCTGGTTTAAGCCTTTTCTTCTCAATCTTTCGGTCTGGAATTTCACGAAATGCTACATCATGCAAATCAATCCTTCCATCATCTGAAAAATTTGTATTCCTAATAACAGGAATGCCATCTGATTCTGATTCAGCTTCGTTTCCCCATTCACCACTAACCGGTTTTTCGACAATTTTTGAAATGCTAACTCTCTTCAAACCATCCCCTCCAGTTCATCCAAAATTTTCAGGCGTTCTTCGGCAAGCTGTCGCAGTCCGGGCTGACCATCTTTCCCGTTGATGATGGTTTTGGGATCGTCGTATTCCACTTCTTCGTATTCAATCTCTTTGTAGCGGTTAATGGAGAGATCGTAGTTTTGCTCCACGATCTCGTCTTTTGGCACGAGGAAACTGCGCTCGGTGCGCTTGCGGCCGGTTTCATCGTCTAAATTATGGTATCGCTGAATGATGTCGGGGATGTCGTCGTCTTCAATTTTATCGCGCTTGTCATCGAGGGAATAACCGTCGGCTTTCATATCGTAAAACCAAACGTTATCGGTTCCGCCCGAGTTGGTTTTGGTGAAGATGATCACAGCCGTACTCACTCCGGCATAGGGTTTAAATACCCCGCTCGGCATAGAGATCACCGCATTCAGCTGCTGCTCTTCCACCAAAATCCGGCGTATTTCCTTATGCGCTTTGGAACTTCCAAATAGCACACCATCCGGCACCACCACGGCAGCCCGTCCACCGGTTTTCAGCGCTCGTAAAAAGAGGGCATTAAACAGCAATTCGGTCTTTTTGGTCTTTACGGTTTGGAGCAGATCGACCGCTACACTGTCATAATCCAGCGAACCCTTAAACGGGGGATTGGCAAGAATAAGATCAAAGCGGTCACGAAGGTCATCATCATCCGAAGAAGAAAGCGAATCTTTGTAGTCAATCGTCGCGCCGTCAAAACCATGCATCACCATATTCATATTCCCGATGCGGAGCATGGAGTTGTCAAAATCGTAGCCGGTAAACATCTCCGACTTAAAATGTTCGCGGGTTTTATCATCCACCATGGCCTTGGCGTGGTTATCGCGAATGTATTCTCCGGCAGCCACTAAAAATCCGGCCGTACCACAAGCAGGATCGGCGATATTCTCCAGCGGCTTGGGCTGGGTCAGCTCCACCATCATCTTAATAATGTGTCTCGGCGTACGGAACTGCCCGTTTTGTCCTGACTCTTTCAATTTCGAGAGCATGTATTCATACACATCTCCCTTCATATCTCGATTACTCAAATCAAGCTGATCCAATAAATCCACCACACGCGCCAATGTGGATGCTTTCGGAAACATAAAAATAGCTCCCTCCATATGCTTGCGATAGGTATTGCCGTTTTTACCTCCCAGTTTTTTCATAAACGGAAACACGTCATCTCTGACCGTTTCGAATAATGCATCCGGGTCGAGCTGCTTTAAATTTCGCCACCGAAGATGTTCTTCATCTTCCGCAAAAATCATTTCTTGATCATCACCGGTACGAATAGCTTTTCTTTCTTTTCGAAGTTGATCATCATCCAGTCCTTTGATGAACAAGAGATAGGTCAGTTGTTCAATGACGGTAAGCGGATTGGAAATGCCCGCCGTCCACAGCGTTTCCCAAATTTTATCGACTTTATTTTTTAGTTCGCCTGTGAGCATGATTTGATCACCTATTAAGATAGATTTAGAAATTATAAATGCATAGCATAACGAAACAAACATCTCCCGAAAACAAAAAAGCCCGATACAATTTAACCTGCATCGGGCTTTACTTGATGTGGGACCGGGCGGATTTGAACCGCCGACACACGGATTTTCAGTCCGTTGCTCTACCTACTGAGCTACAGTCCCTTTCAACAAGGACGGCAAAGATACAGGGTTTGGAATCTTTATACAATAATAAATTGGCAGAAAGCAGAGTCTTTTTACCAAACAGCATTAATTACCACATCAAGATCCCGGATCAAGTCCGGGATGACAACATTGGGTAGATCAAAAATACGAAGCCTTACTTTGTCATCCCGAGTGCGTAGTAAACCTTTAACTCTGAGATGTAATACACGAGGGACCTCAAAGTTAAAACTACCCGTTAATGCAGAACCTGATATCCTTCGCGTTGTGTAAAAGATGCCTTTCAAAATTCATTGGCGCTCAGGATGACAATACCCTAAAACCTACTCTCCCGAAATATGTATGTCTTTTAAGCGAAGCTGTAGCGTACGCCGGCCGTTCCAGTTATTCTCTTCCAGTACATAGGCAATTTTAAACGGATCTCCCTTTCGTACATCCGGCAGGTATTCGTGCATATTAAAGCCGATGGTATCAAAAACTCCGGAACCGTTTTGGCTGACCCGCATCTTCAGGTGTCCATTCCCTACAATCGTGGGAACACCTACCACTGTAACCTCTTCACTTACAAAAACAGGACGGAGGTTGCCGGGGCCAAAGGGCTCAAACTGACTCAACAACTTCCAGAATTTCATATCCACTTCCCCCAGGTCCAGCTTGGCATCAACGGTAAGTTCTGGTTCAAAAGAATTTTCTGAGAGGTCGGTATAGGCCAGCTCGTTCATCCGGCGACGGAATTCAGACAGATTCCCCTCTTCGAGGGTGAGTCCGGCCGCAAACTCATGCCCGCCAAACTGCTCAAGTAAATCACCACACTTCTTGATGGCATCATAAATATTGAAGCCCTTAATACTCCGTGCCGATCCTTTGATCTTTCCATCTACGTTACTGAGCATAATAGCGGGGCGGTGATATAAATCCACCAGCCGCGAGGCCACAATTCCAATCACCCCAAGATGCCAGTCTTCACTGTACAACACGATGGTGGAAGTCTCATCCATATCAAAATCTTTTTCGATTTGCTCCATGGCTTCCTTCATGGTTTTGGAGTCGGTATCCCGGCGTTTCAGGTTAATCGATTCCAGCTCGTAGGCATGCGATTTAGCTTCACCCAGACTCTCGGAAATCATGAGCTTTACAGCCGTACTGGCATCGCCCATACGTCCGGCTGCATTAATCCGCGGGCCAATGGAAAACACAATTTTGGACGTGTTTACATCTTCCTTGGAAACCTTGATCAACTCAAGCAGCGCTTTAATTCCAACACGCGGACTCCGCTGTATCATCTGCAGGCCAGCTTTCATCAGCACCCGGTTTTCATCAATGATGGGCACGATATCGGAAGCAATAGAAATGGCCACCAGATCCAGAAACTTATAGGAAATAGTATCCGGCAACCCCAACTTGTGGATGGTTCCCTGAATGAGTTTAAAACCAACACCTGCACCAGAGAGCCCTTCAAAGGGATAGCTGCAATCGGGGCGCTTGGGATCGAGAACAGCTATGGCATCCGGAATTCCATCGCCTACCGTATGGTGATCACAAATAATCAGGTCGATGCCTTTTTCTTTGGCCACCCTGGCTTCTTCAATAGCTGTGATTCCGCAATCTACCGATACAATCAGTGAAGCCTTAATTTCTTCAGCGTACTTAATACCATCGGGATTAATACCATACCCCTCTTTGAAGCGATGAGGAATGTAATAGTCAGCATCTACCCCAAATTCTTTTAAAAAAGTGTAGACGCAGGAAGTTGCCGTAGTCCCGTCAACGTCGTAGTCGCCGTAAACGAGTACTTTCTCACTTTTACGAATGGCCAGAGCTAAACGTTCTGCACCAGCTTCCATATCCTTCATTAAAAAAGGATCGTGGAGGTTTTCTATCTTTGGCCTGAAAAAGTATTCTGCATCATCGTATGTTTTTATGCCGCGTATAGCCAATAGTTGGGCTATTTTGTCCGGAATTCCAAGCATATCCCCTAATTTGGCGATGTACTTTTCCTCTTCCGGCTGCGCGTATACCCAGCGGAATGACATGATTGTTTTGTGCTTTATTTTTATACATAGAGGCAAATCGGCGGCCAGGCCGGTACGCCAACGCAAAATGCGTTCTTATTACTTATATAAAATACTATTTAACGAGAGAAAATCAGCATGTTTGTTAACATAAAAATCACAATGCCCCTTCATCGTTCAAATTCGGCCCAACTCTTCAAAAAATAATTACAAGTATTTATGTCTGAACCGATTTATTTGGTTGAGAACCGTCAAATAAATCCCGAACTTTGGAAGCGGTTCCAGAAAAGAGCCTTATGAATAATTTATCCTTGTTGAAATGATTGATGCACCCGTTAAACACCCCAGGAAATTGACTGAAGAAAACCCAAATTTTTCCATTTTTAATCAGCTTGCCAACCATGAACATGAGCAGATCGTGATGTGCTCTGATCCTGAAGTTGGACTGAAGGCCATCATCGCTATTCATAATACAACACTTGGTCCTGCTCTTGGCGGAACCCGTATGTGGAACTATGAATCTGAAGAAGCTGCACTCAAAGATGTACTTCGCCTTTCACGGGGCATGACCTACAAAGCAGCTATTTCCGGGCTGAATCTAGGAGGCGGTAAAGCTGTCATTATCGGCGACCCGCATACTGAAAAAACCGAAGCTTTATTCCGGTCTTTTGGTCGCTTTGTGGATGGCTTGGGTGGACGATACATCACCGCTGAAGACGTGGGAATGACCGAGCGGGAGATGGAATGGATTTATTCCGAAACCAAGTATGTAACCGGAATCCCAAAAGCGTTGGGTGGCAGTGGAAATCCTTCTCCGGTGACTGCCTATGGTGTGTACATGGGAGTGAAAGCCTGTGCCAAAAAAGCGTATGGAAGTGATTCACTGGAGGGCAAAAAGATCGCACTTCAGGGAGCCGGAAATGTGGCATCCTATTTTGCTAAACATGCATCCAAAGAAGGAGCAAAACTCTACATTTGTGATATTTACGAAGACAAAGCCAAGTCTCTGGCTGAAGAAGTGGGTGGGGAGCTGGTAGATCCTGACGATATTTACGGACTGGATGTAGACATCTATACCCCTTGTGCTTTAGGCGGTGTCATAAATGACGACACCATGGATCAGTTTAAGTGTGATATTATTGCCGGCGGCGCCAATAACGTGCTGGATGAAGAAGATAAGCACGGACAAATGCTGCTCGACAAGGGCATTTTATACGCACCAGACTATGTGATTAACGCCGGTGGAATTATAAACATTGCCAGCGAACTGGAAGGATATAATGAGGAAAGAGCTCTTCAGAATGCCGGAAATATCTATAACACCATCACTGACATTCTAAATTATTCAGAAGAACATGGCATCCCGGCTCATGTTGCTTCTAACGATCTGGCAGAGAAAAGAATCAATACGATTGGCCATATCAAGAATAAATATTCCTCTAAAGCAAATGTATCCGGAAGGCTTGGAGAAGTTTACAAACGGTTTATCGACTGATAGATAAAGTCAATCCTATTTGAGTGAGTGAAAGGGGCGCTTCGGTTTGAGGCGCCCTTTTTTTTGTGGGGTGGCCTTCGCGGGCATTGACCCTCTCCTTTGTTTCCTCTCCCCAGAGAGGAAGACTCCTTAGTGATATTTCAGCTTATTTCAAGACTCTTGCCAATGGGTATATTCTTTTACTCACTCATAAACCAACCAAGGAGTCTTCCCCGCTCGGGCGGGGATTGAGGGGCGGGTCAATGCCGGCGAAGGGCTCTGCACTTTTATAAAAGCTCACTCATGCTCAAGTATCCACCTTTCTATTTCCATCACTACAGACTCCGTATAGTGCTTAGCATCAGATTCACTAAAACGCAGAAAACTCACACCCAACTGCTCAATTATTTCCTGACGTTGTTTATCATATTCAATTTTATAGTCATGACTTCTGCCATCAATTTCGATTGCTAACCTGAGTTCACGGCAATAGAAATCAACGATGAAACGATGGACTGGATGCTGCCTCCGGAATTTATAATCGAGTAGCTTCTTATTCTTAATTGCTTTCCAAATTTCGATTTCGCCTGGAGTCGAATTTTTTCGAAGCCAGCGGGCTTTGGCAATAAGATCTTTCCTATATGGAATGATTGGTATTCTCTTTTTCATTGTACCCTCTTTTATTTTAAAAACTATAAAAAATGAGGTAATGGCAAGTTTTTGGGCCTTCGTAGGCATTCACCTTCTCCTTTGTTTCCTCTCTCGGGAGAGGAAGACTCCTTGGTTATATCAGATTCCGCTACAACATGACTGCCAATGGGTATATTCTTTTACTCACTCATAAACCAACCAAGGAGCCTCCCCGCTCGGGCGGGGATTGAGGGGTGGGTCAATGCCGGCAAAAGGCTATCCCTTTTTTAAAAGACCATACTTCTCCCTCCAAATAAAATTACTTTTTCTGCGTATCTTTGAGGTACTATTTTTTAAAAAGAGATTTTTTTATTCCACCTATGAACATTGAAGAATATAATTTTAAAGACCGTCTTATTAAGGGCATAACAACTGACGGTCATTTCAAAATATCTGTTGTTAAAACTACTGAAGTCGTGAAAACGGCTCGAGAAAACCACCAGCTTTCCTTGCTGAATACCGTCATTTTAGGGCGGGCGTTGACAGCCACCATGCTGCTGGCTTCTGAACTAAAAGGAGAAGAACGCATCCAGCTTCGTATGGATGGTGACGGACCCATTGGTTTTATCATAGCAGAGGCAAACTCGGTTGGAGAGATTCGTGGTTATGTTCAGAATCCTGCCGCTGATCTGGATTATACTAACCCGGAAACCGAGCTTGGAGATGGTATCGGGTTAGGAATCATGACCTTCTCAAAAGTGCTTTACAACGAAGCCGAACCTAAAACAAGTACCATCCAGCTGGTTAAGGGTGACATAAACAGTGATGTAGCCCATTATCTTGCTCAATCCGAACAAATTCCTTCTGCTCTTCTTACCGATGTAGGAATTGACGAGGACGGTAACGTTACCGAAGCTGGCGGATTATTGATTCAGCGTTTACCCGGAGCTCCTGACGGTCAGATTGATTTGCTTCAGGAACGATTGGGCTCATTTCCGGCTATCGACGAATTGTTGTCAGATGATCAGTATATCGATGAGATTATGAGCAAGGCAGTATCCCCTCTGAAAGTTAAAGAACTAAACCGACAGCCTGTTGATTTCTTCTGCCGCTGCAGCCGCAAACGTTTTCTGAATGCACTGGCTATGCTCAGCTACGAAGACCTAAAAGAAATGGACGGCGAAGGGCAGGAAATGGTTTGCCAGTATTGCAACAATAAGGAGTTTATTTCGAAAGAAGAGATCGAAAAAATTGTGATGGATGCTCAGGCTAAAATGAATTAAAAAAAATCTTATGGGAAAGCTCTCCGACGAAGAAATCAGGCAAATTGTACAAAAAACCACACTGCTCCAAAAGTTTGGAGAGCAAAGCAACTCAAGAAAACCTGAGGATGCTAATAAGGAAATCCAATCCCTTTATGAGATAACAGACGACCTTGGCATTCCCCGCCGGTTCGTTTACGAAGCTTACGTTGAGCAAAGTGGTATCCCGATTCATGAACCGATGGTTATTGATAACCACGACTTTAACAGCACAGAGGTTGTTGGATTTGCCAGAGGCACCATCGATAAAGAGCTTTTTAATGAACTAAAAGGTCAGGCAGAATATCATTTTAATACATTGGGGACTGTTACCCGGCGGCGAAATAAAATTATCTGGAAAGCCAGGCCCGTTGGCCCATCCAAATTTATAGCCTCTGCCAACTCTCCGGAAATAGAGTTTGAGCAATTAGACGGGAATACCAAAATCAAAGTTAGCCAAAGTCTAAAGACCCTTAACAAGTTCTATTTACCAGCTGCCGCCGCAGCTTTTGGAGCTTTCATGCTTTTTGCAGGGGCCATTTTTGGTCAGTTTAACAATGATGTTGCCCCTCCTTTGATTGTTTCTGCGATCATTCTGGCTGGTACTTTCTTTTATTCCCGTTTTATTAATAGCCGCAAGAAAAAACGGAAGAAAGATCTTCAGGGATTTACGGAAACCCTTCAGGGGAAAATTGAACGCCACCTGAAGTCAACCATTGATGCAAAAGCTCAGGAAAAAGAAAGCGGCCAAATTGAAATTCCTGAAAATGAATATGAAGAAGAAGATGTTAAGGAAGACTCACGATCAAAAATAAAAGAATAACCACTTTCACTCCTCACTCATATGGGTAAAAATGTAGTTATTGTCGGCGGAGGATTCGCCGGAATTTCAGCCGCAAAAAAACTGGCCAACACATCCTACAAAATCACTATCGTTGACAAAACCAATCATCACCTTTTTCAGCCTTTACTTTATCAGGTAGCCACAGCCGCCCTTTCACCAGGCGATATTGCCATGCCAATCCGGGCGATCTTCAGCAAGCAGAAGAATGTGCAGGTTATTTTGGGGGAAGTCACCAGGGTAGATAAAGACCAAAATCGCATCTATCTGCGAAACGGATCCAGTCTTCCCTTTCATTATCTGATTCTGGCACCCGGAGCTCAATACAACTATTTTGGAAATGAAAAATGGAAAGAGCATGCGCCGGGACTGAAATCACTTTCTGATGCACTCGAAATACGGGAACGTATTTTACTTTCTCTCGAAAAAGCTGAGCAAATCATTGATGCCGAAAAAAGGAAGCCTTTTCTGACCTATGTAGTAATTGGGGGCGGCCCAACCGGAGTAGAGATGGCTGGCTCCATCGCTGAAATTGCCAAGCGAAGCATGATGCGGGATTTCCGGAATATCCGGCCTGAAGAAACTACAATTTATCTTATAGAAGCAGCCGAAGGAATTCTGAATGGTTTCGATAAACCACTACCTGAAAAAGGCCTTCAAACATTAAAAGATATGGGCGTGGAAGTATTACTGAATTCTCCTGTTGAAGAGATCAGGGAAGATGGTGTTCAGGTTGACGGGCAGTTTATCGAGACTCCAAATATAATCTGGGGAGCTGGAGTTAAGGCCTCTCCTATAATCCAGGAATTAGGTATTGAAACCGACCGCATGGGACGGGCTATGGTTGAAGGGGATCTTTCTATATCGGGTTCACCAAATATTTTCGTAGCCGGAGATGCCGCTCATGTTAAAGATGAAAGAGGAAATCCATTACCGGGACTTGCTCCGGTAGCCCTTCAGCAGGGAAAGTATCTGGGAAATATTATTAAGCAATCTTCTTCTAACCGTAAACCTTTTCACTATGTCGACAAAGGCACTATGGCCACTATCGGCCGCGCCAAAGCAGTTGCTGATATTCGGGGATTTAAATTCAGCGGCTTTTTTGCATGGCTGCTCTGGGGACTCATCCACATTTTCTTTCTTATTGGCTTCCGAAATCGATTCCGGGTTTTTGCCGAGTGGACCTGGCATTACATCACTTTTAAACGCGGTGTTCGACTGATTGCAAAAAAAGAATAAAGGATAATTTTACTTCTCTTGAATAGATAGTAGCTTTGCTCTTCAACTTAGTTTAGACTTTTATGCCAGATTTAAAACGTGAGCTCGGGTTTTGGGATGCCCTTACCATCGGAGCTGGAACCATGATTGGGGCAGGTATCTTCCTTCTTGCAGGCATTGCATTAGAAATGTCTGGACCGGCTGCAATTTTTGCCTATTTATCAGCAGGTGTGGTTTGTATGATAACTGCTTCGAGCGCCGCTGAGCTTGCTACCGGGATGCCAAAATCCGGAGGTGATTATTTCTTCGTTTCCCGTTCTCTTGGACCTGCTTTTGGTGCTATCTCCGGGGTTGGAATCTGGCTGAGCCTGACCTTTGCCATTGCCTTTTATCTCTATGGTCTGGGAGAATATATGTCCCAGTTTTTACCCCTTTCAGCTTTCTGGGGTGCCGTAATTGGAGGTGTTTTACTTACCATTCTTAATGTTATCGGAGCTAAGGAATCTGGCCGGACACAGGTCGTAGTTGTTCTTATTTTATTCGTGATTTTAGGAGGATTCAGTATCCTTGGGCTCTTTCATATTGAAGCTGATTACTACGATCCCTTCATGCCTTTTGGGTTTGATTCTATTTCTGCCACAACGGCCCTGGTATTTGTTTCCTTTCTGGGCTTTGTTAAAATTGCAGCCGTTGCCGAGGAGATCAAAAACCCCTCCAAGAATTTACCCCGTGCTTTAATTGGCTCAGTGGCGCTGGTTACTCTTTTGTATGTGATTATTGTATTGGTGATTGGCGGAATGTTTCCTCAGTCTACCATCGCTGATGTCCGTGACCCGCTTACTACTGCTGCCCGAACCATTCTTGGGAACCCGGGAGCCATTGCTATTATCATTGCAGGCTTGTTAGCAACGCTTTCATCTGCCAATGCCAGTATTATGGCTTCTTCCCGAATTAACCTGGCTATGGCCCGCGACCGCATGGTTCCTAACTGGCTGAGTGCGATCCACAAAAAATTACTAACTCCATATCGGGCTATTGTTTTAACTGGCATTCTTGCTTTGTTCTTCCTTTTACTGGATAGCCTTGAAAACCTCGCCAAAATTGCCAGTGTGCTTCAGCTTTACAGCTATGCGGCCCTGAATATTGGTTGTGTTGTACTCAGAGTTTCCAATCCGGATTGGTATAAACCCACATACCGGACTCCCGGAACGCCCTGGTTACAAGTTCTTGCTGCTATTGGCTGTTTATCCATTATTATTTCTTCAGGACCGTTTGCACAAATTGCCGTAGTTGTACTTATCGTGGTAAGCCTGGCCTGGTACATGATTTGGGGACGCTCCCGTGTTGACTTCGAGCATGCGGTCCCTCAATTCAAGCAAAACTGGAAAGAAAAAGGCTTCAAAGTATTAATTGAAGCACCCCAACGACATGAATCCGAATTTGAAGAATGGGCACCTGCCATCCGGGCTCTTGATATCAAAAAAGGAAGAAAAGTTGTTACTGCACTGGCCAACCCGGTTCATGAACAAGCCTTATTGAAAGTATCTCAACTGATTGCCACGGGTAAAGAAGAGGGTGGTTCTGTCACAGGCTTAAATATGCTCAAAGTTCCTTTTCAAACTCCGATTTCAACTGTTGAACGAATGATTCAGCAGCAGGAACCGATACGCGAAAGTATTCAGCAAATCAGCGAAGCCTCTAGAGTTGAGAACCTCGATTCCCGAAATAAGGAAGTACTTGCCTCCACTACCTTTGATTCAGCCTCTGCCGCTTCTCACGATATTTTTAAAGGACTGATCAACGAAACAGAAAACCGGGAAGCCGATATATTGGTTATGGGTTGGCAGGGAGGATTCAGCCTTGGCCGGATTTACAACACACCCATTCAACCCATTATCAAAAACCTGAAGGCTGACCTTGCCGTTCTTAAAGACCGTGGGCTGGAAGATATAGAATCCGTTGTGGTACCCTGGGGCGGTGGGCTTCATGCACGCCTTGGAATGGAAATAGGCATTCGTATCGCCCAGGCTATTGATGCCAGGCTGCGCGTATTACGACTTGTTAAGCCCGGCACAGATCTTAAGGAAGAGGAAGAAGAACTCAGGGAAAGAGTAAGTCCTTTGCTGGAAGGTTTTGATAAAGTGGTATTCACTATCAAGGAATCGACCGATGTGACCGGTGGCATGCTCGAAGAACTGGAAGAACATCAGGATGATTTGATTATTATTGGAGCCTCTCACGAATGGGGCATCCGCAATGTGCTGTTTGGTACTATTCCGGATATTATTGCCGACCGTGCCCCATGTTCGGTATTAATGGTTCGCCGCTACGTCACCGAAGACTGGAAACTGAAGGCTACGGAAGGGATTAAGCGGGTGAAAGAGCAGTTGGGTATGACATCATCGCCTGAGAATAATAATTAGACGGTAGGGCTGGCTGGTTATCTAATTGAGGTCATTCCGCGGCGTATGCCCGGAATCTTGTGCTGTATTAGTGTCGAACTGCTAGCTTTAAAAAGCATTCAGATTCCTGCCTTCGCAGGAATGACTCAATTAAATAGCGAAGGAGGTTCCGCAACCGCAGTTTTCAACGGCATTAGGATTGTCGAAGGTGAAACCGCGGGCATCCAGTCCATCCGGATAGTCGATTTGCATCCCTTCCAGGTACATGAGGTGCTTCGGAGCTACAATGATCTCAACTCCATAGCTTTCGTACACCTTATCTTCATCCGTGCGGTAATCCAGCCCAAGCTTGTAGCTTAAGCCAGAGCAACCTCCGCCGTCAACAGCTACACGCAGGTATAAGTTGTCATCAAGGTCTTCCTGCTGCTTTATTTTTTCTACCTGGCGGGCTGCCCGCTCAGTAAGCACTACAGGTTCACCGGTCAGTTCTTCTTTTTGGTAATCTTTTTCAGTGATGGGCTGAGGTGCAGCTGCTTCCTCTTCGTCATCCACATCAATTAATGAGGATATTACATCATCTAAACTTTCTTCTTCAACACTCATGTCGCTCCCTTTATTTAGAACGAGTCAAAATTACGAACTTTTTTTGGAAAATGTATAATGCGTGATGCCGTCTTTCTCAAAGAGATCCAAAACTCCGGCGCTCACCAAATTTACCAAAATCTTGGCTGCCCTGTACGTAGTTACACTTATGAGCAGCGAGAACCTCTTAACCGTGATGTCTCCATATTCATTCAGAAAACGGAATAACTGCTGTTCCTTTTCTCCGTACTCAAAGGTGACGCCTTCATCGGAATAATTCTGCTTGAGCACTTCTATATATTCATCACTGGCAACTACGCTTTCATCTTCCATTCGCACATATACCTGCCTTACTTTCTTTCCTTTCACATAGATTGGCTTTTCATGAGCTTCCGGTACTTTCACAATCAGCACGTCACGTTCCCCCAGATTCAGCAATTCAATTTTGATAGGAACTTCAGGAATACATTCTTCAGAAGCCGCCTGGTTCAGCCAAAACTCTTCTTCATGGTAGCCTTCCACTCCGATCATTTCTCCATTATCTTCTACTCCAATCAGAATGGTACCCCCTTTTGTATTGGCAAAAGCAGCAATTTCACGAGCTATTTTTTCCGGGGAAGCCACGCTGTGTTTGAATTCCAGAAAGCTGCTTTCGCCGGTCTGGATAAGTCCTTTAAGATCACCTGGAGTAAGCTTTGAAACCTGTACACTATTCGTGTACTGCAAATAAAACTCGAGTTCGTCTTTCATGATTGTAGATGATTATAGGTTGAACTCTGGATGAAACCTGTTACATCACGATTTCATCTTTAGGGTCGCGGGTCATGAGTTCATATAATGCATCCCGCGGGTCAACATTTTCAAATAAAATACTGTAGATAGCTCTGGTAATGGGCATTTCAACATTATTCTTAACGGCCCAGTCTCTCACAGATTTTGTAGTTTTTACACCTTCGGCCACCATATTCATACTGTCGATAATATCTTTCAGCTTCTCTCCCTTACCAATGCGAAATCCTACCGAACGGTTCCGGCTGTGGGTGCTCGTGCAGGTTACGATCAAGTCTCCCATACCTGTTAAACCAGAAAAAGTATCAGAATGAGCTCCCATCATCAGTCCCATGCGCTTCATCTCGTGAAGACCTCTTGTGATAAGAGCTGCCTTGGCATTATCTCCCAGTTCGGCTCCGTCCACAACACCAGCTGCAATAGCCATGATATTTTTCACGGAACCGCCAATTTCGACGCCAATCACATCATTATTAATATATACCCGGAACATGGGAGTGAGAAAGGTTTCCTGAATAATACGTGCCGTCCGTGTTGAGTATGCGGCAGCCACAACGGTTGTTGGTTTTAACTTCCCGACCTCCTCAGCATGGCTGGGGCCGTACAAAACCCCGATATTATCTTCATATGTGGTTCCTTCCATCACTTCAATCAGGATCTGAGACATGGTCTTGAAGGTGTCGTTCTCAATTCCTTTTGCTACAGTCACAAGAATTTCGTGGCCGTCAAGGCAGGGCTTTAATTTTGCAGCTACTTCCCGCAATGTGTGTGATGGAGTTGCAAAAACGACCATATCCTGAGATTTCAGGCACTGCTCTAAATCGTTGTATGCTTTTATTCCTTCTGGAAGCGGGATATCATTCAGGTAAGAAGGGTTTATATGATTCTCATTGATCTGCCTGGCAATATTCTCTTCACGGGCCCACATCTGAACATTATTACCGGCCGTATCCAATACGAGAGCAAGGGCTGTACCAAAACTTCCTGCACCTACAATCGTTACGTTTCGCTTGCTCATGCTTCTGCCTCCGCCAACTTCTCAGCAGCCTTATCTTTTTCTTTGTTTTTCTTCCCGTAGAGATTCACACGATTTTCATTTCCATCCAATAAACGCCGAATATTTGATTTATGCTTATAAATAATTCCGGCGGCTATAAATGTGGCAAAAATGATGATACTTCCATCCACGAAGTATCCAAACCCATATCGCATAATCACCAGGCTAATGGGATAGATAAAACTGGCAGTGATTGAAGCTAAAGAAACGTATCGGGTTCCAAATGTAATGGCAATAAAAACTACTGATGAAATACTGATGGAAATAGGCTCAATACCAAATAGCATTCCGCAGGCTGTTGCTGCACCTTTCCCACCTTTGAAATTGGCAAATATTGGGAACATATGCCCGATTACCGCCATTAGTCCACAGGTGATTTTCAGAAAAGCATCAGCTTCCCAGCCCGGAGGTGCAATAGGACCATTTCCAATTTCGAAGGCATACATACTCACCCAAAAAGAGGCGACAAAGCCCTTCATAAAATCAAGAACCAGTACAGAAGTACCTGATTTCCAGCCTAAAATCCGGAAAGCATTTGTACTACCCAGGTTTCCACTGCCTAGAGTGCGAATATCGGTTTTATGAAAAATCTGCCCCACCCAGAGCGAGGAAGGAATAGACCCTAACAGAAAACTAATTGATAAAACAATAAGTAATGAAACCATAGCTATTTCTTTGCTCCAAGTTACTACAGAAAGAACAGGAAGAAAACTACCTTTTCAGCTTAAACGTGTCGTTCAGCGTGGTAGGAAGAACGAACCAGCGGACCACTTTCCACATGTTCAATTCCCAGTTTTTCACCGATCTCTTTGTATTCCGCAAACTGATCAGGATGCACCCAGTCCATTACCGGATGGTGCATTTTTGTAGGCTGCATATACTGACCAATGGTTAACACATCCACACCGTGTTCCACACAATCCTGCATTAGTTCAATAACTTCTTCCCGGGTTTCACCCAAGCCGACCATTATTCCGGTTTTTGTTCTCAAGCCGGCATTTTTTGTGCGTTGAAGGAGTTCCAATGAACGCTCATAGCGGGCTTGTGGACGCACTCTTCGATATTTGCTTGGCACGGTTTCCAGGTTGTGGCTAAGTACATCCGGTGGTGTATCAAAAACGATTTGAAGGGCTGCATCCCATTCGCCACGAAAGTCGGGAATAAGAGACTCAATAGTCACACCCGGAATAGCTTTTCTGATTTCTTTGTGGCATTCTGCAAAAATCGGAGCACCTCCGTCTTTCCGCTCATCACGATTCACAGATGTAAGTACTACGTGCTTAAGCCCCATTTTAGCTGCTGCATCAGCAACCCGTTTTGGCTCATCCCAGTCCAGATCTTCCGGCGGGCGACCTGTTTTAATAGCGCAAAAAGCACATGAACGGGTACATACATCCCCCAATATCATGAAGGTAGCTGTTCCGGCTCCCCAGCATTCTCCCATATTCGGGCAGCGGGCCTCGGCACAAACCGTATTCAAATTATGTTTCCTGATATTCTCCGAAACTTCTTTGAATTTCTCTCCTGATGGAAGTTTAACGCGCAGCCAGTCGGGCCGGCGATTTTCGGATGGTTTGTCTACTACCTGTAGTTCTTTAATCATGGTGCTTCTTTAATAATTTCAGCATGTCATTGCGAGGGATTCAACGACCGGAGGAAGTAAATCCCGTGGCAATCTCCATTATTTAATTTCATTGCCATTTTAGGGAGATCGCTTCGTCGAAAGAGTTCTTTGAGCGCTCTAACTCTTTTGCCTCCTCACGATGACAAATTATATCTAAAGTTACAAAATATTATGCTCCACTTCCTGCAAGGAACCCCTGGCCGAAATGGATACATCGAAAACGTTTTCGAAGTGGAAAACAATCCGCTTTTTCACTTCATCCACATCAATTTCACTGCCCGTCAGCTTTTGCAAACTGGTAACGGCTTTGTCATCAATTCCGCACGGAACAATGTTATTGAAATATCTCAGGTCGGTGTTCACGTTCAGTGCAAAACCGTGCATGGTTACCCATCGTGAACAACGAATGCCCATAGCACAAATCTTTTCATTGTTTACCCAAACACCAGTGGCTCCTTCAATTCGTCCTGCTTCAAACCCATAATCGGCACACACCCGAATCATGACATCTTCCAAAAAACGCAGGTATTTGTGCACATCGGTGAAATGACGATCCAAATCCAAAATCGGGTAGCCCACAACCTGTCCCGGCCCGTGATAGGTAATATCACCACCACGATCAATTTTGATAAACTCAGCCTCAAGCTGTTGAAGCTCCATCATAGACCGAAGCATGTGTTCTTCTTTACCGCTTTTACCTAGTGTATACACATGCGGATGTTCCACAAAGAGTAAGATATCGTCGAGGCGTTCTCCTTCGAACTCTCCCTTTTGCTCGGCGCGCTTTTCATCTATGATGCGTTGCTGCACGGCATGCTGCAAATCCCATATCGGCTGATATGAGGCAGAACCCAAATCGTATAGTTCGACTTTTTTGCTCATCATATTCACAGATAAAAATGGCTCCCTGTTGGGAGCCAAATCATTTATTCGTCATCCCGCACCTGATGCGAAATCTCCTGAATTAACATCTATTTTTGCAAAAAGGAGATCGCGGGTCTTCGCCCGCGATGACTTATTTCCTTTATTTTTTCTTAACGGGAGTTCCTAAATGAACACCTTCGTTGTACGCTTCAGCAACAGCTTCCATCACAGCCTCAGAGAGGGTTGGGTGTGGGTGAACTGCACTGATAACTTCATGGCCGGTCGTTTCAAGGTCACGTGCCACAACCGCTTCTGCGATCATTTCCGTAACGCCGAACCCAATCATATGGCAGCCTAACCACTCTCCGTACTTGGCATCGAACACTACTTTTACAAAGCCTTCTTCATGGCCAAGAGCCGTTGCTTTACCAGATGCTGAAAGCGGAAATTTCCCAACTTTTATATCATAGCCTTCGTCTTTGGCTGCCTGTTCCGTTAATCCAACAGAAGCAATCTGTGGTTCGCAATACGTACAGCCCGGAATGTTATTATAGTTCACCGGATGCGGGTTTTCGCCGGCCAGCTGTTCGGCAAGCACTACAGCCTCATGAGAAGCTTTATGAGCCAACCATGGAGCGCCAATTACATCACCGATGGCATAAATTCCGTCCACATTGGTTTTATAGGTTTTCTTGTCTACAACGATGGCGCCTTTTTCGGTTTTAACACCGGCTTTGTCCAGGCCAAGATTCTCAACGTTACCAGTCACGCCAACAGCAGAAAGCACCACATCAGCTTCGATCTTCTCTTCGCCTTTCTTGGTTTTTACCGTGACTTCAACGCCTTTACCTTTCTTCTTCACGTTCTCGACCGTGCTTCCGGTCATCACGTTCATGCCTTTCTTCTTGTAGATTTTGCCGAGCTCTTTACCTACATCTTTGTCTTCAACAGGTACCAGTGTATCCTGAAGCTCTACGATAGTCACTTCTGTTCCGATAGCATTATAGAAGTAAGCAAACTCAACTCCGATAGCACCGGCACCAACAATCACCATTTTCTTTGGCTGCTTCTCCATAGTCATGGCTTTTTCAGAATCAATGATCATCTCGCCATCAATTTCCAGGTTTGGAAGCTGACGCGGACGAGCACCGGTTGCCACGATAAAATTCTTCGCCTTGATGGTTTCCTGCTCTTTGCCTTTGTCGTCATTTACTGCCAACTCAGACTTGGATTTGAAAACGCCCGTTCCCATGAACACTTCAATCTTGTTGGCCTTCATCAGGAACTGAACGCCTTTGCTCATCTTGTCTGCAACACCACGACTACGTTTCACCATACCGCCAAAATCAGCAGAATAGTCCTTCACATTAATTCCATAATCTCCGGCGTGTTCAATCGACTCAAAAACCTCAGCCGAACGCAACAGGGCTTTTGTGGGAATACAGCCAATATTCAAACACACACCACCAAGATGTCTTTTTTCTACAATTGCTGTTTTAAAGCCAAGCTGAGAAGCACGGATTGCGGCTACATATCCGCCGGGGCCTGACCCGATTACACATACATCAAATTCTTTTGCCATGGTACTTTTGATAATAGTTTTTGAAGTTAATCGCTTCATTTCAAACAAAACCATGAAGCGGACTTTTTAAAGCCCTAAAAGGTAAGGGTTTTTCTTTTGAACTTCGAATAAACACCGAACATTCAACAAGGAATAATGATTTTCGAAAAGAATTGCTGTTTGCGCTTATAAATTTCTTATAAACTCTACAATCTTTAATACTCAATGCTGTTTGAATTTGTTATAATAGAGCTCAGAGAGGCGAAACGAACCGCGACTATTATGAAAAAGACCATCATCACATTCCTGCTATTCCTATTAATAATACCCATGCTGGCACTGGCCGGCACTTCCGACCCGGAAAAAAAGAAACACAACATCGATGAGCTTGCTGAATATTTTGAAGCAAAAGGCTATGCTTTTAACGACTTACTTGAAGATTCCCGCTTCAAACTCATTGAAGACATTACCGGGAAGTTTACACGGGCTGTCGAAATCAAAATCGAGAGTTTTGAAGATTACCAGAACATTATTAAGTACGATATTAAGAAACAAAAACTGGAAGACTTTCTTGTTAAGTACGCCCCAGAATTGAACGCTGCCCAGGAAAAATACGGCATCCCCAAACATGTAATTGCCGGTATTATCGGGATTGAATCTGAATTTGGCAGGTATAAAGGCAGCTACAATCCTTTTAATGCTTACGTTTCAATGTATGCGGAAGGTTATCGAAGCGATTGGTCTAAAGCTCAACTGGAAGAACTTCTTATTTTTGCTAAAAAGAATGACCTCGACATCTTATCTTTGGAATCCAGCTATGCCGGAGCAATGTCTTATGCTCAATTTATTCCTTATTCGCTCAATCGTTGGTGGGTAGGATCTGATCTTTACTTCATGCCGAATAATATTTTCTCTGTAGCCAATTACCTGGCTCATTTTTATGAAATCACCGGTAGCATGGAGAAAGCAGTGATGCGCTATAATCCAAGTACCATGTATACCAAAGTGGTTTTGGAACTGGCGGAAGAAGCCCGCAAGCTGGAAGAGGCAAGGTAAAAACTCGTTTTGTCGTTATTTCAGATCCTGAATCAAGTTCAGGATGACAACCATTTTTTATATAAAAAAAGCACCTGCTCATTAGTAGAACAGATGCTTTCGTACTTTTTTGGCTTTAAGCCTGATATTATTCTTATTGGATAATAATAGGATCGGCAGTTCCATCAGGATCACCATTTGCGGTTCCATCGGCAGAAGGATTACCACCTGTTACCAGAAGAACACCAGCTACATGTGGAGTTGCCATGGAGGTACCACTAATGGTATTTACGCCACCGTCTCTCCAAAGAGATTCAACATCCACGCCGGGTGCAGCATATTCAATCGGTGGGTTTCCATAGTTGGAGAAAGATGCAAAGTTGTCGTTGCTGTCGATTGCTGAAACCGTCCATACATTGTTGTATTCGACACGGGCGGGAGACGAGTTGTTAGCATCGGCTCCGTCGTTACCGGCCGCAAGAGCAAACATGATTCCGTTATCTGCAGCACTCTTAACAGCATCGTCAACCGCTTGAGATGTTCCTCCTCCTAAACTCATATTGGCAACGTCACCGGATGATCCATTGGCAGCAACGTAATCAATTCCGTTGATTACTCCGGAATAAGCACCGCTTCCATTACTGTCCAATACTTTTACGCCAACCACAGTGGCACCAGCTGCTACTCCAATAACGTCAATATCATTATCAAGGGCAGCAATCGTACCAGCTACATGAGTACCATGTCCGTTACCATCATCAGCTGTACTTTCACCTGATACAAATGATGTACTTAACGATGTATTAACGTTGAGGTCATTATGATCCAGATCCACTCCTGTATCAATGACCCATGCGGTAAGTCCGGCCCCGTCAACAGCTCCACCAACACGATTAATGCCATACGGAGTTACCTGAGGGTCTCCACCGCCATAATCGCAACCAATTCCGAAATAGATGCACCAGAATGATTGTGTTGCTTTAGGAGGAGAGAGTATGACAATTCTGTCCTGCTCTACATAATCAACCCTATCGTCGTTTCTGAGAGCATTGAGTTGATCTTCATCCAGCTCGGCCACAAAACCGCTTACTGAATACTTATAGGTATTCCTGATATTTGCTTCAGGAATTTTGTTCTCAGTTGTTATGGAATTAATCTTTTGATCGACCAGTTGCGCTCGTTGCGTCTTTCCTAGTCGCCGCTCATTGCCCTCTTCTTTGAATACTACAATATACTGCCCTTCGATTGGCTGGTCTTGCTTGGCCAGTATTTGCTCGGCTTTCTCTTCTTTGGTGAGTTCGTCTTGTTTATTTATGCTTGTTGATTGATCACATCCCGTGATGACTAAAGCTCCGATTATTAGTAAGGAACTTAGCTTTTTTAACATATTACTTGACATAGATTACCTCTGTTAATTGGTGTTCTTTTTATAACAGCAATTAAGAGTTAGCTAACTATCTATGACCGGACATTTTTTAATTGCTTACATCTCCAAGAGTAAAAAAATGCAAAAACGTTACAAATTAGTGTTGTTTTAACTGTTTTTAGAAACAAATTATTAACTAATATGTACCTAAAAATCTTTGGGAAGCATCGTTTTACAAAAAAAAGCCCCTTCAGTTAAGAAGAGGCTTTGAAGTTGTTAGGCTGATATCAGGATATCAGTTCAAATTTTTGGTCATGAAATACCACTTAGGATCGCCATACTCGAAGTCCTGTTTTTCATACAGGCGCCGCGCTGGATTGTCTTCCCGAACTTCCAGAGTAATTTTGGAACAGCCCATTTCCCTGGCTTCTTCCTCAATATTTTCCAGCATCATGGTTCCGATTCCCATTCCACGAGCGTCGGGGTGAACCGCCACATCATGAATTTTAAATACCTTGCTGGCGGTAAAAGTTGAAAATCCTACAAAACAGGTTACAATACCTAGTGCTTTTTCATTCGCATAGGCAATGTAGGTCATGGTGGTGGGCACTTTCTTCATCTCTGCGATCATATCTACGCGGACTTCCTCATCCAGCGGTTCATCCTGCCCCATAGGATCTCTCGCAAAGAGGTCTACAATCTTGACTATATCTGAGGCGTGTTTAGGGTTATTTAAATCTGCTTTTAAAATCTTGACGTCTGTTGAAACGTCTGCTTCTGCAATCACTCTTTTATGATTTTGTTTAAATGAATTTAATGAGGTTTTAAGTTAAAAAGATTAGGCGGGGGTTTAAAGGGAATAACCTTTTTCTAACTTTTCTTTGCAGAAAGATAATTTGGCTTTAATGATTTTTGAACAGTTAAACACCGAACAAGGAACATCGAACTCCGAATTTTGAACGGAATGGTTCAAAGTTCGGAGTTCCTTGTTGGGTGTTCGTTTACTCTTCCTGAGCTTGAATTTCGGAGGCAACGGCTTCCGCTTCATCCAAAACCCGGAGTAAATTCCCACTCCAGAGCATCGCGATTTCTTCTTCAGAATAACCACGTTTTACCAGCTCATGCGTCACATTGAAGGTTTCGGAGGCATCCATCCAGTTGTAAACGCCGCCGCCGCCGTCAAAATCAGAGCTGATTCCCACGTGTTCTATTCCAATTAAATCGACCATATAATCCAGGTGATCAATCAAGTCTGAGACACTTACCGGCGGGTACATACTGTTCACTTCTTCCACAATCCGAGGCTCGGCATTATCCTGAGCTGTACGATACATTTCCATGTATTCGTCGCGTTCTTCTTCGTTCATTTCACGTATATCGCCCCAGTTTAAAAGCTCAAAACCTAATTTTCCGGCTTCTTCTTCCAAAATTGTGCGCGAGGCATCCTGCCATGCAGCGTGTTTTTCAGAATCCAAATAGCTTCGGAAAGCTACCGTTTGAACCACTCCGCCATTCTCTTTCAGCAGCATCAGTTCTTCATCGCTCAGATTTCGGCTCACATCATTCATTGCCCGTGCTGAAGAGTGTGAAGCAATGACCGGAGCCTTGGATAGCTTCATTGTTTCTATATTCGCTTTTTTGGAAGGGTGGGAAATATCGATCAGCATCCCCAGTCGATTCATTTCAGCAATGGCTTCTCTTCCTAAATCACTCAGGCCGTCATGCATCCATTCGTCATCTTCTTCTCCGGTGTTGGAGTCGCTAAACTGGCTATGTCCATTATGGGAAAGCGACATATAGCGTGCTCCCCTTTCATAAAACTCTTCAATTCTGGAAAGATCTGTTCCAACCGGATAGCCATTCTCCACACCAATCATCGCTACTTTTTTTCCTTCGGAAATGATGCGTTGAACATCTTCAGAAGTCGTCGCCAGCTCAATCTGATCGGGAGCGATATCGTCAGTTAAGCGATGAATGGCTTCAAATTTACTATCTGCATTGTCATAGGCATCGGCATATCCCTCTTCAGTCAAAGTATCCTGCCCGGTATATACAACCAGCCAAACTACATCCAGTCCGCCTTCTTCCATTTTAACCAGATCCACCTGTGTATCCAGTCGCTGCGTGTAATTGGTCTCTTCTGTGAAATTATTCACATTGATATCTACATGTGTGTCCAGGGTAATGACCCTTTCATGGATGTCCATGGCTTTGTCAAAAATTTCTTTTTCGCTGGGGGCGCATCCCACTATTAAAAGGAGTGCAAGAATTGATGAGCTGAGTAGTTTTTTCATATCGATCTATATTATTGAAGTGATTTGAAGTGGAGAATCTATGTTAATTTTGGGAAAGTTGTGAAGGTCAGAGGAACGCAATACCCTTGTATCCCATTTATTTAATAGATATTAACAAAAAACAGGAGCTGCCATGACGCTTATGTATTTATTGAGTTATATCACCATTGGATTGGTAATTGGATGGCTTAGTCGTGTAATCACTAAAGACCGTGGTGTAACCATGCTTCCGAGCTTGGCATTTGGTGTACTTGGCGCCTTAGCCGGTACTTTTATTGTTCAGGCTGTTGGGCTTGCCGGAACAGCGTTCTATTCAGTCGTTGGTGCTGTTGGAGTTTTATTTACGGTTAACGTATTCCGCCAGGACGATCCCATTTTTGTTGAGACGGAAAAAGCCTGATTTTCCATCTTAATATCTTTATTCATTTTAAGGGAACAATTTTAAGGGTTTGGAATTAGGTATTAGTGAGAGACCTACCAAACCCTAAATTTATTTCCGAATGACTATTAAAGACCGCAGAATTCATCTCTTCCTGCAATTGTTTTTCCTTTTTGTTGGGCTTTATCAGTTTATACAATTAGTTGGCTCACTGCAGAGCGGTCAGTTTTCGGGAAACCTTTTTGAATTTCAATTTAATGATCTGCCCATAATTACCATTGCCACCTCTATTATTGTAGGTGCAACATCCCTTATAAGCAGCTTCTCACTTTGGACACGAGCCAGCTGGGCATATGGGTTTACCCTTTTTACCTCCGGGATTTTATTTATGTATCATCTAATGAATTTAAGTGAGGCTATACTTCAAAATTCATACGAGATTATTCCCATTGTACTGGTGTTGGTCGTCATTCTTCAAAGCTTCCCCTTTTTATTACGCCGATCCTACCGAAGCGTGTAACCCAAGAAGCTTTTATTCGTTCAAACAGCCATGGATAAGATTTCCCAAAAAGATATCGACTGGCTACTGAATATGGACAAAACCGGGGTTGCAACTTCAGCTCCCCAAACCGATTCACCACAGAAAAAGAAAAAAACCGGCTTTCGTATTTTATTCGGACTGATGATGATCATCGGCCTGGTTATTATGCCTTTCTTTCTGCTTATCCGAACTTCTGTACTTCTGAATCTATCCTACGGGTGGAATGGCTGGCTGGCACTGGGGGGCGGAATCTTTGCCACAGTTTTACTGCTTCTCTTTTACATTTTCTTTTTGTTCAGGCGGATTGAAAATAAAAAAATGCTTTTGAAATTCAGCCTTGGTGGTATTGGAGCTCTTGTATTCGCTTTCTGTTTTTATGGGGTGATGTATATTTCATCAGTAAATGCTAAAAGTGAAGAGATTCGGGAAGTGTATAGATCCATGCATCCTATTTTGAGGGTCGCTATCGCCACAACAACTCTGGCCGATAATGACCTGGTAGTCACTGATATTCAGCGGCAACCAGAAGATTATGCCGCCATGGGATTACCGCTCAACCAACGCTCTCTTCATTTCAGGCAAGAAACAGGATATGTACACGCCATAGATCTTAGAACAATCGGCAGAAATGAATTTCGAAACATGTTGCTTCGCGGCTCTCTTGAAATTATGGGATTAAACACCATTCGCCACACAGGCACAGCTGATCACCTTCACGTATCCCTTTCCGTCGCTGATTAGAGCCGGTTTTCCCTTGTTTCTCTGTCATATAATTGCGACCATCAGGTACTTCAAAATTAGCTAAGGAGACACGGAATATGTCCACATATAAATTCTATGAACAGGTCAACAAGAACTTTGATAAGGCAGCCAAATATACCCGTTTTGACAAGGGTATTTTAGCTCAAATCAAAATATGTAACACGGTATACCATGTTACCTTTCCCGTTCGCCGCGATGATGGGTCTATTGAGGTAATTGAAGGCTGGAGGGTTGAACACAGCCATCACAAATTACCTACTAAAGGTGGTATTCGTTACAGCCATAAAGTGGATGAAGATGAGACCATGGCTCTGGCTGCCCTCATGACTTATAAATGTGCGATTGTAGATGTGCCTTTTGGTGGTGCCAAAGGGGGAGTCAAAATCAGCACGCGGGAGTATTCAGAGAACGAGCTCGAACGCATTACCCGGCGTTACACATACGAGCTCATCAAAAAAGGATTTATTGGCCCTGGTGTTGACGTACCTGCTCCTGATTATGGTACCGGCGCCCGTGAAATGGGATGGATTCTGGATACCTATCGCCAAATGAAAGACGACCTGAACGCTGAAGCTTGCGTAACAGGGAAGCCGATTCAGCAAGGGGGTATCCGTGGACGAACAGAAGCTACAGGCCGGGGTGTTTACTTCGGGATTCGTGAAGCATGTAATAATAAAGAAGACATGAAAAGAATCGGCCTTGAAACCGGGGTCGAAGGAAAAACCTTTGTGGTTCAGGGACTCGGTAATGTTGGGTATCACGCTTCAAAGTATATGACCGAAGCCGGAGCCAAAATGGTGGGTGTTGCTGAAATTGAAGGTTCCATCTATGATGAAAATGGCATCGATTTAGAAAAACTAATGGAGTTCAGAAAAGAAACCGGATCTATTATTGGTTTTGGAAATACCAAAGAATTAAAGGACCGTGACAACGCACTAACTTCAGAATGTGATATCCTGATTCCGGCTGCACTGGAAAGCCAGATCACCGGCGACAACGCAGCGGATGTAAAAGCAAAAATCATAGCCGAGGCTGCAAATGGTCCTACAACTGCCGATGCTCACGACATGTTAAAAGAACGTGGCGCACTGATCTTGCCTGACACCTACCTGAATGCAGGCGGTGTGGTCGTATCTTATTTCGAATGGCTGAAAGATATTCAACATGTTCGCTATGGCCGGTTGAGTAAGCGGTTTGATGAAACCAGCATGAAAAAAATCCTGAGCGTTATTGAGAATATCTCAGACCGCAAGTTTACCGATGAAGAGCTTAAAGACTTAGCCCATGGAGCTGGTGAATATGACCTGGTTGATTCCGGCTTGGAGGAAACCATGATCACCGCTTATGAGCAGATTGCTGAAGTTCGGAACGAGCACAATCTTGATGACCTGAGAACGGCTGCTTTCATCAATGCCATTAATAAGATTGGCATCATGTACGAGCAAATGGGCATTTTCCCGTGATCAAATTTTCAAATTCCAATTTCCAATTTGAATCGTATTGGAAATTTGGATTTGGGTTTTGGAATTTCACCCTGTGGATGAACTAAATACCATATCGATTGATGGAAGTGGCTATGTTATCGCTGCTTTCATTGGCTACCTGATTATCCTTTTCGGGATTGGAATATATTCGGCCCGTTTTTCATCTGAAGGAATTTCCGAATTCTTTATTGGCGGACGGAAAATGAACCGGTTAGTTGTGGCTCTTTCCGCCGTTGTTTCGGGCCGAAGTGCCTGGTTGTTACTCGGAGTTACTGGGATGGCTTATGCGCAGGGTGCTTCTGCTCTTTGGGCTGCCGTTGGATACATCGTGGTAGAGTGGTTTCTGTTCATGTATTATGCCAGGCGGCTCCGGCAATTTTCAGAACGCTACGACTGTATCACCGTTCCTGACTTTTTTGCCGAACGCTTTGATGATAAATCCGGCTCTCTCCGGATTACTCTGGTTGTCATCTTCCTTGTTTTTATGGTGAGTTATGTCTCTTCTCAATTTGTAGCGGGAGGAAAGGCTTTCGCTTCCAGCTTTGGCATCACTCAAAATATGGGTGTATTCTTATCGGCAGCCATTATTTTGCTATACACCGTTCTGGGTGGATTTATGGCCGTAAGCCTGACTGACACCATCCAGGCTTTTTTCATGATTATAGCCCTCGTCTTTCTGCCCATTATTGCAATTTATGATATGGGAGGGTGGAGCGTGGTCATGAACGAACTTCGCCTGCAGGATACCGCTTTTGTTGATCCAACTGCTCTTGGCTTCGGAGCCTTTATTGGATTCATTGGTATTGGACTTGGTTCTCCCGGTAATCCTCATATCCTGTCCCGGTATATGTCGATTGATGACGCCAAACAGCTTAAATATGCAGCGGTAGTCGGAACTATCTGGAATGTGTTGATGGCCGGAGGTGCCATTTTAATTGGCCTCGTTGGGCGGGCTTACTTCCCAGAAGTGGATATGCTTCCCGCATCCGACACCGAAAACCTGTATCCGCTGCTAGCTCAGAATCAGCTTCATCCCATTTTATTTGGAGTAGTAATTGCTTCAATTTTTGCCGCAATTATGTCCACCGCCGATTCACAACTATTGGTGGCTGCCTCCAGTGTGGTTCGGGATATTTATGACAAACTGCTTAAAAAAGACGAGGAGATTCCCCAGAAAAAGCTGGTCTTGTACAGCCGCATAGTGGTCGTGCTATTAGTGGCTATTTCTTTGGTCTTCGGACTCGTTGCTCAAAACATTGTGTTCTGGCTGGTGCTGTTTGCATGGGCAGGATTAGGCGCATCCATTGGCCCGACTTCCATTTTAGCCCTTTACTGGAAAAAGACCACCAAGGCAGGCGTAATTGCCGGCCTTCTCACCGGAACAGCCGTTACTATAATCTGGTATTTTGTGCCTGTTTTGAAGAACAATCTCTATGAATTGATTCCAGCGTTTACTCTGAGTTTACTGGCCACCTGGGGCGTCAGCAAAATCACCCAAACCCCGGAAAAGCTGGAAGAGCATTTTGAAGAGATGACGAAGGAGTAACAAAAAGGCATCTGAGCTTTAACTTTTCCTTGTGGTCATGTCATTCCTCCGCGAGCAGGAATCTTGTTCTGATTTCACCCAGGTAACCTAAAACAGCAACAAGATCTCGGGCATTCGCCGCGAGATGAGTATTTCACCCCGGGATTGTGAGTCACAAAAAATCTACTCCTATACCTTTTTCATCTTGGGCAACGACAGGTTCCATTTAATGGATACGGTACGGATGGTAATAATCACAGCTGTTGTAATAAGGTAATTCAGGTTTTCAGGAAAACTAAGTTCAAGTCCCAAATAAAAGATCACTGCTCCGGCAAGGCAGGCGGTGGCATAAATCTCTTTGCGGAAGATAAGTGGGACTTCCCGGCAGAGAACATCTCGTGTAACCCCGCCAACCACCGCTGAAATCATGCCCATCATTCCGGCCATGAACGGGTTCAACCCAAACGAAAGCGCCTTTTCCATCCCTATAATGGTAAACAAAGCAATCCCGATCGTATCAAAGATGAAAATAGTTTTGCTGTAGTTATTCAGTCTTTTGCCCATCAGAAAAGTGAAGGGTACGGCAGCCAGAATCACCAATGGGTACGTCATATCGGCCATCCAGGTAATAGGGTGACTGTCGAGCAGCAAATCCCGGACGGTTCCGCCTCCAATCGCAGTTACAAAGCCCACCACAGAAGCACCAAACACATCCATATTGGTTCGGGAAGCTATCCGAATGCCGCTTATGGCAAAGACGAAAGTACCGATGAGGTCTAAGAGGTAGATAAGATCCATATATATGGTGTGGTAGATTAAGGGCGAGGAAGTTACAATCTCCAAATTCAAAATCACAATGACCAATGGATTGGGATTTTGAATTTAACATCTAAATAACTAAAATAGATCAAACTTAAATCAAGCACTGTCTATTACTTAAGGCTACCATTTCTTTCTTAAACCTTAACTCTAACTAAATAGACAGAGCTATGAATAAGTTCATTTTTAACCCTTCCCGCCTTCTTGTTCTTTTCGGTTTGGCCTTAATGCCCAATCTTATTTTTGGACAAGCATCAACTGATATAAAGTTCAGCGTCAGCTATAAGGTTACTGATTCAGCAGACATCGAACGGCTGCAATACGCAAAGAAACAGTTAACGAAATCCTTTGTTGCCAAGGGTGGCACCTATAATGAGAAAGAAGGTTTTCTTTTCTTTATAGACCTTACCGAACCGGATGCCAATAATAACATAGCCCTCTCCATCTCTACCTTTTTAAAGGTGCCTGAAGAAGTGGTGAAGGCCGGGGTAAAAGAAGAAGTATTTCACAAAGCTGTAGCCTCCGACAGTCCAAACCCCGCAAGTGACGACGGCAGGGAAATACGGGCGTACATAAACGAAGAATACATGCGCCAGTTTACCATGATTCGTGACAGTCATCTAGAGATCATTAAGCAAGACCAATTGCCCGAAGCTATTCAGCGCTTTGTAAGCGACTTCAAGCCTCTTTAAGGCCTGAACTTAATGTCTACCTTCTTAGTCGGTGACTGCTCTTTATTCCGGAGTGCCAGCTGCTGTTGCATATTCCCGGTGGCTTCCATCAATGCGGTTGCCGCTGGGGATTCACTGTCTTCCAGTACAATGGGTTTTCCGGAGTCACCACCTTCGCGCAGGGTTTGCTGAAGCGGTATTTCAGCCAATACCGGCACGTTCATTTCTTGAGCCAGATGGGCAGCGCCACCCTTGCCAAAAATATAGTATTTCTTATCCGGCATGTCTGGTGGTGTGAAATAGGCCATGTTTTCGACCATCCCTAAAACAGGCACGTTCACTTTCTTGAACATAGCCACGCCTTTGCGGGCATCATCAAGGGCAACTGTTTGCGGAGTAGAAACAATGACAGCTCCGGTTAACGGCACAGTTTGTACAATGGTAAGCTGAATATCGCCGGTTCCCGGAGGCAAATCCAGAATCAGGTAATCGAGTTCGCCCCATTCCACATCGGTCATAAACTGCTTAACCGCGCTGGTAGCCATTGGCCCGCGCCATACCATAGCCTGGTCTACATCTACCAAAAAGCCCATCGAAACCAGCTTAATGCCAAACTTCTCATGCGGAACCAATTTCTTCTGCGTGGTGATATTCGGCCGGTCATGAATATTAAACATAGTGGGAATGCTGGGGCCATAAATGTCGGTATCCATCAGCCCGACTTTTTCTCCTTTTTTGGCCAATGCCGCAGCAATGTTCACGGCTACGGTAGATTTTCCTACTCCGCCTTTTCCGGAGGCCACCGCGATGATATTTTTCACACCGGGCAAGATTTCCTGCTGTTGTTCCTGCTGCTGACCGGGTTTGGAGGCTTCCATCTCGCGCTTTTTGGAAAGATTTACTGCCGCCTGAATATCAACTATCGCCTCTTTGTCTACGAACTTCTGGATAGCTTCTTCACATTTCTGTGATAATTGCTTTTCCAGTCCTTCATTTTTTTCGGGAAATTCCAGCGTAAAGGAAATGTATTTATCCTGAACAATGACATCCTGAACCATATCCAGGGAAATGAGGTCGCGTTGTTCTTCGGGGTGTAAAACCTGGCTGAGTGCCGATTTAACCTGCTCTTTGTTGATAGACATGTATTGTTTTGTGTCTGACTTTAATATTACGAGATTTCGCCTATTCGTTTAGGGTTGTTCAATGAATGAATAACAACCAACGAATCATCCCTCAAAGATAAGGAACTTAACAGACGGATATGAGAAACAGTTATCCGAAAAAAATAAATCCTGTGAAGCAGTTTATTTTGATGTAGGGATACTAGAGGTTCAGAACGAGGAAGCTGCTCAAATGAAAAGAATTCAGGAGATGTACTAAATTCAGGGATTTACAAAGTAAATAATCTCTATAATTTTGTTTGTTGTTGTACTTAAATCGATTAAAATTCCATCATAATCATTCCCAGAGCAATTAAAAGTAACTACATAATTTGGACTAATTGCAGGTTTATAAATAATCTTGAGATCATTGCCGAATTTTTGTTTTAAATCATTGAAATGATCTCCTACTCTAACTTCCTTCCCAAGTATGTTGACAGGCCATTGATTTGTTGGAATTTCTATATTAGTTAACCTCGAAAACTCAGTATTAAATGCCACTTTCACACTCCCAAACATAAACAGTTTTTCCCGATCTGAATCATTGTTAACAGAAGTATATGAACCCCATAGCGATTGAACACCAGCATTGTTTACGTCTGTGGCATTTATCTGATTAATGGTATGACCATTATACGTAATGGAATCATAGGCACTGCAGGAGATCATATTTGTTCCTCTTTCTTGCGCTTGAAGAGGACTTTCGCTGCCAGAGTTAATTTGGGCGAAAAGCATTTTGGGGATAACAAATAATAATCTCATGGATTTACAAAGTAAATAATCTCCACCACTTTGTTGGTTGCGGTATTAAAATTGATTAATAATCCATCTCTTTCATTTCCATTGCAATTAAATGAAACGGTATAATTATCATCAATGGTTGGTTTGTAGATGATTTTAAGATCATTTCCAAACTTCTGTTTCATCTGCGAAAAAGTGTCTCCCACAGTGATCGTTTTTCCGGTTATAGTCAGTGGCCAGTTGCTTTTTTTTATCTCCATTCTTATAACTTCTCCCTCCATAAAAGCTATTTTATTGTCTCCATAATAATAAGCTACCTCATTCAAGATAGCATTATCATTATTAACCGAGCTCGGAGAGCCTATCAATTGATTCAAATCACTGGCATTTCCTTCAGTATTATTTAAGTCTGCTAAGGTATGCCCATTGTATTTAATCGCATCATATGCGTTACAGGAAATGATATTCCTACCTCTTTCTTGAGATATGAGTGGATTTTCCGTCCCGTCATCTATTTGGGTTTGAGCGCTTAACTCAGGTATGGCAAAAAGAAGCAGCGAGAAGATTGTCAGGAGTAAATTTTTCACGTTAATCTTTTTCAAATCTTATAATTTTACCTGATCCTATATGATTTATTGTAAGTTTATTTTGAGTAATTCAGGTCTTTAGCTAGATCCTACAATACCAAGTATTTTAAATTAGGATTTTGCGACTTGGATTCACCACATATTGCAAAAGAAAGAAGGGATGAGTGGAGAGTGTAATAAAGCAAGTTTTTTTATCTCATTTTCATAGTATTGCCGAACAATATTAGTGCTTTCAATGAATGTCCACGCACTCACCGGATCATCAACACTAATCCAATTCCCAATAATCTGGTTTTCTGTTGATGAAGTTGCATTCGGATTATCTATAGCTTTTTCATTAATACTACAAGATGTGTATAATATGGTACAATACTTGGTATGAATAAAAAATGTTCCATAGCATTAACTATTTACAAAATATCTTATTTCTTCCACTTCATGGGTAGTTGGTTGGAAGTAAATAAGTAAACCGTCGTAATCATTTTCATTGCATCCAAATGAAACGGCATATCTTGAAGAAATAGCCGATTTATAAATTATTCTTAGATCATCACCGAATTTTTGCATTAGTTCAGAAAACGAATTTCCAACTCTGATTTCTTTTCCTAACACGGTAATTGGCCAGTTTGATTCTTTTATACCCATACCAGCTAGGTACCCATGCTCATAATTAAAGCTTACCCGGTTGTTTCCATACAAAAATACTCTTTTCCGAACTCCACTCATTTCTGATACAGAATCGGATCTGCCCCAAAGCTGATGTACCCCAGAGATAATACCCTGAGTGTTATTGATTTGGTTGATGGTATGACCTTTATATTTAATGGCATCATAAGCACTGCATGAAATTATATTTGTACCCCTTTGCTGTGTTTGAATTGGATTAATTGAAGAAGGATCATCAATTTGGTTTTGTGCATTAATATTCGTGTCCAATGCAAAAAAGCAAAGTAAAAGTATAGTTTTTATTAATGATAAATTGTTCATGGTTTTTCCTATATCTTTATTAATTAGCAATCAGTCCCGGCAACTGGATTCCCATTATTGTCAAATTTTGTTGTTATTATTTGTTCGGGATTGATTTCATCGCTGTAGTCATCTTCTAAATTCCAGCCGTTACTTATCCGTTTCCTTGCCACAATGTGGGTATGAGGGTCATCTGTATAATCTTTGAAAATAGCACGTTCCAAATTTCCACTTAACCCTTGAATTCCGATCACGTCTCCAGGATTAACTTGTGTGTTTTTTCCAGGTCTACCATTCTTTTTCAAGTGATTATATTGAATTGTGTAATATTCTCCATCAACAGATATTTGAACTGTCACCCAGTAACCTAATTCTTCTGGGTCATGTCCAGTACTTACTACGGTACCGCTATACATACTAAAAAATGGACTTCCCACATCATTTTTTATATCAATTCCCAAATGGGGTTTTGGTCTGTTTCGTGTATTTCCAAACCTACCCCCTTCAATGCCACTATTAGTTTGCTCAGCAATTCTAGGATTTTTGACAGGATTCCCCACACAAGGTACTTCGCCATCAATGCAATTTCCATCTGCGTCTTCAACCTGTCCGGTGGGACAAACTTCCTGGTCGGGGTCATCATGGCTTCCTCCCGGTGGGTTATAAGGGGCTTCGTCACAATCTCCTCCCGAATAATAACATCCTCCACCAGTACCTCCAGACCCACCGTCATCTATGGCATCGTCGGCGGGGGCGCATACTTCAACGGTACCTATACTAAAACAGCCACATAATGGCTCCCAACTCAACGTTTCTTCATACGTGCATGTTAATATTTTATTCTTACTATTCGATGAATTTCGCCCCGAGCTGTTGCCATTTAATTTACCACCCCATTCTTTAACGCTGGCTATCTGCTCTTCTGTATTAGGAATAATAACTGCTAATATTTGGTAAATTTCATTATCAGCCGGGTCAACGTAAATGTGATAATAAAAAGTTTTCTCTCCCCTCGCTGCTTCAAGATCTTTTTGATGAGGCTTAAGCTTAAAGTAACGATACTTAAACTTTACTTTACCGTTACTTTTTTCCTTCTTTTTACTTAAAAACGCTACGTACTCCGTTTTCTTTTTTGAACTATATTCTTCTAAAAGCTGATATAACTTCTCTACCTTTTCCCGGCTTAATGATGAGACACTCATCTTATTAAGATTTTGGCCATTTGTGCCACCTTCCCACCAAGAGACATTGACCTGATTAGGTAAAGCATACTCACCCTCACTTTTGAATTCCTCAACAACTGATCTTGAATTCATCCCAAAATCTTTACAACCAACAATTAAAAGCGCCCCAAAAAATAAAAACAACGTATATCTCATGTGATAGAACTCTATTTATCAATAATTTTGAGATAAGAGTCACACACACACACGATTTGTTACAAAAGTTTTTCAAAGAACTTAACCGAGTGATTTAAAAACCGTCCAACAAAAAACAGTCATTCGTTTAATTGCTATTCTCTATTCAGACTGATTGGCAATGAACCGATGGACGAATAGCCAATTTTTGATTTTAAAGAGGTACGCATAAACATTTCCAAGAAATACCTATGTTATGCCGATTTTTGGTTTACAAACCCTTACCTTCCAACTGATAGTGCTTAGAAATTTCGGGGAAAGTTTGTGAACCGAAATACACAAAAACGAATCTATTCCTAATACATGTCCAAAAAGACACCATTCTATTCCATTCATGAAAAAGCCGGCGCAAAGCTAGTCGACTTCGCCGGGTATCAGATGCCGGTTCAATATGCAGGAATAAAAAGCGAACATACCGCCGTTCGTGAGGCAGCCGGCATATTCGATGTGTCGCATATGGGTGAATTTTTCATCAGCGGCCCGGAAGCACTGGACCTCATTCAAAAAGTGACGGTTAACGATGCGGCTAAACTTGTGGAAGGAAAGGCCCAATATACCTGCATGTGTTACGAAGACGGGGGCATTGTGGACGACCTGATTGTGTACAAGCTGTTTGATGATGCAGGTTATATTGTGGTTGTAAATGCATCTAATATTGAAAAGGATTTTGAGTGGATTACCAAAAACAACACGTTTGATGCCAACGTCCACAACCAGTCTGACGATACCTGCTTACTGGCAGTTCAGGGGCCAAAATCGGTGGAGACGCTCCAAAAGCTAACGGATTTGAATTTGAGCGACATCGGGTTTTATTCCTATAAAATGGGAAGCCTTGCCGGCATGGAGCATGTGGTATTTTCTGCTACCGGATATACGGGAGAAAAAGGCTTTGAGCTGTATTTTGACAAAAGTCATGCCGACCCTGAAAAAGTCTGGAATGCCATCATGGAAGCCGGCGAAGAATTCGGCATTGAGCCTTGCGGGTTGGGTGCCCGCGACACCCTTCGGCTGGAAATGGGCTATGCACTGTACGGTAACGACATCACCAAAGACACTCACCCCCTGGAAGCCCGATTAGGCTGGATTACGAAATTTGAGAAGGGTGATTTTATTGGAAAGGAAGCTCTCCTCAAGAAAAAAGAAGAAGGCTTAAACCGTCGGTTGGTAGGCTTTATAGTTGAAGGGGAACGCAATATTCCTCGCCAGGGCTATGAGATCCAAAACGATGCGGGAGAAGCCATTGGAGAAGTAACCAGTGGAACAATGTCGATTACTTTAGGTAAAGGTATAGGTATGGGATACGTTGCTAAAGAGTACGCGGATGAAGGAACAAAAATTCAGATAAGTATCCGCAAAAAGACGGCCACCGCAACGGTTACCCGGCCACCATTCATCAAAAATTAATTAAGAGAGAATATGCCAGAGATTAATTATATCGACGTTTTCTTTTCCGTTCAGGCTTTTCAGGAAGAAGAGCTGCGCGGGAAAACTGCGGTTATTATCGACGTTTTGAGAGCGTCTTCATCCATCACAACTGCACTGAGTAACGGAGCAAAGAAAATCATCCCCGTAGCAGATATGAGTGATGCCATGAAGATCGCCAATACCATGGATCAAAAAGACTTTCTGCTGTGTGGCGAGAAAAACGGAACCAAAATTGAAGGATATCACCTTGGGAATTCCCCCGCTGAATATGAACCTGATGTGGTAAAAGGGAAAACCCTGATATTCAACACCACCAATGGCACCAAGGCCATCAAAAAAGCTTCCCTGGCTAACCAGATTTATGTGGGTACTTTTCTGAATCAGCAGAGCATACTTAATGCACTCAAAGAACATGATGACGAAGTGGTTCTCGTTTGTTCCGGCTGGCAGGGGCGCCTTTCCATTGAAGACACTTTATTTGCCGGTTCACTCCTGCACACTATAACCGGTGGAGAGCTACCCGACTCGGCCAAAGACGGAGCCAAAGTAGCATTTGGTCTTTTCCAAAAATTTGGGGATGATTTAGAAGGAGCTATCAGTAAAAGTGATCATGCAAAAAGATTGGCTGAACTGGTTCCAAATGGCGATATTGAATTCTGTTGCAAAGTAAATGAATTTGATGTGCTTCCCGGCATGCGGGATGGCATCCTGACCAATTTGAATGGCTAAAAATAACTTAAATACATCTACAACTACGGGGCTGGATTCTAACCGTAAAGTCGAAATTATTGGCATTATCGTAATGTCGATAGCGATTTTACTCGGGTTGAGTATCATTTCCTACAACCCGGAAGACTACCAGTATGCAAAAAGCATCTCCTTTTTGGATTTATTCAATCCCGATGCTTCGTCCAGACTGGTGAAAAACTGGCTGGGTCCGGTAGGGGCATATCTATCTCATTATCTGGTTCACAGTTTATTTGGTTACACCAGTATTATTCTCGCACTTATTACCGGCTATCATGGCTGGCACACCTTTCGCCGCCGCGACTTTAAAGAACTTGGATGGCTGACCGTACTTTCCATTTGGGGGATGGTATTGCTTTCTACCTTTATAGGATGGCTGAGCACCAATGCTGATTTCCCGGCTGACTCGATTTGGAGTGGATCGGCTGGCATTGCCATTTCTCAGGTTCTTCAAAACATTACCGGGATTGGCTCTATTTTCATTTTATCTGTGCTGCTGATTGTCACCTTGCTGATGTTTGTAGATCGTGATCTGCAAAAAACCATCGACAGCGTGAAAATCTGGATGGATAATCTGCGGGATAAATTAGAAGACTGGCGAGCCGAACGACAACTCCGTAAGGAGCAAAAAGCCAAAGAACGTGAAGAGCGTATTGCAGCCAAAAAAGCAGCTAAGGAAGAAAAAAAGGCACAACAAACAGCTGAAAAAGAAGAAAGAGCATCTTCTACATCCAAAGATGACGATGAGCTCGAGAAAAAAGAAATCGCTGAACCTCAGGACGACAAAGAACCTGTAAAACCAGCTCCCTCCATCGATGAGTTGGTGGAGAAGTCGGAAGAGGAAGAGCGCAAGCAGCGTGAGAAAGAGCAGAAGGAAGTTAAGACACTGGATACCCGTCAGCGTGCTTCGCTTGAAAAAGAGGAAGTGGTTGATGAGGAAGAAAACGACCTGGAAGTTTCCGTTTTTGTTGGGAAAGGGGAAGAAGAAGCCGATGAAAAAGATCTTGATAAACAGAATCGGGAAAAAGCCAAGGAAGTCCCCGTTATCAAGTACAAGTTTCCTAAAGTAGATCTGCTTGATTCTCCACCTAACGAGGGTAACGAAGTGGACCTGGAGGAAATTAAAGAGAACAAGCGGATCATCCTTGATAAACTGAAGCGCCACAAAATTGAGATTGTGGGCATCAATGCTATTGTCGGACCTACAGTTACACTTTATGAACTGGAGCCGGCTCCTGATGTGAAAATCTCCAAGATAGAAAGCTATTCCAATGACCTGAAGATGGCCACTGCTTCCAAAGGTTTGCGTATGCTTTCTCCTATCCCAGGTAAATCAGCTGTGGGTATTGAGGTTCCAAATAGTACGCGTGAAACGGTGTACATCAAGCAAGTGATTAACACCAAGAAATTTGTAGAAACGAACTTTGTGCTTCCGGTAGCCTTTGGTAAGACCATTGAGAACGAAGTTTTTATGATCGACCTTACCAAAATGCCTCACCTGCTGATTGCCGGTGCTACCGGTTCAGGTAAGTCGGTGGGTATTAATACGATTATTACCTGTTTGTTGTATAAATGCCATCCGGACAACCTGAAGTTTGTAATGATTGATCCGAAGAAGATTGAACTTTCTCTCTATCGGAATATTCAGAATCACTTTTTGGCGATGCTGCCTGATGCCGACGAGCCTATCGTAACGGATACTACCAAGGCTCAGGAAACGTTGGAAAGCTTGTGTAAGGAAATGGATGATCGTTATGACCTGCTTAAAATGGCTATGGTCCGCGATATTAAATCTTACAATGAAAAATATGCAACCGGTGAACTGGACGAAGAGTTGGGACACAGGCATTTACCATACATTGTAGTGATTATCGATGAGCTCGCTGACCTGATGATGACCGCCGGTAAGCAGATTGAAGAGCCCATTGCCCGACTCGCGCAGCTGGCTAGAGCAATTGGTATTCACTTGGTAGTGGCAACCCAGCGACCATCTGTTAACGTAATTACCGGTACCATTAAGGCTAACTTCCCGGCACGAATTGCCTATCAAGTAGCCTCCAAGGTTGACTCCAGAACGATCCTTGATCAGGGCGGAGCAGACCAACTGATTGGCATGGGAGATATGTTGTTTAACAATGGCACCGGGCTGGTTCGTATTCAGAATGCCTTCGTTTCAACCGAAGAAGTAGATAAAATAAACTCTTTCATAGGTCAGCAAGCCGGATACAAGGAACCTTTCCATCTTCCTATCATTAAAGAAGATGTAGCAGATATTCCGGACCCGCTGGATGATATCGACGAGTATTTTGAAGCTGCGGCCAAGCTTGTGATTTTACATCAGCAGGGATCGGTTTCATTACTACAGCGTAAACTGAAAATCGGCTATAACCGCGCCGGACGAATTATAGATCAATTATTTAATGCAGGAATTGTTGGACCATATCAGGGTAGCACCGCACGGGATGTTCTCATTCAGGACGAAGAAGAATTGCAGGAATTATTGGACAATCTCGATGAGTATGATTAAGTCCCTTTCCCGCAGGTTATCTCTTTTATTCCTGCTTTTAGTTCTCTGTTCTGGTTCTCTTTTTGCTCAGACCCCACAATTCAACCAGCTTAAAGAAAAGTTTGATGAAGGCCAGGTTTTTCGGGCCATGTTCAATCAAACGTTTACAGATTCCTACACCGGGGAAGTGACCCAAAGCGAAGGGCAAATCTGGCTCGATAAAGTTCGCTACAAACTCGAAGCCGATGGGCAGGTTGTAGTTGTTGACGGAGAAACATCCAAGGTCTACGATCCTTCCCGAAACCGCGTTATTATCGATACTTACAATGCAGATGAAGATGATTTTGCACCCTCCAGAATGTTAAGTGGAATCGATACAACTTATACCGTCTCTGAAGAGAAAATGGGTAGTCAGACCAAAATCAACCTGGTATCAAATGACGATTTCGCTGTTTTTATCCGGGTTGAAATTATGATTGATGCTGAGTTTCGTCCGGTTGAAATAAAGGCCTGGGATATTTCAGATAATGAAATTGTAACCACCTTTACCAACGGAACTTTTCTGACACCAGAAAACGGCCTTTTCCAGCTTGAGTATCCCGGGGATGCTGAAGTCGTAGACATGAGATACTGATGCAGACTAAAAAGATTTTAAAAATTGTAGCAAGTGTTCTTCTCGGGGCACTTTTTCTTTGGCTGGCTTTTAGAGAAGTTGAATTTGCCGAGGTCGTTGAATCGGCGCGGGGCATGTCATGGTCCTGGATAGTACCTTTTGCTGCAACTACACTTTTTGCTCACTTTATTCGGGCATTGAGATGGGAGATGCTTTTCACCAATAAAGAAAAAACTCCTACTAAAACCACCCTGTTTACCGGAGTTATGTTTGGTTATTTGGTAAATATACCTCTGCCGCGAGTCGGTGAAGTAGCCCGGCCTGTTTACGTAGCCCGTCAGGTTGATGAAAGCAACAGCAAGATTATCGGCACCATTGTACTGGAGCGCGTGGTTGACCTGCTGGGGATGTTGCTGCTGATGGCTTTCGTTGTAGTATTTTTAGTAGCCGATCCACAGGTACTTTCACGCTTATTTGGGGTTGACATCACCAGCTCTGAAACACAGCTCAACTTTATTCTCACCCTTGGGAAATATGGTTTGTTTGCCGCTTTAGGATTAGGTGCTCTCCTTTGGCTTTTCAAAAAAGCGGAAGAAAAGACAGAAGGTAAAATTGCCGACTTTGTACATAGGATTCAGAAAATTATCCGGACTTTTGTAGATGGGCTGCTGGCCATCAAAGAGCTCAAAAACTGGCCATTATTCATCTTTTATTCTCTGCTGATTTGGGCTTTCTACATTACCATGACATACATTGGATTCTGGATGTTTGATATGCAGAATGTCTATGACCTGGGAATCACAGAAGCCGTCGTGCTGACGGTTGTTAGTGCTGTGGGAATTTCCATTCCTACCCCAGGCGGTGTAGGAACCTATCATCTTTTCATCACCAAGACACTACTTATCTTGTATGCGGTTCCTGAGGCTACCGGACTTGCCTACGCAACTATTGCCCACGCGGCTACTCTTGTCATAATTATTACCAGTACGCCTATTATGCTGGCCATTGACAAATTCTTGATGACGAAAAAAGGGACCGGGGAAATCTAAACAAAGAGCACTCCTCAATACCAACCAATATTGAATGGTTTTTCAGAGAATTGTCATTCCAAGCCAGGCACTTAGTAAAGTCGCCACACAACTTATTATGACGCTTATCATTTGTGCTCTTTTTGATTCACTTTTGAGATATCCATAAAAACTTAGGATAGCAGCTGATAAACTCATTCCAAAGAAAGTCAGCGTAATTCCATATGGATTTCGAATCGGCTCCGGGAAATAGCTCATCAGATGCCGAACTTGTTCGAAATAGGTCAGCGATTGATCCCCGGAAATTGAAAACCAAAGGCTGAGATACAAACCAGGTACAATGAGCAACAGTAAGCTAAGCCGAATCAAGCTTCTGCTTCTTTTAGCTGATGAAGAAGACTTCACTCTGAACCCCAATTTTTGAGGCTAATCTTATAATTAAACTCTGTTGGCTCCCCCTTGAAGAAATCCAGCTCGAATAATCCTCCGGTTCGCCAGGTTTCTATCATGGAATCGTAATTAGGTGAACCCGGGTTTCCAGAAGCCCCACCGGGATATACTCCCCAGCCTTTTACTTCCGGCCCCAATTCAACCACCATACGCCATGAAGGCCCGTGTTCTCCTCGTGTTGCATTTATCGCATCAGAAGATCCGCTGCTAAACACATTTTGCATTCCCATACCCGGCACATTCGCCAAGTGATTGATGTCGTTATTGATGGCCACGCCCCATTTCCACCGATCTCCAGGTTCACCCCATGCATTCGTCAATTCAGATACGGACTCTTTTAGCGTTGCAGTAGCAATGTCCTCTCTGGTCTCTTTAGCTTCAGTATTTATATTATCTATAAAAGAAAAATCAGGATCATTTTTAACCACTTCCACAAACATATCGCGGGATGGATAGCGCAAATTGGCATCCGTGGTTTCATATTCATCATACATAACCGCCCGGTAAAAATTTCCTGCCCACTGCCGGAATATAGAAGGAGCCATCTCTTCCGCATCCATATAATAATTCCATTGAGTCATCAGGTCGTAGATTACCTTTTCTTCCTCGTTCAGGCTATCGGTATTCGTCCACATGATCAGGCTGGGCAAAAAGGTTGAGGCATAATAGCTATAGTCATCCATTTGCATATTCTGCATGTCTTCTGGCGTGATCCCCTCCATCGATTCCAGTAAGTCGTTAATCCTTCTTCCGCGCTCGAAAGGAGCAAAGTCATCATCCAGATAGTACGGATAATCGGGAGCGGCCGATTCCTGGTTAGCTGAGCTCACAAAACCACGCTCGGGGTTTTTAATATGCGGAACCTGATCCTGGGGAATCCAGCCCTGCCAGTCGTATTTAGGATCCGTTCCATCACTTACCGTTCGGCCCTGATGCTTCCATTTTTTTGGAAGTTTTCCGTTTACCCACAGAGCGATATCTCCCTCGTTACTGGCAAATACGAAGTTTTGTGCCGGTGCCGTGTATTCTTTCAGTGCAGCCACATAGTCAGCATAGTTCTCTGCCCGGTTCAATCCATAAAATGTCTTGAGATCGTTGGAAGCTTCATGGGCAATCCAGCGCATGGCATGAAAAGCCGGTGCTCGTTCTTCATTTATTCTTGACCCCACTTTTGTAACCGGTCCGTGGTGTGTGTAAACCACTGTATCCATTACGGTATCTCCACCGCGAACTTTAATTTCTTCAATGCGTGTCGATGTTTGTTTCCACTGCCCGTCATGCCAATACTCCTGCATACTTTCATCCCGGAATTCAATCTCGTACCAATCCAGCACATCAGAACCTACATTAGTCACACCCCAGGCTACCTTTTCATTAAACCCAATAATCACCCCCGGAGAACCCTGCAGGCTTACTCCATAGGTATTTACGCCGGGTGCGTTAAGTTGTACTTCATACCAGATAGACGGCAGGGTGAGTGAAAGGTGAGGATCGTTGGCGAGAATGGGATATCCGGATGCAGTTTTGGATCCGCTTACCGCCCAATTGTTGCTTCCGATTCCTTCTTCGGTTGTAAAGGCTTGAAGTTCTTTTGCAGCAGCCGGCACATATAAGCTATCGGGAGCTTCAGGAATATCCGTTTCAAAATCCCACTCTCTTGTTGGAGGAATGATGGGGTCATTGAGTTCTGGTTCCTGCGCGAAGAACCGGCTCACAAAATCATCCCCAAAATAAGCCAGTGTGTTACTGGTGCGGTCTTCGTTATTGCCTGCAGCCAGCGTCCGGGTCATGTTTTTAAGTAAAAGAGCTGTTTTAATCGGCTCCCATTTTTCGGGTGTGAAATCCAGAATTTTATATTCCAGGGGATATTCATCCGGTGATAATTGATTGATATAAGCATTTACTCCATCCGCATAGGCGGTAATCACAGCGAGCATATCCGGGTCGTTTTGGATTTCCTGCCATGCTCTTTCTGCTCCGTAAGGCATTCCCCAGCGCCGGGTTTGCTTATCTCTGTTTAATAAAGCTGGCCCCACAATCTCGGCCAGTCTTCCTGCGGCATCATAGGTTTGCATTTCCATTTGGAAAAGCCGGTCACGAGCTACAATATAGCCTTGGGCTAAATACAAGTCATGCTCGTTCTGAGCAAAGATGTGGGGAACCCGCCGATCATCATAATACACTGAGACTTCATCTTTCAACCCGGAAATGTTTAGTTCTTCTGATTCCGGAGCCTTTGTTTCGGCGTTGGCCCAGAACCCGGCATCCGGATCAAAAAACTTACCTAAGGGAGGCACTGATGCAAATTTCGTATTGAGTGAAATGGTGACAGCGAAGAGAATCAGAAAGGAAATTCCGGATTTCAAATAATTCATATAAAAAGTGCTTTGTGCGATGTGCGTGGTCAGATGCACATACTTGAAATAATTTTGTAAGGAATATATTTGAAATCGCTCTTAACAAGAAAAGAAAAATGAAAGTTATGGGGATAGCACAAAAATTTGAAGAACTTGAATGCTGGCAATGTGCCAGAGAATTAGTCGGGATGGTTTACACTTCTTCAATATTTCTCAAAGCTCAGCTTCTGAAGTACAAAGTATAACCTATATTTTAGCCGACTTAAATTATTTACCTAAGGAGAGGAGAGGTGTAAAGAAATTAGGTTAAAGGCACTGGAGTACAGAAATAAAATTATAGCTTTTATGCAGTACTACAAAAACCAACTCTAAGTCAGACACAAAGCACAATTACCAAAGCAGCATCTTCATGCAGAAAACAGAGCCGCCGCTTTTCAGAAATTGATAGGTACTGAACTCATGAACCTTAAAGCCGGCTTCCTTCAGCTTATGATTTACATCCACACAGCCTTGTTGAATAAATACATTTTTGCCATCCGGGCAGGTAGCGTTGCATGCAAATAGTTTTTCGGCCTCATACTTGGAAGCTTCGATGACATTTGGGAAAAGGGTGTGAATAAGCTCCAGTCCCTCGTCGGTGAACGCTTTAGGATAAATTAAGACCGTTTCGGAATTGAGCATACACAAGCAGGTATCCAAATGGTAGAATCGCTCATCGATGAGCTCCAAAGCGATAACCGGAGTATCAAAAGTATCTGAAATTACATCATACACTTCTTTGGATGAGCGGTAGCCATATCCACCCCATAATAACCTTTTTTTGAAATGCCAGATCGCATCTCCCATTCCTTCGAAGCTTGAAAACCGGCTTTCATCCAGGTGTACGATGTCGTAGCTGCTTTCTTCATAAACGTTCTGAATAAAAGGCACTTCCTCTTTTCGCTGATCCGAGTTCATCACGCTCATAATTACTTCTTTCTTGCCATCTTTAGTGATGTTCGGCAAGCTTTGATTGGCGCAAAATACCATGTCAGGATATCCACGCCTGCCTTCTTCCACATGCACATAAAGTCCGAGTTCTTCATATCCAGCTTTCAGATGCTCCCATTCATTCTGAGCGGCAAGCTTATCTACGCCTCCGATATTACCTTCCATGTGCGGGTTAATCACATACTCTACCGAAAAATATGTCGGCTTTACCAATAAAACCTTCTGCGGAGCAGGCATTGGTTCCAGCTCCGAAATTGTAAAATTCAATTGACTAACAGATGTGATTACAGTGCCCATACGCTATATTTTAAAAGATTGGTCAGAACAGCAAATATTGAAAATATCATATTGAGGAACAAGATCAAGTTTCATGAATTTAGAGGAAAAGGGAGTTTTGTATTCTAAACTCTTTTCTTCCATACTATTAACAATTAAGCGGAAACAATCCTATTTTCGGCTACAATTATACATTCAGCCCGCTATGACTCAAAAAAACCTTATTGTCGCTTTTGGAGGCGTGTCTCCAGAACATGAAGTCTCTGTTTTAACAGCCATTCAGGCTATTTCAGCTCTTGAAGGGAGTCCTTATAACTGTATTCCTCTCTATGTTACAAAATCGGGACGATGGCTAACCGGAGAAAAACTTATGGACCTCAGTAACTTCAAAGACCTGCCTGAACTCGAGAGTAATTCCGTTTCCTGTGCCTTTGTAAAAGACGAAACAGGCAAAACCCATCTTAAGGAGCAGGATGGCGGCGGATTCTTTTCAAAACCCAAAAGCTATCCTGTGTATGCAGTCTTGTGTGCATTTCACGGAAGTGAGGGTGAAAATGGCTCATTTCAGGGTGTCTGTGAGATGATGGATGTTCCCTATTCCGGAAGCGGCGTTTTGGGGTCGTCTTTAGGCATGAATAAAGTGAAGGCAAAGTTGGTTGCAGCCGCAAACGGGATCCCTGTTACCAAAGCGGTAAACTTTTACGAGACCGACTGGGAAAAAGAACAGGAAGACATCATTACTGTTGCCGAAGAGTTTGATTACCCGCTGATTGTAAAGCCCGTGAGCCTCGGGAGCAGCATTGGGGTAGCTATCGCCAATTCAAGGGACGAACTGATTGATGCTGTTGAAACTGCCTTTCGTTATGACGAGCACCTGTTAATCGAAGAGGCTGTGAACCCTCTCATGGAAATCAATTGTTCGGTGATGGGAACTCCTGATGAATGCCGGGCCAGCGTTTGCGAAAAGCCTCTTGGACAAACCGAGACTCTTTCTTTTGAAGATAAATACCAGAGCGGGGAAGGAGCAGATAAAGGAATGGCTTCTGCCGACCGGATTATTCCCGCTGATATTTCCGATGAACTCACTAAGAAGATTCAGAATCTGGCCACCAAAACATTTTCTGCTTTAGATGCTTCTGGTTTAGCAAGACTCGATTTCCTTGTTAATGCCAACACTAAAGAAGTCTTCTTTAACGAAATCAATACTATTCCCGGTTCTTTCTCATTCTATCTTTGGGATAAGTCTGATTTAAACTTCACACAATTACTCAACGAACTCATTGAAATCGGGTTAAAGAAACACCGGGCCAAAAACGGACGCGTTCGCAGCTATGAAACCAACTTGCTAAGCGAAAAGGCCATAAAAGGCATTAAAGGATTAAAAGGGAGTAAAAACTAACCTCTGACCACCAATAAGGGAATGATTTCCTTCGTTCATATTTTGTTTTATTAAAACCGATATATCTAGCTTAATGAAAAAACTTCTTCTCCTTTTATCTCCTTTACTTGTTTTCATTTCCTGTGGTAAGGAACTGGAGACCGTTACTGTAAAAACAGACCCTTCTGAATTACTTAATAACCCGGCTGACTCTGTTTACACCAATATTAATCCTTCCCAGGATGATTTTGTGCAAATCCGCCTTGGAGAAATAGCGGCAATCGAATCTCTTGATCCGCTTTTTGCTTCATCAAACAGCGAATGGAGAGTAAATAACCTGATTTATGAAGGTCTTACCAGCCTGAACAGCTCCGGCAATCCTTCACCCGCATTGGCTAAAAGTTGGGAAGTAAATACAGACTCCACACAGTTCACCTTTCACCTGAGAACCACTGTTTATTTTCATAATTCGCCAGCCTTCGAAAACGGCTCCGGGCGACGGTTCTTAGCAAGCGATGTTCGTTATGTATTTGAACGAATGGCTCACAATAATGTACCAGACTTTACCGCAAATCACTTTAGTGATATCCGGGGTTTTTCAGCTTATCACAATGAGCAGACCTATGTAAAGAATCCGGCCAAGCGAGCACTCAATACCATTGAAGGCATCAAAGTCCGAAATGACTCCACTGTCGTATTTTTTATGAATAAGCCAGCTTCTGACTTTCTGAAAAGGCTGGCACACCCAATGGCTTCTATTTATGCAAAAGAGAGTGTTCCGTCTAATAACGGTCCCATCCAAAAACCGGCTGGAACCGGCCGATTCGCATTCATCAAGAAAGAAGGCAACGTTCATTTGTTAACACAGAATAGAGGATACCGGGGCTTTGCTCCCAAAATTAACCGGCTCGATATCGTTTCTGGGTTAACGGAAAGGAATTTATATCAGGAATTTGCTAAAAAGGATATCGACGCGCTCATAGAACCCGGAAGCTCAACATTGATTTCCATTACTGATTCAACAGGAAATCTGTTAAATAGTGTTGTGGATTCATATCAACTTGAGCAAACACCTGTTTACTCCTCTTATGAACTTTATTACAACCAGCATTCGGGGCAAAGTGCACAAATAAATGAATTGCTTGACGCTATCGACCCCCGGTCTTTATTGCCTCTTTCTGCACGAGGCTCTATTTCGATTAGTATGGTAGATTCAGCAGGAGTTGAATCTAGCAATAGCAGACAATTAACCATCACTCAGACAACGCATCCATTCGAGACTTTTCTTCTCGATAAGCTGGCTACAAAGGCAACGGCACAGGGTTTTTCATTTACTATGAATGCTTCCTATGCCATCTCCGAGGATATTGCTTTATCTACCCGCCCTTACCCGGGTACTCAGAAATTCCTCACCTGGAAGTCTCCTGTTTTTATTTTGAATAATGTCTCTGTCTCCGGAATTAGCATTACTCATGAGCCATGGAATATCAGCCTGGTGTCTGTTAAGAAAACGGGAGGTAGTTAATGAAACTGGGTATTATCGCTAATCCGCAAAAGTATGAAGTGCGGGAAGTTCTTTCGGGCACCATTAAATGGGCTGAACGAAAGAATATATCGCTTTTTATTAATGCCGATGTTTGTGAGGAAACCGGTCTCAATAGCACGGATGTTCTTCAAAAAACGAATTCGGACATCGATTCTATAAAGGCTTCAGACATTGTGCTGGTTATGGGGGGCGACGGAACCATACTGTATACCGCCCGCATTTCAAAAGATATCAACAAACCGATTCTGGGAATAAATAGCGGGCGACTGGGCTTTATGGCCAACACGCAGATTGAGGATTTGGAACGCGCGCTCGACTGTCTCCTCAATAACGATTACACGCTCGACAAGCGCTCATTTTTACTGGCTACCGATTCAAATGGCAATCAATATCATGCCCTCAATGAATTTTTGTTTACCCGGAGAGATTCCATCTCGATGGTGAATGTAACGGCTGAATATGATGGGAGTCTGATTAACACGTATTGGGCAGACGGATTGATTGTAGCCTCACCAACAGGCTCCACAGCCTACAACCTGGCATCCGGCGGACCAATTGTGGCACCAGGTACCGAAGTGTTTTTAGTTACTCCAATTAATCCTCACACCCTTACAACACGTCCTTTGGTTTTAAATTCCAATAAACCTCTCCGGGTTGTTATTGAAAAACAGCAGAGCGAAGTTCAATTTTCCTATGACGGGCAGGTCCATGAAATTGAAAACTTTCCTTTTGAAGTTGAAATCTTGAAATCCGATTTAACGTTTGATCTCGTGCACCTTCCGGGTCAGGATTATTTTGAAACACTACGGAATAAACTAATGTGGGGAATGGATAGAAGGAGAAATCAGAATTAAGATTGATTCCTGATACCTGCTCATTGATTTATTATCTTTATAAGAGGTTCATAAAACGAAATTATTTTAATTGAAAACTGAACACTAAAAACAAAACATAATGAAAGTAACAGTAGTTGGAGCTGGAGGTAACGTTGGCTCAACCGTAGTTGACGTACTCGCACAACGAGACATTTGCAAAGAAATCGTCGCCGTGGATATTGAGAAGAAAGACGGAGACAAAACTTTTTATCCATCTAAAGGCCGTGGTTTGGACCAGTGGGAATCTGCGCCCGTTCATCTTTTTGATACGCGCATCAAGGGTACCGTAGATTATGCTGACACGGCCGGATCTGATGTTTGTGTGATTACTGCCGGAGTACCCAGACGTCCTGGAATGAGCCGCGATGACCTGCTCGAAATCAATGCTAATATTGTAAGCGGTGTTTCTAAAGAACTGGCTAAACACTCTCCGGATACCATCATTATTGTGGTTTCTAATCCACTTGACGTGATGGTTCAGGTAGCCAAAGAAGCCAGCGGGCTTCCTTATGAGAGAGTAATGGGAATGGCCGGAATCCTTGATACTGCCCGCTATCGTGCATTTATAGCTGATGAATTAGACGTTTCCCCTAAAGACATCCAAGCATTATTGATGGGCGGACACGGTGACACTATGGTTCCGCTTCCAAGATTTACAACCCTTTCCGGAATGCCAATCACCCACTTCATCAGCGAAGAACGATTAGACGAAATCGTAGAGCGAGCCAAAAAAGGTGGTGGAGAGATTGTCGGCCTGATGGGAACCTCAGCATGGTATGCTCCCGGAGCTGCTGCTGCCCAGATGGTTGAAGCTATTCTTCTTGACCAAAACCGAATTTTCCCGGTTTGTGCGCACATCGACGGTCAATATGGTATTGATGACCTCTACATCGGCGTACCTGTGAAACTGGGCAACGGTGGTATAAAAGAAGTGATCGAGGTTGACTTAAACGAAAAAGAACAAGACCTTTTAGAGGAATCAGCCAAAGCAGTGCGCAGTACTTTGGAAGATTTCCGAAAACTAATGAACAAGTAAACTAAACAACGAGGACTAAGGTTCTCACTACTTGCATTAATCCCTCACATGAATTCGTTTGTGTGAGGGATTTTTTTTTGGCTATACTCTTCTGTCAATTAAAAGCAGCTTACAGTACAAAATGGATAAAATTAAGTGGGGCATTATAGGATGTGGAGACGTCTGCGAAGTTAAAAGCGGGCCGGCCTTCAGTAAAATTGAGCACTCTGAACTAGTAGCCGTAATGAGGCGCAATGCTGAAAAGGCAGAAGACTATGCATCCCGGCATAACGTTCCCCAATGGTTTTCAGATGCCGATGAGCTTATTAACCACCCCGAAGTAAATGCCCTCTATATTGCGACTCCTCCAAATGCTCATGCTGTTTACGCACAAAAGGCAGCTGCCGCCGGGAAGCCGGTTTATGTAGAAAAACCTATGGGTATGAATTATGCCGAGTGCCAGAACATGATTACCGCCTGTGAAGAAGCTGGAGTATCCCTTTTTGTAGCCTACTATCGGCGGGCGCTACCGTATTTTTTGAAGGTGAAAGAATTATTGGAAAAGGAAGCCATCGGAAAAGTTACTTCTCTTCAAATCAATTTGATGCAGCCCCCAAAACCTGACGACTTTAAAAATGTAACGGAACACAATAATTGGCGAACCAAACCAGATATTTCAGGCGGAGGATACTTTCATGATTTAGCCTCCCATCAGCTTGACCTGATAGAGTTTTTGCTGGGAGAAATTGAGGATATAAACGGAAACGCCGCCAATACAATGGACTGGTACAACGCTGCGGATGTTCTGACTGCCAGCTTTAAGTTCAGAAATAATGCATCGGGTACAGGACACTGGAACTTCACGGTTCAACCCGATGAAAAGAAAGACGAAATTGTAATTTTAGGGCGTGAAGGATTCATTCGGTTTAGCACCTTTGATGGAAATGCGCCCATCATTTTAAACAACCCCTCGGGCCATAAGGAGTTTTCACTTCCATATCCAGCCCATGTTCAACAGCCGCTTATTCAAACAATCGTTAATGAATTAAGAGGAAAGGGCAAATGCCCGAGCACCGGAAAGTCGGGAGCAAGAGCTAACATGCTGATGGACGAGATTACCTCTTGAGATTTTTAGTTATGAAAGAGCTTTAAACTTTTTTGCACAACACTTTTCCGATTATCCGTTACATTCCTGCCATCCTCTAAAACAGATCTTCAAATAATGAACACGTTCAACAAATACCTGCTTTCGCTCTTTGTACTGACGCTATTTGTGCTGTCAGGCAGCCGGATTACCGCCCAGGATATTCAAATTCCTGTCATTGAAAATGGAAGAGCACAAGTTATTCCTGAACTCGAAAACCCGGATAACTGGATTCGGGAAGACCTTTGGGTTGAAACGGAATTTGACTCAGACCAGGATGGTAAACCTGACCGTATGCATGTAGATGTGACACGCCCCAAGCAAACAGAAAATGGCTTGAAACTTCCGGTGGTGTACGAAACCAGTCCATACTACGCCGGAACCGCGGGCATGGTAGACGGTCTTTTTTGGAATGTTCGACACGAATTGGGTGAACTTGGATCCAATGAAGTTGGAGAAGGAAAAACCCGAAGAGCCCATCCTGAGGTGATTCGCAGAGGAGAACGTCCCGTCATTTCCAACTCTCAAATCAGAACCTGGCTTCCACGGGGATACGTGGTTGTTCATTCTTCTTCACCGGGAACGGGACTTTCTGATGGTGCTCCAACTGTTGGTGGAGAAAATGAGTCACTCGCACCTAAAGCCGTCATTGAGTGGCTGGCCGGCAAAGACAACGGATACACTACCCGCGATGGAAATGAAAAAGTAATGGCAACGTGGTCTAACGGAAAAGTTGGAATGACCGGTACTTCTTACAATGGCACACTTCCTCTTGCCGCTGCTACTACCGGAGTGGAAGGACTGGAGGTTGTTATCCCCGTGGCCCCAAATACTTCTTATTATCATTATTATCGCTCGAATGGACTGGTTCGCAGTCCTGGCGGATATTTAGGTGAAGATATAGATGTGCTTTATGATTTTATTCACAGTGGGGAAGAATCTATGCGCGCCAGCAATAACGAGCGAATCCGGGATACTGAAATGGCTAACAATATGGACCGCCGCACCGGCGACTATAATCAATTTTGGGCAAGCCGTGACTACCTGAATGATATGCCCGGAATGAAAGCGGCTATGTTGATGAGCCACGGTTTCAATGATTGGAATGTGATGCCCGAACACAGCTATCGTATTTATGCCAAAGCCAAAGAAATCGGGCTTCACACTCAGATTTATTACCACCAATTTGGACACGGCGGCCCACCTCCGGTTGAAATGATGAACCGCTGGTTTACTCATTATCTGTTTGATGTAGATAACGGCATTCAGGATGAAACAGGAGCATGGATTGTACGGGAGTATGATGATCCGGCTAATCCTACTTTTTATCCTGACTACCCAAACCCAGCTGCTGAGCCTGTTACCCTTTACCTGAATAGCGGAGCACCTCAAAAGGGAAATCTCACTCTGACTAAGCCTGATAAGCAGGGAACAGAGTCCTTGGTAGACAATTTTTCCTTTGACGGGGAATCATTAGCGCGCGCTGAAATCACCGATCACCGGCTATTGTATGTCACTACGCCTCTACAAGATTCCCTCCACATTTCAGGGTTGGCAACCATAAATATAAAACTGGCAAGCAGCAAACCAGCCGCTAACCTATCGGTTTGGCTGGTTTCCCTTCCGTGGGATGAGCGACGAAACGGCCGCATTACCGATAACATTATAACGCGCGGGTGGGCTGACCCACAAAATCACAAATCATTAACTGAAAGTGCTCCACTCAAACCCGGTAAGTTTTATGAGCTGAGCTTTGAGCTACAACCTGATGATCAAATTATACGTCCGGGCCAGCAAATTGGGCTGTTAATTTTCGGCAGCGATAAGGAGTTCACTATTCATCCGGATCCGGGAACGGAACTGACCGTCGATTTGGATGAAACCACACTTACTCTGCCCATAGTTGGAGGAAAAGGAGCCTTTGGCTGGTAGAGTTTTAACCCACCCATGTTGTCATCCTGAACTTGATTCAGGATCTGAATAAGTAAAGATCCCGGACCATGTCCGGGATGACGACTTTCTTCGCAGAATCCTATAGCAGTAGGTTAAACGTAATTTCTTCGCCGTCTCGTAAAACCGTAACGGTTGTTTGCTGTCCGGCTTCAAGCTCATTCAGAGCTTCCATGTATTTGTAGATATCAGCTATATCCATTCCGCCAATGTTGATGATAATATCTCCACCTTCCAATCCAGCGCGATCAGCTGCTTCACCGTCACTGACTCCGGTAATGCGAAACCCTTCACCGTCATAGCCATAATCAGGAAGCACACCTAAAGTCGGGCCATTCATGGTTACTCTTCGTTGTTGCTCGCCAGGAGCCTGGGTAAATACAAGCTCTTCTTTATCCAGTTCATCCAACTTTTCAATCACCCGAACTAAATGACCGAGTAGCTGTTCTTGTCCGTCGGCATTAATCCATTCGGTATCGTCTGAGGGTCTGTGGTAATCCGCATGGGTATCCGTGAAGTAATGTAGAACCGGGATATCTTTGAAATAAAAACTGGTGTGGTCACTGGCGCCAGTTCCATCAGGTATTAAATCCAAGTCCAGGGAATCCGTATTGGCTTCGGTCAAAATAGATTCCCAGCTATCTGTTGTAGCTACCCCGAAAATCATGAGGCGTCCGTTACTCATTCGTCCTACCATATCCATGTTAATCATGGCCAATACATTACCAAGCTCAACGGTTGGGTTCTCGACATAATATTGAGATCCTAAAAGACCCATTTCTTCCCCGGAAAATGCAAGAAACAAGATATCCGTCTCGGGCCGGTTTGCTGCAAAATATTCAGCCAATTCCAGAACCCCTGCCGTGCCCGAGGCGTTATCATCTGCACCATTGTGAATTCGGGGTTCACTGCTGCTGCTTAACGACCCAAAAGCTCCCATTCCCAAATGATCGTAATGTGCGCCTACAATAATTACCTCATCTGAATTCCCGGTTCCCTGTAGTAACGCAGCCACATTTTTAGACAATCTTTTTTCGCCCGAAGTATCCGATGCGCTGGCATGTGGATTATTCAACACGGCGGTATTGATCGTGAATTCCTGGAAATACGTGCCATCCTCTCCAGCCGGATCCAACCCATAACTTCTGAAAAGGTCCGCGATATAATTTGCAGCTGCCGCTTCTTCAGCCGTTCCTGCTTCGCGTCCCCGCATCTCCTCACTTGCCAGAAAAGTAATATGCGACAAAACATCCTGATCAGATATTTCGGGAGAAGTTCTTGTCTCTTTCTCTGAAGAGGAACAGGAAACAAAGAATACACACAGAAGTAATACGGGAAAATACTTAATCATGATATTGAATCATTAATTGGGTTTTGAGCTTAACTAAGATAACATTTGGCGAGACTTTTCTGAATGATAAAAACTTACCACTAAATAGACCATAACTCTTGCTTTCAGCATTCAATGTTGAATGTTCCTTGTTCAATATTTGAAAGCCTCGTATCTTTACAGCTCACAACCAAGGTTGGGGGTGCTTGCATAGCGGGCTGAGATTACACCCTGATACCTGAACCGGATAATACCGGCGTAGGGAAACCTGTTTACCGCACAGTTACGCAAGTTAACCTCCTCCATTAATCTAAGTTTTAAATGGAGGATTATGTTTAATCTATTCTTACAGAAGTCGTTTTTTGCGGCTTTATTATTCACTATACCATTATTCTTTAATGCTGAAGTTCAGGCACAAACCGTTACCGGAAAAGTGCTTGATGCGCAATCCAAAGAACCGTTACAAGGAGCTGCGGTTCGGCAACAAGGCACATCCCGGGGAGCCGTAACCCAGGACGATGGCTCCTTTGAATTACAGCTTTCCCAAAACGGAGAAGAAGCTTTACTCATCACTTATCTGGGATATAAAGACCAGGAAGTGGATGTATCTGATGACAAACAGAATCTGGAGATATTCCTGTATCCCGAAACGTACATCGGCGATGACGTTTTTGTTAGCGCCGTTCGGGTGGATGAGTCTTCCCCGATCACCTATACCAATGTAGAACGGGCCGAAATTGAGAAAAGAAACCTCGGACAGAATGTTCCCTATCTCCTTCAAAATACGCCCTCGGTAACCACAACCTCTGATGCCGGGGCGGGCGTTGGGTACACCGGAATTCGAATTCGTGGCGTCGATCCCGCGCGAATTAATGTAACCATCAACGGAATACCCGTTAATGATGCCGAATCTCATGGTGTTTTTTGGGTTGACTTGCCCGACCTGGCTTCATCTATAGAAAACATACAAGTGCAGCGCGGAGTGGGAACTTCCACCAACGGAGCAGGTGCTTTTGGAGCCACCATCAACCTGCAAACCAGCTCTTCATCCCCGGAACCATTTGGAGAAATAAACACGGGCTTTGGCTCCTTCAACACCCGTAAGTACAATGTAAGGCTGGGGTCAGGCCTTATGGAAAATGGCTGGCAGTTTGAAGGCCGGCTTTCGAAAATTGATTCCGATGGTTACATAGACCGGGCCAGCTCAGATTTAGATTCTTATTTCTTATCCGCATCGCACCATGGTGAACGTAGCTTGTTAAGAGCTGATGTCTTTACCGGAAAAGAAATCACCTATCAATCCTGGTACGGCGTGGAAGAAAGCGTGCTCGAAAACGACCGCACCTTCAACGAAGCCGGAACCGAAAAAGACGGCGATCCTTACGAGAATCAGGTAGATGATTATCAGCAAAATTATTATCAGCTGCACTACTCTTACCAGCTTCAGGAAAACTGGAATGCCAATATTTCAGCGTTCTACACCCGGGGTTTTGGTTATTATGAAGAGTATAAGGCTGACGAAGCTCTTAGCGATTATGGTATAGAGACCATTCAGCCATCTACGCCTACTGAATCTGATTTGGTTCGCCGCCGCTGGTTAGATAATGATTACTACGGCACCATCTTTTCCACCAAATATAGTCCTTCAGATACCTGGAACCTGACATTTGGCGGAGGGTACAGCTACTACGATGGTGCCCATTTCGGAGAAGTTATTTGGGCTCGATATGCCGGAAACAGCGAAAACAACGATCGTTATTATGACAACGATGGAATCAAGAAAGACTTTAATGCATATGGCAAGCTTCAGTATCAACTCACCGAAAAGCTGAATTCTTACCTGGATCTTCAGGTGCGCTCGGTAAACTACGAGTTTCTTGGCAACGACATCATCCAAACCGGAAATCCTCCAAACGTTCAGGATAGTCTGGTTACACTTCGCCAGGAAGACAACCTAACCTTCTTCAATCCAAAGTTTGGATTGGTTTATAACTTCACTTCAGGTCAGCGGGCTTATGCTTCTTTTGGCGTCGGTGGAAAAGAGCCAACTCGTGATGAATACGTAAATTCTACACCTGATAGTCGTCCTGATGCCGAAAAACTCTACAATGTTGAAGCCGGATATCGAGGTGATTTCACCACCTATTATCTAGGAGCAAATCTTTACGGGATGTTTTATGAAGATCAGCTGGTGCCAACAGGAGCCATCAACGACGTTGGCGAGATTGTACGTCAAAATGTGCCTGAGAGCTATCGTGTAGGAGTTGAACTTCAGGGTGGGGTGAGTCTCGGCCAAAACCTGAGCCTTTCAGCCAATGCAACGTTCAGTCAGAATAAAATTGTGGAATACACGCAATACACTGATCAGTACGACGCCAATTTCAACTTTCTTGGCCAGCAAGAAACCATTTACGAAGACACCGATATTGCTTTCTCTCCTTCTGTAATCACAAACGGAGTGATTGGCTATAACAAAGGTGGCTTAAATGCAGAATTGATTTCAAAATATGTGTCCCGGCAGTATCTGGATAACACCCAAACTCAAAGCCGATCGATAGACCCTTATTTCGTAAATGATCTTCGGCTAAGCTACAAGCTTGATCAGGTTCCTGTACTCGAGGGGATCACGGCAACACTACAGGTAAATAACCTTTTCAATCATGAGTACGAAACCAATGGATACACCTTTGGCTGGCTGCAAAGCGGAGATCCTGTGTACTTCAATTATTACTACCCACAGGCCGGAACCAATTTCCTCTTCCAGGTTAAGTGGGAGTTCTAATACAAGAGTTTAGTTAGACAAGACGTTTAACCTTCCAGAGCCCTCAATGTGAAAGTTGAGGGCTTTATTATTTGAACCTAAAATGAGAGGAGCTGTCAGCTTCCTACTTCAAATTATCCTGAATATGACTCGCAATTTGCTCAGCATGCACCCGGGAATTCTCAATAAATAACCGACTGGTGTCCATTCCTCCGCAAACAACACCGGCTACATAAATCCCTTTCCGGCTCGTTTCAAGGCTGTTTTCATCATGAACAGGCATACATTTTTCATCGTCGGTAAGCTCAATTCCCAGACTATCCATCAGCTCATAATTAGGATGGTAACCTGTCATAGCGAGAACGAAATCATTCTCTATCGTCACTTCTCCATCAGGAGTGTTAATGACCACTTCTTTCTCCCGGATTTCTTTCACCTCCGAATTGAAAAAACAGGGGATTTCTTCATTCTTAATCCGATTCTCAATATCCGGCTTTACCCAGTATTTTACCGAGGGCTTAATTTGATCGTACTTCAGCAACATCGTGACGTCTGCGCCCCCTCTCCAGCATTCGAGGGCAACATCTGCCCCAGAGTTTCCACCGCCAATCACCAGCACTTTTTGCCATGCATAGGGATGTGGTTCATCGTAATAATGCTTCACTTTGGGAAGATCTTCTCCCGGAACGCCCATCATGTTGGCCTGACCATAGAACCCGGAAGCAACGATCACCTTTTCCGCTTTGTATACATCTTTGTCTGTTTTAACGGTGAAATTGCCATCCTCTCCCTCCATCGACTCTACCGTTTCATACAGGTTGACGGGAAGCTCATAATGCTCCGCCACCCGGCGATAATATTCCAAAGCTTCTGCCCGGGTTGGTTTTGGCCCGTGAGAAATGAAAGGCACATTCCCAATTTCAAGTTTATCAGAAGTGGAGAAGAAGGTCATGTTGGTCGGATAATGGAATAGCGAATTCACCAAACAACCTCGTTCAATGATTTTAAAAGGGATGTTTTTCTCCTGAAGTGCAATACCCGTGGCAAGCCCGATCGGACCTGCACCTATAATGATAACCATATCAGATTTTGTCGTTAAAAGGATTTGAGTAAGTGAATATGTTTAACAGTCCAAAGATACGAATCGTTTAGCTCTTACGTGGAACCTGCATAAGCTCAAATTTCATTTGCAGGAACTTTTCAGGATCGCGTACCTTTGACTCAATAAAACTTCCATAATTTCATTCATTCAGATGCTCCGACTGCTCCGGTTATTCTTTGTTTCTTTGTTTCTGATTTTCATTCTCCCCTCTACTCTGCAGGCACAGCTTTTAAATGTAGAAAGCGTTCGTTCTGATGCCGATTCAGCCGGCTGGTATGGTCAGCTTAACTTTGACTTATCGCTTAGCCAGTATAACGACCGCGTACTCCAGTTCACCAATAACGCCAACCTGTCCTACTTTTCCGGGAAGCACGCCTACCTCTTTCTGAATAAATTGAAGCTGGTGAATCTGGATGGAGCTTCTGTCATTAGCAGTGGATACAGTCACCTGCGTTCTACATTTGTTCGTGATAACCGGTTTTCGCCAGAGCTGTTTTTTCAATATCAGTACAATAGCAACCTGGGACTACAGAGTCGTTTTTTGGGTGGAGCCGGATTCCGATATACCCTTTTCTATGAGGAAAACTGGACCGGAAGTTTTTCAACCGGACTCATGGCTGAATATGAAAAATGGAAAGAAAGTGGATTGCCAGCCATTGAAAACGAATACATCAAAAGTACGAGCAACATTTCTTTCAGGGGAAACCTGAATCCTCAAACTACCTTCCTGTTGATAGGCTATTACCAAGCACGGCCAAACGAGTTTTTTGAAGCACGGTCGATTCTGGAAACGCAGTTACAGGTCAAAATCAATCAACACATTTCACTGAGTGTTCAATTTTCAGCGGCTTATGATGCCGCTCCGGTTATTGATATTCCTAACTGGACGTATGAGCTCAGTAATGGACTGGTCATAAAGTTTTAAGAAAAAAGAGCCAAATCAACAATCAAGCCACTGCAGTATCACCCGAAAAAGCCAGTCTTTAGGTGCGCTCAAAAATCCAACATGACCACCCTCTTCCGTAAAACAGGTTTGGATCTGAGGATTGGCTTCAATCACCTGGAAAGGAGCAAATTCCATAGGACATAGCGTATCCTGTTTACTGTGAATGACCAACAGATCCGTTTTCACATCACCGTAAAAATGTTTGCTGGAACATTGGTGATAATAATCATCGGCATCATCAAAACCATGCAGTTTTGCAGTCACCTGGTCATCAAACTCATAGATTGATGAGCCGTTGAAAACCGGCATTTCCATTTTCTGACGTTTCTTCTCCAGCTTTTGAACCAGTGTATTCAGGAAGTTGATTTCATAAAGACGATTAAAGCCCTTATGCAATTGGATTGAACCTTCCTTCAAATCGTAGGGGGGAGAAACAGCTGCGGCTCGCTTTACTCTGCTTTGGGTTCCTTCTTCTCCCAGATACTTCACCAATGCATTTCCACCCAAAGAAAAACCAACCGCATAAATTTCTTTGTCAGGATAGGTTTCAGAAATCCAGTGCAGAAATGTGCGATAATCTTCCGTTTCTCCGGAATGGTAAAACCGGGGCTGATTATTCATCCGGCTTCCGCATCCCCGAAAATTTAACGCAGATGATGAAAAACCCGCTCTCTCCAATTGGGTCATCAGGTTGCCAATATAGTACCGGTCTGTAGAGCCCTCAAGCCCATGAAATAAAGCAACTATAGGCTTCTGGGTATTCTGAATACACACATCCACTTCAAGGAAGTCTTCATCGGGAGTATCAATCTCCACCCGTTCATGCTCTGGTTTTATGACTTTTGAAAACTGTGAAGCCACTATGGTATGCACGTGTCCATTCCATGCCCACCAGACAGGCTCAAAGGGTTCCAGGGAAATACGTGCAGCAGGTTGTTCAGTCATGATGAATAATTATCGCGCAAAACTATGCAGAAATGAAGTCGGATTCCATTTCCGATTTTCAGTCAAGCTTAGCTTACCCTATATTCGGATTCAAATTTATTCCCATGGCAACATCCCTTACACCCATTGAATACATCCGAAGCATTCTGGCCATCGTGGTATTCTTTATCATGTTCGCCATTTCTACCCCGGTGATTACCATACTGCTGATTCTGTCTTTTGGAAAGTCCACCAACTTCATTGTTGAAAATTTCGGACCCTTCATCGCCTATCCGGTTCTGTGGACGCTCGGCATCAAGTTTAATGTAATTCAGCATGGTGAGCCTGTAAATCCGCCTGTCATTTATACCATCAATCATAGTTCTACGCTGGACCTGGTAACCATGATTGCCCTGGGCTTGCCTCATATTCGGTTTGTCGCAAAGTGGGAGCTGCAGTACAATCCGCTGTTTTTTATTGTGGGAAGGTTAACGGGACAGGTTTTCATTCAGCGCCAAAAAAGTGAGAAAGCCATTAAAAGGCTCCAAAAGGCCTATGACCGGCTGAAAACGGATCACCTCTCAATTATGGTAGCACCGGAAGGTTCCCGTAAACATCCCGGAGTTATCGGCCCGTTCAAGAAAGGGGCTTTTCACATGGCCATCGACCTTGGCTTCCCCATCGTCCCCATCTACTTTGACGGGAATCAGGAGCTGAGCCTGGGAGGCTCTCTGTTGTCCAAAAGCGGAACGATTAATGCCCATATCCATCCACCGGTAGATACCTCAGACTGGAAACGGGAAACACTGGACGATCACATTGCTGAAGTAAGAGCGATGTACCTGGAGTGGGCCGGTGTTGAGGAGTGATTGATGCTCCTTTTGTCTAAAATCAATCTGTCATCGCGAGGAGCTTGTCATGTATGAATGCGAAGAGTATTTATAACGACGCGGCGATCTACATAATCACGCATCAATGTTTGTACAAAAGATTGCTTCGTCGAATACCTTTTAAGCCTCCCCAGCTATTTAGCCTCCTCGCAATGACTAGCTTTAAAGTTGGTGAGTAGACTACTTCGGTTCCAGATACTGAAGGCTGAACCAATTGTTTTCATCGGTCCATACTTTCTTTACCTCAAACCAGGGCGATACAATTTCTGAAAATTCATCCAGCGTGTATTTATGCGAGTTTTCGGTATGAATGCGTTCTCCTTCTTCAAAGGCAATAGTTGTACCATTAATCGCCACTTCATGGGCTTCATTACAAATCAAATACATTTCAATGCGACCTTCCTCTTCATTCCAAACAGCCTCATGGTCAAACCTGGAAAGGGAAAAATCAGACGCTAAAATCCGGTTTATATGACGCAGTATATTTTTGTTGAATGCAGCTGTTATGCCTTTGGAATCATTATAGGCATCCAGCAAAACCTGCCGGTCTTTTTTTAGATCAACACCAATCAGAAAAGCGCCAGTCTGACTTGCAATATCAGCAACTACGTTTAAAAACCGGTCTACCGTATCCCGCTCAAAATTCCCTACCGTTGAGCCGGGAAAAAACACTACTCTTCTTCCATCAGGCATCACTTCCAGAAGTTCGAAGGATCGGGTATAGTCTGCCTGCAGAGGCTCAATCTTAATTTCAGGAAATTCATTTTGTAACTCATTAGCCACGTTAAATAAATACTCTCCGGAAATATCGATGGGTACATAAGCCGATACGTTAGACAGGTTTTCCAACAGGATGCGGGTTTTATCACTGCTCCCACTCCCCGGCTCAATCAGTACTACTTTTTCTCCCAAATACTGTCCAATACTCTCTACGTTTTGTTTAAGAATCTTACGCTCAGTCCTTGTTGGATAGTATTCTTCCAGTTGGGTTATTTCATCAAATAATTTTGATCCGCGCTCATCATAGAAGTATTTACTCGGTAATGATTTTTGAGGATCGTTCAATCCGCCCAGCACTTCCTCAAGCATGGACTTCCGCTGTTCAACTTTAGTCATTTATTTTTGTAGATATTTCTCAAGTGTAGTTCTCCAACAGATGTCTTAACCCAATCATTTATTACTGCTGGATTTCAATTACCTGGCGAGTCTGATTCCGCTGAATTGCCAGCGTGCATCTGCATGGAAAAAGTTTCGGTAGGTTTTTCGGATGTGTGTTTGCGATGTGGCACAAGAGCCGCCCCTTAGCACATATTGATTTGCCATGAACTTTCCGTTGTATTCACCAAGCGCCCCGGGCAATGGTTTATAATTCGGGTAGGGAGCATAAGCACTCATCGTCCATTCCCAAACGTCTCCGTACATCTGCTTTAATTTCCCGGATGGTGATTGCAGGGCAGCAGGATGGAAGTTCTCCTTTTCTACAAAATTACCTTCAACAGTAAGGTCTCCGCACGCATGTTCCCACTCTTGTTCGGTTGGCAACCGTACGCCTTTCCATCGGGCAAACGCATCTGCTTCGTAGTAACTCACGTGGCTTACCGGTTCATTGGGGACAACTTCCCGGGCACCCGATAACGTGAATTGCATCCATTTTCCTTCGCGCTGAAACCAATAGAGGGGAGCTGTCCATTCGTTATTTTTTACGGCCGACCATCCCTCATCCAGCCAAAGTGATGATCTCGAATACCCATCATCGTTTATAAACTCCAGGTATTCTCCATTTGTGATAAGCCGGTCAGCCAATTCAAAATCCTGAACCAGGGTTCGGTGCCGGGGATGTTCATTATCATAGGTGAACTCATTTCCGGTATTACCGATTTCAGTGATCTGCTCCTCGAAGGAAACCCAGTTGATTGGGCTGACTTCTGAAACAGGTGCATGCTCCACTTCCCGATAGACTGGCAGCAGTGGATTTTGCCCCAGCATATATTTCAGGTCAGTGAGAATAAGCTCCTGATGCTGCTGCTCGTGATGAATGCCAATCTCTACTACTTTAGCAGCTTCTTTCCATGTTTCTTCAGAAGCCGATTCAATAAACTTTGCCAACTCTTCATTCACATATTGGCGATACTCAAAAACCTCTTTCACGGTTGGCCTGGACAGAACCCCCCGTTTTGCCCGCGTGAACGGAACCCCGGTTTGCAGGTAATAAGAGTTGAAGAAATATGCATATTGAGGGTGCAGGCTTTCAAAATCATCCTGAAACTTTTCCAGCACAAAAGTCTCAAAAAACCAGCTGGTATGCGCAAGGTGCCATTTGGTGGGACTCGCAAATTCAGACGCCTGAATCACAAAATCTTCTGTCTCAAGTGGTTCACATAAATACAGGCTGAACGCCCGAACCGTTTTAAAGTGCTGCAGAAGATGGTCTTTGGAAAGGCGGGAAGAAATACTCTCTGTCATGGTTTTTTGAGTAGTTAGGCTCATCGTAAATAATAATTCTGTTTTGTTCTGCAGAAAGTAGCGAATGAAACCGAAACCCAAAATTTAGTTTTGGTTACTTATCGCGGTAGAAATAAATCTTCTTATTGTCTGCGTCCCTTCGGCTTTTCACTTTAAAATCGTTCTTCTTGCCAAACTGGTACACTGCGGTTCGCATCGAATTGATGTTTTTCTCGTTCGTATAACTGACTTCAACAGCCTGTCCGCCGGGCTTCAGCTTTTCAATGGCATCCAGCAGAGGCTTGAATTTTGACGTTCTTTTCTTGGAAGATTTTACGTTGGAACGCTTTACAAACTTAATATCCATGAGCAATAATTTTATTAAGAATATTTCTAATAATAATTATAATGATTTATTCTGATAGATAGAATTGCGCTTACATCCCTGTATAAATAGACTCATTTGTATTTGCTGTAATTTTAGAATTCACTTTTTTCTGCTCTAATAAAATCAAAATACAGCAGGCTTATTATCTTGAGGTTTAGTAATCTGAGATAAGCTAAAACAAAAAAAGCCTCTCATAATTGAGAAGCTTTTAATGGTGTGGGCGATGAGGGACTCGAACCCCCGACCCCCTCGGTGTAAACGAGGTGCTCTGAACCAACTGAGCTAATCGCCCGACTTGTTCGAAGGGCGACAAATATAAGAACATTTCAAACTCTGACAAAGTAAATATTCACCATTTAAACTATTTTTTGTTTTAAAAAAAACCTCACTCAAAAATTACCTGAATCAGTTGTAGTCTTTACCAACAACCTTGTATAACTCTAAATTTATTCCACTCCAATCAATAGGGCCAGTTCCAGCTGTATAGATGTAGACATACCTCCCCTTATTTTGCACAACTAATTTCCAGGTAAATGTTTCGTCTCCAAAATTTGTAAAAACAAACTCTTCTGATGGATTATTTTCATCTAAGTCGCTAAATATTTTTGCTGCAAAAAGAGCTTTATAGGCAACTCCATTTTGAATCTTCTCAGCACCTTTTGCTGTGATTTCTAAAAAAGTACCTGCTTGTAGTTCTTCGCTCATCCGAAAAATTAAATACGCTATTCTCTCCGTATCGCTTTCAAAATCTACGTTCAAAGGAAACTTTGCTCCGCTTTCGTAATCATCATCATATCGCCCCAGGAGCAACTCTTCATCTGTAACTCTATAAACAACAATCATACTATCTACAGTTACAATCTCTTTTAAATCAATATCCAGTGACTGATTGGCATCTATTACTTCAAGTGATCCATTCGAATATTCCACATATCCATCTTTAGTCGCACTTAAAATGTACTCCGCACCTGGGATGTTGGATATAGAGTAAAAACCCTCAGCATTCGTTTCCGCTTGTTTTTGTTGATCCTCAAGAACCAAATTGATCATAACTCCATCAACAGGATTTCCTTTGGAGAGTACTCTTCCAGATAATGAATATTCCCCGCTATTAATATCAATTGAGTTTTCCGAACCTGTAGATGTTTTACAGGAAACCATAATTATCAATAAAAAGACGAGTAGACCAAAGATTTTTAAAATTTTCATCAAGCTTTTCTTTGCAATATACATCAACCAGATATATTAGACAGCCATAAATATTGATTGAAAACTATTTATGACTTCTTGATTTATTAGTTAACACTGTTAACTTACAGGCTCAATCTTAAGTTCTTTTTATGGAAAAAAACGCTGAACATACGCCGGTCGCCGTTCTTGTTGATGGCTGCCGAATCCCCTTTCAACGCTCTGGAACCAACTATAACGACCTGATGGCTTACGACCTTGGCCGCATGGCTATCGAAGGGCTGCTCGCACGAAATGCAGTAGATCTCGCTGCCATCGACCGGGTGATTATGGGCACCGTAATTCAGGAAGTGAAGACGAGTAACGTTGCCAGGGAAAGTGCACTTGGTGCAGGCATCCCGAATTCGGTTCCTGCTTTCACTACTACCATGGCGTGCATCTCTTCCAATCAGGCTATTACCAGCGGTGTCGATTTGATTCGATCGGGTCAGGCTAAAATTATTCTGGCAGCTGGCACGGAAACTATGTCCGACATTCCGGTTCGGTTCAAAAAGAAATTTCGACAAAAAGTGCTGGAAGCCAGAAAGTATAAATCCCCCCTCGACTTCCTGAAGTTCTTCAAAGGTCTGGGCTTCAAAGATTTTCTGCCTGAACTTCCGGCCATCGCTGAGTTTTCGACCGGAGAAGTAATGGGTGAAAGTGCCGACCGCATGGCTGCCCGTTTTGGAGTGAGCCGTGAAGATCAGGATGAATATGCCTTGCGTTCTCACCAGCTCGCAGCCAAGGCAACCAATGAAGGCTTGCTGGATGAAGAGCTGATCCCAGCCAAAATCCCACCAAAATTTACTGTTGTAAAACATGACAATGGCTTTCGGGATGATACTTCGATGGAAAAGCTCAGCAAACTCCGTCCTGCTTTTATCAAGCCACACGGGACGGTTACTGCAGGAAATTCTTCGTTTTTAACGGATGGTGCTTCTGCCAGCTTCATCATGGAAGAACAGACAGCGCTGGACTTAGGCCTCAAACCTAAGGCGTACATCCGAGAATATAATTTCGTTTCTCAGGATCCCGGGGAAGAGCTTCTGCTGGGACCGGCTTATGCCATCCCGAAAGTACTGGATGTGATGAATCTTGAACTTGGAGATATGGACGTAATCGAACTTCACGAGGCATTTGCCGGACAGGTTCTATCCGTCCTCACTGCGCTGAATTCCGACAAGTTTGCAAAAGACTCGTTAAACCGGGATCAGAAAGTCGGCGAAATCCCTATGGACAAACTGAATACGCTGGGCGGCTCCCTTTCTTTAGGGCATCCATTTGGAGCTACCGGAGTCCGGCTTGTGACTACAGCAGCCAACCGGCTGATCCGTGAAGACGGAACTTTTGCGCTGGTCTCGGCATGTGCCGCCGGCGGACAGGGACATGCCGTGGTGCTGGAGAGGTACCCTGACAAATAGCAGTCATTCCTGCGAAAGCAGGAATCTCCAGAATTAATTCGATGCCCATAATAATTGTTGAGAACTTTAATTAAACACTAAAGCTTAAATCCATCATTTCCGACCTCTTTTGTTTTCTCCTTGGTAAGGAGGAGGACTCGTTGGTAAGCAATTTTACAGTAAATCGAATAAGGAAGAAACCCTTTATAACCTGACACCATGAGCTACCTACAAATCACACAAAAAGATTCTGTTGCCATCATCACGCTGGATTTACCTGGTGAGAAAGTGAATAAACTAAATGAATCAATGATGGAGGAGTTCTCGGAATTCCTCGATGAGCTCGAAAATAATAATGAGCTCAAAGGAGCCGTGCTCATTTCCGGGAAGAAAGATAATTTTATTGCTGGCGCGGATATCGACATGTTTCAGGCTCGTGATACAGCCAAAGAGATAGAGCAGCTCAGTAAAGATGGCCATAAAATCCTGAACCGTATCGCTGATTTTTCCAAGCCTATCGCCGTAGCCGTTCATGGCAGTTGTATGGGCGGCGGACTGGAACTCTCTCTCGCCTGTCATTATCGTGTTTGTTCGGATAGCTCCAAAACCGTTTTTGCTCTTCCTGAAGTTAAGCTGGGCATTTTGCCCGGAACCGGGGGAACTCAGCGGCTACCACGCTTAATCGGCATTCAAAATGCCCTTCCCTATATGCTGACCGGGAAAAATATATATACACGCCAGGCTAAACGGATGGGTTTGGTGGATGAAGTCACTCATAAAGACGCCATTGAAAAAGCTGCGATTAAGGGCGTGCATAAAATATCGGAAGGGAAGTTTGACCGAAAAGATAAAAGGCCGTTTCTGCATAAACTTCTGGAGGGAAATCCGCTGGGTCGAAAAGTCATCTTTTCCCAGGCCCGTAAGAAAACAGCAGGCCAAACCAAGGGGAACTACCCGGCTCCTCCTAAAATCATCGATGCCGTTGAGTATGGATACAAGCATGGCCTCGAAAAAGGACTGGAAAATGAAACCGTTCTTTTTGGGGAACTGGGCGCTACACAGGAATCCCGAAATCTGGTCAATCTGTTTTTTGGGATGACCGCCTCCAAAAAAGTCCCCAACTCTGATTTGGTAAGAGAAGTGAAAAGAATCGGTGTTCTGGGTGCCGGACTTATGGGTTCAGGGATTGCCGAAGTCAGTATTGATAAAGGTGATTACCGGGTCCTGCTCAAAGACCAGACCATTGAAAATGCCGCCGAAGGAGAAAAAGAGATTTGGAAATCTTTGGATGAAAAAGCCCGGAAGAGAATTATCACTGAGTTTGAAAGGGATAAGACGGCCAGTCGTGTCACCGGTGTGGATTCCTACGATGGATTCAGCTCCGTTGATTTAGTGATTGAGGCGGTATTTGAAGATCTGGAACTCAAACAAAACATCGTCCAGCAAGTCGAGTCGAATACCCCCGATCATACTATTTTTGCGTCCAACACTTCTTCACTACCGATTTCAAAAATTGCGGAGGGTGCACAACGGCCGGAGAATATCATTGGGATGCATTACTTCTCACCGGTTCAAAAAATGCCGCTGTTGGAAATTATAACCACTAATCAAACCGCTGACTGGGTTACTCAAACCGCTTATCAGGTTGGGGTGAATCAGGGCAAGAATGTGATTGTCGTCAATGACGGGCCTGGTTTTTATACTACTCGGATTTTAGCTCCTTATATGAATGAAGCGTTAGTATTGCTGGAAGAAGGCGCATCCATTGAATTCCTCGACAAAATCATGAAAGACTTTGGCTACCCTGTGGGACCTATGGCTCTTTTTGATGAAGTAGGCATTGACGTGGGAGCTCACGTTGCTGAAACGATGGCCTCTATGTTTGCTGAACGTGGAGTGGAATCCACCAACAAAGCAGATGAGCTCTTGGAAGCCGGTTTCCGCGGACGAAAAAATAAACGCGGGATGTACAAATACAACGCCGGCAAAAAGAAAGAAGTAAACACCGAGATTTATAAGTACTTCGGAGGTTCAAACCGAACCAATCCTGACAAGGAAACGGCCCAGCGGCGTATGGCCCTTACCATGATCAATGAAGCAGCCTGGTGTCTGGAGGAAAACATCCTGAAATCTCCGGGCGACGGAGATCTCGGAGCCATCCTCGGACTCGGCTTCCCGCCTTTCCTGGGGGGCCCTTTCCAGTATATCGACCAAAAAGGAATACAAAACGTGGTAGACCAGCTAAATGAATTCACCGAAAAATTCGGCCCGCGTTTTAAACCTGCTAAGATATTAGTGGATTATGCCAAAGAAGGGAAGACGTTTTATGGGGATTAAGAATTGATCATATCTGGCATTGGATTGCCCCAACTTGATAATCCCCCTCTTTTTCGGTAGCCTTTCGTGAGCTATTGAACGATATCCGCTTTCAATTAGGTTAAGTTGTTTCATAAGACTAAACCTAACTACCAATTATTAATCTCCGAAACCGGAGAACATGAAGTCATCGAAATTCGCAATTTGGGAGTACTTCAACACAAGCAGATTATTTTTCCTGCTGCTAAGCCTTTCAATGTGTGCCGTCCTGACAAACGCTTATTCATGTAAAAGCGAGTCAATTTTAACTTATTAAAAATTACATCATGGGAATTCGAGGAGAAGAAAAAGAGCCTGCTAAAAAAACAGGCATCAATAAATATTTTGATATCCATAAGCCTGTTTTTTGGCCTTCTGTTGTGTTAATCACAGCAATGATTGTAACTACTTTATTATTAGGCGACCAAGCCGAAACCATTTTTAGCGCTATCCAAACTGCAATCACTGACAATGGAGGATGGTTTTTTGTGATCGCCGTAAATGTTTTCATCATCTTTTCTTTATTCATTGCCTTCAGTCGATTTGGAAGTATTCGCCTGGGTGGGGAAGATGCCGAACCGGATTTCAGCACCCTCGCTTGGTTTGCCATGTTATTCAGTGCTGGCATGGGGATCGGTATCATGTTCTGGAGCGTTGCTGAACCCATTTTCCATTATCTCTCCCCGCCAATGGCTGACGCAGAATCTGTAGAGGCAGCCCAGCAGGCTATGAACCTGACTTATCTTCACTGGGGATTTCATGCCTGGGGAATTTATGCGGTGGTTGGGTTATCACTTGGGTTTTTTGCCTTCAACCGTGGTTTACCGCTTTCATTTCGGTCAGTATTTTACCCTCTCATCGGAGACCGAATCAAAGGATGGATAGGAGATGTCATTGATATCCTGGCTGTTTTAGCAACTTTGTTTGGGCTTGCAACTTCCCTCGGATTGGGTGTTCTGCAGGTCAGCGCCGGACTGGATCATGTATTCGGATTGCCGGATAACATCTATCTGCAGGTTGGAATAATCGTGGCTATTACAGGCGTCGCCACAGTTTCGGTGGTGCTGGGTATTGACAAAGGCGTTCGGGTTTTAAGTGAAATGAATGTCCGTATAGCAGCCTTATTCTTAGTCTTTGTGATTTTAGTCGGCCCAACCATTTTCATCTTCGATTCCTTCATTCAAAACTTTGGCGGATATCTGAATTCTGTTGCTACTTTTAGTTTTTGGACTGAATCTTATGCCGGCACTAACTGGCAAAGTTCATGGACTATTTTTTACTGGGCATGGTGGATTTCATGGTCACCGTATGTTGGAATGTTTATCGCCCGGATTTCCAAAGGACGATCTGTTAAGGAATTTGTACTCGGCGTATTAATTGTGCCAAGCATCATCACTTTTCTGTGGATGTCTGCTTTTGGAGGTTCGGCCATCAACCTTGAAATGGGAGGAATTGGAAACATAGGTGATGCTGTAAACGAAAATGTAGCCACAGCGCTGTTTGTATTTCTTGAGCAGTTCCCGCTTGAGATGGTTACTTCTATCATTGCTATCGTACTTATCCTGAGTTTCTTTGTTACCTCATCCGACTCTGGCTCCCTCGTAATTGACGGACTAACCAGCGGCGGTAAGCTGGATGCTCCTGTTGGCCAGCGTATTTTTTGGGCTCAAACCGAGGGACTGGTAGCCGCTATATTACTGGTTGGCGGTGGATTAAGCGCCCTTCAAACAGCATCCATCAGTACCGGATTACCATTTGCCCTCATACTTTTGGTTATGTGTTATAGCCTTCACCGGGGATTGAAACGTGAATACAAAGAGAATCAGCAAAAGGTAAAAGACAAAGAACGCGATTCGTATAAAGAACTCGTTAAAGACGCCATCAACAATCAAAAACAAGAGGATTAAGGAGTCTTATTATGAAGAATTTCGATCATTGGTTTGTATGCTTAGACTTATCCAAAATGGACGATATCCTGATTGGATATACTAACTTTCTGACATCCGTTATTGAGCCAAAAACGATCTCTTTTCTGCATGTGGTGGAATCCGGAAATGTAGCCAAGGAAATGGCCAAATTGTTTCCAAATATAGAAAGTGATCAGGATTTCGAAGATGTAATCAGAGATGAGCTGAACGATAAAATTAAAGATCATTTCGGCGATACAGATATTGAAATCCGTCTTATCATAAAAGAAGGCCGGCCCACCGACCAAATCATCGAGCTCATGAATTCCATAGATCCTGATCTATTACTCATGGGTAAAAAAACCGGTTATGTTGGGGAAGGAGTAATCGCACGCAGAATCGTAAAATACGTTCCGGCTTCTATTCTTTTTGTCCCCGAGAACAGCCGTTATGCCATGAATACCATACTAACGCCTGTTGATTTTTCCTCACAATCAGCTAATGCGGTTAAGCTGGCCCGAAACCTCGTGGAACCCCAGAGTGGATCTGTTCAGGCCCAGCATATTTTTAAATATCCCTCACATTTTTTCCCTTATATGCCCAGCGAGGATGAAAAGGATAAAATCAGAAATCATATAAAGGATCAAAAAGAAGCATTTGTTTCTGAATATGAGCTTCCTGATGACGTGAAATTTACTCTTACCCTTCATAAAGAAGGACGTATTGGGGATGAAGTGTATGACGAAGCTGTTAGAAATCAGGCCGACCTTATCATAGTTGGCTCCAAATCGGATAAAAAAATCACCAGCATTTTGAGGGATGACTTCACCGATAAAATGACGTACTACTCTTTCGGCATTCCCCTGTTAATCGTCAAGAACAAAGAGAAACACCAGAAATTCCTGAAGACGTTGTTTAGTTAAGAGCTGACTGTTCGGAAAGCAACCGCAGCGAGCAAATACCCTGGTAATGTTACTGAACCTTATCAGGGAGATCGCTTCGTCGAAAAGTTAATGAACCTATCTAACTGAATATTCTCCTCGCGATGACCATCTTACCTCTCAGTATTTCTTTTCTCTGCTACGTTGCAAATACTGCAACCTCTGTCATTCCTGCGAAGGCAGGAATCCGGTTATTACATTAGCGAATAATCAAAATAAAGAACTACTTCTCTTTGTAAGGGAATGACAGGAGAATGGGAAAACGTTTTAATATCGTCATTGAATACAGGAATTCGTATCTTCGTCCCGCAATAATTTAATCGCACATTAATCAACGACTATGCAATTTTTACCACTTTTTTTAATGGGTAACCCTGACGACCCAAATGCTGGCATCATCAACCTGGTGTTTCTGGGTGCTATTTTCCTGGTATTCTACCTTTTCATCATTCGCCCGCAGAGCAAACGACAAAAAGAAATTAAAGAGAAAGTTGAGGGCATGAAAAAGGGTGATAAAGTTGTTACCTCATCAGGCATCATTGGTATTGTTGATAAAATTGAGGAAAGTGAGTTTCTCCTTGATATCGACAGCGGTACTAAAATCCGCATGTTGAAATCAGCCGTAACCGATGTAAATCCACATAAACAAGAAAAAGACTAAACTTGTCTATTTCGACCTCTTTTGTTTTCTCCTTCAACAAGGAGAAAGACGCGCTGTTAAAGAGACGGAATTGTGATTAGATCAATTTCAATTAATAAACCATGAATCAGGAATTCCGCTTTAATACTATCCCCGAGGCCATTGAAGATATCAAAAATGGCAAAATGGTCATTGTTGTAGATGACGAAGACCGGGAAAATGAAGGCGATTTTCTGATGGCGGCTGAAAAGGTTACCACTGAAGCTATCAATTTAATGGTAACCCACGGCCGCGGATTGGTTTGCGCTCCCATCACCAAAGAAAAAGCAGATAAGCTGAATCTGCGACACATGGTACAGGAGGGAGCCGATCCTGACGAGGCGAATTTCACTATCTCCATCGATCACAAGCGGCAAACCACCACCGGCATTTCCGCCGCCGATCGTGCCAATACCATTCGGGAATTGGCTAGTGATGAATCCAAACCCGTTGACTTCCGGCGCCCCGGACATGTTTTCCCATTACTTTCTGCTGAAGGAGGTGTACTTCGAAGAGCCGGACATACCGAAGCGGCCATTGACTTAGCCCGACTTGCAGGCTTAAAGCCGGTAGGTATTATTTGTGAGATTATGAAGGAAGACGGGGAAATGGCCCGAGTACCCGATCTGATCAAAATGGCGGATGAGTTTGAGATGAAGATCATCACCATCAAAGATCTTATTGCATACCGGAATGAAAATGAGACACTGGTTCATGAGGTGATGGATGTGAATCTACCCACCATGTACGGCGACTTTAGTCTGCGCGCTTTTAAAGAGAAGCTTACAGGCGACATCCATCTTGCCTTGACAAAAGGCAGTTGGACCAAAGAAGAACCGGTGCTTACCCGTGTACATTCCTCCGATTTGATTGGAGACATTTTTGGTGCCCGAAATAAAGACACCAGTGAGCAACTTCATCAGGCGATGCTGCAGGTAGAGAGAGAAGGAAAAGGGGTGGTTTTATATATGAACCGAAATCAGCGTGGGTCCGTGCTGGTTAATCAGCTGAAAACCCTGAAGGCCCTGCAACTAGGTAAAATGGAAGATAACGAAGAGGACATTTCCCCTCGCGGTGATGCACGGGATTATGGTGTCGGTGCTCAGATTCTTCGTTCGTTGGGCATCCGAAAGCTGAAATTGATGACCAACAACCCTGTCAAGAGAATTGGGATAAAAAGCTTCGGACTGGAAATAGTGGATCAGGTTCCTATCGAACACAACTTTGATTTTTCTGCTCAGAAATATCCTTTTGAAAAAGAAGAACAAAAGTCAGAAAACTAAATTATCCCTTCCTGTTTGGCAGGCTCTTCTAAATGTACATCTTCCATTTCTTCGGAAGAATCAGACTCTGAATCTGCTTTCTGTGTGATAAAGAATCGCTTATTAAAAAGCAGCAGCAGAATAATAGAGCAGGAAATGGCGATATCAGCCACATTAAAAATGTATGGGAAAACGGTCCAGTCGCCAATTTGAAGAGAAAAATAAATAAAGTCGACTACATGACCTTCCAGCATCCCCCCATAATCCATGATTAATCCCATAAACAGGCGATCTGAAATATTCCCGAATGCTCCGCCTACTATCAATCCCATGCAAATTAAATAACCAACGCTGGCTTCTTGAAGATTTTTCAGGATATAGATCAAAATTCCGGAGACGGCTAAAATAGCTATGGCACTTATTACAGGCGTAGAGAGTACATCTATGCCCAGGGCCATCCCGGGATTTTTTGTGAAATAGAATTGCAGCCATCCATCAATCAGGACTTTATTCTGCAATTCAGGGGTCGTCCGGATCAACCACTTCGTAATCTGGTCTATAACCAGCACAACGGAAGCCGGAACTAATAAAGCGAGCAGTTTTTTTCGGGTCAAACCAGCTGGATTATCTGCGTTTCAGTTTAGCTTCGATACTCAGCTGAGTATGCGGTACAGCTTCAAGACGTCCTTTGGAAATTTTATTTCCGGTAACCTTACACACGCCATACGTTTTATTGTCGATACGCTTGAGGGCATCGTCCAGATATTTGACAAACTTTCGTGTTCTGTTAAAGAGCATGTATGTTTTTTCGCGCTCCTGCGCGTCTGTGCCAGCATCAGCCATATGGTAAGAATAGGCCGATTCATCAGAAGCATTTTCCATGCTTTCACGCAAAGTTCGCTGAAGAGTGTTCAGCTCTTCTTCAGCTTCTTCCATCTTCTTGATGATGATCTCGCGGAAGTATTCCAGTTCTTTATCACTATAAGGAGATACTCTTTCGTCGTTTTTTGTTTCTTTTTCTGCCATAGCTGCTAGGTTATGAATTAATATTTCTTCGTATGGAGATGGTGCACTCTTCCTCTCCAATTTCCCAGGTTTTAGTGAAGTCTGAAACTTCGAGTTCTGAGATTTGAATTTCTTCCGCCAGTGTTTCTTTCTTAATATAATCACTCATAGAAACAACGGCCTCTTTAATATTGTCGGCTCCGGTAAAACCTATCGAAATCCGATCGGTCACATCGAAGTTTGCTTCCTTTCTCATGTTCTGAACTCGGTTCACAAACTCCCGGGCCATTCCTTCCTGAATCAGTTCTTCGCTAAGATCGGTGTCAACGGCTACACTTAAGCCACCTTCGGTTTCTACCGTCCAGCCTTCTAATCCGGTTCGGATAATTTCCAATCCTTCAGAATCGATACGAATGGTTTCACCGTCAACATCCAGATCAATCCAGCCATTTTTTTCAAAGCCGGTGATTTCCTCTGTCGTCAGTTTACCAATTCGGGCAGCAACCGCCTTCATTTTAGGTCCCAGTCTCTTACCGAGCACTGGATAGTTTGGTTTCGCTGATTTTCGGACAATTCCAGAATCGTCATCCACAAACTGGATATCTTTAACGTTCACCTCTTCTAATATTATGTCCCGAACCGATTCAATCGCCTGGCGTTCACTTTCATCTTTTATAGGAAGAATAATTCGCGACAAAGGCTGGCGGACATTCATCTCTATTTGATTACGAACACGCAACACAATGTAGGAAATCAACCTGGCCATTTCCATTTTGTGCTCAAGTGCCTTATTGATCGCTGTTTCTTCCACTGTTGGGAAAAAAGCAATATGGACTGATTCCTCATCCTGCTGCGTCACGTTATTCAGTTTTTGATACAACCATTCGCCAATAAATGGAGCAATAGGGCTAATCAGCTTACTGAGGTTACTCAGGCATTCATAAAGTGTTTGATACGCAGCTGTTTTATCCAGCGTATTTCCTTCTTTCCAGAAGCGGCGTCGGTTTCGACGTACATACCAGTTACTAAGTTCTTCCACAAAGCTTTCCAGTTCGCGGGCCGCTTTGGTAGGTTCATAATCTTCGTAGTACTCTTCTACCAGCTTAACAGTAGAGTTCAGTTTCGAAATCACCCACTTGTCAATTTCTGGTCTGTCAGCAATTGGAATAGCCGTTCCGGAGAATGTAAACCCGTCAATATTTGCATACATCGCAAAGAAAGAATAGGTGTTTACTATTGTGTTGAAAAACTTTCTCTGAACTTCTTTAAGTCCGTCGTCGCTGAATTTCAGGTTTTCCCAGGGAGATGAGTTACTCATCATATACCAGCGAACCGTATCAGCTCCATATTCCTGAATCACTTCAAAAGGATCTACGGTATTCCCTTTCGACTTACTCATCTTCTCGCCGTTTTCGTCCAGAACCAATCCGTTTGAAACAACATTTTTGTAAGCCTGCTCATTAAAAAGCATGGTTCCAAGGGCATGTAATGTATAGAACCACCCGCGGGTTTGATCTACACCCTCTGCAATAAAGTCGGCCGGGTAGTTATAGCTGAATTCATGGTCGTTATCAAAAGGGTAGTGCCATTGTGCAAAAGGCATGGCGCCGGAATCGAACCAAACATCCAGCAAATCCGGAATACGGCGCATAGTTGCCCCATCAGGGCCTTCCCATGTCAATTCATCTATATAAGGCCGGTGAAGATCGATTTCTTCATCTTCTTCGAGTCCGGCTTTTTCACGAAGTTCGGCCATACTTCCGATACACTCTACATAATCCGGGTCTTTATCACTCACCCAGATCGGAATTGGTGTTCCCCAGTATCGCTGACGGGAAACGGCCCAGTCTACATTATTTTCCAGCCAGGTTCCAAAACGACCGGTTCCTGTACTTTCAGGCTTCCAATTGATCTGCTTATTAAGCTCCACCATGCGATCTTTTACTTTGGTGGTTTCGATGAACCATGACTCTACGGGGTACGACATTAAAGGCGTGCCTTTTCTCCAGTCGAATGGATAGTTGTGAACCATGGTCTCATGTTTATACATGAGGTTCTTTTCCTTAATGGCTCTGGCAATATCTTTGTCGGCCTCTTTAAACCACTGCCCCTGGAAATCAGGTGCTTTATCGGTGAATTTGCCATCCCGGTCAATAGGGTTGAACATCGGGATATTTGCTTTCTGGCAGGAGTCAAAGTCATCCGCACCAAAAGCAGGAGCGGTATGAACCACTCCGGTACCATCTTCAGTAGTAACATAGTCTGCTGGAATCACTTTCCACGCTTCAGACTTATCAAACTCTTTGGAGGCAAAGTCAAAAACCGGCTCGTACGTACGATGCAAAAGCATGGAGCCCTTCATTTCTTCCTGAATGATATAATCTTCACCCAGAACCTCTTCCACACAATCTTTAGCCATAATGAATGTCTCATCAAAATGGCCCACTTTTACGTAATCCAGGTTTGGGTTCACCGCCAGCGCCATATTAGATACTATCGTCCATGGGGTGGTAGTCCAGGCAAGGAAGTACGTATTTTCTTCGCCCACAACCGGAAACTTCACATATATAGATGGATCCTGAGTCTCTTTATACCCAAGGCTTACTTCATGAGAGGAAAGTACCGTTCCGCTTCCCGGAGAGTACCACTGAATTTTGTAGCCTTTATAAACCAGATTTTTTTCGAAAAGCTTATTAAATGCCCACCAAACTGATTCAATATAGTTATTCTCAAAAGTGATGTAAGGATTGTCCTGGTCTACCCAATAGGCCATACGGGAAGTCAATTCATCCCAGAGATCTTTATACTTGAGTACACTTTCTCGGCACTTGGCATTATATTTTTCAATACCATACTCTTCTACCTGAGCACGGCCTTCTAATCCCAGTTCCTTCTCAACTTCAATTTCTACGGGGAGGCCATGCGTATCCCAGCCAGCCTTACGTTCTACCCTGAATCCCTTTAATGTTTTATAGCGGCAGAACATATCCTTAACGGTACGGGCCATCACATGATGAATACCCGGCTTACCATTAGCCGTGGGTGGACCTTCAAAAAAGGTATAGGGAATCCCATCCTCACGGGTTTTGAGGCTTTTTTTAAATATCTGATTATCCTTCCACCAATTCAGGGTTTCAACTTCTGACTTGGGAAAGCTTAACTGCTTTATTTCTTCGAATTTTTTTGCCATAAAAAACTTAGTTCCGGCGAATCATTAATAAGCCTCAAATATACAAAATATCAGAGAAAACCATGTATTCAGTTCGCTCAAAAAAATCTGCAACTTGTAGCTAACGCCAAGCATGTTTTCTGAACACTTAAATGAAAAGAGATGAAAAGCTGTTTATCAACACATACCTTTGGAAAAAAATTAACTCAATTACTGTGACAGAAACATATCACCGCACCATTTCTAAAGAAAATCCTTATAAACTCGTATTTGTTTGCCTGGGCAATATTTGCCGAAGTCCGACTGCCGAGGGTATCTTTATTCATAAAGTTCGGGAGGCCGGATTGGAAAATTATTTTCATATCGATTCGGCGGGCACCGCCGCTTATCATGTTGGAGAATCGGCCAATAGTAAAAGCCAGGCTACCGCAAATAAGCATGGTATTCACCTGCCTTCTAAAGCCAGAAAATTTGAATATGCGGACCTGGAAGAGTTTGACCTTATCCTTGCCATGGACTCCGAAAATCATAGAAATATCATAGACTTAGACCGAAAAAATCGTTTTTCAGAGAAAATAAAAATGATGCGCGAGTTTGACCCCAGTCCCGGAGATGGCGAAGTCCCCGATCCTTATTATGGTGGACTTCAGGGATTTGAAAATGTATTTCAGGTTTTAAACCGCAGTTGTGAGACTTTGCTTAAAGAATTAGAACCCCATATCAATAAGTAAATCATGCTTTCCGAAGCCATTCAAGAACAAATCCGACAAGAGCTGAATGTTGAGATCCAATCCCTGCAGTCAGTCCATGGTGGTGATATTAATCAGGCTGCCAAAATTTTGTTAGATGACGGGAAAGAATTGTTCGTAAAGTGGAACAGCTCTGCTCCGGAAAACATGTTTGAAGCCGAGGCAAAGGGGCTTCAATTACTGAATTCAGCAGACACTGATCTTCAAATTCCCTCACCGGTTTTAATCAAAGAAGATTTTCTTGTTCTTGACTGGATTGAGGAAGGTGGCGGAAAACAACACTCCGCTCGGGATTTCGGCAAAGAGCTGGCGAAGCTTCACAAACAAACAGCCAATCATTTTGGGCTGGATCATAATAATTATATTGGAAAGCTTTCCCAGTCTAACTCCCGGCATTCCAACTGGGCCGACTTCTTCGCCCTGGAACGAATTGAACCTCAGGTACGCATGGGAATTGAATCCGGAAAACTGACCCGGACGATCCTGAAGAGTGTCGAGGGGTTATATAAAAAACTAGGTTCTGTTTTTCCTGCTGAAAAACCAGCCCTTCTCCATGGCGACCTTTGGAGTGGGAATTATATGTTCACAAAAAATGGAAACGCCAGCATTTATGATCCTGCTGTCTACTATGGGCATCGTGAAATGGATCTGGCCATGACCCGATTATTTGGAGGTTTCTCAGCCAATTTTTATGATGGTTATAATGAAGAATTTCCTCTTGAAGGAGGCTTTGACAGCCGGGTTAACATCTGTAACCTATACCCGATCTTAGTTCATGCCAATTTGTTTGGTGGAAGTTATTGTCGCCAGGCAGAGAATATCATAAATCGCTATGCCTGACTTACCCTATAAAAGAATCGTTTCTTTAGTGCCCAGCCTTACGGAGCTTTTGGTTGACCTGGGATTAAAAGACCAACTGATTGGGCGCACCCGGTTTTGTATCCACCCTAAGGGAATTGAAGAAATTGAAATTATCGGCGGAACAAAAAACCCCAATCTGGAGAAGATTGTAGAACTTGAACCAGACTTCATTCTTACCAACAAAGAAGAAAACCGAAAAGAGGATGTCGAACTTCTTGAAAAATATGCTCCGGTTCGTGTTACAGAAATTGACTCCATTCAGGATGCTATTCTTGAAATAAGCTCATTGGGAGAAGTCCTGGGGGTTAAGGAACAGGCCGGTGTACTTGTTAAGAAAATAACGGCTCTTTTAAATGACCGGCCAGCAAAGCCTCCGCTTTCCGTGGCCTATTTCATTTGGAAAGACCCCTGGATGACCGTTGGAAATGACACTTACATTCATGATGTCCTTCATAAATATGGACTGGATAATGTGTATGGGCTTCATAAAAGATATCCCAAAACCACCCTGAAGGAAGTTGCAGAACTTCAGCCAGAACTTCTTCTGCTAAGCAGTGAGCCTTATCCATTTAAAGAGAAACATATCGATGAAATCAAAGCGGTTTGTCCTCAGTCAGAGATAAAACTGGTTAATGGAGAATGGTTTAGCTGGTATGGCTCGCGCATGATAAAGGCATTTTCTCATCTAAATAAATGGCGGGCTTCTCTTTAGTACTGAATCTGCTATATTCGGAAAAAGCAATTCAACCTCTGCCATGTCTTCCACTTTGATTTTTCCAGCTCTTTTCACATTCTCAGTCATATTTCTGTTTGCATCAGGTTGCCAAACCGATAAACTGGAACGCGTCTCCTATACCAGCCAGGTAGCCGGAGAAGAGCGTGACTTTTATCTGTATCTTCCAAATGGCTATAAATTCTCTGATAAAGACTGGCCGGTGATGATGTTTCTTCACGGAAATGGAGAACGTGGAAATGGTAAAAATGAACTCGATTTTGTTCTTGGCCATGGCCCGCTGAAAGAAGCCTGGATCTATAAAAAAGACCTGCCATTCATCATCATTTCCCCGCAGCTTCACATGTTTGGAATGGATGAGCATACTGCTTACCTGCAAAACCGGGATACCACTTCATTTCCAAAAAGACTGGAAGAGGGGGTTCCTGAACGTGCACCCTTCTTTGACACACCGGAAAAGATGACTGGTGCAGAAAGTGAACTGGCTGATTACCTAACATTACCTAATGGCTGGGAACGGGTAGAAAGAGACCTGATAGACATGATTGATCATGTGATCGAGAATTACAGAGCTGATTCAAATCGGGTTTATGTAACGGGATTGAGTTACGGCGGTTTTGGAACCTGGCATTTAGCAAGCTCATATCCTGAGCGCTTTGCAGCTATTGCCCCTGTAGCAGGTTGGGGTCATCCGGATCTCATGAGTCCTATTGCAGAGCATAAAATTCCGGTTTGGGCATTTGCAGGTGGCAGAGATCCTGTTGTTCGGGCTAAACATTTTTATCCCGGGCTAAATAAACTGGAAGAATTAGGCCATCAGCAAGTTCGGTTTACCAATCATGAGGATCTGGGGCACGATACCTGGAAACGAGTGTACCGGAGTGATGATTTATATACCTGGCTTCTATCCCAAAAACTTGACAGGACTGCCTCAAAATAATGGATGATGTCAGGAACTTTATACTTCGTCAAGAAGGAGATCAAAGAGAAGTGATGCTATACTTTCATAACCTGCTAACTTCCTTTCCTACGGTTTCCTCAGCCATAAAATACCGTATTCCATTCTACGACCAAAAAACCTGGGTGTGTTATCTGAATCCTCTTAAAAATGGCAAGGTTTCGCTATGTTTTCTTCGCGGATATGAATTATCGAATGAGCAGGGGTTACTGGAAAGTAAGGGAAGAAAGCAGGTGCTAAGTGTAGATTTTGGCAGTGTTGATGAAATCCCAAAAGACACCATCCGGGAAATTATCAATGAAGCACTGTTTCTGGATGAGGCGGTTCCCTACAATCCAAAGGGGAAAAGCATTACGAAATAAAGTGCCGGTTTTTGTTAACACACTTTGCCGTTTTTGGGGTTGATATAGCACCCATCTCCACTCAGAGACCGCTGCCATTTTAATTGTGATTCCAGCTCCCTCAGCCACATCTCAATCTCTTCATCACTTTGAAACTGCCTCCCATCCTCCTCGATATATGGATATGGACGGTTCTCAGCTTTCCTTTCATGATTAATAGTTTTGAAAGAAATAACCAGCTTATTCAACTTTTCTTCTAACCGATCAGATTCTGTGTCATCTCTTTTTCTGTGAAGAATGATCATTTCCCTTCCTATTGTTTGTTTTTTGTACTCTAGTTTTAACTACCCTTCAACCAAAAAAATTTCACCAGACACATTGACCCTATTAAAATTTTCTAATATATTAACATTAGAAGTTTTTAATATAAATGCATTGGGTATAACAGTGATCACAAGAAAGGTAATGATAGTTGAAGACGATCCGCTGCTTTCGATAGTAGAAGAGAAGCTGGTTACCAAGCTTGGGTATGAAGTAGTTGGTAAGGCTAAAAGCGGTGAAGAAGTGCTCAGCATTATTGCAGATATCAATCCTTCTATTTTGCTCATGGATGTACAACTTTCTGGTGATCTTGATGGCATTGAAACAGCAAAAAGATTACGCTCAGACCACATTGATATTCCAGTGATATTTTTGTCGGGCGACGACAGCCCCATGGTTTTAAAGCAAGCCAAAGACATTGAATACATCGACTTTTTATTGAAGCCTGTAACTAAATCTGATTTATCTAACTCCCTGAGTAAGGCGGAAAACAAGATCAACTCAGAATCTCAGTACGCAGCATAAGAACTTAGATCAAACAAATACCCATAACCCACATAAAGCAGTTTGATCGCTGCTTTATTGTTTTCCTAAAGCCAGCCCAATGATTGGGCTGGCTTTTTTTATTCAGCTTGTTTGATGCTGTACAATCACCCTTCCTGATTGTTCTCCTTTCAAAGTAGCATCGATTTCGGGCTGTAAATTTTCCAACTCCACTATTTTCGCGAAATTACCCGGCAGCTTGTCATGATTCCTTGCTGCAATGCTTTCCCAAATTTTAAGACGCATTGGCATTTTGCAAATAGCCGAATCAATGCCCAGCAAACTTACCCCGCGAAGAATAAATGGGTATATATTTGTATTTAATTCATGGCCCAAGATATTTCCACAACAGGCAACCGCTCCGTCATGATTGGTTTGGCGGATTACCGCATCCAACATATTTCCACCCACCGTTTCGATTGCCCCATTCCATTCCCGGCTCAGTAAAAAGCTTTCCGTTACATTCGTGATTTCATCACGATGTATCACTTCTTCAGCCCCAAGCTCCTTCAGAAATTCTTTCTTATCCAATTTGCCCGTTGCAGCCACAACCTTATATCCTAGTTCTGAAAGAAAGAATATGGCCAGTGAACCTACACCTCCTGTAGCTCCTGTAACCAATATCTTTCCATCCTCTGGCAAAATGACTTCTCGCTGCAATCGCTTAACTCCATACATCGCAGTAAAGCCTGCTGTTCCATATTTCATGGCTGTTTCCAGCTCTAAACCTGAGGGTAATTCTACTACCCAATCTTTGGGTACGCGAATCAATTCACCATATCCTCCGGATGTATTGGAACCTAAATCACGGCCGGTAACCACTACTTTTTGCCCTTCTTTAAATGTACCCGATGCATCTTCAATAACTACCCCGGATGCGTCTATTCCCGGAATATGAGGATAGCTCCGGGTCACCCCTTTATTACCGGAAGCAGATAGAGCATCTTTATAATTCAGTGATGAAAAGTGAACCTTTATTAACACCTCATGATCCGGCAAAAACGAAAATGGGACTTCTTCTATGGATGACGAAAACTCCCCTTTGAATTTCTCTTCAACATAAAATGCTCTGAATGTTTCTTCGCTCATTTTAACACTCGTTTTATCCATTTTAATTTTCCTTTATATGGCGCATACCGAAAGGGGATATCCAGCCAAAACGGTTTCTTCATGATGCTCTTGGTGTGAGAAAAAGTATCAAAACTTTGTTTCCCGTGATAAGCCCCCATTCCGCTGCTTCCCACACCTCCAAACGGCAGGTGGTGATTTCCTAAATGAGCCAGTACATCGTTTATTGCTCCGCCGCCAAACGAACATTTTTCTATAATCATTGACTCTGCCTCCTTGTTTTTTGAAAACAAATACAGTGACAATGGCTTACTCTTTGAGTTTATAATGTTAACAGCCTCGGGCAGTTCTTCATAGGTCAAGACGGGTAGAATGGGACCGAAAATTTCTTCTTCCATTACACTGCCCCCTTTTTTGATGTCCACCAAAACGGTTGGTTCAATATATAGCTCATTCCGGTCTGTTTTCCCCCCGCAGAAGATCTTTCCTTCTTCCAGGTAACTATTTAACCGATCAAAATGAGACTCATTCACAACCCGCGGGTAATCCGGGCTCAACTTTGGATTCACTCCATAAAAATCTCTAATCGACTCTTTGAAATACTCAAGGAATTGATCTCTTATACCGGATTGAACCAGAAGGTAGTCTGGCGCTACACAGGTCTGACCTGCATTCACAAATTTTCCCCATGCAATACGCCGTGCAGCAGTTTCAAGATCAGCGGTTTCATCAACAATACAGGGACTTTTACCCCCCAGCTCCAGCGTAACGGGAGTTAGGTTTTTAGCTGCAGCTTCCATCACAATCTGTCCAACCCGGGTACTTCCGGTAAAAAAGATGTAGTCAAAATCCTGAGCCAATAAATCCTGATTGGTGTCAACACCACCTTCCACCACGGCTATAAACTCTTCCTTAAACCATTTCCCTAAAATTTCCTTAATGGCTTTTGAAGTGTGAGAGGTTATTTCTGATGGCTTTAGAACCACCGTGTTTCCAGCTGCAATAGCTCCAACAAGAGGCAGCAACGCCAACTGAACCGGGTAATTCCATGGCGCAATAATTAAAACAGATCCGTAAGGTTCAGCAACTGTATAATTTTTAGATGGAAAATTGACCAGCGTTCCGGACACTTTTTGGGGCTTGGTCCATTTTTTGAGCTTCTTCAGTACATAGCTAATTTCATTATGAAGAATCCCGAGCTCGGTTGCATACATTTCCAGCTCTGGTTTTTTAAAGTCTTTATAAACTGCCTGGTTAAACTCGTCTTCATGCTCTTTTAGCAGCTTCTTCAATGTTTTAAGCTGGTGAATTCTAAACTCCACCGACTTCGTAGCTCCAGACTTAAAATAAGTCCGCTGACGCTCCAACAATTCTTTTCCGTCCATTAGTCATCTGTTTTTCTGCCAATAAAAGTATTCATGGAATCATAAACACCAAAAATCTTACCCGCCACAAAATCATATAACCTGGCCGGGAGTATCCCTCTGATAAAAGGCGTTAATTTTACCATAAATGGTTCTCTTAATCGCTCTTTTTCGCGCTCTACAGCATCCAGTATTTTGGTTGAAATGTCATCAGGGTCCAGAAGGGGCATCAGTAAAGGAGTGGTAACTCCCGCAAACATTCCGGTGTTAATATAGCTGGGCATCACAGTTAGAACTTTAACGGGATCTCCATTTTTCCGCAGCTCCAGATTCAATGACTCTGACCAACCCACCGCCGCCCATTTACTAGCTGCATATACGGTCATACCGGGATTAGGGGTAAGCCCTGCCGCCGAGGCAATATTGATGATATAGCCATATCCATTTTCTATCATGGCTGGTAAAAAAGCACGGGCTACATACATCAACCCCAGACTGTTAACATCCATGGTTTTTTTGATGTGCTCCAGGGAATGATCCTCAAACTTTTTCCCGACTACAACTCCTGCATTATTAAACAGCATGTCTATTGAGTCGTGCTCGTCGAGCACTTTATTTGCGGCCTGCTGCACCTGTTTCGGATCACTAACATCTACAACATCCGTTTCTACAGAATATCCTTGCTTAGTCAATCGCTTTCCTGCGTCCAGCAATTTGTCTTCATTCATATCCCAGATAATCAATTTTCGGGCTTCTCTTTGCAACGCTTTTTCTCCCATCAGATAGCCAATACCGCTGGCACCACCCGTTATTAGAACAATTTTATTTTTAAAAGAAGACATATAAAAGCTGTATCTTTAAAGCTTGAAATTAAACAAATACCGAACACTAATGTTGTTGCTAATGTGCAAGTGTTCGGGCAAAATTAAAAATCAGACTATAAGTCAATTATTTATACAATGAAAAGAATATTATTACTCTTCACCCTTTCTATTCTGGTAGCCTCTTGCCAGCAAGCACCTCAAAAGGTTGCACTAAACTGGGAGGAAGCAGAATCGTTGCCTATGGGAATTTCCAACAACGCAGTTTCAGCCACTCAGGTTAACGGAGACTGGTTTGTTTATACCTTTCTCGGGTTAAAAGAAGGCAAAACACATGCAGATATAAGTGATTTTGCTGCTCGTTTTGATGTTAACAAAGGAACCTGGGAACAGATCCCCGGCGTACCTGATCAAACCGGGCGACTGGCAAGTACTATCGAAACCGTAAATGGACAAATTTACATCTTTGGCGGATATACTGTAGACGAAAATGGAACAGAAGTATCCACAGAAGAAGTGTTTAGATACGACCCTGTAGCAAACACTTATGAGCAGGTTGCAGATATGCTTCTTCCTGTTGAAGATGCTGTTTCCCTTGTTTACCAAGACCGATATATCTATCTGGTTAGTGGCTGGACCAATACAAATAACGTTTCCAATGTACAACTGTATGACACTCAGACGAATTCATGGTCACACGCCACTCCTTACCCCGGACCTCCGGTATTTGGCCACTCAGGCGGAATTGTTGGTAATACCATGGTTCTATCCGATGGAGTTCAAACCGTTGTTGATGAAGGCGAAAAAATATTTATGATGTCACCCGGCAGTATCAAAGGTCAAATCAATGCTGAAAATCCTGAAGAAATTCAGTGGAACCGTATTAAGCAACATCCTGGCCAAGCAAGATACCGCATGGCTGCCGTTGGAGTTGAATCTCCCGTGGAAATGGTCGTGTTTGTTGGAGGTTCTACAAATCCTTATAACTATAATGGTATTGGTTATAATACTAAACCGGCCTTTGCAGAAAGCACGGTCTTTGCTTACCGCCTTGATACTGAAGAATGGGTTGAGCTTGGCGAAATGCCAACCGCAAGTATGGATCACCGGGGTATAGCAGAAGCCGGAAATGAATTCTACCTGGTTGGTGGCATGGTCAATGACCAAAGAGTTACCGATCTGGTTCAAAAATTCACAATAGAACTGGAAACGACTAACTAATTCTGAATAGTTTTTCATTTTTGCTAAAGCGAAAGGTGTAAAAAAGTTTTTAAAGCACCTTTCGCTTTTTTTATTGCATCTTTTTCTGAGCTATTTTAAGCACAACAGACAAGCCTAAATATTCGACCATGAAATCAATTCACCTGCTTATTACTTCCCTTATACTGCTAGCCGCGTGCAGTTCTTCTCCCGCCGACCAGGCAGCACAAACCATCAACAAAGATTCATTACTAAGACACATCGAAACGCTGTCTTCGGATGAGTTTATGGGGCGTGCTACCGGAACCGAAGGTGAGCAAATGACGGTTGAGTACCTGGTTTCAGAATTTGAGGAAATGGATGCTCAACCCGCAGCTGATGACAACAGCTACATTCAGGAATTCCCTCTTCTGGGACAAACCACCTCAAATGCAGAAATGTCGGTTCGTACAGATGGGCGTTCTCCATTTGCCCTTCAATATTATGATGAGTTCATGGCATGGCCTGCTAATCAGTCTGAGGAAGTAGACATCCGCAATGCAGAACTGGTGTATGTGGGGTATGGGATTCAGGCTCCGGAAGAAGACTGGGACGACTTCAAAGGCGTTGATGTTGAAGGAAAAATCCTGGTAATCAAAAATAACGATCCGGAATTTTCTCCTGATGTTTTTGCCGGTAAAACCCGCTTGTATTATGGCCGGTATTCTTACAAATATGAGAAGGCTAAAGAGAAGGGAGCGCTTGGTGCCATCATCATTCACACAGATGAAACTGCGGGCTATGGCTGGAATGTAGTCGCCAATGGATGGAGCCGCGAACGGTTTTATCTAAAAGGAGCGGGAGACGCTACAGCTTCACCAACAAAATTCAATGGATGGCTTACCCAGCAGGCAAGCCGTCTTTTGTTTGAAGAAGCCGGACTGAATTTAAACGAACAGCTTGAAGCCGCTGACAGTCGTGACTTTGAGCCGGTTGAGCTTTCTGGCGTCAGCATGAATATGAGCATGGATGCTGATTACAGGGAAATTGAATCCCAAAACGTAATTGCGAAAATCGAAGGAAGTGACCCGGAGCTGAAAGACGAATATTTAGTACTTACGGCCCACCTCGATCACCTCGGAATAACGACTCCAGTTGACGGAGATTCCATCAACAATGGTGCTTCTGATAACGCGGCTGGTGTAAGCGCCCTTCTGGAAATGATGGAAGCCTACAAATCTATTCAACCTGTAATTAAGAGAAGTGTATTGGCGGTAGTTGTAAGTGCTGAAGAAGTGGGCTTGCTCGGCTCCCAATACTGGGCCGAAAACCCAACCGTTGATCCCGGAAAAGTGACTGCAAACATCAACCTTGATGGCATGAATGTGTATGGAAAAACGCGGGATGTCGTAGTAGTTGGTTATGGAAGAACTTCGCTTAGTGATTTATTGGAAGAAGAAGCTGAAAAACAAGGGCGAACTGTAAAACCCGACCCATACCCTGAGCGCGGCTATTTCTACCGTTCTGATCATTTCAATATGGCCAAAGTTGGAATCCCCGCTATTTTTCCAAATCCTGGAACAGAGTACACCGACAAGGGAGAAAACTTTCTTGCTCTACGCGACAGTGTGGCTGATGCTAATTATCACACCGTTAATGATGAAGTCAACGAATATTGGGATCTAAGCGGTGCCGAAATTGATACCCGGTTGTTTTTCATGACCGGCTATAGAGCCCTCAATGCTGAGGACCTTCAAACCTGGGATTCCGGAGATGAGTTCGAAGCAACCAGGCTTCGTATGCTGGAAAGGCTTGAAGATCAATAGTAATTAATCCGCTATTTATTTGTTACTTAATAGAGTTCTGATCACAGAATGCAGTTTTTAATTATTTCTGTGTGTTTATAAAAACCTGTTGCACATTAGCTTGCCAACAAATCAGGACTCTTTTATTCCGTTTACTATTTTGTACTTTGAAAAAATAAAGTTTGCTGATTATATCCCTAAAACCACTTAACGGTGTCAATTAATAATCTCCGTTAATATCACAAAAAATGAACAGTCTGGAATTAAATGTTAAGAGAGAGGGTGAGTATGCTTTCTGGTCTTGGAATCTTAAGACTGACGCTTTAAAACTCGGAACAACATTTGCCAATTTTTTTGGCTGTTCCGCAGATGATTTCCCCTCTACTTTTGAAGAGGCCAAAGTCCTTTTCACTAAAAAAGACCTGCAAAAAATCACCAAAGCCTTTCAGGATCATACCAAAAGTGAAGGAAGCACCAACTTTACGGCCGAGACTTCTCATCACACCATCAATAAAGAAGATTATTTTAAACTGGTCTGGGAAGGGGAGATTATTCAATGGAAAGACGACAAGCCTGTTTTAGTTGTAGGTCAGGCCCGCAGAGTATTAGAAGAGAATGGATATGGACTATCGGCCAGTGAACGAGCTGACCTGTTCAAGAAGCTGATGAACCACCTTCCTGACAGTATCTTTTTTAAAGATAAAGAAAGTCGTTTTATAGCCATAAATAATGCCTGTGCAAAAAAGTTTGGCCTCCAAAATCCGAAAGAAGCCATTGGTAAAACCGATTTTGATTTTTTTGATGACGAACATGCTCAACAGGCCCTTGAGGATGAAAAGCGGGTCATGGAAACGGAGCAACCCATCATAAATAAAATCGAAAAAGAGGGCTCTCCACATAGTAAAGAAGCTGAGCACTGGGCCTCAACCACAAAAATCCCTCTTTATGACTATAGCGGAAAGGTTATTGGAACTTTTGGAATAACCCGGGATATATCAAACCAGCGAAAAGCTGAGGAAGTACTTAAGAAAAAAGATGCTACTATCTCCAGGCTATCTGAGCAAGTGCCCGGTTTCTTTTATCTGTTCCACTACCTTTCTGAAGGTAAAGCATGTTTCCCTTATGCAAGTGCTGGTATCAGAGACATTTATGAATTGGAGCCCGAGGAAGTAAAAGACAGTATTGAGCCGGTGATACAACGTATCCACAAAGATGACATCAATCGTGTGATACAATCCATTCAGAATTCCTCAAAAAACCTGACTACATGGGAAATTGATTATCGTGTTGTGTTGCCCGAAAATGGGCTAAGGTGGGTTCGTGGAAAGGCAAAGCCTGAGAGGCAGCCCGACGGTACTACTATCGGATATGGATACGTAACCGACATCACAGAGGAAAAAAGAAGATTTGAACATATTGCCAGACTGAGAAGGCAGCTTCAAAAAGTTATTGACTCTGCTCCAAATCTTATTTTTGTAAAAAATCTTGACGGGGAATACCTGATGGCCAATAAGTCGGCCGCCGGTTTTTTTGGCCGAACTCCGGAAGAAATGGTTGGAAAAAGGGACGTGGATATTGGTGTTCCTAAAGATAAAGCTCTTAAGTTCCTTGAAGCAGACAAAGAGGTAATCAGCAAAAACGAGCCACTATTTATCCCTGAGGATAAAACGATTTTACCCGATGGCACCGAGGCGTGGCATCAAACTATTAAGGTTCCTTTTCCCGATACCGATTCCGGCAAGGCTGCGGTTCTTTCTATCGTAACTGATATCACCAGAAGAAAACGGAATGAAATAGAGCTAAGAAACAGCCTCGATATTATCGGGGAGCAAAATAAACGGCTAAAGAATTTTGCTCATATCGTTTCTCATAATTTGCGCAATCATGCTGGAAATATTTCTATGCTGTTGTCTCTTTACGATATGGAAGAATCTCAGGAAGAAAAAGAAGAGTTGCTCAGCCACCTGGGTGCTGCCTCCAAACGACTCAATGAATCTATTGCTGACTTGAATGAAATTATTGATCAGCAATACAAAAAGAGCAGCAACTTCAAGGAGCTAAATCTTCAGGAAACTATTGAACGAATTAAAGAGATTCTAACAACTGAAATTCTCGCAAACAATGTTAAATTTGAAGAAGAAGTGCCTGAAAATCTTTCTTTTGAGTATAATCCGGCTTATCTCGAAAGCATCTTGTTAAACCTTCTTTCAAATGCTATTAAGTATCGGCATCCTGAAAGAAAACCCAGAATTAATATTGATGCATGGGAAGAAAATGATAAAGTATTTCTTCAAATTTCCGATAATGGTTTAGGCATAGACTTAGAAAAGCATGGTGATGAATTATTTGGCATGTATAATACCTTTCACGGAAATGAAAATGCCAAAGGTATCGGATTGTATATAACTAAAAATCAAATAGAGTCTATGGGGGGTTCCATAGAAGTTGACAGTATTCCCGGAGAGGGAACAACCTTTAAGATATTATTAAAATGAGTTCATTGAAGAGTATTTGTATTATTGACGATGATAAGATTTACACCTACGGTGTTTCGAAGATCATTAAGAACTACCTCCCCGGAAATGATATTATGTCGTTCGAAAATGGCCAAAAAGCGCTTGAGGCCATCAAGAAAATGGAGCAAAACAACGACAACCTGCCTGATTTAATCCTGCTTGATATCGATATGCCGGAAATGAATGGCTGGGATTTCCTTAATGAGTTCCAGGCCATAAGAGATAAAGTGAATAAGGACATCCAGATTTTTGTGATAAGCTCTCGGATTGACAAGAAAAATCAGGAACTGTTTAGGGTTGAATGGGACCAAAAGGTAGACGATTTTATCCAGAAGCCTGTAGAAATTGAGGCCCTGAAAAACTTACTGGGCTAAACTTCTCTAAACGAAGCGCTTACATAGAGTTAGTTTATATTAAGGATAGAATAATACTGTCTTTTCTTAATATCGGGTTATTTGAAATAAGGGTATCTTTGGGTTCACTCACTGATAACATTTTTACAGAACCTCAGATTATTGAATTACATAAGTTTCGTTCTTCGAGAGAGAAAAGTACTTAGCTTTGGATTGTCTTTTACTTTCTTTTCAAGCTTTGGGCAAACATTCCTGATTTCCCTTTTCGTGCCTTTTTTCCTTGCAGATTTCAACCTTTCTAACGCCGCTTTTGGCTCCATTTACTCAATAGCAACATTATCTAGTGCAGCTATACTGCCCTATATGGGAAAATGGATTGATCATCTCCCTATCAGTAAATACAGCTTGTATGTTGCTTTGGGGTTGCTAACCGCCGCAATCACGATGTCCCTTTCATGGCACATTGGCTTCCTGTTTGCCGGTATTTTAATGCTCCGGCTTTCCGGGCAGGGTTTGAGCGGCCATACGGCAGAGACAGCAATGGCCCGCTATTTTAAGCTTCAGCGAGGCAAAGCTCTAAGCGTTTCCAGTTTAGGATACCCACTTGGAGAAGGCATTTTACCTTTGGCAATGGCTGCTTTACTCGCTGTTATGAGCTGGCGAAGTGCCTGGGGATTAATTGCAGCCGTCATCGCCTTTCTGTTTATCCCTTTCATTCTGATTGTACTTAATAAAACAGAAATGGAGAAAACGAATCAGGAAATAAAAACCAAAGATGATACCGACCAAAACACAACTTCTGCAGTTTATAAAAAAATACTCGGTGAGCAGCGTTTCTGGTTAATTTTACCCGCTGTTCTACTCCCCCCATTTTGGATTACCGGGCTATTCTTATATCAGGTTTCTATAGCTGAGCAACTTGGCTGGACAGCCGCCATTATTGCTTCCGCTTTCGTCTTTTTTGCAGGAACCCGCATCGTGAGTTCTTTGGGTGTTGGCCCTCTGATTGATAAGTGGAGTGCTTCATCGATATATCCCTTTTATTTGCTACCTATGGGATTAGGTTTATTTGTAGCATTTCTTCATCCCGGAATTTGGTCTGCCTTCGTCTACATGGCTCTGATAGGCATAACGATGGGGCTCGGAAGTACCATCAAGTCCGCCCTTTTAACCGAACTGTATGGCGAGAATGTGATAGGAACTGTTCGGTCACTTTTTGCTTCTATCATGGTGTTCAGTACAGCTATAAGTCCTTTTTTGATGGGATGGATGCTTGATCAACAAGTGGCAATGGAATCTGTTTTTCTGACCGCCATTGTATCTGTGGTTATAGCTACCGGCATGGCTTTTTTGGGATTGTATACCCTTCAGCAAACAAACGATTAGTAACTTTCTTCATTTTCTCTTCAGGATGAACCTTCTGCCTGTGGGAAAAGTTATACCCTGTAAAGCATCACACAATAATTTATTCGGATGAAAATTGAAGTTTGGTCGGACGTTGTTTGTCCATTTTGTTATATCGGTAAACGGCACCTCGAAAAAGCCCTGGAGCAACTCCCTGATCTGGATGTGGAGATTATATGGAAAAGCTTTGAGCTTGACCCGAACGCTCCTATAAATTCTGATCTTGATATCTATGATACGCTTGCCAAAAAGTATGTCCGCGATCGTGAATGGGCGCAGCAAATGAATGCCAACATGGTTAAAATGGCTTCCAGTGCCGGCTTGGATTTTAACATGGATGAAGTTAAACCTACTAACTCTTTTAATGCTCATCAGCTAATTCATCTTGCAAAAGAACACGACAAACAGGACGAGATGAAAGAAGCCCTGCTCTCGGCTTATTTTATTGAGGGAAAGCATGTAGGCGATATAGATACTCTGGTTGAAATAGCGTCTGATGCTGGTCTCGATCGTAATAGAGCAAAACAAGTATTAGAGAATAACACCTATTCTAACCAAGTAGTAACCGATGTGGAAGAAGCTCACCGGATTGGTGTTCAGGGAGTGCCCTTCTTTTACATCAATGAGAAGTACGGCCTTTCAGGAGCACAGCCTGTAGAAGTTTTTGTAGAAGCGCTAAAGAAAATCTCTGAAGAGAAAGTCACCTAATCCCTTTAGGCTTTCAATCATTCAGGGTGCTTCCGTCAAATGATAGAAGCGTAATTTATGTTCAATAAATACTATAGATCGAACAGACGGATCTCTTTTTTCAAAGTTTAATCTGTAGATGTTGTCAATGCGAACTTTTTAAAATAGATTTTTGCATCACAATAAAAATATAGACCTATGAGAAACTTATTAATCACTTTTTTAACGGCCACATTATTTGTGGCTTGTAGCACTGAAGATCCTAACAAAGGGGCCTTTGTTACCTTGTTAGGTAATGATACCCTTGCTGTTGAACAATTTGTAAAAACCGACTCAAGCATTACAGCCCAGGTAATCTTAAGAAGCCCTGAAGTTCAAATTTCTACCTACATATTACACTTTGATGAACTGGGTGGAATTGAAAGCATGGTACAGACCGACCACTCTCCGGTTAATGGTTTTCAGGAGGATGGCGCAACCGTTCGTAACATTACCAAAGTTGGAGATAGCCTGTCGGTCAGGGTTCTCAGAGATGAAGAGTACATCACTTATCGTGCTCCTTTTCAGGAAGGATTACTTCCTTTTATAGACATGGTCCACTGGCCCTATGAGCTGGCATTCAACAAGGCTGCTGAAGCTAATCAGGATACTGTAATTCAGCCATTGTTATCCGGCAACCGGATCATGGATTTCACCATCGCTCAAATTGAGGGCGACTCTATGACAATCCGCCACCCTTACCGTGGAGTGATGGGTGTACACGTAAACAGAGACGGTGATATTCAGCACTTAGATGCCGGACTGACTACACGAAAACTCAAAGTGTCGCGAACAAATGCACTGGATATGAATGCTTTAGCTAATCAGTTTGGCAATGAGCCAGTGGGTGAGCTTTCAGGAGCAGTAAGTGCCGAATATTCATTTAAAGGAGCCAACTTCCGTGTTGATTTCGGCTCACCCAAAAAACGAGGCCGTGACCTATTCGGAAACATTGTTCCATGGGGTGAGCGATGGAGAACCGGAGCTAACAGAGCAACTCATTTTTATACCTCCGAAGATCTGATGTTCGGCGACCTTGAAGTACCAGCTGGAGAATACACCCTGTTTACCATTCCTGAACAAGATGGCGGTACTTTAATCATAAACAAGCAAACCGGACAGAATGGGCGCTCTTATGATGAAAGTCAGGATTTAGGCCGTGTCCCGATGGAGATTTCGACTACAGAAGAAGTGGTAGAAGCATTTACCATTTCTGTTGAAGAGACAGAAGAAGGTGGAGAGTTGAATCTTGCCTGGGGCAATACCGTTTTCAAAGCTGACTTTACAATCCGGTAATTAATCAATATCTAATTTATTTAAGGCGCACTTTGAAGTGCGCCTTTTTATTTGCCTCGATTTTTCCAATCCCGGTAATTCATCCAGGCAGAAATAAGCAGCGCCCCGATCCCCAGCAAGGCGACAAGCAAGTCTACTACAACAGGGTTCCAGGAGAACCCAAAAACCGCGTCCAGATAATACTTCACATAGGAAGCCGGCAGGTCAGTCTCCCCTAATTTTCTTTTAACCTGCCAGTGCCAATCGGTGCAGGGACAATAACCCAATCCATAAATTGCTCCCAAGCCTACCCACGATAAAATTGTTGCTGAAATAGCATACAAGTGGAGCTTTCTCGTTTTTGACCAAACCCAGCCCGTCAGATTAAAGGCAATCAATGAGAAGTGAAAAACGATAAAGAACACATCCAAAAACGGATACATCTTCAATTTTATAATTAAATTTTACTGCTTCTTGTTCATAAACCGCTCAACCCTTTTGATGTGTTTATCATCAACCCAGAGTTCAGCAAAAGGCTCTATTTCTGCTTCAAGTGCTTCTTTTCTTTGTGGTGAAAACCTTGATGCTCCTTCTTTGAGGGTTTTAATAAACTTTCGGTCATTTTTGGTGAGCTTTTCTGTCCATTCAAGAACTTCCGCTTCCATGTCTTCACCCCTTAACATATTTTCGATTAATCCATGTGCCAGCACACTGTTGGCTGAAAGAACTTCAGACTTCCCGCACCACTGCATGGCTTTCGCTTTACCAACTTTTTCTACGAGTCTGGTTAATCCCCCCCAGCCGGGCACTAAGTAAAAACGCCCTTGCGTAAATCCAAACTTTACTGTCGGAACCGATACCCTGAAGTCGAAGGCCAACATCAGCTCTATACCTCCGCCATAAGCATCGCCGTTTATACAGGCAACTGTCCAACAAAGCAGCTGTTCAATCCGGTTGAAAATATCATGCATTCGCTTCGACATCTCCATCGCTTTTTCCCTGGATTGTATGGCATGAAATTTTTTAAGGTCTCCCCCGGCTACAAATGACTGCTCTCCTGCGCCGCTTAAAATAAATACCCTGATTTCCTCTTCCTCTTCCAACAACTCAACCAATTGTTCCAGCTCTTCCATCACATGAAAGTCGATAGCATTTCGAGCGGCCGGCCTGTCGATGGTTGCCCATAAAATATGATCAGAAATGCGTTTTTGTGTAATACTCATGTCGCCATTTTTGCTTCAAAATAGAAATAATTGGGAATCAGGGAGTAATCCATTAAAAAAAATTTAATTCATTTGTAAGCCAAGCCTTCAAAAAAGCGCTTACAGAAGTCTGGTGCTTTTTTTCTACGCCTAAATGATTGAAAAATCCTCAGGAATATGGGATAATTCAGGCTATGGAAACTCTCCAAAGCAAAAAAATAAACAAGACGCTTTCGTCCGCTCATAACGATGTACGCATTGCTCACATCCTGAACAAGTATCGGGATAAGGTGCTCATTACCACGTCATTTGGAACTACATCAGCATTACTTATCCATATGATAAGTCGTATCCGGCCTAATCATCCTATTCACTTTATAAATACCGGATATTTATTTCCGGAAACTCTGGAATATAAAAACCAGCTTATTGAGCGGTACGGTGTGAATGTGATAGACCATATTCCGGATGAAGAAAAGCACCGTATTTCCCAAGAAAACACAATGTGGGAATCAAATCCGGATTTATGCTGCCACTACAATAAAGTTGAGCCTTTAGATAAAGTTAAAGAAGGTCACGAAGTGTGGATATCTGGATTAATTGGATATCAAAACAGCTACCGCAGTGGTTTGGAGATTCTGCAGAAAAGAGATGACCTCCATCGCTACTACCCGCTTATCGACTGGACAGCTGAAATGGTTGATGATTACTTTGAAAGCTATGGCATTCCACGCCACCCTTTAGAACGCTTTGGATATGATTCGATTGGCTGTACCCATTGTACTAAAAAGGGTGAGGGGCGTGACGGCCGCTGGGGAGATTCTGGTAAAACGGAGTGTGGCCTGCATTTGTAGCAACCAGCCCTTTTGAGCCTTTATTCGTTCAGCTATCGTATCAAATGGTACACAATCCAAATATACGCTAACTGATACAAATGAATAACGAAGCCAAAAAGACTCTTGTTTCTAGCTTTATATCTGCAACTTTTTCTGTGCTGCTTCTCCTGCTGTTATCAAGCTCCATTCTTGCCCAAACCACAATTCTCAAAGACCTTAACCCGGGAAGTAGTGACGGTTATATTGAGTATATGACCGTTGTTGGAGACACTATGTTTTTTGTGGCCGATAATGATGAAGATGAGGGAGAGTTGTACATAACAGATGGTACTAAGGCTGGAACCAAAAAAATTACAGATTTGGCTCCTGATGACGACTATCCTGATATTGAAGAAATTACTCCATTAGGAGATAAAATCATTTTTACGGCTGTAACTGAAGAATACTCAGATGAAGTATATGTTTCTGATGGAACAGCATCAGGCACCTACATGCTTAAAGACATTTATCCGGGTGATTATTCTTCAGATGCCGAACACTTTGGAGTTATGAATGGAAAAGCTTATTTCCCTGCTGAAGATGGGCGCTATCCTGAAGCCAATAACGGCGAAGAGCTTTGGGTGACAGATGGAACAGCATCAGGAACGTACTTGCTCAAGGACCTTGATCCCGGACAATATTTCCAGGAAGAATGGAGTACAGAAGAGACAAATTACAGCTCTCGTCCCGATCGCTTTTTTGCCCACAATGGCACTATGTACTTTTCTGCCCGTCACCATAATTACGGAGAAGAACTTTGGGCAACAGATGGAACCGCTGAAGGCACATATATGGTAAAGGACATCTTTCCCGGGAAATATGAAGACTCAGATGACATAGAAAATAGCAGTTCACCCAAAAACTTTACCTCCATAAACGGAACCGTGCTGTTTAACGCCGAAAGTGATTCTTCCTATAAGGAATACTTATACACTACCGACGGCACCGAAGAAGGAACCAGGAAATTTCTGGATGAAGAAATTTATGTTGAAGAAGAGCCCGTTGAATTCAATGGGAGCTGGTACTTTATCTCAGATGCCAAACTTTGGAAAAGCGATGGCACCCCTGAAGGAACATCCCTTGTTATTGATATGACTGTAGATAATTATGTGATTGAGGATGGTTCTGATTTAAGTCCAAAGATCTTTAAGCTTAATAATCAGCTTTATTTTTTCAGTACGTACACTCTTTGGAAAACAGATGGCACTAAAGCCGGAACTGAAAAAGCGGTAGAATCTCTTTTTAATCTGTTTGATTATCACCATACAGATTTTGCAGCGGTATATAATGGACGCATATACTTTGTAGCTTCAGATGATGGCTACGGTCAGGCTCACATTGCGGGCCGAGAACTTTGGATGACAGATGGCACTCAGGATGGCACCATGTATGTAGCAAACCTGCGTACAGGTATAGATCGCGGTGAACCAGATGGCTCAGACCCTGAAGATCTGCGTGTTCTAAATGGAAAGCTATACTTCACTGCTGAAGGAGATTCTTTGGGAAGAGAAATATGGATGACTAATGGCATACCTCAGCGATACGCTCAAATTGAAGACACCCTGAGACTGGCAGAATTTCCAGACCTTGGCGCAACAGTAAACTTTACTGAAATGGATCAGCCACTTACAATCAATGCAACCCTGAATTCTGATGCTAACGCTGGTCAAATCGGCATTCCTGATTCCCTTACCATGGCCTCAAATAAGCTCTGGACCCTCCATATCGAAACTGCCTCTGATTTTAGTGCTGAAGTTTGCCTCTCGCTAAATCAAGTAGATTTAACAAACTTTGATAGTGAGCTGTTATCTGTAGCAAAAAGAGAAAATCCGCAATCAGATTGGAGCGTCTTATCTGCATCAGTTACGGAAAATGAGGAATCAATTTGTGCTTCAGGAATCACCTCTTTCAGCGATTTCATTATTGTAGAACGCCCGCAGCAAAACACTGACGTCTCAATTGAAGATGATGGACAGCCAAAAACATTTACACTAAAAAATGCTTACCCCAATCCATTTAACCCCACTACAACTATAGGTTACACAATCCCTGAGAGCAGTAGTGTGCGAATAATTGTTTATAACTTAATGGGGCAAAAAATTTCAACCCTGATTAATGAGAAGCAATCTGCCGGAACGCATCAAATCGACTTTGATGCAAGTCAATTATCCAGTGGGATCTATTTTTATCGGCTGGAAGCCGGAAATCAGGTGCGTGTTAAAAAAATGACCCTGCTTAAATAGAAATGCTTTGGGAAGTATTTAAAGCTCGAAAGGCTGCTTTGAAGTTTGCTCCAGCCATTCCAGGTATTCCGGGTTCCCTTCATCTTCTGTAATAGTAAATGAAATGACACAGGGTACTTCATAACTATGCATTTCATTTACACGGCGGGTTACCTTTTTTACTCTGGAGTAATGTGTTTTAACAATCAAAACACATTCGTCTTCTTCCTTTATTTCTCCTTTCCACTTATAAATAGAATTCATGCCATCGATGATATTGGCACACGCAGCAAGATTCTCTTCAACCAGGGCGCGACCAATTTTTTGGGCTTCGTCTTTATCCGAAGTAGTGATGTAGAGGAGGCGGAGATTTTTATACATAGTGATCCAAAATTCAGTATTTCAGTTTCCAAATTCCAATGCTTTTTTACCTGAGTTTGTAAAACCTTAAGAAGTCTTTTTTGTGAGTACTTTATATAGGTAAAAAGTTGAATTCAGAAATTGAAACCCTTATCTTTGCAAGCTCTGAATTTTGCGAGAGTGGCGGAATTGGTAGACGCGCTAGATTTAGGATCTAGTATTTTAACCGATGTGGGGGTTCGAGTCCCCCCTCTCGTACTTCCTTCCTAATCAAAATTGTAATCCTGTTCATTTATTGAATACTAGTAATTAAAGCGGAGAACACGTGGACATTTCTGTTGAAGAGCTCACATCTGTAGACAAAGAAGTTACCCTGAAAGCAAAAAGAGAAGATCTTCAGGAAGATTTCGACAAAGCATACAAAAAATATAAAGATCAGATTCAGCTGCCTGGATTCCGGCCGGGGAAAGTTCCAATGGGACTTGTTAAAAAACGGTTTGGAAAAGAGATCGAACAAGAAGAGATCAGCAATATCATTCAAAAGGTATTTGAGAAAGAAGTAGTGCCTGAATACGAGCCGGTAGGTGAAACCGAAATGGTTGACTTTACCTGGGAGAATGATGAGCTGGAAGTGAAGTTCAAAATCGGCTCAAAGCCAGAAATCGAAATAGCTGACCTGTCCAAGATTGAAGTGAACAAAATGGTTCACGATGTAACCGACGAAGAGGTTGAGGAAGAAGTAGAGAGAACCCTGGAGCGGGAAGGTAATTGGGAAGAAATTGACGAGCCAGCTTCGGAAGAAACTCAGGTATTAGTAGATGTAGTTTCAAAAAACCACGGAGACGAAGACAAGGATCAGCGCATTGACCTCAGAAAAGATGATGCATCCGAATTTCTTGAAGCCCTGAAAGGCAAAAAGGCCGGAGACGTTGTTGAAATGACGATCCCGCACGGTGATCATGAAGATGAGCTTGAAATCACCATTAAGAAAGTTCAGAAAATGCATAAAGCTGAACTTTCCGACGACATTATCAAAGATCAAAGTAATGGCGAGGCGGAAAACCTGGATGAGTTTAAAAGCTACATCAAGAGCCGCATGCAGCAGTATTACGATCAAACATCTGATGACTTGTTCAAGAATGATGTAGCCGATGCTCTTGTTGAAGCACATGACTTTGAAGTACCGGAAACATTCGTTGCTCAGGTTCAGGGTTCTTACGTAGACCAGTTGAAGCAGCAACAAGGAGGAGAGCTCCCGGAACACTTTGACGCTGAACAGTATAAGGCTGGAATGAAAGACCGTGCCGTGCGTGAAGCCAAGTGGTCATTTATCAGCCAAAAATTGCAAGAAACATTTGAAGATATCGAAATAAAACCCGAAGATATCGACGAGCATCTTGCAGGTCAGGCAGCACAGTACGGCATGCCTGTAGATCAGCTGAAGCAATATTATGCACAGCAGCCTCAAATGCTTGAGCAACTTCGCAGCAGCATCCGCGAAGAGAAAGTGTTCGATATATTGCAAGACAAGGTGAAGATCAAAGAAATTGGTAAAGAGAAGTACCGAGAATTGCAGGAAAAGAAAGACGACAAGAAGAAGAAAAAATAACCGATCATCCAGGACATTATGATTACTGATCAACCTTTATTTGAAGACCCAAATTTAAACTCTGTTCAACCCGTGCAGAACAACCTGGTTCCTATGGTTGTGGAAACCACTAGCCGGGGCGAACGTGCTTATGATATTTACTCACGTCTGCTTAAAGACCGGATTGTAATTCTGGGTTCTCCGGTTAACGACGCCGTTGCCAGCTCAATCATGGCTCAGCTGTTGTTTTTAGAATCAGAAGATCCTGAAAAAGACATTAATTTCTACATCAACAGTCCGGGTGGAGTCGTTTCTGCTGGCTTGGCTATTTATGATACCATCCAGCATATTAAATGTGATGTTGCCACTACCTGTATGGGAATGGCTGCAAGTATGGGTGCTGTATTGTTAACAGCTGGAACAGCGGGGAAAAGAAGTTGCCTGCCTCATTCACGAGTAATGATTCACCAGCCTTTAGGCGGAACTCGTGGACAAGCCAGTGATATTGAGATTGAAGCCAAAGAGATTATCCGTGTTAAAAAAGAACTGAGCCAAATTCTTGCCGACCACAGCGGTAAATCTGTTGAAGAAGTGATGGAAGATTCTGATCGTAACAAATGGATGACAGCTCAGGAAGCAAAAGACTATGGACTGGTCGATACTGTGCTGACCAAGTCTACAGATTCCAAATAAGCGGTATTTTCATTAAATTTAGCTTGTTATGAGCGACAAAGATAAAAATAGTGACATTGTACACTGCTCATTTTGCAGCCGTTCGAGCCTGGAAGTGAACAGTATGGTAGCCGGTCCCGGGGTTTATATTTGTGACCGGTGCGTAGAAGACGCATCCAGCATCATCCAAAGTGATTTAGCCTCTTTAGCCCGACGACGGGAAAAAAGCTACAAGCCGATGCTTAAGCCTGTCGAAATTAAAAACAAGCTGGATGATTATGTGATCGGTCAGGAGCTTGCTAAAAAGACGCTTTCTGTAGCCGTTTATAATCACTATAAACGCATTTCTGCAGAAACAGCCGAAATCGATGACACCCAGATTGAAAAATCCAACATCATGTTGCTTGGGCCAACCGGAAGTGGTAAAACACTTTTAGCCCGTACATTAGCACGAATAATTGATGTTCCTTTTACTATCGCCGACGCTACCGTACTTACGGAAGCTGGTTATGTTGGTGAAGATGTTGAAAGTATTTTAAGTAACCTGCTTCAGGCTGCCGACTACGATGTGGAACGTGCTAAACGAGGCATCGTATATATCGATGAAGTGGATAAGGTAGCCCGTAAGAGTGATAACCCCTCCATCACACGAGACGTAAGCGGAGAGGGCGTTCAGCAGGCTTTATTGAAGATTTTAGAGGGAACAGTTGCTAACATCCCGCCAAAAGGCGGGCGAAAGCATCCCGAACAGAGTTTTATCCAGCTGGATACAGCAAATATACTGTTCATTTGTGGTGGTGCCTTTTCTGGATTGGAAGAGATTATTTCCCGCAGACTTTCCACAACCGTGATGGGTTTTAACGCCTCTTCTGACCAAGTCAAATTCAACAAGGAAGATCCCGAAATTTTCACCCATGTTGAACCGGAAGACCTTCAGCACTTTGGATTGATACCTGAATTAATTGGTCGGTTGCCGGTTATTTGCGGATTGCACGAGCTTTCTGATGATGCTATGCTGGACATTCTTCAAACTCCAAAAAACGCCCTCGTCAAGCAGTATAAAAAGCTGTTTAACATGGAAGACGTGGAGTTGGAAATTGAAGAAGAAGCACTTAAGGCCATCGTTAAAAAAGCAAAAGCCCGTAAGACCGGAGCACGAGGGCTACGCTCCATCATGGAAGCAGCTATGCTTGATATTATGTTTTCACTTCCATCAATGAAGAATATAGCGCGATGCGTAATCACTGAGGAGACCATCGAAAAACAAGCTCCTCCGGTTTATGAGAAGCAAAAAGCATCTGCCTAGAACATTTAGCCTCTCTTTTTAAGAGAGGCTTTTTTGTATCTGCTCCTTTCCTATATTTAGCCAAAGGATTATTCTCCGCTTATGAAACTTTTCGTTCCTTCCAACAGGATCAAGCTTATACTTGTGCTGCTGCTCATTTTCCTGGGCGTGGGATCCGTGGTTTATAACCAGTATCTGGTCACCAAGATACTTGAACAGGAACGCGCCAGTGTTGAATTATGGACCAGGGCTATTGAGTTTAACAGCCAGCCTGTAGATGAACAGGCAAGCACCATGTTACTCAAAGCTATCAACCTTCTTGAGAACATCGAAGAAGTACCCGACAGTGTTATTAGCTTGATTGAAGACGCTGAGTCGACCCGAAATTCTTCTGACTTCGTTACCGAGGAGATTATTCTTGAAGACCGCTTTAAAATACCCACCATTGTAATTGACTCACATGATGTCATCCTTCACCAGCGCAATATCGATTCCCTGACCATGGCATCCGAAAGCAAACGGGAAGAACTTGTACGTGAGTTCAAGAGCCTGAATAGCCCTATCGACTTTGTGATTGGCGATGAGAAAAGGCAAATGACCCAATTCGTGTATTATGGGGAAAGCCCAACGGTTCAAATGCTGCGCTATTTTCCTTACATCCAGATTTTATTGCTTGGGTTATTGCTTGGAATAGGATATACAACGTACCGAAGTATCACGCGTTCGGAACAATCAAATTTATGGGTGGGAATGGCCAAGGAAGCCGCTCACCAACTGGGGACACCTATCTCCAGCTTATATGGATGGCTTCAGCTGTTGAAAGATGAATACCGGTATGAAGAAACCGCAACTAATATTGCCAACGAAATTGAAAAAGATATTCAGCGACTTCGGGGAGTGGCCGAGCGCTTTGGGAAAATAGGTTCTGAGCCCGAACTAAAAACCATGGATATTCAACCCATACTCGAACAGGTGATGGTTTATATGGAGCGCCGGCTGCCACGTCTGGGTAAAGCTATCGAGGTCCGGAAAGAATTAAGCGCCACTGCAAAGGTAAAAACCAATCCGGAATTGCTTCAGTGGGCAATAGAGAATCTCGTTAAAAATGCGATGGATTCCTTAAAAGGCATCGAAAAAGAAGCCTATATCTCGATTACCTCCAAAGTTCAGGAAGGAGAAGTAATTATTGATATCGAAGACTCTGGAGGTGGCATTGAAATCCAAAACGTAAAGAATATTTTTAAACCTGGATTCAGCACCAAGAAAAGGGGTTGGGGACTTGGTTTAAGCCTGACTAAGCGCATCATTGAAGAATACCATAGTGGAAGCGTGTTTGTGTTGCGGTCAGAATTGAACGAAGGCACCACAATGCGGGTAACACTAAATATTCAGAAAAACGAGGATGAAGCTTATCCTCTGCTGGATCAATCGCCCGTATAACCACGCTTTTTTGCGTATTCGAGTAGTTCTGTTTTTAACAAATTCCGGCCACGATGTAACCTTGAGCGAATGGTGCCTATGGGAACATCCAGCATGTTGGCAATCTCTTCATAAGTATAGCCATCGACATCACAAAGCAACACAACCGTTCTGAAGTCTTCCGGTAACCTCGTTAGTGCATTAGACAGATCATCATCCATCATTTCCCGAAACATCAGATTTTCTAAATCCGATGTTTCCGTACGTTCTGCTCTAATTGATTCGTAATAGGATGAGACCTCATCATAATCTACCTGAGAAGGCTTTTTTGAGGTTTTCCGGTAATTATTGATAAAGGAGTTCTTTAAAATACGGAACATCCATGCTTTTGCATTGGTCCCTTTCTCATAACTACTAAAAAAACGATAGGCTTTGACAATAGTATCCTGAACGAGATCTTCTGCATCGTTGGGGTCAGTAGTCAATCGAAGGGCAAAATTATACAACGCATCCATGTGAGGTATAATCTCTTCATCGAAATCCTTCTGCTTCTGCTTTTCATCTCTCGTTAACTGAGACATTTATCCATCCCTTATTACTTCAATAACTATCCGCGCGTTTATTTTATTATTACTACTACGCTTCTTTATCCTCATCGGATCTACAATACTACCCAAAGAATGTTTTAATGTTAAATAGATTGTATTGATAGACTCATTAATCAATAACTTATTTACGACAAAAAAGCTATTACCATGACGTCATAAATAGCGTGAGTCCAAGCCGCGACACCAAATCCTCTCCAAACATAAATTCCATTAAGTATTAAACCAAATAAAAAGCGATATAAAAAAGACCCCAATGTAAACGCATCGCCCATCGAGCCAACATAATGTACCGCAGAGAATAACAGCGCTGATAAAACAACAGCGGCAGTTACACCCGCCCACTTTTTCCCTAAAAGTTTTGTAAAAAGGAGTATGAACAGTGTGACAAGAATCACCCTAAAGAACAATTCTTCGTACAAACCGGCTCCCAGAGAAAGGGCTATTATTTGCGTTAGAGATAAGCTATTGATCGGATCAGAGGCTGCAATGTTCAACACCAGAGAAACCAAAGACTGACTTATAAAAGCTACAACTATGGCATACAATGTAGACTCAAGAATCAGAACGGGAAAATAAGAAAAGCGAAGTGTTTTGAGTCGATCCCGCTCTTTATACACAATAAAAAGTCCAATTAGCACAACAACCAACAATGAAAAAGAGACCGCATTTACCCCCAGATACGCAAACAAACTCTTGATCCATACATCCACACTAATACGGACTATAGAATCACCTGTAGGCTGTGAAATAACAATCAAAAGTTCATAGAGAAGAAACAGAGGTAAACTTACCAGAAAACTGTAGAGTAAGGTATTGGTATTGTCGAGATATGATTTAACCGGGTTATTCATTCATTTCTGTATAAATAGTTACAACAGGCTGGGTTGACTGTCCGAGCCTGAGTGTACTAAATGCATTCCCTGAAAGTTTCAACCCTGAACCGGTTATACGGTCGTTTACCCTTACATATACTCCATTCCCGGTTTGAGTGTTTTCAACGAAAATGATACTCCCCAAAGCAATATTGGAGTGAGCAGCAGTCAATGATTCCGGATCATAAAGTTCTCCGTTAGTTGTAGTCTCACCCACTTCAGACTCATCATACCTCATAACATTAACCTCTCCAAGATCCTGCAGATTTGCCTTTTGCAGATACGGGTTCTCATACTTCCGGGATGGTGGAAGCAACACCGTTACTTCCTGCCCTTGTGCCAGCAAGTTTGGTTGAAGCTCCGGATTCAGTGATTGAAATTCTTTTTCCGTCATCTTAAACTTTAAAAGCAGACCTGATAAATCCTCTCCCTGCTGAACTTCATAAATCGAAAAAACCCCTTGTGGAGAAGATTCTTCTGAAAATTTTGACACCGAAGGTGCCGCACTAACTTTCTTTTTCACAGCCAGTCGCTGACCAATACTCAGATTTGAGCCTGAGATATTATTCAGCTCTCTAAGCTGATCAACCGTCATATTGTGGTCTCTGGCAATTTGATAAAGTGTATCTCCACTCTTTACGATATAGAATACATTTTGTGTGTCTGAGGATTGATTTACCAGCGGATTAGAGTTTTCATCTTCCGTTGGGGGAGTGGTTTGAGAATCTTCTTGTTGCGGAATGAAGTAGACTAACTCCTGGCCAAGCTTGATTTCATTTCCTGCCAACTCATTCCATTGTTTGAGTTCAGCGATTGTTACATTCAGCTTTTTCGAGATTCCATACAACGTATCCCCCTGCTTAACCTGATATGTTGCTCTTTCCTGGGCCAGCAATCCTGCACTGGTAATAACCATAAAAACAAAAAGGGCGGAAATTATTTTCAGAAAGCGCGACTTATTTTTCATAACTGATCTTCTAATTCAATTTCAAGATTCAACAATGCAGCAGATAACTCTGATTTTGTGTGATTATCATTCTGGAGTTCTGCTACTTTGATTCCCTCTTTATAGGTCTCAAGGGCTTTTTTGTTCTCTCCCAACTCCTTGTAAAGTTTTGCCAGATGATAATATACACCCACATAGTCAGGGTCATTGTTTCGAATGGCCTCAAATATCACCCTCGCTTTTGAGGTTTCATCTATTTTCAGCATTTCCAGCGCCAGCGTAAATTTATAGAAAGAATCATCGGGATTTTCTTTCACCTTTTTCGCTAACGTTGAAATTCGGGAGCTCATTGCGTTGCGTTTTTAAAATTCGCTTCAATTTCTGCTATAGAATCACCACCAAATTTATCCAGAAATGCATTCGCAATAACGGGAGCTACTACACTCTCTGCTACCACTACTGCCCTTGGGAGAGCACAAACATCCGACCGTTCGTAACGAGTCTCTGTTTCTTCTTTGGTCTTCATATCTACCGTGCTGAGCGGATTTAGCATCGTTGGAATAGGCTTCATAATTCCTCGAAGAATAATGGGCATTCCGGTACTCATTCCGCCTTCGATGCCCCCCATGCGATTGGTTCGGCGTTTGAAAGAACCCTTTTCATATGCGATCTCATCATGAACCTCATGGCCGGGCCGGTGACCGGCTTCAAAGCCAAGCCCGATTTCCACGCCTTTCATCGCTTGTGTTGCCATAATTACCTGAGCAAGTTGCCCATCCAGTTTTCTATCCCAATGTACATAGCTTCCCAAACCAACCGGAAGACCGGTAATTACAATCTCATAAATCCCGCCCAGAGATGAGCCTTCTTTCCGGCGAACTTTAATCTCTTCTCTCATTCGTTCAGATAACTCTTCATCCAAACAGCGAACATCCGACTCATCTGCGGCTTTATATATGGCTTCGGCTCCTTTTTCTGCCAGCGGATCTGCGATTGATCTAACCTCATCCCATCCATTGAAACCAACGGAACCAATTCGAAGCACGTGTCCGCCAATTTCTATTCCAAAGTGTTTTAAAAACTGCCGGGCAATACTGCAGCAAGCCACACGCATTGCTGTTTCACGAGCACTTGAACGCTCAATTACCGGCCGGATATCATCAAAATTATACTTCTGGGCACCCACCAAATCAGCATGGCCGGGACGGGGAAGAGTTATTTTTTCGATCCCCTCCGCTTCTTCTTTTTTATTCATCACCGTAGGCCAGCCCGCGTCGTCTTTCTCAAAAGCCCGGTTAGGCATGCTCATTGCAATTGGCCCGCCCATCGTTTTGCCAAACCTGAGCCCTGAGCTAATGGTAGCGAAGTCTTTTTCAAAAGCCATACGTCCACCACGTCCATACCCCTGCTGCCGACGCACCAAATGAGTAGCAATCTCGTCTTCGGTTAGAGGTAATCCTGCCGGAACTCCTTCCACAATTCCCGTTAATGATGGCCCATGTGATTCACCGGCTGTTATATATCTTATCATTCCTTTATTTATATCTATTGAATTTGTTCTGCTCGTTCCGAAAGCGTGCGAAAGTCTTTACATACTTCGGTTCTGAATTTCTGAATTTTACCAGGGTCGCCTAAGATAATCATAGAATCGCCCGAATGGATAACAGAGTTACTTTCGGGATTAAAATTCATGTTTCCATCGTCCGTTAAAATAGCCACGATTAAAACAGAGTATTTATTACGAACGTTGACTTCTACCAATGTTTTTCCTGCAAGGTCTGAGTCTTCTCCAATGAGTACTTCCTCAAAAGTATGATCCTGAAGATCTCCGCGCGTCATCCGGTCTATAAATTGATCTACATTGGGTCGGAGTATAACATTTGCCATCCGGTCGGCACCAATATCATATGGAGATATTACTTTGTCAGCTCCGGCTCGTAATATTTTTCGGCGGTTTTTCTTTTCATTGGTTCGAACCAGAATAAAAATATCGGGGCGAAGCTCTCTGGCTAAAAGAGTAGTAAATACATTATCCTGATCACTGGATAGGGTACAGATCAATCCTTTTGCTTTCATAATACCTGCTTCCAATAACGATTCTTCGTCCTGAGCATCGCCCTCTACATAGGCTAATCGGTCGCGCTTGATTCTCTCGATACTTGAGTTACGGTTCTCAACAATTACCAGCGGCAGGTCTGCTTCACTTAAATCTTCAGCAATGCGATGACCAATTCTTCCATATCCGCAAATAATGTAGTGATTATCCATTTTCTGTAATTGTTTTTTCATTGCCCGTTTAAAGAACAACTCACTTTCAAAAAGCAGCTGTGTTGTTTGTGATGCAATGTAAGAAATAACACCAATGCCCATCACAAAAATTACAACAGTAAATACTCTGCCATCAACCGATAAATTCTTGATTTCTGTGAAGCCAATGGTTGAGATAGTAATAAAGGTCATGTAAAATCCATCAAACCAACTCATTGCTTCCAAATAATGATATCCGGTTGAGCCGATCACAAAAATCAGAATCATGATAAGCGAAGCAATGCCAATGCGAACCAACGCCGGATTCTCGACACCGTATGAATAGAACCGTTTCATGATACCTTCAGTCTAAGTCGGTCTTCAAACTTAATCTTGTAACACCACCCAGCCGGGAATAAGAACTTCGGCTCAAATCAATCACTATCGACCTGATGTTTATTCCCACACCAAAAGCTACACCAGCCAAATCAAAATCCTGACCTGTTTGAGTTTGCTCATGTAAATAATGGTCGTAGCCTAAACGCACCGTAACATTCTCTCCAAAGTAAGTTTCTCCACCAAAAATCACATGCCGAAACGCATTATCAATAAAGGAAGGGCGATCAGTTTCTCCAAATACCCGCAAATCCCAGTCATTGAGTTTTGTTAGGGTAAGACTAAGCTGAAAGGGAAATGCTTCGGGTTTCTTGGTAAATCCAATTGAGACATCCAGGGGAAGCGGCTCCCGGTCATCATCGTAAGCGGTAATTTGACCACCGAGGTTTCGAATAGACAAACCTGCACTAAAATGACTAGCGGTATCCTGGTAAAAAACGCCTCCGGAAAAAGCCACTGCACTCGATTTGTAAGAGGCGTAGGAAGAGTGGATAAAATCGATGGCAGCACCTGCTGTAACCTTGCTTACAACCGGAATGCTGTATGCCCCGGTAATGGCAATATCGTTAGCATTGAAGTTCCCCAGGTCGTTACCGCTTTCGTCCAGCTGGTCAAATTCACCGTATCCCACAAAACGAATTCCTGCAGCAAAAGTCCCAATCTTTTCAAACTCATAAGCCCCACTGGTAAAACCCATATTGGCATCGGCAAAAAAGTTCAGATAAGAAGCTGATATTGAACCTGAGGCATTGCTGTTTAAATATGCCGGGTTAAGATGAATCAGACTGAAATCCGCATTGTAAAGTCCTACATGATTCCCTCCCAGAGCGGCTGTTCGGGCAGTTGGAGTTACATCCAAAAAACGAAATACACTTGATGTATTTGACTGGGCTGCTGTACTTTGAGCAGCGACATAAAACACCAACATGGCTATTAATATGCGCACGTTATTTAACTATTTATAAATCACAATTGGCAAAAATCTTTTGTAATATAATCAAATGCTTCGGCAATACGTCAAGATTATTGATTAAGAAATGATTTCCAACTTTCCAGGTGCGGCTGGCTTAAAACAATTTGGCCAGTACGCAAAGCTTTTATACCAGGCATTACGTTCATCTACCGAGTTTAGTACTTATCGCAATAACCTTTTCCAGGAGTTTGTGAAGGTAGGATATGAGTCTATACCCATTATTTTTCTGGTGGGGATTTTTACCGGTGCTGTACTTACTCTGCAAACCGCACATCAACTCGATACAGACATTTATCCCAGCTCTATCATTGGCTCTATTGTTGCACAGTCTATTGTTATTGAACTGGCTGCCGTAATAAGTGCTCTTGTTTTAGCAGGAAAGGTGGGTGCCCGAATATCCACGGAATTGGGAACCATGCGCGTTAGTGAACAAATTGATGCGCTGGAATCGATGGGTTTTAACTCGGTTTCTTTTTTGGTGGTTCCACGTATTTTGGCTGGATTGCTGATGTTTCCTGTGCTATACATCACCGCAGCTGTTTTTGGAATTATTGGTGGTGTAACAGCCGGAGCTATGGATGGGATACTGCCTGCCGCGGAATTCATGGAAGGTGCGCGTGCGTTCTTTTTTGAATCAGATATTATTTTTGGGTTTATAAAATCTGTGGTGTTCGGATTTGTGATTACCTCTATATCTTGCTTTAAAGGTTATAATGCTTTTGGTGGAGCAGAAGGCGTGGGAACTGCTACTACACAAGCAACGGTTTTAAGTTGTATCTTTGTGCTGCTAGCCGATTTCGCATTAGCCGCAATATTATTGTAGATCATGATTGAGATTAAAAATCTTACGAAGAGTTTTGGCGATAACCTGGTTTGGAGCGATGTTAGTTTCAAAATCCAGGACGGAGAAACTACGGCTGTCATTGGGAAATCCGGTTGTGGAAAATCAGTATTACTAAAACATCTCAACGCTCTGCTTTATCCTGACGAAGGTGAAGTTTTAATCGATGGTAAATGTGTTTTTGAGCTCAGTTATTCTCAGCTTAGAAAAGTTCGGCAGCGGTTCGGCATTTTATTTCAGGGAGGTGCTTTGTTTGATTCTATCAGTACTTTCGAAAATGTAGCTTTCCCGCTCCGATATTTTACAGAGCAAACGGAAGAGGAGATAGAGCATAACGTAATGGAAGCTCTGGGCATGGTAAATCTTGAACAAGCCGGAGATAAATCAACTTCCGAGCTTTCCGGAGGAATGAGAAAGCGTGTGGGCCTGGCTCGCGCCATCATTCTAAAGCCGGATTACTTACTCTATGATGAGCCTACTTCCGGCCTTGACCCACGCACATCTGAGGAGATTAATGAGCTGATTAATACCATGGCTGATAACCTTGAGATAACTTCTATTGTAATTACCCACGATATGCACAGCGTACTTGAGGTTGCTGAAAAAGTTGCCTTCTTAGATGAACAAAAACTAAGCTGGTTTGGTAAAACAGAAGACATGAGGCACAGCGACAATAAAAATTTGATTGATTTCATTTCAGCAAGTGAATATCAAATAACTAAAAAAACTGCATAGGAGAATTTGTTTTGGCAAAAGTGTCCAACGAACTAAAAATAGGACTCACGGTAGTAGTGGCTATCATTGTAGCTTTTATTGGCTATCGGATAATGAAGGATATCCCTCTTTTTCGTACTTCAACCACTATCTACACTAAGTTTGATCAGGTTTATGGCCTGATCCCCGGCAATGTAGTTAATGTGAAGGGCTTCAAAATTGGAAGTGTAAAAGAAATGGAATTGTTGGTTTCCGACTCTACCCTGGTAACTATGAATATTGAAGAGGGATATCAGATTCCCAAAGGCTCCATTGCAGTGCTCAAATCCAGCGGTGTACTTGGAGGGAAGTTTATAGAAATTCAAAAAGCTGACTCTACCGAGATGGTTCCGCATCAGGGAACTATTGAAGGTGTTTTTGAGCAAGGGATGATGGATACTTTTGCTGAAGAAGGAGAAAAGCTTAGTAACGATATCTCTGCCTCCATCCGCGGGGTTGAAAGATTGGTTACCAGCCTGAATGAAACAATGAACGAGAAGAATAAAGAGAATATATCAGGCATCATTCAAAACCTGAAATCAAGTACTGGTTCATTAAATCAGCTCATCCAGAAAAAACAAAGCGACCTGGATGCTATGATCACATCAGCAAAAAATACCATGCAAAACATGGACGACCTCAGCTCTGAAAACAAAGAGAAGCTGAGTTCACTCATTGATAATTTGGAGGTAACCAGCGCTGAGCTTGAAACGTTAAGTTCCGGACTAAATGAAACCAATCTTACGCTGAATGAGGTCTTAACAAAGATAAACAACGGGGAAGGTACCCTTGGTAAAATGATCAATGACCCCTCGCTTTATAATAATGTTGACAGCTTATCTTTTAATTTAAACCGGCTGATCAAAAACATGAATGATGACCCCGGAAAATATTTGAAGCACATGAGACTTATCGAGGTATTTTAACCCCGACCTTATTGTTTAATTTGCTTTCAATTCCTCGGGTATTCACTTATATTTCCAAGCTTACTGCTAGAGGTTAAAAAGACACCTGCAGTATTCAAATCGCAATTTAATTAATGTTTTTTAGAGGTAACCTTTTATGGGTGTAATGGAAAAAATGAGAAACAGCACCGGTGTCATCTTGTGGGTGCTGATTGGATCTTTTGGCCTTCTTTGGGTTTTATCTGATGTAAACTTTTTTGAAGCCATGCAGGCCGGACCAAGTTCATTAGGTAGTGTGAATGGTGATAAGATCTCAAATGAAGAATATCAAAGCCGTATCCAGTATTATTCAAATGCTTACAGCCAGCAAACCGGAAATTCTTTAACCCCGGAAATGCGCGCTTTTTATGAAACACAAGCCTGGAATGAGCTGGTAAACTCCCGGTTGCTTCGCCAAAAAATGGATGAATTGGGTATCACTGTTTCCGACCAGGAAGTTCTTGACATGGTTTATGGAGACAATCCCGCACCCGTCATCCGACAGAATTTTACCCGGGAAGACGGGACTATTGACCGCGCAGCTGTTCAGCAGGTTTTATCTTCAAGTGAGTTTTCTCAGCAGGCAGTAGCCCTTGAGATGCAGCTCCGCGAACAACGCCGCCAGCAAAAACTGAATAATTATATTTCTGCCGGACTTCAGATAACCGAAGGAGAAGTTGAAAGAGAATTTGTTAAAAATAACAGCACAGCAAATGTTAATTACATTCGCTTCCCTTACAGTGAAGTAACTGAGCAAGAGCTTGAAATTTCTGATGCTGAGCTTCGCGAGTATTACAACAACAATAAAGAGCGTTATAGCCGTGACGAAAGTTACCGTATTCGATATGTTACTTTCAGCAAGCTGCCTACAGCTGCCGATACAGCTCAGATTATGGAAGACATACGTGAATTGAGAGACCCTTTTGCCAATGCGCAAAATGATTCCCTTTTCCTTACCCGCCAGGGTTCTTCTACGGCGTATAGAAATGCTTTTGTTCCTGAAGATGATATCCGGGAAGAATATAGCCCCGTTCTTGATCTTGAAGTAGGAGAAGTCTCCGATGTTTTTATGACTGCAAACCAAGCTGCTATTATTAAGAAAACAGCAGAGCAGGGTAATGAAATCAAGTTCCAGATCATGAGTTACAATATTCAGGCATTGCCATCTACTATTGATGATGCCAATGAAGCTGCTTCAGACTTTGAGTTCTTTTCTTCAGAAGAAAGCTCTTTCGACGAAGAAGTTGAAACACGTGGGCTGGATCTAAAAGAAGCTTTTGCTACTAAAGGAAATGACTTTATTTCCGGACTTGGAAGCAGTAAACAAATCATGAACTTTTTGGAATCTGCTGACGAAGACGACATTTCGAACGTAATTGAACTAAGCTCAGATTTCGTTGTTCTGCAAGTCGAAGAAATCACACCGGAAGGTTACCGACCGTTTGATGAAGTTAAATCTCAGGTAGAAACACTCGTTAAAGTTGAACGCCGTAAAGAGCTGACCGTGGAAAAAGTTGAAGAGCTTTTAGCTCAACACCAAACACTGGCTGCTTTAGCTGAGAGTACCGAAAAAGAAATTCAAAACGAAGATAACCTTCGTGCGAGTGCAACCGTTTTACCAGGAGCTGGAAGAGAACCCCGTGTAATCGGCGCTGTTTTCGCACTGGACGAGGGAAAAACTTCGGGTGTAATTGCTGGCAATAGCGCTGCTTTCGTTGTTGAACTGATAAGCAAAATGGAAGCTGATTTGGCTAACCTGACTCCCAACCAGCGACAAACTATTCGCCAGCGTTTGGAGCAACAGAGAACACAGGAGTTCACTTCTATTTGGTTAGAACAACTCAGAGCCTCAGCTGATATCGTAGATAACCGCGATCGCTTACTTCGACAGTAATTTTTTTAGCATTTTGACTATTGGGGTGAGAAGTTTCTTCTCACCCTTTTTTGTTTATACCCTATTCGGTTAATACAAATCCCTTACATTTATATATGTCCAAACAGACCTCACATAGTGATGAATACTGGATGCAACAAGCTCTGGATTTAGCCAAACAGGCTAAAGGACACGTTGCCCCAAATCCACTGGTGGGGTGTGTAATTGTATCGTCGGATGGGAAACCCATTGGGCAGGGCTATCACAAAAAATTTGGTGAGGCTCATGCAGAAGTACATGCTGTGGAATCCGTCAAAAACAAAAAAGATTTTAAAGACGCTACGGTTTATGTAACACTGGAACCATGTTCGCACCAGGGTAAAACCCCTCCCTGCGCCCCAATGCTGGCTAAACTTCCCATCAAAAAAGTGGTAATTGCCATGAAGGATCCGAATCCGGATGTGGACGGAAAAGGAATTTTGCACCTTCGAAATAATGGAATTGAAGTAGAGGTCGGTGTGCTTAAAAAAGAAGCTGAAAAGCTCAATGAGTTTTTTATCCACCATCAGTCTTTTGGCCGGCCTTTTATTACCCTGAAAATAGCACAAACAGCTGATGGATACCTTGCCGCTGCCGATGGGGAGTCGCAATGGATTACCGGAGACCAGTCCCGAAAACTGGTTCATAAATGGCGTTCAGAATATGATGCTGTATTGGTGGGAAGGACTACAGCGATGGTCGACAACCCCAGCCTCACGGTGCGTCACGTTACCGGCCGGCAACCTAAACGTATTGTTATTGACGGGCCTTATGAACTTCCCAAAGAATTGAATCTTTTCTCGGATAAATTTGAGGAAAAGACTACAATCATCACCTGGAACAAGGAAGCTTCTGCAACCGATGCCGACCCTATGCTCAAAGTGATGCAGCAAAACTATTTTCGGGGTGAAGTGTTGCAGGTTTCCAAAGTGGATGGCCACGTAGATCTGCGTCAGTCTTTTAAGCTGCTTGGAGAAAAGGGAATTTCTTCGGTTTTAGTGGAGGGCGGCCAGCAACTTTCCTCAGCCCTGATACGGCAGGGACTCGTTGATAAGCTCGAACTATTTGTAGCACCAAAGCTGTTAGGAGCCGGAACGCGATCACTGATTAACATTGGTATCAATAAAATGAAAGAAATTGCCGAACTTAAGGATGTCTCCTGGAAGCAAGTCGGCGATGATATGTTACTAACCGGATATTTCTAAAATTATGTTTACTGGAATTGTTCAGGAAATTGGAAAGATAACAGACACCAAGTCACTGAATGGCGGCGGAAAAGAATTAAAAATCTCTTGTTCTTTTGCCAGTACTTGTCATGAGGATGAGAGCATAGCTGTTAATGGAGTTTGCCTGACGGTTACTGCATTTGATGAAGAAACTTTCACCGTTCAGGCCGTCGAAGAAACACTCCGCAAAACCTCTACTGGTGATCTGGAAAAAGGAAGCCCGGTAAATCTGGAACGCTCACTTACCCTTCAAAAAGGCATCGAAGGGCATTTGGTGCAGGGACACGTAGATACCACCGGCACTATCACCGAGATCGAAAAAGAAGAAACCGGATGGCTGATTTCCGTGGAATACCCTGATGAATTCACCAATATGATTGTGGGCCGTGGCAGCATCACAATGGAGGGAATCAGCCTTACTGTAGCACGTGAATCGGACAATAAATTCACGGTGGCCATCATTCCTTATACCTGGGAACACACCAATCTCAAAGAAAAGTCTGTGGGTGATTCTGTCAACCTTGAGTTTGACGTAATCGGAAAATATGTGGTTAAGTATCTGGCTAAAATAGGCCGGGATTCTCTTTAATACCCATATCCTGCACCGGTAGGACTTGAGCTTCTTTCCAAGTTCTTCAGTACCGGAAGCTTCTGGAACAAGCTCTGAATTTGTGAACTGTTCACGGTTAAGCGGAAGAAATAATACTGAAATTCGCCGAATGGATTAATCTGAAAAGAGAGATTCCAGCATTCCAGGTTTCGGGTTAATGAAAACTGTGATGGCGTAAATTCCTGGGCTATAAAGTCATACCCAAGATTCGTATTAAACTTCCATTTTGGAGTTAGATTAAACGAAATGCTGCTTGCCCGAATGGTTGCTCTCTTTTGTGGGCTTTGGTTAAAACGATAGTTCCAGCTATAGCTGAAATTAAGGGATACACTCCAGGGCGACCTGAAATCAGGAACCGGCTCAAGCCCAAACCGCGAATCAACCGGATGAAATATGGATTGATTATAAGGGTCGTATCTGCGGCGATATTCAGGAGTATAAACCTCAATCCCATTCCCACCCCGAAATGAAGTGCTTGCACTAAGCGAGAAAGACTGAAGCTGAGCCAATTTATCTCCGTCTTCAATTAGAAAGCGGTTTATTTCTCGACCGGAAGAGTCCGTTTCATAAAAAGAAAAATTGGCACTTGCACTCAGGTTTAAACCCGAAATGGCATTAGAGCTAACGGATGTATTAAGCCTGCTCAGGTTCAAACTATCGGCGGCAAAATTATAGGACGCACTTAAAGACAGGTTATCAATAAAGCGCAGGTTATTTTCAGAAACCTCACCAGTGCTATCTCGTTTTACAATTTTAGTTTCAAACACATTTCGGATGGAAAAATTGATAGAGCGCTGTTCACCTCGACCCGGACCTGAAAATATTTCATCTTCGAATATCGAATAGCGCTGAGTATTACCCGCACTATCGGTTTGAACCGTTCGGTAATACCCCCATCTTTCCGCGCTAAAATCCGGACGATACGTAAAGCCAATAGACGGCCGGGCTGTATGCCTGAATCCTTGCAAATTTCCAATACGCATATTTGAAATCCCATATAATGTAGTACTGAAGTTTAGTCCGGTATTAAAGTCCCGGGCTGCTTCAAATCCATAAACTTTATCTGTCTCTACCCGATTAGAATCCGCGTTATAAGATTTTCGAATTGTAGATGGATACCAGTATTCATTTCCGCTTATGCTGGCAGATATATTTAAAAACTGACTGGGAATAAGCTGCCCGATTTGCAAACTCGCTGATTGCTGGAAACCGGCCTGAATATAATTTTGATTTCCTGTAGCCTCCTCATATAACTCCCTGTCCGTCAAGGCTTCGAAAAAAGTAACTTCCGCACTGTCGGCGTCGATGGGATCATAATTAAAACGAGAACGGAGCGTATTGTTATAGCTGATGTTAATACTTTCATACCAACGCTGTTGACCCGATCCAGATGAATTATTCTGAAATGGAGAAAAGGTCTTCAACCTAAAATTGGCTGTGGGCCCACTTAGTCTGGTCGAATAATTACTAAAATTCTGGTTTAGCTGAGCATTAGTACTGAACGTAAACAGGTTTTCAGGGTGGTTATAATTATAAGCCATCGTTGACCGTGAATTCGTCTCTGCCCGGTCATTAATATCATAGGAATTTCTTCTCAGATAATCCTCCGTTCTCAGATTTACATTTGCCGAAACGGAAGCGTATGGTGAGATCGTTTGATTGTGCTGGATACCAATTGACTTTTGGACCCGCTCTTCAAAATCAGGGTCGGTTGGCTCCAGCCCCCGGTCTTTAGAATATCCAATATTAACAGACCCGTTATACCAGTTTGTCTTCCGATATTGCATTAATCCATTCAGGTAAAAAGTTCCGGATGTGTAAATATCACCATCCACCTGACCAGTCAGGTAATCGTTGAAATACTGAAACCAACCCACATTTTGGAGTCCCAGCCCCCGGTTGTTTTGATTTTGAAATGCATAGGTTGGAGTTAAAAGGCCTGATCTCTTTTTCTCTATATCTGTAGGCACATACCCAAATGGAAATATCAGTGGATAAGGTATGTCAAGTATATATAACCGTGCATTGGTAAAAAATAACTCATCCTGATCTACCACTTTCATTTTCTTAGCCTTAATATAGTAGTAAAGATATTCCGGTGGACAGGTAGAATAAATCCCGTCTTCTATAAAGACTTCGCTTTCGTTAATGTTTTTGATTTTTGAGCCCATTAAATGCCCCTCTGAAACCTGAACCTGGGCTGCTTCAAACTTTCCCTTCTTAGTTTTATAGTTGAAAAGAATGCGGGTGCTCTTTATTTCATCCTGGTCCCTGATTAAAACCGGTCTCGACAATGTGTCTTCTGGGGTAAGAGTGGTTGCTTCCACTGTAGACCTTTCAATGTCCATATTTATCTCTCCGGCGTTCAACTCTCCTGAAGGGTGTTTTACCTGCGCTGAACCAAACAAAAATGCTTTTTTGCCTTGCGAAAAATCGATGATTAGAGAATCTGATGACTGAAACTGAACGGCATCATCAGGAACTGGCTCACTTCCTCCTGGAGCTGAAGAAACAGGTTGTATGCGCGAGGTGTCAGCAGCCGTTGAAGTAGTATCCGCCTGCTGAGCAGCAAGAGGTACCGTCATCAAAAAACACAGGCAAATACCCGTTATGTATTTGCCCATATGTGTCTTAGTGACGATAAGCATGTGAATATTTAATTAGGAAAACGAGTCGAAAGCCAGTCCTGCAGCCCCTAACAGTGCACTGTCGTTGCCAAGATCTTCATAAACAAGCTCAAATCCTTCTTTAAACGGTTCCATCATATGTTTTCGTACAATCTCTTTAGCTGGCTCAAATAGAAATTCGCCGGCTTTGGACACACCGCCACTTACTACAATTTTTCGGATATCCATCATGTGTACATAATTAATGATTGCATACCCGAGTCGCTGCCCGCTTTTGGCTAATATTTCAACGGCCAGCTCATTGCCTTCTTTAGCGGCATTGGTTAAATCTATAGGCTCCAGTTTCTCGAAGTCGTTGGAGAACTTTTTGTATAAATCATTTGATGGGTTCTGGGTAATCATATCTGTGGCAAACCGGCTCAAAAAACGCTGCCCCAAATACGCTTCAACGGTACCACGTGTTACGCTATTGGATAATGGACCATGATAATCGATAATCACATGTCCAAGCTCCCCGGCCATTCCTTCAGTTCCTTTATAAAGGTTTCGATCTATGATTATACCTCCGCCTACACCTGTTCCGAGGGTAATCATTATAAAGCTATTGTAGTTTCTTCCTACTCCAAAGTGCAGTGAGCCAAGTGCCGCGATATTAGCATCATTCTCAATCTTACAGGGAATATCTGTTCTTCTGGTGATCTCCTCTGAAGCATTCACTACCGTCCATCCGGGCAGGTTCGGCGGGCTTTTTACCGTTGTCTGATCTTTTGAAACCATTCCCGGCAAGCCCAGACCAATTCCTATAATTTCGTTTCTTTTTTTTAGGTCTTTGATGGTTTCAGCAATCCGATCCAATAAACGATCTTTTCCAAGATTAGCTTGTGTTGGAGTGGTTACCTGTTCTACAATTCCTTTTTCCTTATCAACAACGGCGGCTTTAATGTTGGTACCACCAAGATCAACACCAATGGCTTTCATTCAATTTTGTTTAGAATCTTAGGGTTCTGACACTTAGAGATGATAATGGGCTGACCACCACTATTTCTCGCGTTTAACTTTATATACGGTTTCTCCAGGTTTTCTCATCCCATACTCTTCCCGTGCTATTTTCTCAAGGAGTGCTGGGTCTTTATCCAGGTTCTCAATTTTGGTTTTAAGTTCTTCAGATCGCTCATTGAGCTCGGCCGTACGTTCTTTTAGCTCTTGTTTCTGAGAATATAAATCCCACCTTGTCTTCAGGCTGTATGAGTCAATAAAAGCAAACCATGCCACTACAAACGCTGTAAGCAAAAGTGCGAGAAAAGACTTTTTCCAGCGTAACGGATTTAAAAATTGTAGGTTCATAAATAAGCCTGTAGATTTTTATTAGCGCTCCAAAATACATTAATTTGCCTATTAAGTACAATTCAGTGTTTTGCATTCTATGAAAAATTCATTCCCTTTAATATCAACACTTGTGTTGATTGTGAGCTGTTTTCTGAGCCGCCCGCTTCAGGCCCAGAACGAAGAATGGATCCATGTATATTTCAACATGCCGGCCGACCACACTGTAGCCTCCCAGAATAATCTAAGTAGCAGTAACTGGGATTTAATTGGAACCCTTGAAAACCTTATAGATTCAGCCAAAACCAGTATTGATTTTTGTATTTATGATTTTGAACATCCCCGAATTGCTCATGCTTTAGTTCGCGCAAAAAAGAGAGGTGTTCGTATCCGGCTTGTTACCGACAATCATAACCGTACGGATGGAGGAGATTACGACCTTCAAATCTGGAAAATTCTCGCTCTGGGCGGCATTACTTCCATTGATGACGATGGAGATATTTATAATACGGATGGAAGCATAACGGATAACGATCTTGTAAATGATGGGTCCGACATGCACAATAAATTTGCCATTTTTGACTACCTCAGCACTTCCCGGGATGATGATCACGTTTGGACCGGTTCAACCAATATGACTTACACCGGGGCCTTCAACACCAATCATACCATCGTAATAAAAGATTCGGAGGTCGCAAAAGCTTATACCGAAGAGTTTGAACAAATGTGGGGTAATTCCGGGGATCTCCCGGACGCCAATCGGGCAGTTTTTCATAAAGACAAGGTAAATGTAAGCCAGAATGTTTTTGATGTGGGAGGAACCAGGGTTGAAGTCTACTTTGCCCCGGTTAACCGCGACCGCTCCAAACCCAGTGTTAGCGAAAGGTTAGTCACTTTGATTCAGGATGAGGCGCAACACGATATTAATTTCCAGGCTTTTGCAATCACACCGGAAATTCCTATTAGTCAGCAAATGTGGAATCAAACTTCCAGTGGACAGGTATTACTTCGCGGAGCTATTGACCGAAGCTTTTACAGCCGATACCAAAGTGCCGGTCAGATCTGGGGAATTGATTCCGCCCGAATGAACAACCGGATGATTTTACCGGCCAATGAACTTCGGAAGCTACATCATAAAGTAATTCTGTTAGACACCGAGCACCCCGACTCTTCCGATATTGGAGTAACCGTTGCCGGTTCCTATAACTTTTCCATGAATGCGGAAATGAATAATGATGAGAATACGATCATTATCTATTCAGATAAAATCACCAATCAATTTTATCAGGATTTTATGGGGGTGATGAAGCGCGCTAAAGAAGAGACTTTTCCGCCAGCCCCGCCCATAGAAACAGACCAGTGGTACGAGGTGTATTCTATTACTGATGGTAGTCGGTTTGAAATTGAAATCGCTCCCGGATTTGGATATGGCGTTCGGTTCCTCGGAGTTGATGTCCCATCAATTTACGCTGGCAGAGATTCGGCCGAATATTATTCAGGTGCTGCTGCCGACTACTTACAAAATTTGCTGGAAGGGCGAAGGGTACGCCTCCGTGGCTTTGATGGAGGAAAACCGGAAGCCCGGTACAACTCTTTTCAGGCTTATGTTGATATGCAATACGATGAAGGGCATGTGAGCCTGAATAGAATACTACTGGAGGAAGGCTTTGGAACAACCTCCGTTTACTATCGGCAAAATGAAGACTCTGTTGCTGCTTTCGAAAGCTATGAAGCGTCTGCGAAGACAAAAGAAAAAGGGATGTGGAAAGCTCCTGATAAAATCGGCTCAAAAACATTAAGAGCCGAAGAGGTAGATACCGGAAGTCCCACAAATGTAATGTTTCCCATAAATATTAATACCGCGGACGAAGCTACGTTACAGCTTTTACCGGGAATTGGGCCTGCATACTCCAAAAGAATCATCCAATATCGAATGGAAAATGGAAGTTTTAAGAGTGTGGATGAGATTACTAATATCCGGGGAATAGGGCCAAAAACACTTCAAAAATTACGACCTATTATTACCCTGGAATAGCCAAAAATAAAAAACCCCATCCGAGATCAATCGTATGGGGCTGGTCAAGAGAGAGTCTTAAAAAAAAATTTAGTAAAATCGGTGTGAATCGGGAGGGGCTCGAACCCTCGACCCACGGCTTAAAAGGCCGTTGCTCTACCAACTGAGCTACCGATTCTCAAATAGATTCCAAAGATAAGGCATTTATCAATTAGAGTACAAGGAAAAAATGAATTTTCTACTCCTTTTTTTCATTGCCTGACTCCAGAATCTGAACTAAATCAGTTTCGATCAGTTGGTGTGGTTTTTCTTCAATTCGTCCTAACTCCTTATTGCCTTTTAAAACCAACACGCTCGGAATATATTTGATATCAAACTTTTTTAAAAATGATTCTGGAATTTTTTTTTGCCGGTCTACGCCAATGTATTGAATATCCATATTAGCAGCCCCTGAAAGCTCTATCGTTTTCATCAATCCCGGAATATACTTTTTGGATTCGCGACACCAGCTCCCAACAAATACCATCAGCTTTACTGAATCCTGATAGGCTGATAAATACCTGACCGCTTCCTCGTTGGGCTCATACCGATCTATGTATATTTGGTAAATCCGGTCGTTAGCTAAAATTTCCTCTTTTACAACCGGACCAATCAGGTCATTCTGCTGTGCCTTAACATCCCTTGACGATATCAACCCAGCCAAAACTATTGCTATAAATAAAAGCCACCTTGCAGAGTTCATAAGGATTTCTGTTTTTTGGATAGTATCTTCAGTCAAATTACCATCTTTCATAGTTAATTATGCCAAGCATTTTCACGAAAATTATTGAAGGAGAAATCCCAAGTTTTAAAATAGCAGAGGATGAGAAACATTATGCTTTTTTAGATATCAATCCCTCTGCCGAAGGTCACACTCTTTGTATTCCTAAAAAAGAAGTAGACTACATATTTGCTCTTGAGCCCGAAGAACTTTCTGACTTGAATCTTTTTGCGCAAAAAGTGGCGAAAGGAATCGATGCAGCTCTTGAACCTATCAGAACCGGGATTATTGTAGAAGGAATGGAAGTGCCACACGCACATATTCATCTTATCCCAATTTATAAAGAAACACAGCGATTTAGCCTGGGCAAGCAAGTTGGCGTTAGCCAGGACAGAATGATGGAGCTGGCAAAAATCATTAGCGAAAAGGTAACCATATGAACATCCTTATTATTAATGGACCCAACCTGAACCTGCTTGGAAAACGTGATCCGGGAATCTATGGAGCGAAAAGCCTCAAAGACCTTGAGTACTTCCTCATTGATGAATTCCCAAAGCATAACTTAGAGTTTTTTCAAAGTAATGTAGAGGGAGAGTTGATTAATAAAGTTCAGCAAGCAATGGATAGTGATGTTGCCGGCCTGGTGATTAATCCTGGCGGATATTCACATACCTCCGTTGCTCTCCGTGATGCACTGGAACCACTTGAAATTCCCAAAGTTGAAGTCCATATTTCCAATATTCATGCCCGTGAAGAATTCCGGGAAAAATCAATCACCGGAGCCGTTATGAATGGCATTATCACTGGTTTCGGAAAATTCAGCTATGTTTTGGGCATTCAGGCTTTAGAAAAACTTATCGAATGATTACATCGCTACTTTTCTGTTAACATAAAAATCCACCTTGACTAAGCTCAAAGAACTCTTTTCCGACACACTGGTTTATGGCATAAGCAGTGTTGTTGCACGTTTTATTGGTTATCTGCTGGTGCCATTGCATACGGGTGTTTTTAGTGAGGATCAATATGGAATTGTCAGCCTGATCTTTGCAGCTATTGCCCTATTCAATGTGGTTTTTACAATGGGAATGGAATCTGCCTATATTCGTTATGCCAAAGACCGCGATAAGGCGAAGGATATTTTCAAAACGGCTCAGCTTTTTCTGCTCGCTACATCCGGTGTCTTAGTACTCATTATTTGGCTCGCCGAGCCTTTTGTAGCCCCAACCATAGGGCTTGAACCCGGTGACCCTATTCTCTGGATCATGCTTGGGATTCTTTTCTTCGACACTCTGGCTGTTGTTCCTTTTGCAGAACTGAGGCTAGTACGTAAATCTGTGCTTTTTGCTGTCCTCAAAACCGGAAATGTTATCGTTAACCTTGGGTTGAATTTCTATCTCATTCTTGGATTGGGTTATGGCATTGAGGCTGTTTTTATAAGCAATCTGGTAGCTTCTTTACTTACCGCTTTGGCTATCTGGATTTTTACTATACCCATGTTTATGGGAGACTGGAACACCGTGCTGCTGAAAAAAGCCCTGCTATTCGGCCTTCCCTTTATTCCGGCCGGGTTCGGCCACGCCATTAATGAACTGGTAGACCGGTTTTTCCTGAAAGCCATGGATCAATCTACCATAAATGCATTATACGGATCCGAATATACCTCTGATGATATTGTCGGTATTTATAGTGCCTGCTATAAGCTAGCTGTTTTCATGCTGTTGATTGTGCAAATGTTCCGGATGGCCTGGCAACCCTTTTTTATGAGACAATCGGAAGAGGAATCTGCTCCTGAAACATTCTCCCAAACGTTCACTTTATTCAATGCCGCTGCCGCATCCGTCTTTCTGGTAGTAGCATTATTTGCCGAGCAAATTGTTTCCATCAAAGTTCCCATTCTGGATTTTTATTTAGTAGATGAGAAATTCTGGGGAGGCTTAACCATTGTACCCATATTGCTGCTTGCCTACTGGTTTCAGGGATGGTATATCAACTTTTCGGCGGGAATTTTCATTAGCGAAACAACCAAACGCTTGCCTCAAATCACCCTGATTGGTGCTGGAATTACTATAGCTGCAAACCTGATTATGATTCCGTTTTTTGGAATGATGGGGTCGGCAATCGCAACGCTTTCAAGTTATGCAGTTATGGCGCTGCTTATCTATTATTATTCCACGAATGCTTTTGAAGTACCCTACAAACTCGTTCGCGGTTTCGCCGTCATGTTAATCGCTGCCGGGCTCTATTATCTTAAACCAACTGTGATAACCTTCGGTATGTCCGAACTCCTGTCTTCTTTTCTATTGCTTGCCCTTGGGTTAATTACCATAGGGCTTATAACCTATACCTCTGTTTTTTCAACAAAATAGCCCTTCTTACTTTCTATTTGATTCTATCCTGAAAAAGTGAGTTAATTCATTGGTGGGGTTGGGTTTAACAGAATAAATAGTTATTCATTCCCTTCGATATTATTTCTTAATTACTTAGCAAGCCGGGATATTATTATGAACACCAAGGAAAAAGTAGGCATTTATGTAGATGCTGTTAATGTGACCATGAATGGAGGATATGGGCTGCGCTATGACACCCTGCGCATGTTTGCCTGTCGGGGCGGGGGAATTGCTTCACGGCTGAATGTTTATCTTTGCTACGACTCAGAACGTCTCAAAGAAGACCATGAGTATCGTCATAAAACCCAGAGATTCTGTGAGGTGCTTCGGGATTTTGAATACAAAGTCACCGAAAAACCGGTTCAAACCTATACCAATCATGAAACCGGAGAAAAAATCTCAAAGTCCACCATCGATATGGACATGGCTGTAGACATGCTTGTACAGGCCGATCATCTGGATAAGATTGTTTTACTGAGCAGCAGCGGAAGCTACGTAAGCGTTGTCAATGCGATTCAAAATAAAGGGTGCAGAGTCGAATTAGTTGGCTTCGATAATGTATCATCCTCCCTTAAAAAATCCGTGGATTCATCTGTCTCCGGCTATTTGATTCCGGGATTATTGCCCATTGAATCTCCATACGAGTGGGGCAAAAATGGCTCGCGCGTTCGCGGGGTTTGTTATGATTTTACCCAGGATGAAGGCTATGGGTTCCTCCGCTTCTTAACCCGGAAAAATGATTGTCTGTGGATTACCGATTCCCGGGATGAAAGCTCACCCTATAAGACCGTCTTTGCACATGTTTCGCAGTTCGAAGATGACTTTGATACTCATTACCTGCCCAGCCGCGAACTGATTTTTGAGTTTGATGTAACTGAAAATGATAAAGGACTTATCGCAGAAAATATCGTGTTGGTTAGCGCTCCGTGATTTTGTTAATTGTTGAATAGTTATTCAATGGTCACACTATCATCATCAAAACCATCGTCTTTGCCTTCCTTCCAATCTTTATAAAAGCTTATCAGGTTTGAAACGGAATAAGTGAGCATAAAAAAGGCGATGAGATAGGCTACAGAATCCGGATTCATGATTATCAAAACGGCCGTGATAATAGTAATAACCCCGAGGATGGATAACTGCATCGCAAACAACATCAACAGGCCAAATAGCCCAAGGAAGCCGGCAAAGGTGATTGGTATGAGGTCCGGAAAAATGAAGATCAGAACTCCGGTTACAATAGGCAGGGCAATCATTGGAGACGGAAGGCGGAATGCCAAAAACATCAACCCAAGAGAAACAAGATAGGCTCCGGCTATCAGGTAGAGAAAGTTTGGAAAGATGAGGGTTAAGACCCCGGTTGCAAGCGTAAGTACGGCATTAAAGATTTGCCGTTGCCGTGATTTATGTTGAAAGCGTACCTGATAATGTTCGAACATGTTTTCCTTTTTATTAATGTCATCGCGAGTAATGTAATGAGCTTATCGAATAAATGACGTGGCGATCTTCCCGAAATATTTAGAATAGTGATTAGCCGGTTGCCGCGTAGTTCTGCATTCTAATCCAGGGTAAACCTGATTAGCTCCTCGCAATGACGTGCTTTTAATCCAGTTCCACAAACTCCACTTCTCGGGTTTCTGTATCCAAAAATGCGATGGAGTCTTTGCCGTCAAAACCGTTGGCTGTTCCCGGATTGATTACAATAGTCTCACCCACTTTTTCATATACCATTTCGTGTGTATGCCCGGTAATGACTACATCATAACGGCCCGACTCAATGAGGGAAGACGTAATCTCTGCATATGTTCCATGGTATACCGCTATGGTCAGTCCGTCTTCTTCCACTTTCAGGAAATCACCAGCAAGTTCTGCTCCAATATCTCTGAACTTTGATATCAGCAGATATTTATCGCCATCGTTATTGCCAAATATTCCTTTCAGATTCAGCCCTTCAAAGTGGTGAATCATAAACGGGCTGCAGTAATCCCCGGCATGCAGAACCAATTCCACATTTCGGTCTTTGAAAATCTTTACAGCTTTTTTGAGATTGGGAATGTGGTCGTGAGAGTCGGATATAATTCCAATCAGCATAACACTCGTTATTTGTTACTCGTTGATTCGATGAAACTCTTTCATCTATATCACAAATAACTAAAATTAATCCAAAGCTGAAAAGAAACTGCTAACAAAAAAGAAAGTGACGCAGAGCATTTTTTCCTTCGTTCTGCGTCACTCCAACCCCATTAACCCAGTTACTTGATAAGCGTTAATTTTTTGATCAGCACCGTTGAACCAGCTTGCAGACGGTAAATATACATTCCTGATGAAAGGCTTCCGGCGTTAAAGGTAACAGCATACTTTCCTGCAGGTTTGTTAGGTTCATCAACCAAAGCAGCCACCTCTCGTCCCAGCATGTCAAATACGCGCAGTTCAACAGCCCCGGTTACCGGCAAGTCGTACCTAATAACCGTAGACGGGTTGAATGGATTGGGGTAATTTTGCCTGAGAGCAAATTCGGCAGGAATACCACTCTCATTATCAACCGAAGTCAGTAATTTGGTAGTAAACGACCACACTTCACTCCACTCCCCGGTTCCATATTCATTGTTACCCCGTACCCGCCAGAAGTATTCCGTGTTTTCCGAAAGCACTTCAATGGTGGCTATGGTATCCTGATGCTCTTCGAGGTTTGTATGTAATTCCTCAAAGTTTTCATTCTCGGAAACTTCAACATCATAGTTTACAGCCAAACTAAATTGCTTTGATTTTTTATCAGGAAACCATTTCAGGTTGAGGCTCAGTTCAGTACCCATTGTTTCAGGCTCGGGGAGATGCAGCACAGGCACTTCCGGAAACGAGCTTGTTGGGCTGGTCGTGAAAGACCACACCTCGCTCCACTCTCCCGGGCCTTCTTGAAATACGGCCCGTACCCTCCAATAAAAGACCGTGCTTGGTGGAAATATATACACCGTGTGCGTGGTATCGACCAGCATATCAGTCCCGAAAACTCCTTCTGAAAAATCATCCACATAAGAGCCCCGGAATTCATAATTCAGAATCCCTGGCACTCCATGCCAGTTGAAAACTACCGAATCTTCCAAACCTGTAGCTCCGTTCCCGGGCAAACTCAACATTGGGATCAATGGTTGTTCTTCCTCTGTAGAAAAGGAGAAAACCTGACTCCAGGCACTTTCTGTGTTTTCTGATACGGCTTTCACTCTCCAATAAAGCTGCCTTGCCGGCGGTAGTTCAGGAATGAAAAGCATGGTGTCGGTAATTCCTTCTACAAAGAAATTATTCGGGTCGCTGAAATCTTCTGTCTCAGAGCCTTCAAATGTGTAACTGACTGCATTTTCTACTGAGCTCCAAACGGCTGTAACGGTATCTTTCAGCCCCTCTGATTCGTGCGCCGGGTAAAGCAGTTGTGGTGCCTCCAGCAGATCGAAAGCCGTTGTAAAACTAAATATATCTGACCATTCGCCCTCATGATACACACTGGTTCCCCGAACACGCCAATAGTACGTAGTCCCTTCAGTAAAAACTTCCGGAACCACTATGGAGGTGTCCTCATCGGAATAATTAAATACGATGGAAGAAAATGCTTCATCCTCCGCTATTCGAATCTGGTATTCTTCTGCATACTTATCGGAATGCCACAAGAAAGTTACCTCTAGCGGCAAGTCTTCTGCCTGATCAACAGGAGAAATCAACCCGATACTTTCCGGTTTGGCGCTGTTTTCCGTAGTGGTAAAGCTGAACACCTGGCTCCACTCACTTTCTTTCTCACCAACTATCGCTTTTACCCTCCAATAAAATGTTACAGAAGGAGGTAATGCGTCCCCAAAGAATGTAGTGTCTACAATACCTTCGACCATGAAATTGTCCTCGGAATTGAAATCCTCAACTCCGGAAACCTGCAGAGTGTAGCTATCGGCATCTTCAACAGAAGTCCATCGAATGGTAAGTGTATCCTCAATGCCAGTCGTGCCATCGGCAGGATTTAATAATCCCGGAGCATCGGGAAGTATTTCAAGAGTGTTAAAACTAAACGGCTGAGACCACCCAGCCTCTCCATATTGGTTGATCCCTCTCACCCGCCAATAATAAGCCATGCCTTCATCTAATATGCCTGAAGGAAAAAGGGTGTCCGGCACGGTATTGTCTGCAACCGGCGAAGCAAAAGACTCTGATTTATCAATCTGGATTTGGTAATCATCTGCAAATACATCGGAGTGCCACACAAAAGTCATTTCAAGGGGCTGATCGGGCGACATATCAAGAGGAAAAATTAACGCAATGGGATCAGGCATCATGCTACTTTCCGTCGTAAAAAAGCTAAATACTTCGCTCCACTCGCTCTCCTGTTCTCCTGAAATTGTTTTTACCCGCCAGAAGAGTTCTCTGTCTGGTGGAAGTTCAGGAATGAACAAGGTGGTGTCTGTAATTCCTTCCACATAAAAATTATTTGGATCGCTGAAATCTTCTGTCTCAGATCCTTCAAAGATATAGCTGTCTGCATTTGGAACGGCGCTCCAAACTGCGGTAACGGTATCCTCCAATCCAATCGCATTATCTGCTGGATAAAGAAGCTGAGGGGCAGAAAGAGGCGACTCTTCGGTAGTAAAACTGAACACATCTCCCCAGGCAACTTCCCCATAGTCGCTTAAAGCCCGAACCCTCCAATAATAAGTTGTACCTGAAGACAATGTTGCTGAAGTATAGGCTGTATCGGTTCCGGTATATGTGGCAAAAGGAGATGTGAACGTATCTGCTTCATCCAGCTGAAATTCATATTCATCCGCAAACACATCAGAGTTCCAGCTAAAGGTAATTTCAAGCGGCTGGTCTTCTGCCAAATCAGCTGGTGAAATCATTACGATATCGTCTGGCATAGAGCTGTTTTCTGAAGTAGTAAAGCTAAACGTCTCGCTCCAGTCACTTTCCTGATCTGTGGAAACAGCTTTAATCCGCCAGTATAATGTCAGGTCAGGAGGTAAATGCGAAATAAAATAAGAGGTATCTGTAATACCTTCCTCCAGCAGATAAGGCTCACCCGCATCAATGAAGTCTTCTGTTTCGGCTCTTTCCAGGGTGTAGCTATCTGCATTGGCAACCGTATTCCAAACCAAAGTCACGGAATCTTCAATGCCCGTAGCTTCATCAATCGGATAAGCCAAAACAGGGGCATCCAATGGAATAATTGGCGGATTATTTTTTAGATATGGATAAGAAACGCCTTCATCTATGGACCAGATCGTGGAAAAATTCCAGCTTCCGAAGTTCGACTGCTGTCTCATTTCTGCATCTGTCAGGCCGGTGCCAAATCCGTTGTCCGGATTTCCGCTATCTGTATTCCAATAGTTACCTATCTCATTACCCCCTCCATCCGTAGCTATCAATCCCCCGGTATCTGATGTGCCTGCCGAATACGTATTCGAGATGGTTCCGTTGTTGTACCCAACCAAGCCCCCGCTTGCACCATCAACCGTGCTATAGCTGTTGATAATGGTTCCGAAATTATTGCGGCCCACAAGTCCGCCGCTTGCAGCAATAGAAGTACCCTCTGTAAAACTTGTATTCACATTTCCGGATGAATTATTACCGACTAATACTCCTGAGTTGGTCCCGGATACGGATACATTTGCATAGCTTAAACTCACCGATCCATTTCCGGACCCATTCATCCCAACCAAGCCCCCGACATTTGAAACCCCAGCTACGGTTCCTGTAACCGAACAGTTGCTTACCGAGCCGTTTGAGTTTTCTCCCAGAAGTCCCCCTACGGCGCTGTTTCCGGTTACATCTACATCCACAAGGTGGACATCAGCAAGCAAAGCGTCTGTATCTATATAGCCGAACAACCCTGCCCGCACCCCGGCACCTATCCGCTGCATATAAAGCCCGGTAATCTTATATCCATCTCCATTATAGCTTCCTTCAAATTCATTGTTAAACTGGCCAATGGGTACCCAGCCTAATCCCGAATTATAAAAATCCCCGGCGGGATCATCCCCTCCTAAATCAATATCAGCTGTTTGGATAAAGTGAGAAGTAAGATGGTTCCGAACTTCATTTAGCTGAGCTGCTGTGGCTACAAGATACGGGTCACCGGGGGTTCCCGATCCTCCGGCAAATTGGGCGAAAGTTTCCAGTGGCAGCAAAACCGTCATAACCAGTACAAATCCAATTCCTTTCCACATAATAATTCCCCTTGATTGATATTTCAGTTTTAGATTACTTATTGGTGTGTGTTACTGTGGTTTGCGTAAAAAATGGGCGACCACATCAAATAAATTTTCCGGATGTGAAAAGGGATGTAACAGAATTACTCATCGACTGGAGAGAGGGCGATAAAGAAGCTCCCGAAGAAATATTTCCACTCGTTTACCAGCACTTAAAGAATATAGCGAAGGCTCACATCATAAAAGAGAATAATGAATTCACCCTTCAGCGCACCGAGCTGGTTCACGAGGTCTTTTTAAAGATGGCCGATCAAACCCGGGTTAACGCATCCGACCGAAATCACTTTTACAGCATTGCCTCCCGATGTATGCGGCAAATTCTTGTTGACCATGCCCGAAAGAAAAACAGTGAGAAACGGGGGGGCGGAGAAAAAGCAATCACCCTCGATGAAAATCTCGCCGCTGATGCTGCTACCGCTTCAGACATCATACATATTGATGAAGCCCTCAGCAAGCTCGCTGATCTGGACAAACGCATGTCGAAAGTAACCGAACTTCATTTTTTTGGCGGATTGAGCATCCCTGAAACCGCAGAGGTAATGAGTGTTTCCACCAGTACCATCGATCGCGAGTGGAAAAAAGCAAAGCTTTGGCTTTACCAGTTTATTACTGAACAAAAAGACTGAGGTGTTCCGGATTTTTTTACGCATACCGATAAAATGGATGAACAACGCTGGCATACGATTAATAAAATTCTGGATACAGCCCTGAGCCTCCGGGAAGAAACACGTTCCGATTACGTGCGGGAAACCTGCGGGGAGGATGCTATTCTGGCTGATGAGATTCTGGCCTTGTTAGAAACCCTACCTAAAAGTGATGCATTCTGGAAATCAAAGAAAGGGTTAAACGAAACACTGCTCCATAACTATAACCAGACTTTGTCTGATCAATTCACTCCTTTCCGGATAGGAAAATATCAGGTTTCGGAAGTTATCGGGCAGGGTGGCATGGGCATGGTGTATAAAGCACATCGTGCAGATGGTGAGTTCGAGCGATCTGTGGCTATCAAAGTGGTAAGTGAATATTTTACTTCTGAAGGAATGCTGAACCGCTTCCGGCAGGAGCGACAGATATTAGCCAAACTAAATCACCCCAATATTGCCGTATTATTTGATGGCGGTGTTAGTGAGGCCGGCCGGCCTTATCTGGTTATGGAGCTTATTTCCGGAAAACCTATTACTGAGTATTGTGAAGATAAAAATTCAGGGCTTTCCGAACGGATTGAGTTGATCAAAAAATTGTGCTCAACTGTCCAGTATGCCCATCAGAATTTGGTAGTACATCAAGACATTAAGCCCTCTAATGTATTAGTTGATGAACGGGGTGAACTGAAAGTTCTGGACTTCGGAATTGCCCGGCTTTTGGAAGATTACAATGCCACAGATTCTACCGCACAATTGATGAGCTTACAGTATGCCTCTCCTGAACAGGTTCGTAATGATGTCATTTCCACGACTTCGGATGTGTACAACATCGGGCTGATTGCATACGAGCTAATTGCCGGGAAAAAACCTTTTGATCTCTCTGGATTGAACCGGTCTGAAGTCAAAGAAAAAATCCTCAATGAACATCCCGCCCCACTTCCTGCTACCATCAGTCGTGATCTTGAATCCATTATTCTGAAGGCCCTTCAAAAAGATCCAAAGAAACGCTATGCTACCACAAATGAGCTCTTTGAGGATTTGCTCAATTTTCAGCAGCACTATCCGGTAAAAGCAGCATATAATGGGATTTCATATCGGATCACAAAGTTTTTAAAACGAAATCAAAGGATCGCTGCTATTGTGGGCTTTGTGATTTTAGCAGCGACTTCCTTTCTGTTTTATCACCTTCGAACCATTTCATCAGAAAGGGATAAAGCTCTTGAAGAAGCTGAAAAAGCGCGAATTACCAGTGCCTTTATGTCGGGCGTATTTGAGAATGCTGACTATACCCGCGATAATGAAACGGCCATCACTTCCAACCAGTTTCTTGATGATGGCGTTGAATACATTCACCGGGATCTTGGGGACTACCCCGATGTACAGGCGAACTTGCTCGAGACCGTGGCTCGTATTCATCACAATCTTGGAAATCTGGATAAGGCTGAAGCACTGTATTTAGAAGTTGCTTCTATCAGAGAAGAGCTTCCTTCAGATCATCCCGAAAAACATCTACTGGCTTCTTGTTATCACAACTTAGGTGATTTTTACCGGGATCGGGGAAACTACTCCAAATCAGAAGGCTATTTCATTCAGGCATTAGAACAAAAACAAAACAGTCCTGACATTGAGTTTGCCTCGCTCGGAAATACCATGGAAGCATTGGGGTGGACCTGGTTTATCCAAGGTAAAACTTCAAAGGCCGACTCTATTCTAAGTATTGCCCAGTCCGGTTATGAATCTGCCCAAATGACCGAAACTATCTTGTACTCTAACGTGCTACAAAATCTGGCTTGGATTCATTTTTCAAACAATGATGCACAAAAATCAGACAGCCTTTTCAGAGCTGCACTCAGCTTAAGAGAAGAACTTCATGAAAGCAACGCCCCCAATGCCTCCAGAAAAGTGATCGCTCAAACCCTGCACAGTCTCGGCTGGGTTACTTTTGTTCAGGGTAATCTTGATGAAGCGGCCAGTTTTACCGAACGTGCAGTCGAAATAAGAGATCAAACGCTGGGCCGAAACCATTTTGAAACTGCCTGGAGCCTGAATAACCTTGGGCTGATCGAGAGAGCCCGCAATAACAGGGATCGCGCCGGAAAGCTATTACAAGAAGCCTATGAAATCAGAAAAGAAATCTTGGGCGAGTCTCACCCGCATACCATTCAGAGCTTAAATAACCTTACCTTATTTGAGCAGGATCTTAAGTAAGTTCATTATTTGAACGAACTCCCCGCTTTAATAAGTTTAGATGGTATGAATGAAAAACACTTTCACATAAAAAACATGGTGTGCAGCCATTGTGCAGAAGTTCTGGAAGAAAAACTACTGGCCGCTGATTTTGAAATTCAGAAAATTGAGCTTGGTCTTCTCACCCTATCAAATCCCGTTACCCAAAACGAATATGAACGCCTAATACAGGTGGTAAGAAATAATGGTTTTGAAATTATCAACGATAAAGGAAGCCGTATTGTAGAGCAGATCAAACAGCTTATTGTAAAACTGGTTCGTACTGACCAGGAGTTAGAGGGCAACCTTTCGGATTACCTCTCTAAAAAAATCAACAAAGACTACCAGCAACTCAGCCGGCTTTTTTCTAATGTGGAGGGCAAATCCATTGAACGTTATTATATCTTACAAAAAATAGAGCGGGCTAAAGAACTCATCGTTTATGGAGAGCAAAGCCTCACAGAAATTGCTTACGAATTAGGATATAGTAGTCAGCAGCATTTTTCCCGGCAGTTCAAGAAAGAGACCGGTCTATCCCCATCACATTTCAAGGACGTGAAAGAGAATAAACGCATCTCCATTGACAAACTCTGACAAAATCCTGCACAAGAATTACAGAATACTGCAATACAAGAAGTCTGGCTAAGGCTATTTTAGGATGAACTAAGTTTTTATCCATGATTTCATTCCTAAAAAAATACAAAGAAGTAGCCGTTGCCTCCGTTTTTTTGATTTTAGCGCTGGTTGTTCAGCATGCCTTATCATTTCCAAGTCAGGAGTTTGTGTATATCCCTCTTTTTGTGCTTTCCTACCTTTTTGTGGGCGGACCGGTATGGATAAAAGCCTGGCAGTCAATGAGAAAAGGGACCGTTTTCAGTGAATTCTTCCTGATGGGCATTGCCACAGTCGGAGCGTTTGCTCTGGGAGAATATGCTGAGGGAGTAGCGGTAATGCTGTTCTATATGATTGGAGAATATGCGCAGCACGGGGCGGTTACCAAGGCCCGTCATTCTATTCAAAAGTTGCTTGATCAGCAACCGGATATAGCCACGGTAGAGCGAAACGGAGCAACCTTAATGGTTCATCCTTCACAAGTTAATATTGGTGATGTCATTCAGGTCAGGCCGGGTGAAAAAGTCCCTCTGGATGGAGAGCTGCTTTCAGAAAAAGCTTCCTTTAATACGGCTGCACTGACCGGCGAATCGAAGCCCATGAACCGGACTTCTGGGGAGGAGATTTGGGCCGGATCCATCAACCAGAACACTCCTGTAAGAATTAAGGTAACCAGTAGTTTTAAAGACACCAAATTATCACACATCCTGGAGATGGTGCAGGAAGCCTCACAACGTAAAGCGCCCACTCAGCGCTTCATGACAAGGTTTGCTAAAGTTTATACGCCCATCGTCGTATGGCTGGCTGTTGCGGTCACTTTTCTGCCTTACCTTTTTGTTGAGTCTTATGTATTTCAGGAATGGTTTTATAAAGCACTCGTTTTTCTTGTTGTCTCCTGCCCATGTGGATTGGTGATTTCCATCCCGCTGGGCTATTTTGGCGGCATTGGTGCGGCTTCAAGAAATGGAATCTTATTGAAGGGCTCTGACTACCTGGATCAGCTTCGAAAGATGAATACGTTGTTCATGGATAAAACCGGAACCCTCACAGAAGGCTCCTTTGAGGTGCAGGATGTCATCACTCATAACGGGGTCAGCAGTGATGAAATCATTGGCATCGCAGCTTCTCTTGAACAACACTCCACTCACCCGATTGGAAAGGCTATTCTTGCCTTTAAAAACGGACAAACCCTTCACGAAGTCGAAAACCAGCAGGAAGTTTCGGGGAAAGGACTAAAAGGCATGATCAACCAGCAACAAGTTTTAGTTGGAAACCATGATTTGCTGGCAGAACACGATGTGGAAATCTCGAACGCCAACTACTCCAAACCTTATACTTTTGTACATGTAGCCATAGATGGAGAACACGCAGGCACCATAACTATATCCGACCGGGTTAAAGAAGACAGCAAGCGAGCCATCGAAGATCTCAAGGCAAAAGGAATTCAGCGATTGGTCATGCTTTCCGGTGATAACCCTGAAGTGGTTTCTTTTGTAGCCAATGAGCTTGGGATTGATGAAGCCTATGGCGGACTTCTTCCTGATGAAAAATATGAGAGGGTGGAAGAAGCCCTTGGCAAAGGCAATATCGTGGGCTTTATGGGAGACGGAGTGAATGATGCGCCGGTAATTACTCTGGCTGATGTAGGTATTGCCATGGGCGGTATTGGTTCTGATGCTACCATCGATACAGCCGATGTGGTCATTCAAACCGATCAGCCCTCCAAAGTGGGAAAAGCCATAGATATATCCCGATTCACCCATAAAATTGTATGGCAAAACATTGGCTTTGCCCTGGGCATCAAAGTGTTGGTAATGGGGCTTGCAGCCGCCGGCCTGGCCTCGATGTGGGAGGCTATTTTTGCTGATGTAGGCGTTGCCCTTATCGCGATTGCCAATGCAATCCGGGTTCAAAACAAATTTTCTGAAGATGGTTCAATATTCGACTTATTCAGGAAAGGGAATAAAGTTTCGGAGCCTGAACTTGCTGCGGTTTCTTGCTGTGATGCTTGTTAATTTTTAGATACTTCAAATCCAGCGCCGGACTTCCTCTTTGTACTCCACAAACTCCTTCCCAAACTTTTGCTCCATCATTTCTTCTTCGGGTTGAACCTGGAATATATTCATGTACCAAATAAATAACGCAGGGATCAACATGGTGAGCCCGTTTCCAAATTTCATAACCCCGGCCAAAAGAATAAACACCATGCCGAGATACATCGGGTTTCGGGTAAAGCGGTAGATTCCTGATTTGACAAGTGCAGTGGTATTCTGTGGCTTATGTGGATTAACCGTGGTTGATTTTCGACTGAATTCAATCACCCCAAGAAGTACAATCGAACCACCAACCAGAACAAGGCCGCCAAACAACCAATCCGGAAAGTCAAAAGTTGTTGGTTCAAAATTGAGCCGCTTATCTAAACCCCACATCAACCCGATGCATATCAAGAAAAGAAGTGCCGGCGGGATTTTTAATTTGAGCCATTTCATAGTAATCCTGTTTTAGATAAAATCATGTAAGATCCACTTATAACCATAACGACCAGCACGTATTTTCGGAAGGTATCATCGGTCATAGAACTTAGTAGCTTTTTCCCAACCAGGTTTCCTGCTGTGGCTCCCAACCCTAACACGATTCCCAATATCCATAAGTCGCCGTATAGCGCTCCTAAAAAAGAATACGTTCCAATCTGTACAATCCCCATAAAAAAGGAATTGGCTGTTTTGGTAGCGATCATTTCTTCTTTCAGAATCCCTGCGTTGAGGTAAAACGGATTAAGTACCGGGCCAAGTCCGCCCACGATAGTTGAAATGGAAGCCACTCCCACCCCAAGCGGAAGCCAGTACCACTTCTTCATTCTGAAGGTGCGTTCTTTTTTCCCAAACCGATATTGAAAAACCGTGCTCACCAAAAAGACACCAATAATAACCTGAAACCAGCTTGCCTCTACCTTGGTGAACAGCCACCCAGCGATTAACACACCGACCACAGCAGCCGGGGCATACCACCTGACAACATCCCACCTGATATCATCCCAGAAAATAATGAGCCGTGAAGGACGACCAATCAAATCTCCAAGGTTGATTATAGGCGCCACTACTTTCGGGCCAAACATAAAATTAATGGCAGGAATCAAAAGGAGTGAGCCGCCACCGCCTGAAATCACAGAAATGATGTAAGCACCCATCCCTGCAAAGAAGACAGCTGCGTACATCCACCAGGGCTCTGTAAACAGGGATTCTATCATGAATGCTTCTAAATTTTATCGAGGGCTTTTCGCTCTGGGTTTTGCAGCTTCTGATAGTCACTCATACTCATGCCCGTAATCTCTTTAAATTGCCGGGACAAGTGCTGAAGATTTTTATACCCCAGCTGGTAGGCAATTTCGCTGAAGCTAAGATTTCCGTATTCCACCCGTTCTTTGGCTTTTTCAATTTTGAGCCGGATGAAGTACTTCTCAATGGTAACTTCTTCTTTCTTTGAAAAAGCACGGGAAATGGTAGCATAACTTTTAGCCAGGTGTGTAGCCAGAAAATCAGACAGTGAAGTCTCATCGGTTTCAAGCTTTCCGGACTCCACCCATTCAATCAGGGTGGTTTTTACTTTTTCAACAAGAATGGAGTCGTCATCTTTCAATAAACCGAAGTTAAACCGATCCAATTCTTTTTCGATTTCCCGAAGAGTTGGGTGTTCTCCATTGCGGGTTACTTCAGCTTTGCCGAGTTGTACGTGGTTTACTTCTAGCCCAAGTGCAGTGAGAGCCGTCTCAATAACCATCTCGCAGCGGCCACAGACCATATTTTTTATATGCAGTGTCATTTTTTCCATGGTGTCAATGTAAACAGAAGTGGAAGTAACTGCATTCAGCCAAAAAATGTGTTACAAAATTCGGAAAAAAACTTACTGGATTATGAATATTCAATATCCAACACTGAATGATGATTGAAGAAGTAAACCTCTTTGAATATTGGTTCTTGAATATTCTTGTTTGGTTATTCGACCCCCTTGTCTGACCAAACCGCAAACTCATTCCCGCTGGGTTCAATGAAATGAAAGCGACGTCCGCCTGGAAAAGAAAAAATATCCTTTATGATTTTTCCGCCTGCTGCTTTAACTTTTTGCTGTGTCGACTCTAACTCAGAGCTATAAAAAATTACAAGGGCCCCTCCGGCTTCAGTCGTTGATTTCTTTTCTGATTTAAAGAACCCGCCATTGATTCCTTCATTGGCAAAGTCACAATATTCCGGGCCATAGTCCGTGAACTTCCAGCCAAAAGCTTTGCTAAAAAATTTCTTGGTAGCCTCAAGATTAGATGACGGGAACTCTACATAATCGATTTTTTCGTGCTTGCTCATGTCTCACCCTTTTATTTAATCGTTCGAATGAATGTAATCACTATCCTTTAAAAAGCTATCTTTTAGGAAATATTCCAGTTACTCTGGAACTCATACTGACGTTTCTTTTAATTACTTTCCGGAATAATATTCACCAGAAGTTACCATGGAACCATTCAATGTTATTAAAGCGACCGGTGAAGAGGAAAGATTTAGTATATCTAAGTTAAAAAAATCTCTGAGCAATGCCGGTGCCCAGCCACAAACCATTAAACTCCTGATCAATAATTTAGATGAAAACGGGTTTTTCAGGAATGGCATCACAACAAAAGAATTGTACCGGGAAGCTTACCGTATGCTTAAACAAAACTCTCATCGAGTTGCCAGTCGCTACAAGCTAAAGGAAGCATTACTTGAGCTTGGGCCGTCAGGTTACCCTTTCGAAGTGCTGATTTCTGAAATATTCACCAAGCTTGGTTATAGCACAGAAGTTGGCTCCGTTGTTCGTGGCAAATGCGTCTCCCATGAAATAGATGTAATCGCACAAGATGAGAGTGAAGTGTTTATGATGGAATGTAAATTTCATAACAGAAAAGATCATCACTGCAATGTTACTATTCCCTTATATGTACAAGCCCGCTTTCAGGATGTGTCTGATACCTGGGCAGCAGATTCAAAGCTTAAAAAGAAGAAACCCTCAAGTTACATAGTTACAAATACTCGCTTCACGAAAGACGCCATGGATTATGCTGAGTGTATGCAGATGAAATTATTAAGCTGGGACTACCCTCAAAAGCAGGGACTACGCACTCTCATTGAAAAGACACATATTCACCCTGTTACCGTTCTTTCAAGCCTTACAAAAAAGGAAACCATGAAGTTACTCAATAAAAATATAGTTCACTGTGAGCAGCTTCTCGCTAACAAAAGCATACTTGAAGAACTTCAATTTAGTCACTCTAAAAAAACTACCATCTTAAAAGAGGCTGAAGACCTGTGCTCAGATTAACAAGCTTGGTTTGATGTAGCTGCTTCATTATAATCTGATATTCATTAACACAAGAAATTCATCATGAAGAAAAAAGTACTTTCATATTCAACAGACGAAATAGAAGTTAGCTGGGATAAAGAGCGATGCATCCATGCTGAAGAATGTGTACATGGTCTGCCTAATGTTTTTGATCCTAAGAAAAAACCGTGGATTCAGCCTGAGCATACTTCAACCGATGACCTTATAGAAGTTATTGAGCGCTGTCCGACTGGGGCTTTACACTATGAATTAATGAAATCGGACAAGGCTGAGCAGCCTCCTGAACAAAATGTTATTACCATAGAGAAAGATGGGCCCATTTATATACATGGTGAAGTCGTAATTCGAGATATGGATGAAAACATAGTGCTTCAAGATACGCGGGTTGCCATGTGCCGATGCGGAAAGTCAAAAAACAAACCCTTATGCGATAATTCTCACATCGAAGCTGGATTTAAAGCCGATACGACCTATAACGTGGAACGACTCAGGACAGAACCTGTGAACGGAAAGGGCGGAGAACTTTCCATCAAGCTATTTGATAACGCTCCGTTTCTGGTTCAGGGTAATTATGACTTAGTTGGAGAGGAAACCGGAACGGAAACCTGCAGCAAAAAAATGAGTTTTTGTCGTTGCGGAGGATCTCAAACCAAGCCGTTTTGCGATGGCACCCATAAGAAAATTGGCTTTGTTTCTGAGTAAATCTGTGTCGTTATTGGTTATTCGTTAATAGATGATTTGTTAATTTGACAGCAAATCTATTTACCTAATCACCAATAACCATTAACGAAATGTCGAATCCTAAAATCATCATCGCAATTGCTGCTTTTTTGCTTGCCATCGCTGTAGCTGCAGGAGCATTTGGCGCTCATGCCTTAAAAAGCAGCCTAACTCCTGAGCGACTTGAAACCTGGCAAACAGCTGTTCAATATCATGCATGGCATGCTCTTGGTTTAATGTTGATTGCCTTGATTGGCACTCAGTTTCAAATCGTAGTAACCTGGCCGGCCACATTAATTTTGGCCGGGATTCTCATTTTTTCAGGAAGTTTATACGTGTTATGCTTGTCTGGGATTAGCTGGTTCGGGGCTATAACACCCATTGGAGGCGTGGCCTTTATTACTGGGTGGATTTTATTTGGTGTACAACTGTTTAAGACACCCTGATTTTTCACACAATAGCGCTGTATGCACATCGAGGGATTTTATAATTACTGTCTTTCTCTGCCCGGAGTTTCTGAGGACTTTCCATTTGGTGAAGACACGCTCGTTTTTAAGGTGATGGGGAAAATGTTTGCCTTAACGGATATTGAAACGTTTGAGAGCATCAACCTAAAGTGCGATCCGGTTCGTGCTATTGAATTACGCGCCGCATATGAGGAAGTGAAACCTGGTTATCACATGAACAAAAAACATTGGAATACGGTGAGCACCACGGGGCTGCTGGAAGACGATTTCCTAAAAGAGCTTATTAAGCATTCCTATGATTTGGTTGTAGCCAAACTTCCAAAAAAAGAACGGGACAAACTAACTTCCTGATCCTGATTTTCCTGGTATTAAACGACTCATCATCTTTTTAAAGAATCCCCAGAAAAACTCAAACTGACCAAATAAAGCCCCATAGATGAGTAGAAAAATATTGTAGAGCGGCAGTATGGTTACAAGCCAAACAATTGCCTTAAGCCAGAAAGGGTCAGAGTCGATAATACCAACTAAATTAAAAACGAAACGTCTGGCATAAAGAGCCGTAAAGCCCGTGCAGGCAAATACAATTAGGATTATCAGTACCTGCCCGTTGCTGGTTATTCCCCAGCGGGATTTTAATTTTTGAAGTAATTCCATCAATAAAGTTTTATTTGTCAAAAAATATCCTTTTTCTAAGCCTATATGAAGTCAAATAGTTAGATTTATTTGTAGGAATTTTTTACAAAAATACTCATTTGGCTTCTTGCAATTCCTGCTTTCGGCAGGTAGTTTCAGTTGAAAGGAAGGATATTCGGAGATTTTTTTGAAGACTAACAATCAGGGTATGCATTCATATGTAATGGAAGCGGTTGGTGCCTTTTTTCTTGTATTGGTATTTGGTTTTACAGGAAATGCACTCGCCATTGGTTTAACCTTAATGGCTTTGGTTTATATAGGCTCCCGGGTTTCAGGCGCCCATTTTAATCCTGCCGTCTCTTTGGCATTTTTCTTAAAGAGAAGGCTTTCGGCTACCGAGTTTGCAGGATACCTGATTGCCCAACTTTTTGGTGCTTTTGTTGCAGCATCGGCTATTTTCTTTCTTTCCACTTCTGTTTTTTATGTTGAACCGCCTGCAACTACTAATTTATACCAGCAAGCATTTGCTGAGGTCCTTTTTACTTTCATCTTTGTACTGGTAATGCTCACTCTTACCATCACCAAAAGCTTTCGTAAAACCAATCTTTCTGGTTTAGCAATAGGTCTTACTTTTGGCGGAATGCTTATGGTTGCGACTCCGGTTTCCGGAGGCATCTTAAACCCTGCGACCTCCATAGGAACAGCAGGCTTCGATCTCATTCAGGGTGGAAATTCTATTATTCACTCTCTGCTATATACGCTTGCACCCCTTACTGGTGGAGCGCTGGCCGCTTTTTCATTTAGCTATTTTCATGGAGTGGAAGCCTAAAATAAAACCGGCTTCCTGAGTCTTCTTCGCTCTCTACCTTTATATCGCTTTGATGAGCGTTCAAAATCCCTTTTACAACAGACAATCCTAAACCCGTTCCACCCTTATCCCTTGAACGTGCCTTATCTGTGCGGTAAAAACGATCAAATAAGCGCTCCAAATGCTCTTTTCCTATTCCAGGACCGGTATCTTTCACAGACACTTCAATGAGTTCGTCTTTTTGCTCAAACCCAACCTCGACCTTTCCCTCTTGTGTATATTTAATCGCATTAGAAATCAGGTTATCCATCACCTGTTCAATTTTATCGGGATCTGCATTTACTGTATACGATTTCAGGTTTTTAGCCTTTAAAGCGAGTCCTTTTTCCTGCGCCAATGGTTGATATACCGTCATTACCTCATCAACAACTTCCTTTAAATCAAAATTTACACGGTTGATAAAGCTCTCATCAAAGTCATATCGCTGAAGTGTTTTGATATCCTCAAATAGCCGGGCCACTCTCTTAATCTGCTTTTGAGCCGTTACCATGTATTGCTTTTTCTTCTCGGGCTGAAGGTTTTCCAGCTGTAACATTTCAAGCGCTCCCGAGATAGTATGAAGCGGATTTCTGACTTCATGGGTTATGTCTGCAAAAAACTGACTTTGCTTTTCATTGAGCCGCTTTAATTTCTCATTATCGGCACGGAGCGTTCCAGCCATATGGTTTAAAGAGTCGGCCAGCGTCCCAAATTCATCATTCCTGTTCAGATCAATTTTGCGATCCAGGTTTCCTTTGGCAATATCGAGGGCGGCCTCATTCAGCCGCTGGATGGGCGCTGCCATATAGCGGGCAAATAAAATGCTAACGATAATTACAGCTCCAATGGAGAAAAACATTCCTGCATAAATTATATGCCTGATACTAGCTACTGCTGCATAATATTGGCTCTTATCCTGGCTAATCCTCAGGTATTGGGCTGCGTTATCGGATTGCCCCAAATCAACATAGGCAATAAGTTTTTCAGGGTTTTCATCAGTGCGAATAAGAGGATCACCATCTTCACGTTCCAGTTGTGACAGTAAATCTTCTTCCAGGTATGGAGCAACATCTTCGAACGCATAGTCAGGGAAGGTTAGAAAACGAATTCCGCTTTTATCATAAACCGCCATCTCATAGCGTGACAGCTGAGCCTGCCGCTGGATTTTATCGTCAAAAAGTGCATTGTCTTTGAAACTCCCTGCTGCCAACGCCAGCGAAAGTGCGTCTTTTTCAAACTGCTCTACACCCTCATCTAACAAAAAACTTCGAATCGTTAATATGGAATATGCACTAATGGTGATGATCCCGATAATAAGCAGGATGATATACGTCCACGCCAGTTTGGATCTGATTTTCATGCGTGAAGAAACTCTTTATTGAAACCATAGCCCACGCCCCGGTAGGTTTTAATCAACTTACCTTCGTCACCCATTTTTAACCGGAGGTTTTTAACATGTACATCTACAGTCCGATCAAACACATATTTTTCCTCGTCCGATATCTTCTCTAAAATCTGCTGCCGGCTATATACCAGCTTTGGGTTTTGGAATATCATTTCCGCAATGGTGTATTCGGTATGTGTTAAATCCATGAGCTCTTCGTTGATGTACATTTCCTTAGAATCCAGATCTAAATACACATGTCCATACTGTATCCAATTACTCTTTTCCGGAGATCGCCGGCGCAGCTGCGTCTCAACATGTGCTTTAACCAGGTTCAGACTTGCCGGCTTTTTGATGTAGTCATCAGCACCGAGTTCCAATCCCTCTATTTCATCTTTTTCTTCATCGCGGGCAGTCAGGAAAAGAACCGGTATTTCATATACCACCGGGTGCTTACGTATATGCCTGCAAATCTCTTTGCCATCGTGATACGGAACCATAATGTCGAGAATCGCCAGATGCAGGTCGTTGGCGTTATCGTCAATTAGCTCAATGGCCTTCTTGCCATCTTTGGCCCAGAGAACCTCATAGTTATTAAGTTCGAGAAAGTTCGCCAGCATTTCGCCCGATTCTTCCTCGTCTTCCACCAACAGGATTGTATGTTTGTTGCTCATGATTAATTAAGGTCTGAAAATGTTAACTTCCTCCAAAAATCAGAATTTACACATGAATTACCAAGGAAAAACCGTTTGGATTACCGGAGCTTCTTCAGGAATAGGAGAAGCCTTTGCCCGGGCATTCTATAAAGAAGGGGCTAACCTGATTTTATCTTCCCGGAGGCATGAGGTTCTTGAAGATGTAAAAAACAGTCTTGGAGAAGATACCTCTAATGTAAAAATTATACTTCTGGACTTGATGGATGGCGATTCTTTCCCCAAAAAGGCCAACGAAGCCATAGCTGCATTTGGTCAGATTGATGTTCTGATTAATAACGGAGGGGTGAGCCAGCGGTCAACCGTGATGGAATCTGAAATGAGCACGTTTCGGCGACTGATGGAAATCAATTATTTTGGATCTGTTGGATTGACTAAAGAAGTGTTGCCACATATGGTGGAGCGAAATTCGGGTCACATTGTTGTAACAAGCAGTGTGGCTGGTAAAATTGGCACCAAATTCCGTTCAGGTTATGCGGGAAGTAAACACGCTGTTCAGGGATTTTTTAATTCCCTTCGCCAGGAAATGTATGAACATAATGTAGCAGTCACGTTACTCTGCCCCGGATTTATTAAAACCAACATCTCCAAAAATGCCTTAACCGGAGACGGAACCAAATTTGATAAAATGGGAGATGCCCACTCCAAAGCCATGACGGCTGATGAAATGGTATCCAAGGTGATGCCAAAGATTAAGGCTCAGAAAGAAGAAATTTACGTGACGGGAATTAAAGAAAAGTTAGCCCTTTGGGTACAGCGGTTTTCTCCAACGCTGTTGAATAAGATTTTGAAAAATCAGAAGGTCACGTAGTCTCGTTCGTTATTGATGAATCGTTATGAGAAATCGATTCACGAATAATGATTAACGAACTCACCCCAAACGCTTCCGCTTTATGAGATAGGCTAGCAAAGACTGGTCAAACTGGCCTTGTGTATCCATTTCAGCGAAATCGATTTCAAACTCACTACAGGCCATCCTGAATTTCTTGGTGTATTCTTCCACTTTCTTCTGGTAATCTTCGCGAACCTGAGCGGGCAGTACTTCCACTTCACCGTCTAATTCCATGTCTTCAAATACAAACCTTCGATCTGGAAAATCCAGATCCCGTTCGCTTTTCTTTTCCAGCACATTGAATAGTAACACCTCGTGCTTTCGGTGGCGAAGGTGCTTCAGGGCCGAAATAATTTCTTCGTGTTCATCAATGTTCTCAAATAGATCAGTGATTATCACCACCAGGCTCCGGTGACTTAATCGTTCTGCCACTTCATGAATGGCCTGGGCTGAGGCGGTCTTACGCTTTTCCTGATCCTTCTTTTCTTCCCGAATCAGCTCCCTTTCCAGCTCGGTATAAATTTGGCGAAGATGTGCATAAGTTGACTTTGCAGGGATGAAAGCATCTATTTTGGAATTAAACGGAATAAGTCCGCAAGCATCCCGCTGCCGGTGCATCATATACATAAGCGATGCGGCAAAGTGAATACCATAACGTAACTTTGTCCACTCCCCGAAATGCTTAAACAGCATAGACGAACTCGTGTCGAGCATCACATAAGCCCGAAGGTTGGTTTCCTCTTCATACTGCTTCACATAGAACCGCTCTTTCTTTGCATACACTTTCCAATCGATATGTTTAAAATCATCCCCCGGGTTATAAGGACGATGTTCAGCAAATTCCACGCTGAATCCATGAAAGGGACTTTTATGAAGGCCTGAAATGAATCCTTCTACAATCTTCTTTGCACGAAGTTCAAGCGAGGATAATTTTGACAATATGCTTGGTTCTAAAATCATAGTTTATGGTACTATTATTAATCTTTTATTGAAAGCCAGATTCCTCGTTAACGATTTATTTTCTTCACAAATAATTCGTATTGAACCGGTAGCTTTTGTGCATCACTCACTCATTACATGCTTTCATTCATGAACGCTACATATAAACAACTCACATCGATAATTATTGGCCTCATCGGTTTTCTGGTTCCCTTTTTGATAGAAATTCCAGGGCTTTCGGATGCCGGACACGTTGCCCTGAGCATTTTCTGCATCGCGGCTATCTTCTGGATGCTTGAGCCGGTTCCCATTTACGCAACTTCCATGTTAGTGATCTTGCTGCAGGTTTTCTTCCTGAGTAAGCAAGGCATCTTATTTCCGGAAGCTTCGGCAGATTATATCCCAACCTCCTACACCGAATTTATCGGAACCCTTGCCAATCCCATTATCATTCTATTTTTGGGAGGATTTGTCCTGGCAGATGCGGCCGTAAAGTTTGATCTCGATAAAAACTTAACCCGGGTATTACTCAAGCCGTTTGGCTCTAACCCGAAATTCATCATTCTCGGATTAATGGTGGTTACCGCTTTGCTTTCCGCCTTTATGAGTAACACCGCCACAACCGCCATGATGATGACCGTTATTCTCCCCATAATTGCCCGCACACAACCCGGCGATCCTCTCAGAATTGGTCTGGCGTTGAGCATTCCTTTTGCTGCTAATATCGGCGGAATAGCAACACCCATTGGAACACCACCTAATGCCGTGGTTATTGGGGCCCTCTCTACACAGGGTATTAACATTGCTTTTACGGATTGGATGTTGCTTGCCGCTCCGCTTGTAGCCGTTGTGTTAATTGCCAGTTGGTTTATTCTGCTTTGGATGTTCAAGCCAGCTTCAACTAAAATTGAGCTTGATATTAGCGGTTCATTTCAAAAAAATAAAGAAGCCCTCTTTGTATATCTGATTTTTGGGATTACTGTTTTACTTTGGGTTACTGAATCCCTTCACGGTGTGGGCAGCAGCATAGTAGCCCTGCTCCCTGTTGCGGCTTTATCATTAACTGGCATTTTAGATCAGGATCGTATTCGCAAACTCCCCTGGGAAGTGTTATGGCTGGTTGCCGGTGGTATTTCTTTAGGAATTTCAATGGAGAGCACCGGTCTTGCCGAATGGATTATAACCAGTATAAACTGGAGCATATTCAGCTCCATATTCCTTGTAATAGCATTCAGCCTTGTAGCCATAATTATGTCGAACTTCCTGTCTAATACTGTTTCAGCAACCCTGCTGATTCCTTTGGCGGTGAGTCTTGCTACTTCGGGAGCAGCCGGAGAGGGCTTCAGCTTAGTCCTTATTAGTTTGGTGATTGGTGTGAGTGCCAGTCTTGCCATGATGTTACCCATTTCGACACCACCCAACGCTATTGCCATGAGCACCGGAACCATGAAAACCAAACATATGACTCGCGCTGGATTCGCTGTTGGCATTTTAGGTTTGATTATGGTGACTCTTTATGCGCTGTTTTATTGGCCATTAATTTTAAATTGAGGAATCTATTATGGACGAAAAAATCTACATATTGATCGTTGAGGATGAGCTGGAAGTGATGGATGCGCTCATCAAAGACCTGGAAAAATTTGAGGAGTATTTTCCGGTTGAGTCGGCAAACAATGCTAATGAGGCGCGGGAGGTAATAGACTATATTTTAGATCATGGTCATAAAGTCGGATTGATTTTATGTGACCATGTGCTACCCGGACAAAATGGGGTAGACCTTTTGATCGATCTTCAACAAATACCTGAAGCCGCAAAAAGTAAAAAGGTTTTGGTGACAGGTCAGGCCGGACATGAAGACACTATTCTGGCCATTAACAAAGCGGATCTCGATCATTATATTGCAAAACCCTGGACTAAAGAGCAGCTTGCAGAAGTGGTAGTATCCGAGTTAACAGATTACGTAATCGCGAATGAGAAGAACCTGCTGCCTTTCATGCAAATTCTGGATTCAGGCAAACTTTCTGATGCCATGCGCAAAAATCAATTGACCGACCACTAACCCTACATGGAATCCAATCAAGGCATATCGTGGCTTAATGATACCGAAACTATTCTCCGTTTCATTCAAAGACTGGTTAGTGAGCTGGATGAACTGAAGGATCATCTTTTGGTATTGAAAGAAAATGAGGTTCTCTTTTCTCAGGGTGAACCGCTTGAAGACGTATACCTTTTACTTGAAGGGCAGGTGGTATTGACCAGAACACAAGCTGACGACAGCGAAATAACGCTAACTACCCTTAACCCCGGAAGCTTTGTAGGGCTTATTGCTTTTACGACCGGAGAGCCCACTCTCACAACTGCCAAAATTACCCAGCAGGGGTTAGCTCTTAAAATGAAGCCCCAACAATTTGAGCAGTATCTGAGTGACCATCCACGGCTCAAGCATCCACTTCAGCAACTAATGCTGAATAACATGATTCAGCGATATAAAAGTAATATCCGTTTGCAGACAAAAACGCATTTACTAAACAAAGAGCTTGGTAAAGAGCGGGATGATCTTAAAAAAGCCTATAAGCGATTGGAGGAAACGCATCAGCAGCTTATTCATCAGGAAAAAATGGCAACCCTTGGTGAGTTGGTTGCGGGATTTGCACATGAGGTCAATAATCCCGCTTCGGCCCTGATGCGATCAGCTGAAAACCTTATCGAAATTTATTCCACCTTCGAAGAATCAGATTCGACCTATAAGTTGTTCAAACTTGGCTTGCAAAGTGAGCCTCTGGACAGTGCTGAGTTGCGTAAACAAATGCTGAAGATTGAGAAGCAATTTCCCTGGGTTCATGAGCGGGCATCCGTTAGAAAACTGGCACAAATGCCGGATAATGCCTTAGAGGTTATCAAAGATCAACGTAAGAAATTAGATATCGAGAGCCTGACCAATCATTTTGAAGCGGGGCGCATGATCCACAACATTCGCATTGCCAGCAATCGTATTGCCAACCTCGTCAAAAGCCTGAAAAGCTACAGCCGGCAGGATCAAAACAAAGAGGAGTTTATTGATATCAGAGAGGGAATTAAAGACACCGTGTTGGTGCTAAGCAATCGCCTGAAATATGTAAATCTAAACCTCCACTTGAATGACATCCCAAAAACCTGTGTACAGGTGGGCGACCTGAATCAGGTTTGGACTAATATATTGGTCAATGCCTGTGATGCTCTCAATGATTCCGGTGAAATTACTATTTCAACAAAGCATTCCGATGACCAAATACTGATTGAAATCACAGACAATGGCCCGGGGATTCCTGAAGATATTATTCACCGAATTTTTGAAGCCAACTTTACCACAAAAAATCAGGGTGCTAAGTTTGGGCTGGGGTTGGGTCTGCCGATCTCTAATGAGATTATTCGGCGCTCTGGAGGAACCATTGAAGCCAAAAACCTTGATGAAGGCGGGGCCAGCTTTAGAATAAGTCTTCCCGTTAAGTCCGACTGCTAATCATTCTCTTCGTTGGCCATGTAGTACAGCTGTATAATCCGGATTTGGTCGTAACCGATTTTCTTATTCATTCGATCATAAACTACCTTCAGCATATGAGACCCTTTCTCATCAAAAATCTTGATAATTTCATCCTGCTGGCGTAATGACAGGGAAGTTGCTTCGGTAATTCCATCCAGCCTAAGGTCATTACCTTCTTTCAGATAATCCTTAAGATGGTTAAGGATGGTAACTTCTTTCACGCCATGCTCTTCAGCCAGATGACCTATTCGCTGCCCATCATTAAATGCCTTCCCAATTTGCTGGTGCAACTCTACGCTTTCCAGTTCTTCTGCTTTTTCCTGAAGCGTTTCTTCCTTCGCCTCGATGCCATGTTCGGCCGTATACTTTTTGATAATGCCAATAAATGCCGAGCCATACTTTTTGAGCTTCACATCACCTACACCATATAAGGGAAGCAGGTGTTCTTTGTCTTTCGGATAATAGTACGCCATTTCCATCAGCGTCGTGTCCGGAAAGATAGTGTAGGGAGGAATCCCTTTTTCGTCCGCCATTTTCTTCCGCTCTTTGCGGAGAATCTCGAAGAGATTTTCATCATAGGAAGCTTCAACTTCCGTAGCTACACGCGAGGCTTCTTCATCACTCAGCATGGTGCTGGTTCGGTCGAGTGTACCGTACACATTTTCATCACCTTTTAGAACAGCATCGGCTTTATCCTCCAGCTGCAATACCGCGTATTCTCCTTTGGAAAGATAGTCCTGGCGAACCAGCATTCGGGATAACTGTTCCCACTGATCTTTGGACCATTCTTTTCCTGAACCGTATGAATCCAGCTTATCATGTTCCAGCTCCAGCACTTTTTTGGCTTTTGAGCCTCTCAACACATTAATAACCTGAGTCTTCCCATATCCTTCTTCTAATTCTTTTACACAGGTAAGCAACTTTTTGGCCTGAAGGGTGAAATCTTCCACGTCCTCATCTTTAGACAGGCAGTTATCACACATTCCGCACTCGTCTTTCGGGTATTCTTCCCCAAAATATTTCATGAGTGGAATTCTGCGGCATTTTTTGGACTCAATAAACTTAAGCAGGTCATCAAGGTGTTTTTCTGCTATCTCTTTTTCCTGTCCTTCTTTTTTGTTGATGAAGTACTTGATCTTCTGCGTGTCGGCATAGCTGAAGAGCATAACACAATCGGAGCGAAGCCCATCCCGGCCCGCACGACCAATTTGCTGATAATACTGCTCGATGTTTTGCGGCATATCGTAGTGCATCACAAAACGAACATTTGGTTTATTGATTCCCATCCCAAACGCAATGGTTGCCACAATTATCTGAATGTCATCCCGTATAAACTTCCGCTGGTTGATAGCCCGGTCACGGTCGGATAAGCCCGCATGATAAGGTTTCACTGAATAGCCTTCATCTTCCAGCTCCTGATACAGTTCATCTACCTGCCGGCGGGAAGTACAGTATATAATGCCGGACTGATTTTTCCGTGTATAAAGGAAGTCTAAAACCTGGTTGGTTGGATCGTCTTTATCGGCAATTTTCAGGAACAGGTTAGGGCGATCAAAGCTTGCTATAAATTCTTCTGATTCCCCAAACTCCAGCGTTCGCATAATATCTTCCCGGACCCGGGGAGTAGCTGTAGCTGTAAGCGCCATGCAGGTAGCATCAGGGAATAATTCTTTTCGCACTTCTGCCAGCTGGCGGTAATCTGGCCGGAAATCATGCCCCCACTCTGAGATACAGTGCGCCTCATCTACCGCAAACAAATCTACTTTAATATCTTTGAGAAGATCTTTTGTTTTGTCCATTAACAAGGTTTCAGGTGCTATATACAATAGCTTGGCCTTCCCCTGCAGTACCTGACGGCGATTGTATCCATAAGCTTCCGGTGAGAGCGAGCTATTCAGATGAACCGCATTGATATCGTACTCCCGAAGTTGTTCTACCTGATCTTTCATCAGTGAAATAAGAGGAGATACCACAATGGTCAGTCCATCAAATAACAGCGCCGGAATTTGGTAGCAGAGCGATTTACCACCACCGGTGGGCATTATTACGAGTGCATCTTTTCTCTTGAGGGCCTGACTGATGATGTCTTCCTGTAGCGGTCGGAAGGTATCGTAGCCAAATGTTTCTTTTAAGGTCGTCTTCGCTTCTTTGATCACAGAATAGTTGAGTTTTTGGATTTCACAGGTCTGTTAACAGACCTTGAATTCAACGCAGCTTTAAAATTTTTAATTATCAATATTAAGATAAGGCTTTTTGAACCCCTCCTCTAAATGAAAAGCTTAATAAACTACCAAGAGCCCTGAAAGGGCTAATCCAAAAACATAGTGCGAAGCGCTATGTTAATTCCAATGTAATATGGAAGCCCCAAAGGGGCGCTGTCGTCAACCCCATAAATACCGCTCATCATAATCAACATTATACCTCTTCAACAATGTTAGATACTCTTTCTTAAAATCCCCCTTTCTGTGATGCACTTCCTGATTTTGAATATACCGTGTAACCCTGTCGACATGAGATTGAGATACTGAGAAGACCCCATATCCATCTTGCCAATAAAAATTCGCGTATCGGGCTCCTTTTGCCTTAATCCATTTTGATGAACCCTGCTTAATCTCTTGAACCAATTTCATTACAGCTACTTTTCTCGATAAGAGGCATAAAATATGAACGTGGTTTCTATGCCCACCCACTATGATGGGAGCAGACCCTAATTGTTTACAGATTCCGCCAATGTAATTATACAATTCAACTTCAATGCTCTTATCTATCATATTCTGCCTGTGTTTCGTACTGAATACAATATGAGCATATATTTTTGATAGAGATTGTGGCATAATCTTCCCCATTTTACGCCCCTTTGGGGCTCTTTCTGATTTTCGTGTTTTACATAGTGCGTTGCACTATTTTTTTTGATTATGTCCCGTTGGGACATTCATCTACTACTAATCAGTAAGAGCCACTTCAATTAGATTCCTTACAATTGAACTTGAAATCTAATCAGTCAAGAGTCACGAATCAGAGTGATCAAGTAAGGTTACATTACCCAGGCAGCCTACTTGGATAGGTATAAGCTTTTGAACTCGTATGGTTTTTTGAAGTGGTCATCGTTGAAGTCTTTGGCGAAGTAGATGCTTTCTCCAGTTGACTTCATCTCAGGCCCCAGCTCTTTTTTCACTTCAGGGAATTTATCGAAAGGGAATACCGGCTCTTTGATGGCCCAGTTTTCCAGTTTTGAAGTCAGGTCGAATTCCTTGAGCTTAGCTCCCAGCATCACTTTTACACCGATTGCCGCTTCTGGTCGCTGTGTAGCTTTAGCCAGGAACGGAATGGTTCGGGTTGTTCTTGGATTCGCCTCCAGCACATACACTTTGTCATCTTTGACGGCATATTGCACATTCAGGAAGCCGAGAATTTCCATGTTCTCCGCTATCTTAAGCTGATGGTCTTCTATCGTCTTGATGATCTCATCGCTTAGCGAATAAGGTGGTAGCACGGCTGTGGAATCTCCTGAGTGAACACCGGCCGGCTCAATATGCTGCATAATCCCGGCTATGTGAAGCTGATCGCCATCATAAACAGAGTCCACATCTACCTCTATGGCATGTTCCAGGTATTTATCAATCAGGAAGGCGTTTTCGGGGTGAGTTTTCAAAATATTTGCAACATATTTACGCAGCTCTTCCTCTTTCACGGCGATTCGCATTCCCTGTCCGCCGAGCACATAACTTGGTCGAATCAGAACCGGGTAACCGATTCTTCCGGCAATTTTTACTGCCTCTTCAACTTCTCTTGCCGTGCCATATTCCGGAAAGGGGATGTCGAGTTTCTTCAGAAACTTGGAGAATTCTCCACGGTCTTCGGCAAAATCAATCATTCCAAAATCGGTTCCGAAGATCTTTATGCCTTCTTCCACAAAACGCTTTCCAAGCTTAAGGGCTGTTTGTCCACCTACCTGAAGAATCACTCCTTCCGGTTTTTCATGGTCAATGATATCCAACACGCGCTCCCAATAAACCGGTTCAAAGTAGAGCTTATCCGCAAAATCGAAGTCCGTAGAAACCGTCTCGGGATTACAATTCACCATGATGGCTTCATACCCCATTTCTTTGGTTGCCAGCACCGCATGTGTACAGGAGTAGTCGAATTCAATCCCTTGTCCAATTCGGTTTGGGCCGCTTCCCAGAATCAATACTTTTTTCTTATCCGTGACTTCGCTTTCGTTCTCCCCCTCATATGCAGAATAGTAATAAGGCGTTTGTGCCGGGAACTCTGCTGCACAGGTATCTACCATCTTAAAGGATGGAGTTATACCGAGCTCTTTTCGTCGATCCCGGACTTTCTTATCGTCTACCTTTTCGCCGCTTTTGCTAAGCAGGTACGCGATCTGCGAATCAGAGAAGCCTGCTTGTTTCAGCTCAAAGAAATCTTCTTTAGTGATCTCCTTCAGGTTTTGGCCTTCGGTACGGTTTTCAAGGGAAACCATATATCGGATTTGTTGCAAGAACCAGGGATCTACTTTTGTGATATCTGCAATTTCTTCTACTGATGCACCTAGCTTAAAAGCGTTTCGAATCTGCATAGAACGATCCCAATACGGCTTCAGCAAACGCTCTCGTACTGTCTTTCGATCAAATTCTTCGTAGCCATCAGCCCCGAGACCATCCCGGCCTACTTCCAGTGATTGCCAGGCTTTGTTCAGCGCTTCCGGAAAGTTTCGCCCAATTGACATCACTTCACCCACAGCTTTCATCTGGGTTGATAGCTCTTCATCCACACCAGGGAATTTATCAAAGTTGAATCGGGGTATTTTACATACCACATAATCTATACTTGGTTCAAAGCATGCCGAGGTAGTTCCCGTAATCTGATTTTTTAGTTCATCCAATGTATAGCCGACTGCCAGCTTGGTGGCTACTTTTGCAATCGGGTATCCAGTCGCTTTTGACGCCAATGCTGATGAGCGACTCACCCGAGGGTTGATCTCAATCGCCACCAGCCGGTCTGACCCCGGCTCCATCGCGAACTGCACATTACAGCCACCGGCAAACGTCCCGATCGAACGCATCATCTTGATCGCAGAATCACGCATATGCTGCAGTTGCTTATCCGTCAGGGTTTGGGTTGGAGCCACCGTCACAGAATCTCCGGTATGTACGCCCATCGGATCCATATTCTCGATAGAACAAATGATAATCACGTTGTCATTGGCATCACGAAGAAGCTCCAATTCGTATTCCTTCCAGCCAAAAATGGATTCTTCAATAAGCACCTGATGAACCGGACTTAACTCTAATCCGCGAAGTACTTTTCGTTCAAATTCATCTTCATTCCAAACAATACCACCTCCGGCGCCCCCCATGGTAAATGAAGGTCGAATCACAATGGGCAAACCGCCCAGCTCTTCAACAATTTCTTTCGCATCCAGTAGGGATTGAGCGGTACGGCTTCGACACTGCTCAATTCCAATTTCTTCCATTTTATCCCGGAAAAGCTGCCGATCTTCCGTCAGCTCTACCGCATCAATATCTACACCAATAATCTGGATATCATTTTCTTTCCAGAAGTTCTCTTTTTCCAAATCCCGGCAGAGGTTCAACCCCGTCTGACCACCCATAGTTGGCAGTACTGCGTCCGGTTTTTCTTTGGCCACAATTTCCCTGATCGAATCCGTAGTCATGGGAAGCATATACACTGCATCCGCCATAATAGGATCGGTCATAATGGTAGCCGGATTTGAATTGATAAGTACAATCTCGTAGCCTTCTTCCTGCAGCGAGCGGCAAGCTTGAGATCCAGAGTAATCAAATTCACAGGCCTGACCAATTACAATAGGTCCGGAGCCAATAATCAGAATTTTGTTGATGTCGTCGCGTCTGGGCATGAGTTTCGTTCGTAATTATTTGTTAGTGGTAAATAGATTGTTGGTGATGGATGGTTTTTGACGAAGGACGATTGACCGCCGGCCGTCATTTGCTTACTTATGTTCTTTCATCATGTCGATGAATTGATCGAACAAGTAGGCTGAGTCATGCGGACCGGGAGATGCTTCGGGGTGATACTGAACCGAAAAGCCCGGGAAGTTCTTAAACTTCAGGCCTTCAATCGTGCCGTCATTCAGATTGATATGCGTTACCTCGGCTATTTTATCGTCCAGGGAATCTTCATCTACTGCGAAACCATGGTTTTGAGTTGAAATCTCAACTAGTCCGGTGCCAAGGTTTTTTACGGGTTGATTTGCTCCCCGGTGACCGACAAACATCTTTTTGGTCTTCAGGCCTTCATTCAGCGCCATCAGCTGATGACCGAGGCAAATCCCAAAGACCGGTTTTCCGCTTTTTTTGGCAAAGTCTACCGTTTCAAGAGCGTACTCAGCTGTTGCTGTAGGATCTCCCGGGCCATTGGAGAAAAAGTATCCATCTGCCTCCCAGGCTTTTACTTCCTCAACCGGAGTTTTGGCCGGAAACACTCTCAATGTGCAACCTCGTTTATTCAGGTTGTTGATAATGTTTTGCTTGATGCCATAGTCAAAAGCGGCTACACGGAATTCATCTTCTCCATTTACCGTTTGCGCTTCAGAGCGGGTTACTTTGGAAGCCAGCTCCAGGCCTTCCATATCGTCCCAGTCTTTGGCCATCTGCACCAGTTTCTTCTCATCAAGTTCGGTACTGGAGATCACAGCATTCATTACTCCTTTTTCCCGTATGTGGCGAACCAATTTTCGGGTGTCTACTCCTGATATTCCGGTAATTTCATTGTCTTCGAGATATTCCTGGAGGCTTCGGTCAGCCATGGGGTTGCTGTATTCCCATGAAAAGGCTCGGGTGATAACTCCGGCCACCATCACCTTGCGGGCTTCATCATCCCGGGGCATGGTTCCGTAATTTCCAATATGCGGATAGGTCATCATCATGAGCTGACCGTAGTAACTCGGGTCGGTGAAAATTTCCTGGTAGCCTGTCATGCTGGTATTAAAGCATAACTCGCCACCGGTAATTCCTTCGTGTCCAACGGCCTGGCCGTGAACAACGGTACCATCGCTGAGTGCAAGTATGGCTTTTTTCTGTGGGCGTAGTGACATGGATTAGATGTATTTCGGGTTTAGTGAGTTTGGTTGATAAGAGGTTGCAAACACGGTGTTTGCAACAGGAAAGGCATTCGATAAAGTTTTCAGACCAAAAAAAATCCGACTGCGAATACCGCGCCGGATTTTGAAAATGATATTGGGAAATGGAAATGCCATCAATCGCGCGACCTCCATTTTTGGGTGCGCGGTGGCAGTGCTTCAAAACTATGGATTGCTAAAAAGGTAATTGGAGTGAATGCTTGTTTGAAGTTTTCCTAAGATACGGAGCGCGGAGATTGGATTCAATTTTGATTCTGAGTTTTAATCATTATTTCATAGACCAAAGTATTTTTGGCAACTATTTGTACCGTCGCTTTTAAAAAGAGGTGGGCAAGAATTATGATGTTAAGCGATAATTAACTATGATAAACTAAACTCTCTTATACCTGTAGTTTTGTGGTTTCTGTTTTGAGGGAAATAACAACAAAAAAGGGCCACAATGAAAACATTACTATCGGTATTTCTCGTCTTTTCTGTAATATTATTTTTATCCCATTCTGAAAAAGCACATGCACAAGATTTTAGTCAACTTGATGCCGTCACTTATAATTCGACCAGTAAAACCTGGTACTTCTTTTCCGGACAGCAGTACCTGAGAAAAAAACGAGGTGAGGATGTGGAAGGTCCATTCCCTATGAGCCAATGGGATGGCTGGGATCAATTAAGATGGCCAAAAGTTTCTTCTGTGGTTTATAATGCTTCGTCAAAAACATATTACTTTTTTGGCGGGCCTTACTATGCCCGCAAACCGTATGGCAAACCCATTGAAGCGGCAAAACCTGTGCAAGGCAATTGGGAAAATTATCCAACAGGCAGAGTGACAAGCGTTGAGCGTGGTGGAAGAACATGGGAAGGACCTATAGGCCCTGATGCGGTTGTTTATAATGAAGAGTCTAAAATCTACTATTTTTTTAAAGGGAATTTTTATGCCCGCAAGGCTTATGGAAAGGGATTTGATCAGCCAAGACCTACTTTATATACAGGCCGTTCAAAAATCATTGAACCTGAGTGGTATGAAGAGGCCGGCGCTGGAATTGTAAATGGAGTTATTAATTTATTTGATGCGCATGCTACAGGAGACACAGAGAATGACGAATATATATCCGATGGAGGAACCCAAAGAATTCCGCCAAACAATTTTGGTACTTTTTGGCCAGAGCAATGGAAGATTGCTAATTACCCCCAACTGCTTAATGCCTGGAAAGAACCAAAGGGTATTTGGGAAATAGCCGGAGCCGTATTTAACCCTGACCTAAACAAGTACTATTTTTTTGTAAACATTCCGGATTATGCGGATCCATCTAATAGCATCGGTATTGCTTATTGGACTAAACCCTTTGGTAAGGCTGAAGCTTCTAGTGTGACCAGAATTAAAGAGGGTGGATTTGCTAAAGGCTGGCCCGACTTTTAGCGATAGTAGTTTCCTTTGGAGTGACAGAAAAACCAGCAGTATTAATTTCACAAATTTAGAAAATGCATGAAATACTGCTCTCTTATGCGAAATATTGTTTGGGGATAAGTAGGAAATGAAATCTATAAACATCTCCAAACAATCAATGCACCGGCCTGTTTAAAAAACAGGTTCTCAAAACCTGGAATCGGGTATACCCAACGAATGCCCATTATAATTTTATGAAGGATTTTGCAGACTATCTGGGTGAGATGGACAGCCCTACTCATTACCTGTCAGAGGATGATCAGAAAATTCAGGCTACCACTCCGAAACCATAACCGCCCCCTTCCCGTAGTTCGCACATGACATAAAGAATCATCTAATCCCTATAAAACCTTGCAAGCGCCATGAAAAAACTTAGCCTGCTATTATTCTTATCACTGATCAGTGTTACTTCATTTGCCCAAACCGATTTAGAACTCATTCAGGAAACGCTTACTGATTACATAGAGGGAACCGCCAACGGAGAGCCCGATCGGTTGCAGAAAGCTTTTCATCCCGACTTTAATTTATATACCGTGATTGGTGACGACAGCCTCAGAGTTTGGGACGGACAGGATTACATTTCCAGGTTTCAACAAGGACGAAAAAGCAATCGCATCGGCAGAATAATTTCAATTGATCATGAAAACAACGCAGCAACAGCCAAAGTAGAAATCGTGATGCCAAATCGCGGTGTCTACATCGACTACTTTTTGCTGTTAAAGCTGAAAGAAGGGTGGAAAATCATCCATAAGACTTATACAGGAAGGGATTTTTACGGATCTAAAGAGTGAGCCTCTTAATTATCTATCCCGCAGATAGATACCCGCATTAATTGCTTTTTGGCGGCCTTCGGGACTGATGTCTTTTTCATTAGCCATGAACATCAGAACTGATTTGGTGTGCTCTTCTTCCTTATTATAATCTTCAGTGGCCTCATTGTAGGTTAAATTCGTTTTCTTATCCGAGTCTTTATCAATAATTAAAAAGTAACTGTAACCATAAAACACTGTCAGCTCCGCACATCTTTTTAATAGCATGCGTTGCACATCCGTTGGCGAGGTATTTGCATTTCCTTTGAAGGAAACCAAAAAGCTTTGCTCTGAAAGTTGTTTCTCACTAAAACCATATCCCCTCCAGTTTGCTGGTTGGTAGGAAGTGGCACAACCGGCTATGAATAGAACGATTAAACACAGAGAAAAAGAAATTGACCGGTATTGCATAATGCTCCTCTATTTTCTTAAGGAGATATGAACTTTCCAGATCCTATGTAATTACATGTTTATGCGATCAGGAATTGAACTTTCTTGGCGTTTCCTGGATTAGTGATCCCGTAACGGTAGCAAGTCCACTCACTACCCCGCCCAAAACTCCCGTGATTAAGACAACCAGCAAAGGTGATCCTACCTGTAGCATTTCTGCAATACGCGTGGATAGAATTCCGTCGTTGGCAAAATGAATATATATCGCCTGCCCACCCCAAAGCAGAAATAATGCTAAAAACCCGAATGCAAATGAAGTGCCGGCATTCTTGTTGAACCACCATCCAAAAAATAAGCCCGGAAGTACAACGCTCCACCAGGGCAAAAACAGGTTCAGTAAAAAAGCAGTTACTAAAATTAAAACGGTAAGGAGCATGTCGTTCAGATTATTTCATTTCTGTGCCTCGGGAGTGTAGCAATTATTTCTGAAAACTTTCACTTTTTTCAGACCTTTGAATTCATCCCTGTTTCTGTTACAGCTTCACGATCTATCATCAAAAGTACTCTTCACCCCGACATTAATAAATTGCATGATTTGGGAAAAAGTCATCAATGAGAAAAGTTTAAAAACGGTTCTCCCGCCACTCTTGTGTAACTTTAAAGTTACTTTTATATTCATGTCACTGTAAAGCTTTATTCTTTTGCCAAAACACCCAAAAAAGACCAAGGAGTACGAATATGGACATTCCTGATTTAGATGTTTTCCAGGTAGTAGCAGACCCAACCCGTCGTAAGATCCTCGAAATTCTTACCGAAGGCCCGCATACCATTAACGCTCTTGCAGAAAATTTTGACATAAGCAGACCGGCTGTATCCAAGCACATCTGGATTTTGGAAGACACCGGCTTTATTAACATCACAAAAGAAGGAAGAGAGCGTCACTGCTCTTTGCATACCGATGGATTTCTGGAAGTACAGCGCTGGCTTAGTTTCTTTACGGATTTCTGGAGAACTAAAATAAACAACTCTTAAACATCTTCGGGTAAGTAAATTAAAAGGTGCAGGTACAAGGTAAAGGTGTACAGACTTTAACTTGGTATTAAACGTCATTTTTGTAGATTCGAGCTTTACCTAAATCAACAAAAGATTATGCGCCGGTTATTAATACTTCTACTGCTAATTGTATCTACATCTGCACTTCAAGCCCAAACCTACTATCCCGGCTCATGGGGTGATTGGGAGAAACGATCCCCGGAAGAAGTCGGATTAAATGCAGATAAGATCCAGGAAGCTATCGAATACGCACAGGCTGAAGAGTCTGATAATCCGCGCAGTATGGAAGAAAATCACTACGGCACCTTTGGGCGCGAACCGTTTGGTGATGGCATTGGACCTTTCAAAGATCGCGGGCCTCAGACCGGTATCATTATTAAAAACGGCTACATCATCGCCGAATGGGGCGACCCGTTTCGGGTGGATATGACTCACAGCGTAACCAAGAGCTTTCTGACTACAACAGTAGGTGTTGCTTACGACCGCGGGCTGATCCGGAATGTTGACGACAAAGTTGACCCATATATGGCCCCCATCTATTTCATGGAATGGGACAACAATCAAAACAAAGCCGACCAGTTTAAAGAATCTAAAGTATTTCAGCCCTTCAAAGGGGAGCACAACTCTAAAATCACCTGGAATCATCTTCTTCGTCAAACTTCTGATTGGAAAGGAACGCTCTGGGGCAAACCTGACTGGGCTGACCGGCCTTCAGGAGAACGATCGGAATGGATGACTCGTGACCGTTTTGAACCGGGAACTGAATGGGAATACAATGATGTACGTGTAAACCTTTTAGCTTTGGCCGCAATGAATGTACTTAGAGAGCCTCTTCCCAAAGTACTTCGGGAAGAAGTGATGGACAAAATTGGAGCCTCCCCAACCTGGCGTTGGATGGGTTACAAAAATTCCTGGGTTATTATTGATGGACAACAAATGCAGGCCGTAAGTGGCGGTGGCCACTGGGGCGGAGGCATGTTTATTAGCGCTCGCGATCAGGCAAGATTTGGATTGCTGACCTTAAGAAACGGAAAGTGGAAAGGGGAGCAGGTCATCTCTGAAGAATGGAATAAAATGGCTCAGTCTCCCACCGAAGCTAACACCAATTATGGTTTCATGAATTGGTTTCTGAACGTTAACAAAGATAGGATACCGAGTGCGCCTACTACCGCCTTTTTCCACCTTGGCGCCGGAACCAACATGGTATATGTAGATCAGGAAAATGACCTGGTTATTGTAGCCCGATGGATTAAGGGCAGTGCAATGGATGGAGTGGTTAGTCGGGTATTGGATGCAGTAGAATAAAAAAGTGATCTCGTGATAAGGAGATTTTTTAAACCTAATCGCTACACTATATCACGGCTTAAATATTATGAATAAAACAGCGATCGTTATTGGTGCTACCGGGCTGGTAGGCTCTCATATTTTGAACCAACTTCTGGAAAATGATGATTATGCTTCTGTGAAAGTCTTTCACCGGCGAAGTACAGGTATTGATCACCCCAAGCTGAAAGAGCATATTGTAAAGTTTGAAGAAATTGAAGATTGGAAAAAACAGCTTACCGGCGATGAGCTTTATTCTGCTTTGGGGACTACTATTAAACAGGCTGGAAGTCAGGAAAGGCAATACACCATAGACTTTACCTATCAATATGAAACCGCCAAAGCCGCTGCCAAAAATGGCGTAGCGAAGTTTTCCCTGGTATCATCAGCCGGGGCTAATGCTGAATCACGTGCATTCTACACTAAACTAAAGGGAGAATTGGATGAAGCCGTAAAGGAACTCCCCTTTGAAGTGATCACCATCTTACGCCCTTCTTTTTTGGATGGAGCCCGACAGGAAGACCGGCTTGGAGAATCAATCGGAATTTTACTTGCCAAGATGTTCACTAAAATTCCCGGACTTAAAAAATACCGGCCCATCTTTGCCGGCAAGGTTGCGGAAGGAATGATCAACTCTTTGAAGAAATGCCCTCCCGGCTATCATATCTTCGAGTTGGACGAGATTTTTTATTTGTAGCATACATTAAGAAAAACTAACGCTTTCCCAGCAATCCTGCCAAAAATCATCATCGTATGTATAGCCAAACAAACTTTAGCTATACCGATGACCGACTACTCCGATATTATTTACTTGATGGCAGCGATGCTGCTTTTTTCTCTGATGTCCACCAACATATCCAAAAGCTTCCTGGCTGCTTCAAATAGTATGGTCACTGCCGGAACTGAAAACCGATCCATCGCCCTTGCTCAGGACGAAATTGAACAGGTAAAACTGCTGAGCCGGGATAAAGAGAATCATTTAAAAGATGGACACAGCGATTACATATTCGCTGGCTATCCCAAAAACAAAACCAATGTATATGGTTCTGAGAACCAGTATGAAGAAACCTTTCGGATTGAAGCTGACTCTGAGCTAATCCAAGAAACCGACCCTCTTCTAAACCGATACCTGGTTACGGTTAGGGTGACCAATGCCGTCAAGGATTATAACTCTGAAGCTACACTTGTGTTCATTAAATCCTTTGAGAGATGAACCTGAATATCTTTACTAGTTTCGTGATAGGCGGGCTCTTTCTGCTCACACTGCTGGCTTTCAATAGCTTTGTTTTTAACTCGGCTGTTGAAACAACGACCGGGGTTATGACTGAGAATTCTTTTGACACTATTGTTGAAATCCTTCAGAATGATATAAACAGGCTAGGATATAACACCGGCACAGCCGACAATATTATGACTATGACGGAAGTGACTTTCGAATTTAAGGGCGATATATACGATGAAGACGGAATTGGTACCGTAGCCGACTACAACACCGTAGAATGGCATCTCACCTCCAACAAAGCAACTTCAACTGAAAACCCTGATGATTATACCCTCATCCGCACTTTTGATCCTGATCCTTTTTTTAGCGGAGACAGTGAAGAACTCACCTTCAACGTCACTCACCTGGAATTTAAATATCTGGATGCCAACGGTAGCGAAACAAACGATCCCGAGCTTGTAAAACAAATTTCTATTGAACTGGTACATGAGTCAAAAAACTCTTACTACGTCAGCACCAAGGGGGCTGAAAAATATTACCGCTCGGTGTGGAACCGAACCATTGTACCTAACAACCTAACTTTTTAAGAACCTGCTTTTATGGGACGATCCATGTTAATTTTAGTGGCCGGGTTTATGATTATCGCCGGAGTTATCACAAACTCAAATAATCGCCGAGCTATGATGCTGCCGCAGAAATCTGCGCAGAACATCAGCGAAGCACAGGCTAAAAATTCGGCCGTAAGTATGATCAAAATGGGCATCGAGAAAATCACCATTGATAATGAATGGGATGGAGAGATTTCGGACGTGAGTTCTCTGCCGGGTTCAGCTTACCTCGAACTGTACGACTCGGAAAGCTCCTCTTATCCCGAAGGAATCTCTATAGGGCAAGGTGGCTGGGACGGGTATAAAGTACTTCTTTACAGCGAGGCTACCTACGGAAACTACACCGCCATTGTTGAGGTAATGATGCGTCGGGATTCCTATTCCAAGTATTCCTATTTCTCGGATGAAGAGCGAAGCAGTTTGTTAGGCAACTCAGAAATCTACTTCTACTCATCGGATGTCATTTCCGGCCCTATTCACACCAACGGTACATTTAGAATATCCGGAACACCCACCTTTTTTGGACACGTTTCGAGCCCAAATATGTGGCAGAGCCGAAGTTTATTTGGCGACAACCCCGATTTCCGAAGCACCACGGATTTTAACTCCCCGGAACGCCCACTCCCAACTCAAGCCCAGATTAATGACCTAAAGAGTGCAGCCACCGCAACCGGCTTAACTTTTACCAATCAAATTGACGTGACTTTTCAAGATGACGGCTCCGTTTCTATTTCAGAGTACGATGAAGCTGCGGAAGTTTGGTTACCGGCTCAGGAATATGAAGCATCCGAACACAATGGGATTATTTCCACCACCAAAAAGGCTTTGGTTAAAGGAATGGTTGCCGGTCCATTAACCCTGCACTCTGAAGATGACATCGAGATTATGGGTGACCTCGAATATTACGACGATCCACGGAATAATGAGGTGTCTGCTGACCTGCTTGGTTTGGTGAGTGAAAAAGACGTAATTCTTGACAGAGAAGCTCATCGGTATAAAGGTTCCGCGGATGTAAGCCTTCACGCCTCCATTATGGCCATGGGGGCATCTTTTCGTGTTGAGAACTACAGCTCGGGCGGCTACAGAGGTAAAATAAATTTACTGGGCGGCATCATTCAAAAGAACCGGGGGCCGGTTGGCACCTTTGGCGGATTATTCGGAGACACCGGATTCTCAAAAAATTATGAGTATGACACCCGTCTCCGATATTCAATCCCTCCATACTTCCCACGCGAAAGTGTGTTCTCCATATTATCCTGGAAAGACCGTGTAATCGTTAAAAACTAACCTTTCTTATCAAATAAACCTCGCTTTCATGTATAAAAAAAGCATCAAATTTATTCTTGTACTGCTTCTATCCATCTCTGGTTTTGTCGCGGCAACAGCTCAAACCACCGTTACTTTTAACCTTGATATGAGAAGAGCCCTGCAGGACAGTCTCTTCATCCCTTCAACCGACAAAGTAGTTCTGGTGGGAGATGTTCGGCCTTTGAATGAAATCAATAAAATTTACCTCCGGGATGAAGAACCCATCGACAGCATTTTTACAGCCGAGGTAACATTCAGGCGTTACCTGGATGGAGATCTGGTTACTTACAATTTTGTGCTGGATACCCAATCTAAAAAGTTTGAAGAACCCCGATCGCGTTCACTCAGGTTATCCGGTAATGAGATAATTTTACCACCCCTGCAATTTGGAGCAACTGCCTGGTAAAACCCTTTTTCTTGTCATTCATTAAAACCCTCTTGCGGAGGGTTTTTTTATTTTTGAAAGTGTTGGGTATTGGTTACAATCGGATACATTATTAACTAGTCTATTATCCGTATGAAAAAAGCATGCTCACTGATTGTCCTATTCCTTTTTACCCTTACCGCTTTTGCACAATCAAATCAGCTGAAAAAAATAATCGATAAGCGTGCAGATGAAATTGAACAGCAGGTCATCGAGTGGCGCCGGCATTTTCATGAAAACCCGGAATTATCTAATCGTGAGTTCGAAACATCAGCGTATATCGCTGAATTCCTGAGAGAACTCGGGCTTGAAGTTGAAACGGGGGTGGCACATACCGGCGTGGTTGCTCTTTTGGAAGGCAGTCAGCCGGGACCGGTCATAGCTTTACGGGCCGACATGGACGCCCTGCCCGTCACCGAACGCACTGATGTTCCCTTTAAATCGGTTGCAACCGGAATGTATCAGGGAAAGGAAGTGGGAGTAATGCATGCCTGTGGACACGATACCCACATGGCTATTTTGATGGGTGTGGCGAAAATACTCACCGAAATGAAAGACGACCTTAAAGGTACCGTTAAGTTTATCTTCCAACCCGCTGAGGAAGGGGCTCCACAGGGTGAAGAAGGCGGCGGGGAGTTGATGGTGAAAGAGGGGGTGCTCAAAAACCCAGATGTAGATGTAATCTTTGGGTTACATATCAATGATGCCACTCCGGTTGGCACTATTCGCTATCGCCCGGAAGGAATTATGGCCAGTGTTAACAGCTTCAGCCTCGACATAAAAGGAAAACAAGCCCATGGCTCGGCTCCCTGGAATGGTGTTGACCCGATTGTTACCGCAGCTCAAATCATCAATAATGCACAAACCATCGTCAGCCGAAATATGGAGCTCACCAAACAAGCTGCCGTAGTAACTTTTGGCGTGATTGAAGGGGGCGTTCGTCACAACATCATCCCGGAAAGTATTCATCTTGAAGGGACCATCCGCGCTTTAGATAAAGATATGCGTCAGCTTATTTTTAAACGGCTGGAAACTATCGTTCAGAATACAGCTGAAAGCAACGGCGCTGAAGCTACCCTGACCATTCACAAAGGCTATCCTATCACCTACAACGATCCGGAATTAACAGCAATGATGGCGCCCACCCTGGAAGAAGTTGCCGGAAAAGAAAATGCTGTGATCATGGATGCGATCACAGGAGCTGAAGATTTCTCCTTCTTCCAGAAAGAAGTGCCCGGCTTATATTTCTTTGTAGGTGGAAAAGCTCCCAATCGTGAAGCAGCCGGACATCACACCCCGGATTTCTACATCGATGAAAGCGGAATGAAACTGGGTGTACGGGCCATGAGTAATCTGGTGATAGACTATATGAATTCCGCCGGCCGGTAAGCTGTTTAAATAGCCGAATAATACTAATCTCAATTTCATGATTAATTATGCAAAAGCGATTTAGTTTTCTGATTCTGTTTTCATTCATTACTCTGACTGTTTTTGGCCAGGAAGTAGCTGTTCAGGATGATATTACTGAAGCCAAGGAGTTAGTAGAATCTTATTACTACGAAAATAATATCCCTGGCATGAGTGTGAGTGTATATCGGAACGGGGAAATTATTTGGTCTCGGGGATATGGTTATTCGGATCTTTCAACCCAAACCCCAATTGATCCTGATGAAACGTTATTTCGGGTAGGCAGTGTATCCAAAACCTACACTGCGGCCGCTGTTGGCTTGCTGTACCAGCAGGGTAAAATGGATCTGGACGAATCAATTCACACCTATGTGCCAGAGTTTCCGGAAAAGAAATACGACTTTACCGTAGAGCAGGTGGCAGGTCATCTCACTGGAGTCAGGCACTATCGGGACAATGAGTTTATAAGTACCGTTCGATACAACACCGTGACAGCCGGGCTCGAAATTTTTAAGGAAGATACGCTATTATTTGAGCCGGGCACTTCCTACTCTTATTCCAGCTATGGATGGAATCTGGTCAGCGCTGCTGTTGAAGGAGCTTCTGATGAAGAGTTTATTCCTTTTATGGAGACCGAAGTTTTTCAGCCTTTAGGCATGACAAACACTATGCCTGATTACGCCTACCGTGAAATTCCGGCACGAACCAAGTTTTACATTTACGAAAACGGCGAAAACAAGGAGGCCCCCTATGTGGACAACAGTTATAAGTGGGCCGGCGGCGGATTTCTCTCTACCACCGAAGACATGATCAAGTTTGGAGAAGCACATCTTTCTGACGACTTCCTGAATCAGGAAACGAAGAATCGGTTAATGAAACCCCTCGAAACTGATGATGGGGAATCCACCAACTACGGCATTGGCTGGTCAACCATGGAAATTGATAGCACCGTTTGGAAAGGTCATAGCGGAGGATCGGTTGGCGGAAGCACCATGTTTTTGATGAACCTCGAAAATAAAGTTATCATCGCCTTTGCGATCAATCGTTCAAGTGCGCCAATGAACGACCTGAGAGATGAGCTGGCAAGGATTTTTATTGAATAACCTCTGCGGTTAAACCTTTTATAACAGAGTTCGTGTAAGTCCCGATACTCTATTAAATCGGGACTTTTTTATGACACCAGATAATAATCGGACTTCTCTTCAATCATTTCTTTTTCGCTTTGTGAGCGTATATCTGCTTTTATACATCCTGCCAGTTGTATGGTTAGCTGCTTTGCTGGGTGTAATTGAACCAGATGAACTTCAGCTTTCTCAACAAAAGCTTTTGATCATCAGGCTTGGACTCAGTTTAGCCGGCGCAACTATTTGGCATTTTTTTAGTCGGCAAGGCTCACCGCATTCTTCTCAGGTTTATTTGCTTAAATTAGGCATCAGATCATTGCTCTTCATAAACATGATGGTTTATGGACTTGCCAAAGTAGCTATGATTCAGTTTTCCGGGCCAACCCTTGAGCGCCTGATTATGCCGGTAGGTGAACTTAGCCCAATGGGGCTTCTTTGGACCTTCATGGGATATTCAGGCGTTTATCAAATTTTTGCCGGGCTGATGGAAGTCGCCGGAGGATTTTTTCTATTATTCCGGAAGACAACAACACTTGGTGCGTTGCTCATTGCTGGGGTTATGTCGAATGTAGCACTTATGAATTTTACGTTTGATGTCCCCGTTAAAAACCTCGCGACACATTTATTTGTCTTTTCCCTGATTCTTGCTGCTTTTGACTACAAGCGGATTCTGAATGTTTTTGTGTTCAACAAAGAGACCGAAGCCCGGGTTTTCGAGCCTCCAATTCAATCTTTATGGTTTTTAAACCTAACTAAATGGGTAAAAAGAACCATGGTTACCGCCGTTATTCTTGGTTTTGTGATAAGCACTGTGCTTCCATTCACTCCATTTCTAAATCCACCCAAACCGGAACTTTTTGGGATTTATAAAGTCACTACTCAGGAGCCTTCATTCAGAGAAAATGCCTGGCAATACCTTGTGATAGACTATAATAATCTCGCCTACATCCGATACGACCATAACTCTAAACCTTATTCAATTTCCATAAATCAGGAAGACCTGGAAATTACTCTAAAGCCTCGGGGAACTGGAAGTGAGCGTATTTTCAACTATGAATTGGATGGCGGCAATCTGAATCTTATTGAAATCTATGAAGCAGACACTCTGCATTACGGATTAACCAGAGTTGATGAGCAGATTTTCCGACTTACACAATAATCCGGCTCTCCATGTAAGCATTTATATGAGAAAATGTGTGAACTGATCTTTATTATAGTTGGCGTTGGCACTAAGTAAAGATCCTATTCATCATGAAGAAAGTTTATACCCTTTTTCTGTTCCTGTTCTTTTTATCAATTGTAGCCCGGGCTCAGACTCCAAAAGAAATCCAGATTGTGGACCCGCCTTTTTGGTGGATTGAAATGCCGGTGAATGAACTTCAGCTTCAGCTGTACGGAGAAGAGCTTGGCCACTATCGCGCTTCGGTTGAATATCCCGGGGTAAAAATTACCCGTCAGGATGCCGTTGATTCCCCCAACTACTTATTCCTGTATTTTGAAATTTCTGAGCAGGCCCAAGCCGGAACTATGTCTATTACCCTAAGCAGAGAAGGGAAAAGTATCACCCTGAATTACGAGTTAAAAACCCGCGAATCTGACGAAGGCAGGCATCAGGGTTTTGATGCCTCAGATGTAATCTACCTCATGATGCCCGACCGGTTTGCCAATGGAGATCCAACCAATGATACTATTGAAGGCATGCTGGAAGCCGCTGATCGCTCCGACCCCGAACGCAGGCAGGGAGGAGACATACAGGGAGTGATAGATCACCTGGACTATATTAAAGATTTGGGCATGACGGCCATCTGGTTCACCCCTATTATCGAAAATGATATGGCCGCTGAATATGGTGCTTATCACGGATATGCTGCCACCGACCTGTATCGTGTTGACCGTCGTTATGGAAGCAATGAGGAATACAAAAAGCTGGTGGAAGAAGCCCATAAAAAAGACATGAAAGTGATCATGGATATGATTCACAATCATATTGGCGACCGGCACTGGTGGATGAACGACTTACCCACTTCCGACTGGGTGCATGATATCGAAAAGTATGGAACCACGAATTTCCGCGGAGCCGTGGCCTCCGATCCTTATGCCTCGAAATATGACTCTGATAAATTGATGAACGGGTGGTTTGTAAAAGAGATGCCCGACCTGAATCAAAAGAATAAATTGCTGGCTGATTACCTCATTCAAAATACCCTCTGGTGGATTGAGTATTCCGGAATCGATGGCATCCGCATGGATACCTATGTATATCCCGACCAGCAGTATATGGCTCGATGGGCAAAGGAAGTACTGGAAGCTTATCCGGATTTTAATATTGTGGGAGAGTCGTGGGTGAATACCGTTCCTGCCGAAGCCTACTGGCAATATGACGAACCCGGCGTGGATGACGGCTATGATTCAAATCTCCCCAGCGTAACCGATTTTCAAATTGCCAACGCCATTCGGCAGGCTTTTAACGAAGACTTTGGCTGGCTGAACGGACTCAGTAAATTGTATTACGTACTCTCTCAGGATTTTATATATGCCGACCCCATGCTGAACGTTAACTTCCTGGATAATCACGATATGGGGCGCATTTATGAAACGGTGGGGAAGGATGAAGACTACTTCAAAATGGCTTATGCTTTTTTGATGACCACGCGAGGAATTCCACAGGTGTATTACGGAACCGAGCTGATGATGGCTCACGAAAACCGGGGAGGCGATGACGAAGGCTGGCGACAAACCATGCCCGGTGGCTGGCCCGATGACGACCGTAGCGTATTTACCAAAGAAGGGCGTACCGACAAGGAGAATGAGATTATGGATTATATAACCAAGCTAACCCAATGGCGGAAAGCTGCCGTAGCGATTCACGAAGGCAAACTTGTCCATTTTGTTCCTGAAAATAATACCTATGTCTATTTCCGGGTTCACGAAGAGCAAACCGTAATGATAGTTATGAACGCGAACGACGAGCCTTATACATTTAACCGCACTCGTTTTGCCGAAATCCTAAATGGTTTTGACCGTGGGGTCAATGTAGTTTCGGGAGAAGAAATAGACGTGACGGGTGATTTTGAAGTGCAGGGCAAAACGACTGCGATTTGGGAGTTAAGGTAAGTAACTCTTTTCCTTGTAATGACGTAGTAGATTGAGACACCACAAATCAAATCCAAAATCATGACCAAGTTCAAAACAGCCGGGCCGGTTTTAGCCTCTCTCGATATTCCTGTTTCGGTTCAGTTTTATGAGGAGACGTTGGGTTTTCGAAGGACCTTTTGTGATGAAGGATACGGTATTGTGGTCCGTGACCAGATTCCTATTCACTTCTGGCACTGTGACGATGAGATCTTCCCAAAAAACACCAGCTGTTATATTTATTTGGAATCTGGAGTAGAGGAGCTATTCGAAGAATATGAGCCACAAGGAGTGATTCACCCCAACAGCAAACTGGAAGATCATCCCTGGGGCATGCGTGAATTTGCCATCCTTGACAATTTCGGCAACCTGATTCGATTTGGACAACAGATTTAACCTTCCTGCCAACTCAGAGCGTCAGGCACAAAACTAAATAAGTCCCACCCCATCATCCAATTGCTTCAGGCCTCCTGCATTCCCTATTTGCCAATTTTTAATTACATTGAGGAAGATAACGAGGGGTTTACACATGCCGAGGGTTTTATACTGCTATTTGCTTCTGATTATATGCTTTCTCCCCGGGTGCTTTGTAGCCAATGGTTTTGAATGCTCATTTCAGTTTTTTGGACCTGAAAAGGCCGGAACTTTTTCCACTTACCCCGTTCCCGATCAAACCATTTCGGTTGGCGATACCGTTTTTTTTGATGTAAATCAATATTGGGAATACAGCTATAATTGTGAAGATTATGGCTCTAAACCTAATTTAGGAACCTTCATAACTAATTCTGAAAACCTCGAATTTTACCGCCAGGGAAACTCTGTATTCATGATTGGGAAAAAGCCCGGTCTTTTTACTGGCACCGTTGTTGGGGGAGCCTATTTAACAAGAAATGGTATTGGGGACTACTATCCTGTTTTTCTTACTTTTAATACAAATGTGGTAACCGGACCTGTTGAGCAAGAAAGACAAAGAGCCCGATTTCCTTCTACGGGGCGTATCGATAGTGTTCAGATTCTTTCCGTGGAGCCACATTATCCACGGATTCAATTATTGGCTCATTACTCCCCTGAAGTAACTATTAATAGTTACAACGACTTTAGTGCCTGGTGGACTTTGAGTCCAACCCTTGATTTTAAAGAGCTAAGTAAAAAAAGGTTTATTTATGATTTCAAAGATCACGGGGGATCAGATAATGAATATTATTTTATACCAGATAGTCTCCAGAAAATCTATCACGGTTATGTAGAAGTACAGGCTAAGGACAGAACTTATGGACGTACATTTACTTTAGATTTAAGCTCCCATTTAGATTAGTCGCCACACTACAAACTTCACTTAAAAGGCCGTATCTTTAAAGCTTAATCAAGCAGTCAAAAAGTACTATGAGCACGGCCACAGCCGAATCAAAAATCATCAAAGAGGCGAAAAAGCGACGCACCTTCGCCATTATATCGCACCCCGATGCGGGTAAAACCACTCTTACCGAAAAGCTCTTGCTGTATGGTGGAGCTTTGCACGAGGCCGGTTCTATCCGCGCCCGAAAGGCTACACGTCATGCTGCTTCCGACTGGATGTCGATTGAGCAGGAACGCGGAATCTCGGTAACATCATCCGTACTCCGGTTTGAGAAAGACGGCATCAAATACAACCTGCTGGATACCCCGGGTCACAAAGATTTTTCTGAGGACACGCTCCGAACCCTTGTTGCAGCCGACTCCGGCCTGATGGTGATTGACGTAGCCAAAGGAGTAGAGGAGCAAACCGAGAAATTATTTGAAGTATGTAAGCTCCGGGAAGTCCCGGTCATCACGTTTGTGAACAAGTGTGACCGCCCCGGTATGGAGCCTCTTGAAGTGCTTAGCAACATTGAAAATAAACTAGGGATTGAAGCCGTACCAGCCAGCTGGCCCATGGGTTATGGACAAAAATTTCAGGGTATTTATGATGTGATTGAGAAGAAAGTACACATGTATCAAAAGACAGAGCATGGAGCCAAGAAGGCCGTTACTGAAGTGCTTGATCTTCAAGACGCCATCGAGGCTTCTTCTATGTCGAATGTAGAAAAAGAGGCTTTTGAAGAAGAAGTAATGCTGATCGATGACATGTACGAAAACATGGATCGCGAAGCATATGCAACCGGTAAGGTAACGCCGGTATTTTTCGGCTCGGCCCTGCACAACTTTGGGCTGGATGTATTCCTTAATTACTTTCACCAGCTTGCCCCTCACCCTCAGCAGTACAAAACTCCTGAAGGTTTGGCACGCGATCTTAACGACGGCTTCTCCGGATTTATCTTCAAGATGCAGGCCAACATGAATCCTGATCACCGTGATTGTGCTGCGTTTATTAGAGTGGCTTCCGGAAGGTTTGAACGTGGTCAACAGGTAATCATAGCCGGAAGTGGCAAGAAGGTGAAAATGTCGACCCCTCATACTTTGATGGGTGACGACCGGCAGTTGCTGGAAGATGCTTATCCCGGAGATATCGTCTCTATTTTTAACCCCGGCTCATTCCGCATTGGAACCACTATTTTTGAAAAGAATGAGGTTAAGTTTGATGTAATTCCTCTCTTTACTCCCGAACATTTCCAGAAAGTAGCCACTAAAGACCCCTTTAAGCGAAAACAGTTGAGAGAAGGCTTAAAACAGCTTTCTGAAGAGGGTGTGGTCCACGTATTTGAAGTGCCAAATGGGGTTGGAAATGAATTGTTACTTGGAACCGTAGGTGTGCTTCAGTTTGAAGTAGTGGAACACCGTATGCTTACGGAATATGGGGTGGAGCTCATCAAAACCCCCGTCTCATACTTTTGTGCCCGCTGGTTGCCCAACGACCGGGATGATGTGATTGAAAAACTGGAGGCCAGCTATTCCACCCATGTCACCAAAGACATGGAAGAAAATCCCATTGTACTGTTCGATTCTCAGTATGCTCTTTCACAAGGTGAGGAAAAAGTAGGCGCTGAAAATCTCTTCAAGTTCAAACAAGGGTAAGAACATCGAACGCCGAACACCCAACTTTTTAACGTTCGAAGTTGTATACTGGTGCGATTAGAGTTAGTTGACTATTTCATATGTATTTAGGTTATTCATTTATTGGCTAAATAACCTTAAAATTATGAGAGAACTGATTATCTTTGTTGTGTATGGAATTTTATTATCCACAGCCTGCACGCAAAATCCTGGCAAATTTCATTCCTTTTCTCTCACTGATGAAGTGACTTTGCTTGCAGAAAACACCTATTCTCCAAAAAATAGTCGCCAGGTCATGTATGTTAGAAGTCAGAGCTTTCCCTATCGATTGTTTGACCCAAGCTCAAAAGAGCCTTATACGGGAACTCATTCAAAAAAGTATGAAACCGGCGAAGTTGGAAAGTGGACTATTAAAAATGGTTATATGGTTCGTATCGAAAAGTTTTATGCTGACGGACAACCTGCATTTCTTGCTCGCTTTGATAAGAATGAAGAAATTGAAAGCCGGGCATGGTTTAAAGATGGTTCACTAAAAATGACATTTCAGGAAGGCTCCGGAGATATCTACAATCAGGAAGGTAATGTGATTGCAAGCTATAAGAATTCCGTGGAAACCAACTATTTTGATAACGGTAATATCAAAACCATAATACCCTTCAACAACGACAACAATGTATATCATGGAACGGTTTTAGTTTATAACAAAGATGGCTCGAAGAAGGGAGAAATTGAGTATAAAGAGGGTAAACTATTCTCTCAAAAAGAACTTTAGTTATTTGATAATAAAGAGATTAAAACAAGGGCAAGAACCGCTAATGCCAAACACCCAACTTTTAATGTTCGAAGTTGGATGTTCCTTGTTCGGAGTTCTTCTTATCTGCCACCGTTGCCTTGCAAATCGGCAACACAGTTAGCGTCTAAAGCTGGTATTTCCTCTCCAAGAAACTGGTCGAATAGTCCCGCATTTTCCATGGCATAGTACATCAGACAGCTGTCATTATCACAATGCCGGCCATTTTCTGTATCCTGATGATTCGTCTGCATTTCTGTTCCGGAACCGGGAATGTTTACCAATCCAAATAAGTGCCCAAACTCATGCCGGTATGAAATGGATTCCGTTAACCTTCTCGAGGGTTCTCCAAAACCAGGACCGCTTACCTGTTCATAGGTGGCGCCAAAAAATGCACTTGATGTATTGTAATAAGCTATTCCAAGCACATTGCCATCTTCATACTGTCCATCTACAATAATGATGTAAGCTCTTAGTGTACTGTCTTCAACAGATGTATAGTGGTCCCGATTCTCTTCTTCCAGTGCACGTATTTGGCTGGCAGTATAAGAAGCTTCACCAACCGCCGGTATTTCTGTGGGCTCATTAATGGAAACTGATTGCTTATTCAGTCGTTGTTTAAAAAAGGCCTCCAGGCTGTCGAGGGCTTCTTCATTAGGTGCAAAGCCCTGCATATAATCGACCTCCACTTCCAATGATGTAAAGGTCTCACCAGAAAGAAAATCATTGGCTGAAAGGCCCGGGCTTTCAACATGTGAGTAAAGAACCTCATTGTCGTCGTTGCCGGTTGAGTTGTCCAGGCAGCCTGTGCTGAACACACATATTGCCATCAATAACATGCTTAGTACTGTCTTTTTTGTCAATAATTTCATTATGAATAATTCATTGTTTTCTTCTATTCACTTATTTAAATGAGCAGGTTATCGATATTGTTCCCTATTAATGATTGCACTACTGTTCATTTAAAGAAATTAAACGCTTTCTAATATGAGCGCATATGTGTAATTTATGTTATGAGTTCAGGTTTTCCCATTCGCAAAATTATCCATGTTGACATGGATGCCTTTTATGCTGCTGTAGAACAGCGGGATAATCCTGATTTGCAGGGGAAACCGGTGATTGTGGGAGGCTCTCCAAGTGGCCGGGGTGTTGTAGCTACTTGCAGTTATGAAGCAAGAAAATTTGGTGTTCATTCGGCAATGCCTGCATCTCAGGCTGTACGCCTTTGTCCCCATGGTATTTTTGTGAAAGCTCGTTTTGATGCCTATAAAAAAGCATCCCAACAAATTCGGGAGATCTTTTTTGAATACACAGATTTGGTAGAACCTCTTTCTTTGGATGAAGCCTTTCTCGATGTCACCGAAAACCACAAAGACATTCCCTCGGCTACATTGATCGCCAAACAGATTAAAGAAAGGATCTTTGAAGTCACCAGGCTGACAGCTTCTGCAGGCGTAGCTCATAACAAATTCCTGGCTAAAGTCGCTTCCGACATCAACAAGCCGGATGGATTAACCCTCATCACCCCTGAAAAGGCAGAGGCTTTTTTGGAAGAGCTTGATATCAAGCAGTTTTTTGGAGTTGGGAAGGCCACTCAGAAAAAGATGCATGCCGTTGGGATTAAGACCGGGGCCGACTTAAAGAAATGGACTGAAATTGACCTCGTTAAAGCCTTCGGCAAATCCGGCCGGTTTTACTATCGCATTGTCCGCGGTATTGATCACCGGGAAGTAAAACCCCACCGCGTTCGAAAATCCTATGGTAAAGAGCGAACTTTTTCGGAGGATATCGACAGCCTGGAGTGGATTAACAACTTCCTGGACGAGCTTGCCCAAACCATTTCAGAAGGCATGAAGAAGATCAATGCGGCCGGTAAAACCATCACCCTGAAAGTCCGCTACAAAAACTTTGACACCATCACACGGAGTTATTCACTTCCTCATTTTACCAACCGGTATTCTGATATCACTGAAGTAGTTCGAAAGCTACTCGAGGAAACCGATGTGGGCAGCCGGTCTGTACGACTGCTGGGAATTACGCTATCAAATTTAAATCTGAATGAGAAAACCGTATATGAACAATTGGAGCTGTCATTTTGAGAGTTGAAAGTTGATAGGGTGATTGTGCCATATTTAATTATCCTAAATTTAAGGTCGCTTTATAAGGTTATTGATCTTAGTAAGTGACAACATCAATTTTTAATCTATCAACTTTCAACTACCACTTTATCAACACATAACTATCATTTTACCGATATAATCGTGAATTTCCCCACATCACAATCAACCCAAAGAAATTGACAAAAAATGAGTGACGGTTACGGATTACTAAAAGGAAAAAAAGGAATCATATTCGGTGCGCTGGACGATCGAAGCATTGCCTGGAGAATTGCATTGGCTTGTAAGCGAGAAGGAGCTGACTTTGTACTTTCAAATGCTCCCGTTGCCCTGCGTCTGGGAGCCCTGGATGCCCTCGGCGAAGAAACAGGCGCGCCAATCATCCCATGTGATGTGACCAAGGATGATGAAATAGAAGACCTGATGGCCAAAACCAAAGAACACCTGGGAGGCGTTGATTTTATTCTGCACGCTATTGGTATGTCGCCTAATGTTCGCAAGAAAAAAGAATACACGGACCTTAATTATCACTGGCTGCAGCAAACGCTGGACATTTCTGCCATCTCTCTTCATCGCGTTCTTCACCATGCTGAAAAAGCAGAAATTCTGAATGACGGAGGAAGTATTGTTGCTCTTTCCTACATCGGGGCACAGCGAATTTTCTCTAAATATTCAGATATGAATGATGCCAAAGCGCTGCTGGAAAGCATTGCCCGAAATTACGGAAGCCGACTTGCAAAACGAGGCATTCGTGTAAATACAGTTTCACAGGCTCCAACCAAGACCTCTGCCGGCACTGGTATTAAAGGCTTTGATGGCATGTACACCTTTGCCGACATGATCGCCCCTATGGGGAATCCTTCAGCGGATGAATGTGCTGACTACTGTTTGACTCTATTCTCTGATCTGACCCGTAAAGTAACCATGCAGAACCTCTTCCACGACGGAGGATTTGTAAACTCTGGTATTTCGGAAGAAATGATTGATGATCTCGCAAAAATTTATGGCGACAAAGACGAATAATAATCTATGCCTGATATAATCCTCGGTATTGATCCCGGCTCCCGAAACACTGGTTATGCCCTGTTGACGGAAGAAAACGGAAAGCTGATCGCCCTGCGGTGTGATGTAATCCGAATGGCCGATATTGATGATCATGCCGAGCGATTACAGGTTATTTTTGATAAGATTTCAGGCATCATCCAATCCAATCAGCCTACCTCTTGTGCCGTAGAAACCCCTATTTATGGGGTTGACCCCATGGCGATGCTTAAGCTGGGCCGGGCACAGGCAGCCGCTATGCTAGCCATTAAGAATTCCGGAAGAGAGGTCACCGAGTATTTTCCCAAAGTAGTGAAGAAGTCTATTACAGGAAACGGAAACGCCAGCAAGGAGCAGGTGGCTTTTATGCTGAACAAGATGGTGAAGCTGCCTGATGAGAAATTATCCAATGATGCTACCGATGCCTTAGCTGTTGCCTGGTGTCATTTAATGAAAGGGCAGGGAATCTCCGGTTCAGCTAAAAAGAAAACACATCAAAATAATAAAAAAGGGGATTGGGCCAGTTTTGTAGAGGATAATCCAGATAGAGTGAAAGGTTTATGATTGCATTTTTAAAAGGATACATCGAAGAAAAGAAGGAAGGGATTGTGACCCTCGACGTTCAGGGCGTGGGCTACCGGGTTGAAATCTCCTCTATCACACAGGAACAACTGGAAAGCGCCGGATCAGAAGTAAAACTGCTGACCTATCATCATATTACCGACAGCGATGAACGCCTGTTTGGCTTCTTTTCAACCGATGAAAAAGCCTTGTTTGAAAAACTGATTACCGTGAAAGGCGTGGGTCCAAAATTAGGGCTTACTATTCTCTCCGGCTTACCGGCAGATCAGCTAATTGGAGCGATCACCGGATCGGATGCTGCCACTCTTTCCAAAGTTCCGGGGATCGGCAAGAAAACAGCGGAGCGCATTATTGTTGAGCTGAAAGACAAGCTGGCTGAATATGCCGTTTCTGCCGGAGTTACTCCAACGGGCTCAAAAGAAGCTGGTGTTACGGGAGAGGCTATTTCTGCTCTCGAGTCGCTTGGCTTTAAGAAGAAGGAGTCAGAACAGGCTGTTCTCAAAGCTATTAAAGATACCGGCAGCGACGATGCCTCTGTAGTCATTAAGAAAGCTCTCGCCAGTTTGAATAAATAGCTTGTTTGTAATTTGCTTCATTATGAGGAGCTTGAAACTCAAAATATGGATTACGAAATAATCTCCCAGACCCAGCAATAAGGTTAATTATCGGAGATCGCCACGCCGTTAACCTTTAGCCCCTCTATAAGGTAAAAGTCTCTTCGCAATGACTCTTTGACAAATAGCGATCTCTATTCTCCGGCAACTTGCGGCTCTCCAACAGTGACTGCATCTCCCATAAATGCATTAATCACATCTTCCAAAATCATATACAAGCAAGGAACCAAAACAAGAATAATTGAGGTCGCAAACACGATTCCAAAACCTAGTGAAATGGCCATTGGTATCAATTGAGTAGCTTGAATAGAAGTTTCTAAAATAATGGGAGTCAGGCCGCCAAAAGTGGTCAAAGTTGTTAACATAATTGGCCGGAAGCGCCGCAAGCCGGCTTCATGTATAGCATCAAAGGCAGAATGATCTGTCCTTTTTTTGTTGGCAAAATCGATCATAATCAGCGAATCATTCAACACAACTCCGGATAAAGCTATCACACCCATCAAACTTACAAGAGACAAATCATACCCAAGTAAAATGTGGCCAATCACAGCCCCAACGATACCAAAGGGTATCGCTCCCATCACAATTAGTGGCTGAGCATAGCTATTAAAGGCTACGGCCAGCAGTGCATAAATAATCATTAAAGCCAAGGCAAACCCACCCCATAATGCCTTTGTAGATTCTCGCATCTCGGCCTGACTTCCTTCAAAGCTCCAGGTAATCCCGGGAAAATCCTGCCTGAGTTGCGGCAGCACTTCTGTTTGAATGGATTCCAAAACCCGGCCAACGGCGTTAGAAGGAACGGCATCCATGCCAACAGTAACCACACGACGGCCATCTCTTCGGTTGATGCTCGTAAATGCCTCACCCTGTTCAATTTTCACCACATCAAGAAGCGGCACTTCGGTTCCATCATCGGTTTGAATAACAAAATCTTCCAGGTTGTAAATATCTCTGCGTTCTTCCAGCGGAAGCTTTACCCGAACTTCTACTTCATTGGTTCCCCGAAGCTGACGTGTAGCCAGAGCCCCATAAAAAGCATTACGAACCTGCTCGCCCACTTCCGAGGAAGTTAACCCAAGCTTTCTGCCTTCCGGAAGCAGCTTAAAATCAAACTGGGTTTTTCCCCGGTTATAGTTATCGTTTACGTCTCTGGTAGCATCAAAAGATTCTACTCTTTCCAAAAAAGCCTGGCTGGCCTCTTCCAAGACTTCAATATCAGAATGACTGAGGTCTACACTAATATCCTGCTGATATCCGCCCGGACCTGCTTCCGCTTCAAAAGTAATTTGATCCACACCCGGGATGTCACCAATATTATCCCGCCAAAGCTCTATGACTTCCTGAGTACTCATGGTGCGTTCAGCCGGAGGCTTCATCACGATTTCGACATCGATAAAGCTTTGTCCGCGAACATTCGTTTTGATTCCTTCTGCCTGTTCAAATAAATTATACTCCTGGAACATAGCGTAAGTGGCATTAGTCACATCCTCAGCAACAAGGGCCGCTTGCGCATTTGTAGTTCCAACCGGCAGGCTGATTCCTCCCTCGATTTCATCTGCAGGCTGCTCCGGCATAAGTACCATACCCATATGGTCGCTGTACCCATATCCGCCTACAATCACCAATAATGCGATGGCTGTACTTAAGGTTACATATCGGTTACGGAGACACAGCTCCAAAAAACGACGATAATATGTGTCAATAAAATGGTTGAATTTTGCAGCGAAAGCCTGTTGCCAGCCTTCGATTTTCTCTCCAATTCTAAAAGGGTTTTTCTTTGCACTATGGCCAAGATGAGCCGGAAGTATGAATAATGCCTCAAACAACGAAACGGCCAGAACCACAATTACCACAGCGGGAAGAGGCCACCAGTACTTACCGGTCACGCCTGGGATAAACAGAAGAGGAACAAAGGCGATTATATTGGTCAGTATACTGAAAGTCACCGGCTTGCTGATATCTTTTGCTCCGGCTATAGCCGCCTCAATGTTGCTCATACCTTGTTGGCGATATTCATAGACGTTTTCTCCTACTACAATGGCATCATCCACAACAATTCCCAACACAACCAGAAACCCAAACATGGAGATCATGTTGATGCTCAAACCAATGAGTGGAAGAAAGAGAATTGCCCCAACAAATGAGATAGTCATCCCCATCATCACCCAAAAGGCGAGGCGGTATTCCAGAAATAACGCCAGGATCACCAATACAATTATGATAGCGAGTAAACCATTTTCTGTAAGCAGGGCGAGTCTTTCCCTGTAATCCTGAGCTGTGTTACCATCAATACGGTACTGAACGCCCGGAGGAAAGCCGGCTTTAGCTTCTTCAAAAACCCGGAGAACTTTTTCCTCAATTTCCAGTGGTGATTGGTTTCCGATTCGGTAAACCTGTACTTCTACCGATGTCTGCCTGTTGAACTGAGAGGGCAGCCCAACCTCCTCAAAACCATCTCTTATTTCTGCAATATCTCCAAGAAGGACTGTTCCGCCATTTTGGGATGAGATTATTTCAATTTGGCTGAATTCATCCGCCCACTGCTTGCGCTCCTGCATGCGGAGTAATATTTCACCACCGGTTGTTTCAATGGCTCCGGCTGGAACATCCCGGCTTGATTGGGCTACAATATCCGCAACCTGAACAAGCGTGAGATCATACTCAAGCAGTTTTTGCCGGGGAATTTCAATGTGAGTTACGTAATCAGGCACTCCCCCGATTTCAACTTGTGTAATTCCTTCGGTACTCAACAATTGGTCGCGCAACTGTTCTGCGAGCTTTCTCAGCACCCAGATATCCGTTTCCCCGAATAAACCTATTTCAATTACTTCCCGCTGATTTGACTGAAGTCGCACCTCGGGTTCCTCGATATCATCCGGGAATGTATTGATCCGGTTCACTGCCTGATCAATATCCTGAAAAACCTGCATCCGGTCAGCCCCGCTAACTAACTCAATTGAGACGCTTCCGGAGCCTTCTTCAGCTGTTGAAGTAATTTCTTTAATTCCCTGTACTCCACGGATTGCCTCTTCTACAGGCCGCAATATTCCCTGCTCAACTTCAGCAGGTGCAGCTCCGGGATAAACCACACTTACATCAACAAAGTCGAGCGCATATTGTGGGAAAACCTCTTTCTGGATGTTGAACATCGTCCAGATTCCACCGCCCAGCAAAATGATCATCAATAAGTTTGCTGCAATAGGTTTCCTCGCCATATAGGCTATGATACCTGAAAATAAACCTTCTTTATTTGACTCTGAGCGGCTCATTTATTCGGGATTACGAGTTGATGAATCCTCAAGCCGCAGCAGAGCCCCGGCTGTTACGCTGGCCAGATTTGTAGTAACAACTTGCTCTCCGCCCGCTAACCCTTCCGTGATATAAGCATAGTTTGCATCCTGAAGAAGAATGCTCACATTCCTGATGCTTAATGAATCTCCTTCTTTTACCCATACCGTCTCATTCGCCCTCAAATAATCCCGGTTTAATCGAACGACATCTTCTAGAGGTTTTGCTTTTATCCGTGTTTCGACAAATGAGCCTATAATCAATCCGGGCTTCCCATCATTTTCTCTCTCAAGAGCCATCGGGTCGGGAACTTCGACGAGTATCCGGGCCAAACGTGTTTGATTTTCCAGCGATCCCAGCATTCTAAACAGATAGCCTGTACGTGTTTCTCCTTCATCCCATGCTGTCCGGTTTCTTATTACCACCTCTGAACCCGGAGAATTCTCTTCTCCAGAAAAATCCAGCCATCTCAGTTTCGACAGGGGAATGGTTGTCTCTACCCAATAATAATCAACTCCAACAAGCCGCCCCAAATCCTGTCCGGGAGCAACCAGCGATCCTAAGTTCGCATTCCTGTTCAGGATATATGCATCAAAAGGTGCTTTAATTGTCGTTCTTTGGAGATTCAGCTTTGCCTGCTCTACAGAAGCCTCAGCTGAAGCCACCTGAGATTTAGCTGACTCGAGTTGAGGTTCTCTCAGTACCAATGCCTTATTGGTTGGAGCCAGAGAGTCTTCCAGCAGTTTATATTCTTTCTTTGCTGCCTCTTGAAGTCCCATTTCCAATTGAAGCTCAGACTTCGCCTGCCTCAATTCACTTTCGGCCTGACGGACGGCATTCCTATAATCTGAGGGGTCTATCTGCAACAAGACCTCTCCCTTTTTTACATAACTTCCCGGAGTGAATTTGTCAGAACGGTTTACTACTTCGCCGCTTACTCTGGAACTCAGTACTATATCTTGTGAGGGTTGAACCGTTCCTGTTGCTTGTATGATTGGGGTGAAATTTCCTTGTTCAGCTTTATTGACCTCCACCAGCATCGCGGTTTCTTTAGTTGCCCCGGAACGGGATGCCTCAGGTTCGGTTGAAAAAATAAGCACAATAATGGCCGCAGCACCAACCAAAATTGATAGTGAAATAATAAGTGTCTTTTTCCATCCCATAAAGAAACTGCTTAAATGTAATTGTGAAGTTAACTTTCGGTTACCTGATAACTTCAACTTGTATGGGATGGCCAGCGTTCAAAAGTGGCTATAAAAGCTCTGCTGATTCGTTTTTCCAGAAAATAAAAAAGCCCCGGAAACCCGGGGCCTATACCCTAACTCTATGTGGCTTAGCAACTAATCAACGTCCAAAGCGCTGTGGTCTCCAATATCCACCTTTCCCTTTACATTCTTGAGAGAAGTATACGCGCCAATGGTTGAGCCTTTTGTCTCCACACCTTCCAGCGTGGCGTGGTCCCTGATTATGGTGTTTTCAACTTTTGAGTTTTTAATAACCGTATTCGCTTCCACGCTTACTTTAGGCCCAATCGTACTGTTTTCTATTTTCACTCCTTCACCCAGAAATACGGGAGGAATAATTTTGGAACCCGGATATTTACTTTCATCAACCCCATTAAATTCTTTTTCAGTGATGATGCCTGTGGTTTCCAGCCAGGCGGGCAGCGTTCCGCAATCCAGCCATTCATCAACCGTGGCTGTTTTGAATACTTTGCCTTCCTTAATCATCATGTCCAGGGCAGCTGTGAGGAAATATTCTCCACCCGGGCCGCGCATGTCATCGCCGATTACTTTATCGATTTTCTCTTTCAGTGCTTTTCCGCTCTTGAAATAATACACTCCAATAATGGCGAGGTCTGAGATAAACTCTTTGGGCTTCTCCACGAAACCAGTAATGGTATCCCCTTCATAAACGGCCACCCCAAAACGGGAAGGATCTTCTACTTTTTTTAGCCAGATCACACTATCTGCATCGCCCAGTTCAAAAGGTTCTTCACTGTCAAAAATAGTATCTGCAAAAGCAATGATAACCTCGCCATCCAAATGGTCGCTGGCGCAAGAAACGGCATGGGCAGTCCCAAGCGCTTCAGCCTGAACTTCAAATATCGGCTTTGCCTTATGGCGGGCACTCATTTCGCGCAGCGGCTGTTTGATGTCTTCCCCAAAATCCGGACCCAGGATGTACACAATCTCCGTAATATCACGATCCAATGTTCGGTTAAAGGTCTCGACAATGCGTTCTATGATCATCGTTCCTGCTACAGGAAGAAGCGGCTTTGGAACGGTGTGAGAATGAGGGCGAACACGGGTCCCGCGACCGGCCATTGGGATAATTAATTTCATATATTTGGCTGCGTTACTTGAAACAATTTAATTTAGTGGCGGTGAATATAGGGGGGTTATCAACCAATTTCGACTTTCTGTTACGTTGTTAACCTCTTATTAACTTCTGAATATCTTATCATCTGCACAATTAACTAAAATCAAACATATTGAACTGGTACTATACACTTCTTGATGCCGGCGCCATTCTGTTCTGCCTCATTTTCCTGCGATATACCTGGTATCGCATGCGCTTTTTCTTACATACTTATCAGCAGATGGGATATAAAAACAATGAGTATTGGCAGTGGCTGAAAGGTCACTGGGATGAGAAAGTAATTCCTGTCAACATCGCTCTGCTGAACGTCTTCATCTTCATTTTTATCTGGTTTGACGGATGGTTGTTAGACACCTTTACCTATTCTTCGCTCTCTGTATTCTTTTTTGTGATAAGCTATTTTTGGTTTGGCACTGTTTCAAAATACAAGCCAGAGAAAGTTAAAAAGCCGTTAGTATTTACACCCCGTGTAATCCGGCTGATGATTCCTTATACCCTTTTCTGTAGTTTTTTTCCTGTTCTCTTTACCTGGCTGGGATTTACCGGAATGATTCCTTTTCTGGAAGCTCAGCTTCCTAATTACTTTTCGGGGCTCCAGCGGTTTGATTTGACTATCCTTGTTTTCGGCTGGGCTTTTGGTGCCATGATAGTTCCATTTTTCATTTTTATTGCCGGGTTAATTACAAGGCCTGTAGAGTTATACATCCAACACGGGTTTAAGAAACAAGCACGCCGGAAGCTGGCTTCCATGCCAGACCTTAAAGTAATTGCCATCACTGGAAGCTATGGTAAAACCAGCACCAAGTTCATGATCCGGGATTTGCTGAAAGAACGATTCAATGTGTGCTCCACTCCCGGGAGTTATAATACCCCAATGGGTATCTGTAAGGTCATCAACAACGATCTTCAGTCTCATCACCAAATATTAATTCTTGAAATGGGTGCCCGTTATGAAGGCAACATTCAGGAGCTGTGCAATATAGCCAAACCCGATATATCCGTAGTTACCAATGTTGGGGTTGCTCACCTTGAAACTTTTGGATCTCAGGAGGTAATTGCCCGGGAAAAAGCAAGATTGGTCGATAACCTTGTGGCCGGTGATGTTGCCATTCTAAATGCGGACGATCCCCGCGTTTCCCAAATGGGGGCTGACCGCACCGAAATAAACCGGATATTGACTGGGCTGGATAATGGCGCAATTCGAGGCTCCAATATTTCTTATGACACTTCTGGAATGGAGTTCGATGTTAAAATAGATAGTGAATACGAACGCTTTCAAACCCAACTGCTTGGGGCTCACAATGTCCAGAACCTATTGCTGGCAGTAGGAGTGGGGCATCACTTCGGGTTGCGCTTAAAAACAATGGCTTTGGCTGCTGCCAAGATCGAACCTGTTGAACACCGCCTTGAGCTTAAGAAACAAGGAGAGCTTTTTGTAATTGATGACGCTTTTAACTCAAACCCGGTTGGTGCCAAAAATGCCGTGGAGATTTTGAGCCAGTTTAATTCAGGACAACGAATTATCATAACTCCGGGAATGGTAGAACTGGGTGAAATTGAACGAGACGAAAACAAAAAGTTCGGCGAATCCATCGGCAAAGCAAATCTTGACCTGGTTGTTTTGGTGGGAGAAGAAAGAGCTAAGCCAATTTTGGAGGGAATAAAAAAACATGACAGTGCCGCCATAAATGTTCGGGTTGTTAGTAGCTTATTCGACGCTAATGAACTCGTTCAAAAGCATGCCCGGGCCGGCGATATCATCCTCTACGAAAATGACCTGCCGGATGTGTATAATGAGGGGTGATCAGTGATTAAGTGATGGGTGACCTTTTTACCGTTTTTCAGCAACTTTTACCTATACATACTTTTATTTAAGAGAAAACATAGCCTTCTCCAGCCTGATAATTTAAACACCCAATCACTCATACCGAACCGCATCAGCGGGCTGAACCTGAGACGCCCGGTGCGCCGGATACCAACTTGCCAGCACACAAAGCAATAAGCTCGCCGCAAGAATTATAACCACATCAAAAGGACTAATCTGTACCGGGTAAGCATCAATGATAAAAGCCGAAGACAGCTTTACCAATCCAAATTTCATTTGAAGCCAGCTTAGTAATAATCCCAGCGAGCCGCCTATTCCACAACCAATCAACCCAATATATAATCCCTGCTTTCTGAATATCGATTTAATACCGGCCTTGCTGTAACCCATCGACATTAGGATACCTATGTCTCGCTGCTTCTGAATCACAATCATAGTAAGTGAGCCGATGATATTGAGCACGGCTACAATCACAATAAGAATCAAAATCACAAAAGAGCCCCATTTTTCAAGATACATTACATCGTACAGCGGCTTCTGGAGGTCATACCAGGTAGAAATCTCGAAGTCAGTGCCCAGCATAGCCTGAAGCTCCTTTTTAACTTTTTCAGCATCTTCATTTTTTTGAAGCTTAATATCCATTCCGGATATTTCATTTCGTGCCCTGAAAAGTCTTTTCGCTGCTTCAATGTCCACAAACACCTTTGGCCCGCCCGCTACTTGTTGCAAAAAATAGGCTCCGCGAAGATCAAACCGGTATGTTTGTGGCACGGTTATTTGGGTTAGGGCATTCTTCATTCCAGCCGCACTTAACAGAGCAATATCATCTCCATTATTTAGCCTCAGCCTGTTCTTCAGCTCTTCGTGAACTATAATTCCCGGGGTACGGTCCCGCACTGAAATATCAAAAACACCCGTTGTAATACTTTCTTCAATATCTACCAGCTGAAAAAAAAGATCCCGCTCTACACCTTTTACATCCACCACTTCATTTTGAACTCCTTCAAGAGCCAGAAGCGCCTTACCCTCAACATAGGGGGAAATCACTCTCACCTCGGGCAGGCTCCTGATTTGCTCCATCATTTCTTCGTTTTGTGCGAAGGTAGCCGCCCCCGATGCCTCAATTCTCACATCCGGATCGTAGGAGAGCAGGAAGTTTTTTATTACATCAAAAAAACCATTGAAAACAGACAAAACCACAATTAACAGAGCTGTACCAATGGTTATGCCGGTAATGCTTATAAAGGTAAGTGTGGAAATCAGCGAGATGTGTTTTCGGGAAAACAGGTACCGCCGAGCAATAAAACCAGAGTTCTTCATACACACAAAATATAGAATCAAGCAATTGAAAGCACTTTAAATGAAGACAGACATTTGTTAAAGTTTTAGTATCTTTAGCGCCCTTTTCGAATTCAAATACAGCAATGAGTTCAACGCTTTCAAAAGAAATTATTGGATCAATATCTGATGGATCTCATGGCGATCCTTTCTCGGTTCTTGGACTTCATGATGCTGAAGTTGATGGAAAGACTAAGTTAGTACTCCGCGCCTTTCGCCCGGAAGCAAAATCTGTAATCATCCTTATTGGCAAAAAGAAATATGAAATGGATCGTATTTCTGATAAAGGATTATTCGAGCGTATCTTTGCCCGCAGAAAAAACAGGTTTAGCTACGAGTTAGAAATCACTCCTCATAAAGGCAATTCATTCACTATAACAGATGCCTATCAGTTTAATTCTCTAATCAGTGATTTTGACCTGCAGCTCTGGGGTGAAGGAAACCACCATCAGGCATATGAATTTATGGGCGCCCATCAGCGAACAATTGATGGTATTGATGGAACTCATTTTGTGGTTACAGCTCCAAGCGCCTCGCGTGTAAGCGTAATCGGTGAATTTAACAACTGGGATGGGCGGGTTCACCGGATGAGGAAGTTTCATGACCAGGGAATCTGGGAACTTTTTATCCCACACGTCAAAGAAGGTGATTATTACAAATACGAAATTAAATCGCCCGTTCAAGACCCGCCTCTTAAAAAATCGGACCCTTTTGCTTTCTATTCTGAGCTGCGGCCCGGCACTGCCTCCATTGTTGCGGATATTGAGAACTATAGCTGGGGAGACCAAAAATGGTTAAAAAACCGTCAGCAAAAACAAGCGCAAGATCAACCTATTTCCATTTATGAGATGCATCTTGGGTCATGGCGCCGAAAGGTAGGCGAAGACCCTGGATTCTTGAATTACCGGGAAACGGCCGATCAGCTTGTCCCTTATCTGAAAGACTTAGGATACACTCATGTTGAGTTGCTTCCCGTTGCTGAACACCCTTACGATCCCTCCTGGGGCTATCAGATTACGGGTTATTACGCTCCAACCAGTCGCTTCGGCACCCCCGAAGATTTTATGTACTTCGTGGATCAATGTCACCAGAATGATATTGGTGTACTTGTTGATTGGGTTCCAGCCCACTTTGCTAAAGATGATCATGGCCTTCGCCGCTTTGACGGCACCGGGCTATTCGAGCATGACGATCCCCGAAAAGGCGAACATAAAGACTGGGGTACCTGCATCTTTAATTACGGCCGCACAGAGGTTCAGAATTTCCTCATCTCTAATGCCATTTATTGGTGCGACAAATTTCACATTGATGGCTTAAGGGTTGATGCCGTTGCTTCAATGCTGTATCTGGATTATTCGCGGGATGAAGGGGAGTGGGTACCCAATCAATATGGCGGAAGAGAAAACATTGAAGCCATCGATTTTTTGAGAAAGTTTAATGATTCCGTTCACCACCATTTCCCCGGAGTGATTACTTTTGCCGAGGAATCTACTTCCTGGGGTGGCGTATCGCGCCCAACCGAAACCGGCGGTCTGGGCTTCGACTTTAAGTGGAATATGGGATGGATGAACGACACCCTCGCCTATATTGAGAAGGATCCTATTTTCCGAAAATACCATCAGGACCAACTTACTTTTTCTTTGATTTATGCTTTTTCAGAGCATTTTACGCTTCCTTTTTCTCACGATGAAGTAGTGCACATGAAACAGGCAATGCTGTCAAAAATGCCCGGTGACGACTGGCAGAAGTTTGCAAATCTCCGACTCATTTATTTGTATATGTATACCCACCCTGGAAAAAACCTGCTATTTATGGGGTGTGAATTTGGACAATGGTCGGAATGGAGTGAGTCGAGATCCCTTGACTGGCATTTGCTGGAATGGGAAAAACACCAGGGCGTACAGCTTCTGATTAAAGATTTAAATGGTATCAACAAAAAAGAAAAAGCACTGCACGAAGTCGATTCTGACTGGCGGGGTTTTGAGTGGATCGATATCAGTGATGCCGATAACAGTATTATTTCTTTTGTACGCAGGGCAAAAGATCCTGAAGATTTTGTCATTGTGATCCTTAACTTTACCCCTACCGTTCATTATGGTTATAAGGTGGGAGTTCCACACGCGGGAGAATATGAAGTGTTAATCAATAGTGACTCAGAATTTTATGGTGGCAGTAATGCCGGAGATAACAAGATACACGCCGAATGGGGAGACTGGCATAACCAAAAAGCAAACATTTCAATCACAATACCACCTTTGGCTGGTGTAATTTTAAAACCTAAGAGTTAGCATATAGATGAGGTTTCCACGCTCTTGCGGTTGTTTAGTTCATCCAACATCCTTTCCTGGTAAATATGGGATGGGAGATTTTGGTTTTGAAGCCCGCACATTCATTGATTTTTTAGAACGCACACATCAGACCATCTGGCAGGTACTACCGCTCACTCCTACGGGGTACGGAAACTCGCCTTATGCAAGCTATTCTGCTTTTGCCGGAAATGTATATCTGATTAGTCCTGATATTCTGCACAAAAAAGGGTTATTAACTCAAAAAGAGATTGAAGATATTCAGTTGCCCTCCGGCTTAAGTGCAGATTATGAAGCTTCCTTTGAGAATAAAGATAAGGTATACAAACTCGCTTCCGATCGATTTTATAAAAACCTGAAGAAAGAAGAAGAACAGGCCTTCAATGCTTTTAAAAAGCAAAATAAACATTGGCTTGATGACTATGTTCTGTTTATGGCTTGTTCGCTTCATTATGATAAACAGCCCTGGAATACCTGGGATAAAGATATTGCTCAGCGTAAACCAAAAGCACTAAAAGCATACCGGGAGAAATTTTCCGAAGAAATAAAGCTCCAGTATTGGTTGCAGTTTGAATTCAATAATCAGTGGAACGATCTAAAGAAATATGCCAACGATCGCAGAATCCGGGTAGTTGGTGATATTCCTATTTTTGTAGATCACAATAGTGCTGATGTTTGGGCTAACCCGAAATATTTTGAAGTTGATAAACAAGGAAACCGACAACTTGTTGCAGGGGTGCCCCCTGACTATTTCAGCAAAACCGGGCAACTCTGGGGAAATCCCCTATATAAATGGGATGAGCTTGAAAAAGACGGGTTTTCCTGGTGGGTAGATCGCTTTAAGCACATGTTTAATGCCTGTGATGCCATTCGGGTTGATCACTTCCGTGGCTTTGACGCATATTGGGAAGTAGAAGCTTCGGCAAAAACAGCTGAAAAAGGAAAGTGGGTTCCCGGTCCCGGAGAAAAACTGTTTGATACTATTTTAGAAAAATGTGGCGAGCTACCCATTATCGCTGAAGACCTTGGCTTTGTGACCGAGGGGGTCGAAAAGCTTCGCGACAAGTATAACTTCCCGGGGATGAAAATTATTCAATTCGCCTTCGATTCAGACTCAACAAACAGCTTCTTGCCTCACAATTATTCTCAAAACAGCGTAGCTTATTCAGGAACTCACGATAATGACACTGCTCTGGGCTGGTACAATACAACCAACCAGGAAGAGCAGCACCGGGCCCGGACATACACACGCTCGTCAGGAGAAAACATGCATTGGGAATTTATCCGTTTAGGAATGCTTTCGGTTTCAGATCAGGCTATATTCCCGCTGCAAGATTATATGGGATTAGATAGTACTCACCGAATGAATATACCGGGAACTTCTTCTGGCAATTGGCTATGGAGATATACTCAAGAGATGTTAGATAAAGTTGATGAAGGACAGATACAACATCTCACAGAGTTAAGTAACAGACGAATTAACAGCAATACTTAATCTAAAATGCTTGATTTCATATACAGAAGGTGTTTTTGTATATTTCAGGCTTAGATATTTTAAAATACATATATGGCGTTTTCACTAAATCACTTACCCAAGCGAACTGAAAAACCACGAACCAAAGGCCTTACTATGGGGCTGGATAAAGGATACAGTGTTCGTCAGGCCGAAGACTTTGTAGAAGCTTGCTCCAACTATATTGATGTTGTAAAGCTCGGGTGGGGTACTTCGTATGTCACCCAAAACCTGGAAGAAAAAATCGCTGTTTACCATAATGCCGGTATTCCTGTTTATTTTGGAGGAACACTTTTTGAGGCTTATGTGCTTCGCGACCAGCTGGATGGATATGTAGAGCTAATGAAGAACTATGGCATAAAGTATGTAGAGGTCTCTAATGGTACGATCTGGCTTTCTGATGAAAGAAAACAAGCCATCATTAAAGAACTAAGTAAAGAGTTTACCGTTTATTCTGAGGTAGGCAGTAAAAACCCAAACGACATAATTCCTCCATACAAATGGGTTCGCATTATTGAAAAAGAGTTAAGTGCCGGCGCCGAAAAAGTTATTTGTGAAGCCCGTGAAAGCGGAACCGTTGGTGTGTTTCGCCCCAATGGCGAAGTCCGCTCTGGCTTAATAGAAGAAATTACCGATCAAATACCGGAAGAAAAATTGATTTTCGAAGCCCCGCAAAAAGAACAGCAGGTTTGGTTCATTCGAAAGTTTGGAAGTAATGTAAACTTAGGAAATATCCAGCCCTCCGACGTCATCTCTGTGGAAACACTGAGACTTGGCCTGCGGGGCGATACCCTATTAGACTTTTACTCATTAGATGATGATGAGGATCTCAATAAAGTCATGAAAGACAATAACGCAATCTCTAACGAAGAGTAATCACTGAGAGCATATATTTATGAAAATTCTTTACGTTGCAGCAGAAATCTCCCCATTTGCACGCATGACTTATACCGCCGATTTACTTCGGTTCTTGCCTGCATCACTTCAAGACAAAGGATTCGAAATTCGAATTCTGCTACCTAAATACGGGTCTATCAATGACCGCCGCAACAGGCTCCATGAGGTTATTCGCCTTTCTGGTATTGAAGTAGAAGTGGGTGAAAACACTGAAAGCATGAAAATAAAAGTGGCCAGCATTCCCAATGCTAAGCTGCAGGTTTATTTCTTAGATAACGACACTTATTTCAAGAGAAAAGGCCTCTTCAAAAAGCCCGATACTGATGAGTTTTATGAAGATAATGATGAGCGCCTGGCCTTCTACAATAAAGGTGTACTGGAAACAGTTATTAAGCTCGGCTGGGAACCGGACATCATTCACTGCCACGACTGGCCTGCTGGTCTGATTCCGCTTTTAGTGCGAACTAAATATAAGGACGAGAAAATCTTTAAAAACACTCAAATTGTATACAATCTGCATCATCCTATAAATGAAGGTGACTCAGATTCTGCAAGAGTGCTAGAGCTTCTTGGGCTTCCAGCCGACACCGATATTGACAATCTGACTGAAGAAGGCAGAGTTGATCTTCTTAAACTCGGGCTAAAATACAGCGACCATGTTGTTACGGGTAATTACCTGAAAGATGAGTTTGATGACATGTTCAAGGAGCTGGGAATTAAACCCACAAAAATTCAGGGTTCCCCGGAAGATGTGTCTGACAAGTTTGCCGAATACTATCGGTCTATTTCTGATGCCGAATAATAGATAGAGAACAATTTAAATACTTATTTAATGAGCAGAACAAATAAGGGCTTTTTTTCCTTATGTATTTCACTGTTAACCCTAGCTATAATTTTTAATGGATGTGAGGATCCCGGAAGCGTTGGTGGCGAATTTGTAGAACGGCCTACCCTAACTTTCGATACTCTCACAGTATCAAATACAGAGGCGCTTAGCTATAACGGATATTCCGGGAGACCTGATCAAATCCCATTTGGCAGCTATTCGGATCCTGTTTTTGGTGACGTTAATGTTTTAACACTTTTACAGCCCGCCAGAAGCCATAACCTTCCCGACTCCATTAGTATTGGCGAGGACTTCCTACTTAAACTACAGCTGCAGCTCGACAGCCTCGAAACATATGGTGATACCCTTTCACAATCCGACTTCACTATGTATGAAATCAACACACAGTGGAGGGGGCGTTCTTTACGGGTTGACGATGAAATCCAATACGGAACCCAGGTTGGATCTTTCACCGTAGATCAGGAAAAAAATATTATTGTTGACTTAAGTCAGCAGTGGGTTGATAAATATAAAAGCTATTACTTCAACGATAATGCCAATGCTGATTCGCTTTATGTTTCTGAGTTAAAGGGTATAGCTTTGGTTTCTAATCAAAACAACGCTAAAATTTCTTTTACACGGCCAGGCAGTGCCCGGTTTATGTTAATAAATGGCGTGAGTTCTGATACTACTGATACCGTTGGGATTCCATTGCGCGACTTTGGTTTTACGGTAGAACGATCCGGAGCCATTAACTCTCCAAATACTTTTCCTTTACATTCTACCCTCGAAAGCCTGATGAAAATCAGCATGCCAGACTCTTTGCTTAAAGCAGAAAGTAACACAAAGAACATAATTCGTGCAGACCTTATTCTTTATGAAGCCGAACAGCTGTTAGATGAAAGTCTGCCGGCAAATCATCACAGACCATCCATAAGCCGACTAAATCTGTTCTACGAACGACCTGTTGAACCTGTGTATGAGTATCAGTTTGGTTCAGCCAATTTTTCCGGAACACCCTCTGAGGAAGACCGCGCAGTCAAAGTCAATGTGACCAATTACGTAAATAATGTGCTTTTTGGGAATGAAAGCCGAAATGAATTAATCCTTGGAATAGGCTCTCCCGCCGGGCACCTGCGCTCTACATTATTCTACGACCACACTGCCTCCGATGACCTGAAACCTAAACTAATTATCACCTCATTATCAGATCAACAGTAATGATGAAGATGAATCGACTTATAATATTAGTCCTGTTATTGCTTCCTGCAAAAGAATTATTGGCTCAAATTGAAGGGGCCAGCCAAAGCAGAAGTGGTTCCTTTTATTCCCTTTTTGGAGTGGGTTTCCCAACGGATAACAATAACACCAGAGAACTGGGGCTGGGGATTTTAGGAGTCTCTCTGGATAATATGGATTCCAATTCTCTACAGAACCCTGCTTTATGGGGTAAGAATTTTTTAACGACGGCCTCAACTGGTTTTAACTTGTCACAATTTCGTGCAACCGGAAGTTCATCCAAAAGTGTAAATCAATTGCTGGAAGCCGGTTATCTTCAGGTTACATTTCCTGTAATTAGGGAAAAGCTGGGTATTTCCGGATCGGTGTACTCCGTAACCCGCTCAAATTATCGTTTTGTAAATATAGATTCTACCGTCTCCTCTCCCGACAATGTAATTAATTATGCTTCAGATGTACGAGGAGCCGGGGGAATCAATAAGATTGAAGCCGGCATTGGCTGGACTATAAATAAGAATATTTCTGTGGGGTATGCGCCTTCACTAACTTTTATTTCACAAAATAATTCAGAGGATGTGTTTTTTAGTCAATCAGGCTATACAACCAGCAACTCTGACAGTAAAGTAACAGGCACAACCATAGGACATCGCTTTGGCGCGCTGTTCTCTTTCAATAATTTATTTCGTTCTAATGATCGCATAAGCCTTGGGGCTTCTGCTACTCTGCCAATTACTATTGATGCCCAGGAAAAGACTACTGTTACAAAATTTGTGAATGGGCAGGAGCAAGAAGTTCCTTTAAGAGGGGCTCAGGAAGGAGAAATCACATTGCCTCTAGAAATAAATGCCGGATTGACTTATTATCCAACCAGCTTAGTTAATTTTTCACTTGAAGGTCTTTATGAACAGTGGAGTGATTATGAATCCGCCTTTGACCCAAATAGTGAATTATCATACATGAGCGACAGGATTAAAGCTGGTTTAGGAGCTGAATATCACCCTTACAGAACGAATTCATCCAGTTTTTGGTCAAACTTTAGGTACGGCGGTGGGATTTCTTATGACTCAGGCCACCTTAATATTGAGGGGCAAGACATAAGCACTCTTTGGTTTTCTGCTGGTTTAGGAATAATTTCTCCTGATCCAAGGTCACGCTCTTCTGTGGATATAAGTATCCGCTACGGGTTGAGAGGAACCACTAATAATAACTTAATAAGAGAAAAAATTTGGGCGCTGAACTTGTCCATTAATTTATCAGAGCTTATGTTTTTCCGACAAAAACTTAATTAAGCTGAAACTCACTTATATAATAATTAAACTATCTGATTAGTTTATTAGTTAAAATGGTATAAACAACACAAGATCGATGAAGCAATTAATAACACTTATAGGGATTCTTTTTGTTAGCTCTTCCCTCACACATGCGCAAGCAAATTGTAAACAAACCCCTCCTGATGGGCTTTCTCCATTAGCAGCTTATTCTCTTTTTTACTCTAATTATAAGAATGGAGATTATGAGTTTGCCCTCAAATATGGAAAATGGATGGCATGTGCACAGCCAGAAAAACTCGAAGGCAACCCTCAGTTTAAACTGGAGACACAGTATAACCGTCTGGTTACTATTTATGAAGAAATTGCAAGAGGCAAACAAGACCCGGGCGCAAGATCCGCACACCTTGACACTGCTTTAACACTGTTAAATGAAAGCCTCGAACTTTTTGGCAATAATCAGGAAAGCCGTTTTGATATTATCTTTAAACGTGGCCGTTTCTACCAGCAGAACTATGATTATATCGATAATGGCCTTCAAAAAGCTTATGCTGATTACGCCCAGCTGTTCGATATTAATGCCCAGAGAGCTATTGAAATGGGTGATGGGTATTACCTGCGACAGGCCCTCGGCAACCTCGTAGATAAAGGCAACAAGGAAAAAGCACAGGCTTTAATAGATACTGTAAAACCTCTTGTAGAGGGAGAGAAGCTTGAGTATATAGAGGAGCAGCAGCAGAAACTTCTTGGTTCTCCGGAAGAGCAGGTTGCTTATTTTACACCAATAGTAAAAGAAAATCCTAAAGACCTGGCTGCATGGAAAGCCTTAGAAAGTGCTTATGAAGAGCTGGAAAATCGTCAAAAGCGTAAAGAAGCGCTTATAAAGATCAATGAGCTTGAACCTACGTATGATTCAGCACTACAGCTTGCCGAGCTTGCAAAAGGTAATGCAAACTATGCTGAAGCCGCAAAGTACTTTAAAGAAGCCTTAGATCGCGCTTCTGCAGAAAAAGACAAAGTTCAGCTTTATCTTGACCTGGCAGATGTTAATATTAGTCTTGAAAAACTTAGCGCTGCTAAAAGCAATGTACAAAGTGCCTTAAAAATTGAGCCAAAAAATGGTAATGCATACATCAAGATGGCAACCATTTACGGGGCTGCTGTTACTCAATGTACCAGCGACCGTAAGCTTGAAGCACAAGATCGTGTTGTTTATTGGTTAGTTGTTGATTACCTCAACCGGGCTAAAAAAGAAGACCCTTCAGTGGCAAGTACGGTTAACAGGCAACTTCCAAACTTTGAAGCTGTTACACCTTCAACAGAGGATAAGTTCTTCACTCTTAATCTTGAGAATGGACAACAAATTAAAGTAGATGGTTCTCTGATGCCTTGCTACAGCTGGATAAATGAATCCACTACCGTTAGGTAATTGGATTGGGTATCAACAAAAACATTTGTATCTTTTTCTTATCTACTTAAACAAATGGTGCGGATTTATAAACTCCGCACCTCTTTTTTCCCTTCCCTCCTTTTCAATTCATAAACATATTTGAATCTCACTTTTCGATTTCGGGAGAAGGATTAATAACATACAGAAGCTAATGGCACGTAGAAAAAATCGTAATAAGAACAAACGAAACCGCAATAACAATAATAGTAAGGGCGGTAACGTATTCATCCCTAAATTTTACTGGAAAAACAACCAGGGGATTGCAGGCAGATATGCTGGCGTTCTGGAAATCAACTCCAAGGGTTGGGGCTTTATCAGAAAACTGGATTACGAATTTTCATATCAACCACAAGACCCATTTTTAAAACCTGATGAAGTAAAAGAGCTTGATTTGCGTCCAGGGCTGGTTTTAGAGGGAGAGTTTGAAGAAGACAATAAAGGCCATAAACATGTAGCCTCAGTTGAAATAGTGAATGGCCGCCCTGTTGAGGCCTGGACTAAGTCGAGCCGGTTTGAGCGACAGACACCTATTATGCCTGTTGACTGGATTAAAATGGGTCATAACGCCGATGATGTTGAAATGCGGGTATTAGACTTGGTAGCCCCCATAGGAAAGGGCCAGCGCTCTTTGATTGTAGCTCCTCCACGTACCGGTAAAACCGTTCTTCTTAAAAAAATTGCCAAATCTCTTAACGATAACTATCCCGATGATCTTCATGTAAGTGTACTCTTGGTTGATGAACGCCCCGAGGAGGTCACCGACTTCATCCGCTCTACCCAGGCCGAGGTATTCGCTTCATCCAATGATAAAAACACTCAAAGCCATATCCGTATTACCGAAATGGCTCTCGGATATGCAAAACGAAAGGCAGAGATGGGAGAAGACTCCGTTCTTTTGATTGATTCATTGACCCGTCTTGGACGAGCTTATAATGCTGTTCAATCAAACAGCGGAAGAACACTCTCTGGCGGTTTAGACATTCGCGCTCTGGAAATTCCCAAGAAGATTTTTGGGTCGGCCCGTAAAATTGAAGGGGGCGGCTCGCTTACTATTATCGCGACCTGCCTGATTGAAACCAACTCGCGAATGGATGACCTTATTTTTGAGGAATTCAAAGGAACCGGCAATATGGAGTTAGTTCTGGATCGTGAGCTAGCCAACGACCGTATTTACCCCGCTATCAACATTGCGGCTTCCGGTACAAGAAATGAGCACAAGTTCATCACCGATTCTCTGGAAGAGCGCAATATGGTGAGAAGATACCTGCTCAAGAAATCCCCAAAAGAATCAATGTTAGGCCTTCTGAAAGTGCTTAAAAACACCGACAGCAATCAAGAGTTGCTCAACCAGATTGCCGCTTTAGCTTAAGATTCCTGCTTTCCAAGGAATAACTTCTAACTCGTTCCTGACGCTCTGCGCCGGAACAATGAATCACGCTACGGGCACAGATGGGTCTATTTCTGAAGCCCAGGCTTTCATTCCGCCCTTGAGGTTAGCCACATTTTCGAAACCCTGACTTTCAAGATATGAAGCTGCCCTTGAACTCCGGTTTCCACTGCGGCACATCACGATCACTTCTGCATCTTTTTTATCTTCGAGTTCTTTCTTCCTGTTTTCGAGCTGACCCAATGGTATATGCTCACCATCAAGGTTTGAAACAAGGTATTCAACATCTTCACGGACATCCAGCAGGAAGAAATCTTTGTCCGCTTCTCTTTTCTCTTTAAGCTCTTGTACTGTTACTTCTTTCATGTTTTTATTCTGATTCTGAGGTGTAACGGTCTAGTTTAAATTGTTTTCCAAGATACAGCTGTTTTGCTTTCTCATCTTCTGCCAACTTATCTGCTGACCCCTCCATTAAGATCTTTCCTTCAAACATCAGGTAGGCTCTGTCAGTTATAGCAAGGGTCTCGTGTACATTATGATCGGTAATCAAAATCCCGATATTCTGATGGCGCAACCCTGACACAATTTGCTGAATATCTTCTACAGCAATTGGGTCTACCCCGGCAAACGGTTCATCCAATAAAATAAACTTAGGATCGGTTACAAGTGCCCGGGCTATTTCCGTTCGCCTTCTCTCACCACCAGATAAGCTGTATCCTTTACTGTTTACTACTTTATGAAGGCCAAACTCTTCAATGAGTTTGTCTACCTTAATATCAATTTCCTTTTTGGGTATGGAAAGAAACTGAAGAACCGACTCAAGATTTTCACGAACGGTCAGGTTTCGAAAAACACTGGCTTCCTGAGCTAAATACCCAATTCCCATGCGAGCTCTTTTATACATCGGCTCACCGGTCAAATTCTTTTCATTCAGAAATATTTTTCCTGCATTTGGACGAACCAACCCGACCATCATATAAAAAGTAGTGGTTTTACCCGCACCATTAGGGCCTAGAAGCCCTACAACTTCCCCTTGTTTCACATTAATCGACACATTATCCACAACCGTGCGTTTGCGATAGCGTTTGACAAGGCCTTCGCTGTGAAGCGTCAATTCCGGTTGTGTTTCTGTGCTCATATCAGTGTGATTAAGCTACCGAAAGGGAGTTTAGAATAGACTCAAAAATGGGTTTCCCGTCTTCGGATCCCAGGATTTTTTCCATCGCCCTTTCGGGGTGGGGCATCATCCCAAGAACGTTTCTTCCTTTGTTGCAGATACCTGCAATATGGTCAATAGAGCCGTTGAAGTTAGCCTCTTCTGTCAGGTCACCATTGACATCACAGTATCTAAATAAAACCTGATCATTATCCTGAAGAGATTTCAACCCCGCCTGATCGATAAAGTAATTTCCCTCACCATGTGAAACCGGAATATCAAATACGCTTCCTTCTTCGAGTGAGTTTGTGAAAAGAGAATCTGTGCTTTCGCAGCGGATGAACACATTCTTACAAACGAATTTAAGTTTATGGTTGTGCATCATTGCGCCGGGGATAAGTCCTGCTTCCAGTAAAATCTGAAATCCATTGCAAATACCCATTACTGGTCCGCCTTTATCTGCAAATTTAACTACTTCCTGCATAATGGGAGAGAAGCGGGCAATTGCTCCGGACCGAAGATAATCTCCATATGAGAATCCTCCCGGAATAATCAAAAAGTCGATACCTGAAAGGTCGGTGTCTTTGTGCCAGAGGAACTTAACATCGCAATTCATTACATGCTTCATGGCATGATATGCGTCATGATCGCAATTAGAGCCGGGAAATACTACTACGCCAAATGTGGCCATTTTCTTTATCCTTTTATTTCGGTAACAAGTTGAATTTCTTTTAAAACACCATCGATACGAAGGCACTCTTCAAACTCGCCTTCATGCACCAGGGCTTTTCCTTCGTTGTGAACTTTCCAGGTTTTTTCTTCGGCTTCAGATAAACTGCAACCAGTGGCTTTCATCAGCTGGGAAATCACCTCTTCAAAGGTATGAATGTCATCATCATAAAGAATCAGTCGCCATGGTGTATTAACCGCATCTTTGACCTCTTCTTTCTCTTTGGTTTCTGTGGTTTCTTCTACTTCCGTCCCAGACAACACGAGTTCATCGATATGTTGAGCAACCGGAAACATGAATCAGGATTCGATGGTAATTTCGAAATCTTCCATCACTTCATTGGCCAGCAATTGTGCACAGGCTGACTCTACAATTTCTTTTGCTGCTGCTTCATCTTTTGCATCTACATCCAGTTCAATGAATTTACCAATTCGAACCTGCTGAACTTCATTTAAACCAAGATTCTGAAGAGCATGATGAGCAGCTTTACCTTTGGGGTCCAAAATAGATGGACGGAGCGTTACATTTACTTTCGCTTTGTACATAGTCGGGCTTCGTTTAAGTGAGTGCCAAAGTTAACCTTTCTGCAACTTAGCTGCTAACTTGGATTAAGGATTGACTCCCATTTGTTCACAGCCATGGATGGCTTGCTTGTGTACTTGAAGAGATGCCTTGCCTTGGTTGAATATCTTTCAGTTTACAAGCATGGGCTTTAGCCTTGTGCAACCTTCAACACAATTCTTTCTTTCATCTCTTTGACAGACAGCTCTTCCGCTTCCAGCCAGTGAATAAACTCCCATCGTCTGAACCAGGTAATTTGTCGTTTCGCATATCGCCGGGTACTTGTTTTGATTTTTTCGATGGCTTTTTCCAGCGACCAATCTCCGTCCAGGTATTTGATAATCTCTTTATACCCCACGGTGTTTAGCGATTGTAGTTCTTTGGAATGACCCGCCTCCAGTATGGACTTAACCTCCTCTGCCAAACCTTGCTCCATCATATTATCCACCCGTCGGTTGATGCGGCTGTAAAGCTTTTCCCGTGGCCACCTCAACCCAAATACGATGGTATTTTCATCGGGCTGAATTTTATCATTACTGTGAAAACTGCTGAAAGGCTTTCCGGTTTGCATCCACACATCCAGTGCCCGGATAATCCGCTGACGATTCATTCCGTCCATTTTGTCTGCGTATTCAGGATCCACTTCTTTTAGCATGCCAAAAATTGATTTAAGTCCTTCGCTTTCGATTCGACTTTCCAGCTTTTCGATGTTTTCCTCATCCGATTCCGGCATCTCGTTAAAGGGTTGAATCAGGCTTTGGAGATGAAGAGTACTTCCCCCTACAAAAAACACATGCTCTGAGCTCTCTAGAATTTCTTTTTCCCATTGCTCAGCTCGCTTTTGAAAATCCATAGCTGAGTCATCTTCATCCAGCTCGAGCAGGGAAATATTATAATGTTGAACCCGATCTAATTCTTCAGATGAAGGTTTAGCAGTTCCAATATCAATATGCTTATAGCATTGCCGGGAATCAGCTGAAATGATCGATGTACCTAGTTCCTCTGCAAGCTGAAGGGAAAGCTCGGTTTTGCCAGCTGCGGTAGGACCTAAAAGTATAATTCGCAAAATGTGAAGTTTTGGAATGATCGGATTTCTAAAAGATAAACAATATGAAGCTGATCACCGATTTAAATCAAACCTAAGTGAGATTCGGTGGGTAAAACCTAAATCGCTGGAAGCGCCGGCAAAGCTGGTAAATCCATAATCCAGCACAAATGAAGAAAGCTTGAGACCAAGTCCAAGGGTAGGTGAAACCGAAAAACCAGACACCGGGTCGGTGATGAAATTGGTGACTCCGGCCCTAAATGCTATAATATCCTTATAAGAAATTTCACTCCCCACATGAGGCTCAATGCTCATGCTTCCCACATTGAGGTAATAAGCTTGTCGGTTTTCAAAAAGCAGATCAACATCTGCTGCGGCTGAAACCAGAAAGTCCGTTCCGATTGGGAATAACTTAGCCGCTCCCAATTTTACAGACGGGAGCACGAACTCATTTTGCCCTGTTGGGAGAGTGGCGCCAAGGCTATCAAACTGTGCTTCATAATCACCAAAGGCTCCTTCATTTACATCCCACATTTTTTGCATTGTGGTGATGTCGTGAACGGTAATTCCAAAAATGGCAAAATCGGTCTTATACTTCGCTCCGATATCCAGGCTGTACCCCCAGGCTTCTGCAAAAGGACCTAATTTTTGACGGATGATTTTTGCCGAAGCCCCATAAGACAACTGCTCTGTTTTTTGAAGAGCATAGGAAAAGAAAAGCGCCATGTCGGCCGCACTGAATCGGGTAATGTAATCTTCCACATTACCTTTGGGTTGATCCCGTTCACGATCCCAGGCATTCAGTGTGTTCGCAATATTATCCACTCCCTGACGGAAGAAACTGATGGAAACCACTCCCTTGCTTGACTTCAGAGGAAGGGCCGCCGCACCATAATCATACCCAACTATCCCACTGAATCGTTCGGAGTGCATGTACATGATTTGCGGGGTTTCTACCTCTGCCAAACCCGCCACATTCCAATAAGCCGATGTAACATCGCTGGTTAGCGCGGTATGAGCACTCCCCATTCCAAGGGCACGTGCACCGCTCCCCGTAGTCAGAAAGTCATTTCCATACTTTGCCTGTGTAGTTTGGGCGATTGTGAGAATAGGTATCATCACAAAAAATAAAAGCGCGGGCAAGAATCGGTTCATCAAAAAACAGCGATAAAAATTAAAAGTTACTGTAGCGCTTTAAACGATATATTCTGTGACTTATTTGAGATGAAAATTGCACTTTCTACGGTTGCAGAGAGAGCCAGTATTTCTTAGTATAAGCACACTCCACTGAAAGGGCAACTGTTGGTTGAAAATTGCCTTTTAACCCATTTAAATAATGCATTTATGAAATTTTCTGTATCGAGCAACGAACTCAATAAAGGGCTTTCGGCCGTGATTGGAGCCGTGCCCTCAAAAGCCACGCTTCCTATTTTGGAAACTATCCTTTTTGAAAGCGAAGATGGAAAACTGAAACTCACGGCTACCGACCTTGAGATTTCGATCATAGAGTATATTGATGCAGATATTGAAGAAGATGGCGCTGTTGCCATTCCTGCACGTCGGTTATTGGAGACCTTGCGTCAGCTCCCGAATATCCCTGTTTTCTTTGATGTTGATGATCGTAAAAACATCAACTTTCGTACCGATAAAGGTACTTATAAGCTGGTTGGTGACGATGCCGATGAGTTTCCGGAAGTTCCTAATCTGGATGATGGAACCAGCATCAACACAACTACTGAATTGATGAACAATGCCATCCATAAAACATTGTTTGCTGTTTCGAGTGATGACCTGCGTCCGGCTATGATGGGGGTGTATTTCCAGATTGGAACCGATGAGAGTAAATTTGTGGCAACCGACGGTCACCGCCTGGTGAAATATACCAACAAAGAAATTACGGCTGATAACGACGTAAATTTCATTGTTCCTGATAAAGCCTTGAACCTCATACAGAAAACTATTGATGGAGAAGAGTGTGAGCTGACGGTAACAGAAGATCATGCCCGCTTCAAGAGTGGGGGCACCATTGTTATTACGCGCCTAATCAACGAGCAATATCCAAATTACGACTCCGTAATTCCCCGCGATAATGACAAGTTCCTGACCATCAGCAAGGAGCAGATGCTTTCTACGGTAAAGCGTGTGGCTATTTTCTCGAGTACAACCACCCGCCAAATCAGATTACAACTGGGCTCTGACAAGCTTACCATTCGGGCTGAGGATCTCGACATGAGCAGTGAAGCTAAAGAAACCATCAGTTGTGAGTATTCCGACGAAGAAATGGAAATTGGCTTTAATGCTAAATATCTGGGTGACGTACTCAGCAATATCGATGACGAAGAAGTCACTTTTGAGTTTTCATCTCCAAATCGCGCTGGTATTGTGAAACCATCTGAAGAGAACGAAAACGAAGATATTTTAATGCTGGTAATGCCAGTGATGCTCAACAGCTATGCCTGATGAGTCAAATAATAACCCTCACATCTGATTTTGGTCTGCAAGACCATTATGTGAGCGCTATGAAGGCGGTCATCCTTGGAATTGCTCCCGATGCCCGCCTCATCGATATCTCTCATGATATACCTCCGCAGGACATTATGGCCGGAGCATGGGTGGTTCGTAATGCTGCTTTTCTCTTTCCTCCCGGAACCGTACATCTTGTAGTTGTGGATCCTGGTGTGGGAACGCCTCGTCATCCTATCGCCCTGAAAATCAAAGACCAGTATTTTGTTGGCCCTGATAATGGCATTTTCTCCCTTTTCTTTGATGAGTTTGAACACGAGGCCATTAAGCTCAACAATAAAGATTTCTGGAGACAAGAAGGGTTGTCCAAGACGTTCCACGGTCGCGATATTTTTGCTCCCGTTACAGCCCATCTAAGCAATGGTGTTTCTTTTGAAGAAATAGGTGAGCCGATTGAAGAGTTGATTACTTATCACTGGGCGGTTCCCATCGCTGATAAAGACGGTCTCCAGGGCTGGGTAGTTCATATTGACCGGTTTGGCAACCTGATTACCAATATCTCTCAGCAGCTAATAGAGGAACACATCAAAAAGAAGGATGTGAAAATTTATGTGGGCAATACGATGCTTAAAAAAATTGTCTCCACGTTTGGAGATGTGGAGGAGGGCGAGCCCGCCGCTTTTATAGGAAGTTCAGGTATGTTGGAAATCGGCATCAACAAAGGAAATGCAGGCCGGATGTTAAGTGTTGATAAAGGTGCCCAAATCTCGATCGTGCTGCAAAAATAGCTGTAACACCTCGGGCTATTTGGCGTATTCATCACAAAACAAAATGATTAGTTTTTATGACTCTTGAATTACGCTCCCCCATAGATGAACGAGCCGGAATTTCCATTCCTGATGAAGTTGCCAAACTTTCCACCCCATTCAACGGAACCGTGGGCTCTAAAGAAGGGGACGAGTACCAGGTAAAAAACAACATCATTGATCTTTTGGGGAAAGAGCCGGAATTCACGTCTATTGCCCAAAGCACCAATCACTGGAAAATCACGGCTGCTATTTACGAAGACATCTGGCGAAAACGGTCGCTCTCCTTGCTTTCCGGAGAGGAATTTCCGATCGAAAAAGAACATGAACTGCTTATTGACTGGACTGCTCCTGAAGAAGGTGGATTATATCTGGATTTAGGATGCTCTACAGCTCTGTATGGGCGGGCACTAAAAGCCGCACAGAAAAAAGCCAACATTGTTGCCCTCGATTTTTCGTATCAGATGCTGGAAGAAGCACGCCTCAAAGCCGAAGCGGACGAAACCGATATGTATTTCCTGAGGGCGGACGGGCGCGAACTGCCTTTCTTCTCTAAAACATTTGACGGCATCGTGATGGGTGGAACACTTAATGAACTTACCGAAGTGCTGAAAGTTCTTTACGAAGCCAAGCGCGTTATTAAAGATGATGGGGTTTTCTTTATGATGCACCTTATTAAATCTGATGCCTGGTATGGTCGTCTTTTGCAGGAATCTGCTGCAATTGGGGGGATTCATTTCTGGACAGTGGAGGAGAGCAACAAGCTTTTCAGTCAAGCTGGATTTAATGTGGAAGAGCAGTTGGTGAAGGGGATTGTTTGTTTTACAAAGCTAACCCCAGCCTAATTCTCTAATCTAAAGTTGATAGATAGCTGATACTGAACACAAACCGGCTTGCCGTTTTGTTTGCCCGGTTCAAACTTTGCCTGCTTAACTACCCGAACAGCTTCTTGATCTGCTCCGCCTCCAATTCCTCTTACCATTTGTACTTCGGTGGGGTCTCCTAATTTATTCACTATAAACTGAACCGTGACCCGTCCTTCTATACCCCGTTCTCTGGCAAGCTCAGGGTACACTACTTTTTGTTGCAGCTCGGCCATGCCTCCAATTAGTACAGGCATTTCTTCTACTACTACATAAAAGTCATCGCAGAACCGAAGATCTGGTGAGAAATCGAAATAGGAGCAGCTTGGTAATATGATGACTAGCAGAGCTAAAATCCCAATATGCTGTTTAGTCATTTTTCTCATACGCTTACATTTGGTCTGGTGCAGAAATTCCTAGTATACCCAATCCATTCCTGAGCACTTGTGCTACAGCTTTGGCCAACTCCATTCTTGCCTGTGCAAGCTCTTCATCTTCTCCCAAAATCCGGCAATCATGATAGAAACTGGTGAAGTCGGAAGCCAGTTCATTCAGAAAGGTAATTACATGATGGGGTTCTCGAAGTCGCGCTGCATTGGCAATCGTTTCAGGAAATTTCAACATGGTCTTTATCAGCGTGATTTCAGTAGGGTGATTTAACAAACTTAAATCAACCTCTTCTGAAAAATCGTACTCATCTTCTACTTTGCGAAGAATACTCGCGATTCGGGCGTGTGCATATTGCAGGTAGAATACCGGGTTTTTCTCGCCGGCCTCTTTTGCCTGGGCAATATCAAACTCGAGGTGCGTATTGGGAGAGCGCATCAGGAAGAAGAAGCGGGTTACATCAGCTCCCACTTCATCCATGAGTTCGTCAAGTGTCACAAAGTTTGCCTTTCGGGTACTCATTTTGAATGGTTTGCCATCTTTCACAATCGTCACAAACTGGTAAACCACCACGTCCACTTTTTCAGGATCATAACCCAGAGATTTAATTCCTGAAAGCACATCCGGATAGGTCGCAATATGATCGGCTCCAAACACATCCACACACAAATCAAAGCCTCGATCCAATTTGTTAGCGTGATAAGCGATATCGGGCAAACGATAGGTGGGCTCGCCGGTACTTTTCACTAACACAGTATCTTTGTCTTTGCCGAACTCGGTGGTTTTAAACCAAACGGCCCCGTCTTTATCATATGCTAAATTCAGGTCTCGCAACTTTTCTATGGTTTCTTCAATCTTACCGTCCTCATAAAGACTGTGCTCATTGAAATAGGAATCCATCTTTATTCCCATCCGGTCCAGCGTTCTGCTGATATCCGCAAATATTTCCTCTTCGGCTTTTTCTTTGAACGGCTTCTCGTCTTTGGCTTCAACCAGGTCTTCTCCCTTTTCATCTACCAATGCCTGCGCAATATCCCGAATATATTCTCCTTCATACCCTCCTTCTGGAAACTCATCGCTCTTGCCTAGCAACTCTAAATAGCGCGCCTGAACACTTTCACCCAAAACACGCATTTGCCGGCCGGCATCATTAAAGTAGTACTCACGCTCTACCTCAGCGCCGGTCCATTCCAGTAGGCGGGAAACGGTGTCACCTAAGACTGCATTTCTGCCGTGACCAACCGTAAGCGGACCAGTTGGATTAGCACTCACAAACTCAACCAAAACTCGTTTGCCTGCATAAGCATCGGTCTTTCCATAGTCGGCACCTGAATTAAGAATTTCGCCCAGCTCATCAAATAAAAAATCCTGTGCAAACCGAAAGTTTATAAACCCCGGCCCAGCTATTTCTACAGCTGATATCTTCTTTTCGTCGTACTCCAGTCCACCTACTATTTGCTGGGCAATGGCGCGTGGATTGTTCTTTAAAGGCTTTGCCAGCATCATCGCTACATTAGTAGCGGCATCACCATGTTCAGGCTGATTAGGCTCCTCTATACGGATTTCTGGTTGTTCTTCCAGCTCAAACTGATCCAGCGATTTGCTGATGATCTCAACTAAATATTCTTTCATGAAAAAATGGGTTTCAAAATTCACTTCAAAGATAAGGGAAATGCGCCTTAGGATACATCTCTTTTAGTCTGCAATTGTAACGGCGAATATGAGAAGTGCAATTATCAGAATAAGAACATAACCGAACAACATCAGTATCACTTTTGCTATTACCCTGATAGTGCTTTGGCCAAAAAACTCCTTCAGGTAACTGTACATGTAATAGAATAAAAGGATGGATGCCAGACCACCTATACCAATGTTCAGGATTCTTGGAAACCCCATCTCGGTGTATACTTTCAAATAATGATCCGTTATGGCCCGAACGATAAACAGAAAGAACAATACGGAATGAAGATGCAATGCAAGTACTAATGACTCAAGATAGTATTTGGCTTGTTTTTGATGAATAAGGTGAATAACACCCGCAAAGGCCGGCGCAAATAAAATGATAAATGATTTCATGAAGTTGGTGAACTGATCTTCATTACCATCCAGATCAAAAGAGTTCATGAAAAGAATACTATTTACATCCGTGATGGAAAGCACAAAAAAGTAGAGCGCACTAAACGTGAAGTAGATCCTGAAAGGAGAAATAAAGCGTTGCCTTTTTCCGGATAAATATTCTTTTGTGATATGCCCCGGTTTTAGGAAAAGTTCCTTTAGCGTTTTCAAAACCCGGTTATCAATATTGAACATCGTATCGATGGAATCCTGGGTAACAACCGAAAGCGAAAGATTTCCTTCATAAAACTTTTGCCCGCAGTTGGCGCAAAAGTTTCCGGTTCTTTTGGTTCCGCAATTCAGGCAATGTGTTTTTGATGGTTCTTTCCGGGCTTCCATTTCCGAAAATAGCAAAGATTTGATCTTTTTCACCTACAAATAAAAAAAGGAGCCCTTGCAAGGCTCCTTTAATGAAACTGATTCAGCGTGACATTCTATCTATTTAGTCATTGCTTCAATAAGCTGTTTGAACTGCTCAAACGTCCGTGGATTGTTCTCCACTTTGGTTCCGTTAATGAAAAAGGTAGGGGTTGAATTTACATTCAGATTCAGGCCTTCTCGTTTATCGGCCATCACTTTTCGTTGCATATCGGCCGAATTCATATCATTTCTGAACTGCTCCATATCCAGACTCAGGCTTTTTGCATATCCTATAAAAATGGCTTCTGCATTACCTCGGGCCCACTGCTCTTGCCCTGTAAAAATCATGTCATGCATTTCCTGATATTTGCCCTGCTCCCTGGCCGCCTCAGCAACTCTTGATGCCAATTGAGCATGCTCGTGCATATTGAGCGGAAAATGCTTGGTGGTAATAGAAATCTCATCTCCATACTCCTGCTTCAACTGCTCTTCGATGGATACAAAATACTTACAGGCCGGACACTGGTAGTCGCTGAATTTCACGATATTTATTTGTGCATCTGATTCTCCCGAATCCTGAGCAAGTGCCGTGCCGCTGAATAAAATCGCAAACAGAGTGAGTAAAAATAATCCTCTTTTCATGTCGTCATCCCTTCTTTATTCTTTTGATGATTTACTTTGTCAAAATGTCGTTTTAAGATACCACTCATTTTTTCAATTATCTGTGGAATCTGTTCGGTTTGATTCTCTTTTCCGAATGATAAACGCACAAACTCCCGTGCTTCTTGTTCATCTTTTCCAATGGCTGTCATTGTTTTGTTGGGCTTCTCAGAACCAACCTGACATGCACTTCCTGTAGAGATCGCTAAGCCAGACTGACTGCATTCCAGCATAAAAAACTGTCCTTCCATTCCCGGAAATCTCAACCCTAAAATATTTGGAACTTTTTGCGATGGATGTTCTTCCACAACAACCTCAAACTCAAGTTTTTTTAATTCTGAAAGTATTTCTTCCCTAAACTGCTGAATGCGCTGCTGCTCTTTATCCATCTGCTGGGTGATCAGTTTTGCTGCTGTAGCAAACGATGCAATAGCAGGCACATCACTGGTTCCGGGCTTAAATTTCTTTTGATTATCGGAATCGGGAAAGACCGGTTTCCAGTCCACTTTGGGATTCATCCAAACCGCTCCACACCCTTTGGGCCCATATATTTTATGGCTTGAAAGGGAAATCGCATCCACATTCAATTTTTGTATATCGATAGGTATGCGGCCATAGCTTTGAACGCAATCGCTATGAAGCATTATACTTTTTTTGTGAAGAAAAGCACCGATTTTTTCCAGGTTCTGAATAGTTCCTATTTCTGAATTCACGTGCTGAATAGAAGCAAGAACGGTACCTTCACGGACCAGGTCCTTCAATTCCTCAAAATCCACTTCACCAAATGTATTTACCGGAACTTCCGATACCTCATAGCCTTCTTCTTTCAGTTTTATAAAGAGGTTTCTTATCGAAGAATGCTCAATAGGGGTGGTAATGATATGTCCTGACCTATCCCCTAAAGAATTTAATAGCGAATAAATGGCTAAAAAACTTGCTTCGGTAGCTCCGGAAGTAAAAAACACGTCTTTTGGGCGGGCATTAATGGTGCTTGCCAGCGTTTTGGCGGAGGCCTCCAAAATCTGCTTTGCCGAGGAGCCCCCATCATGCATGCTGCTGGCATTCCCAAAATAATGCTTAGAGACATTCACATACACTTCCAGTGCTTTGTCACTAATGGGAGTTGTAGCGGCATGGTCCAGGTAAATCATCGATGATCGCTCTTATGATTAAAAAAAGGTATCTTTGTTGCCCTTGAAAATAGACAAATAAAACGGCTGATTCACTTTTATGAACCAACTTGAGCTAAAAGAAATTCTTGAGAACGCTTTTCGTGAAGACATTGGAATGGGAGACCTCACTTCAGATTCCATTTTCCCTCACAACCAGTTTGGCAAAGGCGTCTACACCGCCAAGGCTGATGGCGTATTGGCCGGACTGCAAATCATTGAAACAGGTTATCAACTCCTCAACGAATCGGCCAAGGTTTCTCTTCATAAGAATGACGGTATGCCCATAAGAAAAGGAGAAGTAATCGCCGAAGTTGAAGCGCCGGTGCAGGCTTTACTTAGTGGAGAGCGTGTGATTCTAAACCTTATTCAGCACCTGAGCGGAATTGCGTCATCTACACGGCAGGTTATTGAATTGCTCGGCGACCCAAATATCACCATTAGCGATACACGAAAAACGTTACCGGGACTCCGTTCCCTTCAAAAATATGCGGTTCGTTGTGGCGGCGGCAAAAACCATCGTTTCAGATTGGATGATGGGGTGATGATTAAAGACAATCACATTAAAGCAGCGGGTAACATTAAAAGCGCGGTAGAGCTTATTCGCGCGCGCGTTGGTCATATGGTCAAAATTGAAGTAGAAACGGAAAACAAAAAGCAGGTGTTGGAAGCTGTCAGGGCTAAGGCAGATGTCATTATGCTCGACAATCGCTCTCCGGAAGAGGTGAAAGAACTGGTGCAATTAATCCCTGATGAAGTTGTTGTTGAAGTATCTGGGGGCATCACTCCGGATAACATTTCTGGTTACAAAAATTGTGGGGCTGACGTGATTTCGCTGGGATGGCTTACCCATTCGGTTAAGGCATTAGACATTAGTTTTAATCTGGAATAAGGTGTTTCGAAAACACACGAATTCATTGATTTTTTTCTTAACTTTATTGTTGCCCGATAACTTGAATTAATCAGCTTCGAAATGAGCAAGCCTGCGGGCTTTGTGAAATCGCAGCTAATGTGAGTTTTATGGAAGTTTTAGACGTTTTAGAGATTGAATCTGAAGTATCCCTTCCCAAGCGATACAGCGAGCTTTCTGCAGAAGAGATGGAAGCCCGCATTCAGGAAATTAAAGCCAAATTCGGCGACCGGCTTTTCATTCCGGGGCACCATTATCAAAAAGATGAAGTAATCAAGTTTGCTGACGCCCGTGGAGATTCTCTCAAGCTCGCTCAGATTTGCTCTGAGATGCCAAATGCTGAGTTCATCGCTTTTTGCGGTGTTCATTTTATGGCCGAAACGGCTGATATGCTTACCGGGCCTAACCAAAAAGTCATTCTTCCCGACATGCGTGCTGGCTGCTCGATGGCAGACATGGCCGATATTGACCAAACTGAATTGGGCTGGCAAAAAATGCAGGAAATCTGGGGTGATACTATCCTGCCGCTTACCTATGTGAATTCCACTGCAGCTATTAAAGGATTTGTAGGAAAGCACGGTGGAGCTACAGTAACTTCTTCCAACGCAAAAAACATGCTGGAATGGGCTTTTACCCAAAAAGAGCGCATTCTGTTTTTACCCGATCAGCACCTGGGTCGAAATACCGCTTTTGATTTGGGCATTTCCCTGGATGAAATGGCAATTTGGGATCCCATTGAAGGTGAGTTTATCTATGATGGCGAGTTTAAAGATGTGAAAGTAATTCTATGGAAAGGCCACTGCTCGGTGCATGAGAAGTTCAACATCAAGCATATTGAAAATCTCCGCAAACAAGAGCCGGATGTAAAAATCCTGGTTCACCCTGAATGTACTTATGATGTCGTTCAGGCGTCTGACCTTAACGGCTCAACCAGTTTCATTATTGATACGATTGAAAACGCAGAACCCGGGTCAAAATGGGCTATCGGTACTGAAATGAATTTGGTTAACCGGCTGGCACAGGAAAATCCCGATAAAGAAATCGTTTCTTTAAATCCGTTTATGTGTCCTTGCCTTACGATGAATCGCATTGACCTTCCGCATTTACTCTGGGCGCTGGAAAAACTGGAACAAGGTGAAGTTGTTAACCAAATCACCGTACCTAAAGAAGTAGCAGAAAATGCGGTGCTTGCACTTAACCGGATGCTGGAACGGTCATAATCGAATAAGTCAAGTCATTCCGCGGCGTATGCCCGGAATCTTTTTGCTTGCCAGTATAAGCTACTTGTCTTTAGCACTATTTAGATGCCTGCCTTCGCAGGCATGACGCTTTAATAATTCATAACGTCTTTCAGGAACACAAACTGATACTTCCCGGTACATCTTTTCGTTAGTAAACTCTTAATCCTTCCTTCAAAAATTAGTACATTCAGGAAACGCAGTTCCATGATGAGATCAAGACCGCTATTTTTTACCCTATTTATTCTTTTTTGCCCGCTTTACGCCTTTGCTCAAGGCGGCCAGCAGGGTGCAGATAATTCACTTCTACCTGAAATCAATCCGCAGGATATTGAAATTCGAAGTGAATTTAAGGCTCGCTTTCCCGGCCTGAGACGACAGCCTATTTTAGGCTTTAACCCAAATCCTCGGGTTTTCCAGATCGACCCCAACCGAATGCCGTTTATGGAAACACGGGATGAAGCTGTTGCAGACATTTCCGTAACTCAGCTTGGCCGCCCGGTTCCGCCAGAAAGAACCGTTTTAAAGAATCCCGACCGTATTAATGCATACATTCGGGCTGGCTTTGGAAGTTTTATCACCCCGGAACTGAATGGCTATGGGTTCTATAAGCTTAATGAAAAAAGCCTGGTTTCTGCTGATTTAAATCTTCGTGCATCTGATGGCCATTTGGATAATCAGGAAAGCTCTTTCCGATATTTTGATGCAAATGTAAGCTATATCACTAAAGTACAAGATGACCTGAAGCTTACCGTAGATGTTGGTGCGCTGAGTGATTACAACGACCTCTTTAATCTTGCTGATAACATTCAGCAAAACTTTATCGGGGAGACTTCCAACAAGAGTTATACCGGTGGTTCAGGACAAATTTCACTTCAGAAAACAGAAAATACACTCACCGGATGGCAAGCAACTTTGGGAGGAAATTTTTTTAGCACCACTTTAGATGCGGGTAATTCCGGTCTTTCAGGTGATTTAAATGAGCGTGTTGGACATGCTTCCTTTTCTTACTACTGGCCGGGAAACCGCCTTTATGAAACCTTTGATATAACCGGGAGCGTCGAGGCCGGAAATTATTCTGTCCCTGCGTTAAATGAACAAAGCTGGGTTGACGCCAAGGCCTCGATTGAATACGAACGCTTGTTAAATTTCAGCACAAGAATAAGTGGGCGGGGCGGTATTGAATATATTTCTGACCCTCTTTCCAATAAGCTTTACTTTGTCCCTGAGATTCAAGTCAAACATAATTTCAATAATGCATTGTCTGTTTCCGGAACGGCTTTTGCCAGACCTGAAATGCAGTCTCAGCAATCACATCATCAATATAACCGGTTCCTGAATGTTCAAAACCAGCTCCGTCATGCATATCACCTCGGGGCTACCGGAGAAGTTAACTTCCAGCTGTTTGATGGAAATCGTGTTTTCGGCGGTGTTAATTATCGCCATGTAAAAGACTACGCGTATTATCAGCGACAATTAATTGCTCCATCCAATACCGCCGGTTTTTATGGCATAAATTATAGTGATGCCAATATCTTTGAACTCTATGCCGGAGCCAGCCAGCAATTAGTTCCTGAAAAGTTCTGGTTTGATGGGAAAATTTATGTTCGCAGTCCAAATTTAAGCAATGGAAACACAATCCCTTATGAAGAAAAATTAGGGGTGGAAGGAGCCATTTCATATAAAGTGATAAAAGAACTTACAATTAATGGTTGGGCAGAATATATTGGCTCCAGAGAAGCACCGGCAACAAACTCAGATCTAAATGCTTACGTATTGCTTAATGCCGGAGCAGAATATCAAATTAATGATACCTTTGGTGTTTATGCCAAACTATTAAATCTTTTGGGACAAGAATATGAAATTTGGGATGGCTACCAAGAACGCCCATTCCAGGTTTTCGGAGGTTTAACCATAAAATTCTAACAACATGACAAACGAGTTTTTAGAAACGTTGGGAATTGTTATTCGTGATCAAATCATCATGAAGAATTCCGTTGAAATTAAAGGGTTGGGTACATTTAAGGCCGTTCATCACAATCAAAAACAAGAAAAAAATGCTGATGGCACCAACGTGATGGTCCCCCCTAAAGACACCGTCGAATTTACAGCTGAAAATAAGGGATAGGCCATGCATATAGATCATGACAAACTGGTTGAATTGCTTGTTGAGACTTCAGGCATTGAGAAAGAAAAGGTAGAAGGTCAGCTTGAAGAGCTCGTAGAAGAGATAAAAGAGGCTATTTCAGAAGGCGATGCGTATGAAGTAACCGGGTTGGGTGTTTTTAGCGGTATCGGAAATAACATCCTTTTTATCCCCTCTGATGATTTCGCCACTGAAATAAATTATAAATACGTGGGGATGGAACCCATTGAAATGGATGATGCGGCTTCCGAAGATGAGGATACATCACAACCCGAAGATTCTGATGAACCGGATTTAGCAGCTGATGCCGGTGAGGATGATGATCCGTTTGGCGGCCTGCTCGATGATGAAGACGAGCCTGCCAAAGAAAGCCCCTCATTTGAACTGGATGAAAGTTCTGATGAGCCGATTGATGAAGACCCCTCGGAAGATGTTGAAGAGTTTGCAGACGAAGAGGAAGAAGCTCCTTTCGATTTTGCCGATGAAGAACTTGAAGATGATACAGAAGAAGAAATTGCAGAGGCAGAAGAGCCAAAACCCGGCCCCGACAAGTGGGGAATAGATACGTATAAAGATGATTCTGCTGAACGAACTTTTTCCGGTCTTTTGGGAAATAAAGATGAAGAGGATGCTGATGATGAGGAAGAATCAAGTGATGAAGAACTGGCTGCAGAACTAAGTAAACAGCTGGGAGAAGAGAAGGAAGGCGAAGATTCTTTGAATGCTCTCTTTGGAGAGGCCGACGTTGAAGAAGAGCTGGAAGAAGAAGACTCTCTGAATGAAGATGATCCTTTTGCGGCCCTGGCAGAAGATGAAGAGGAGGACGAAGGTTCTGATGTGATAGAGGATGACCAGGAAGAAATAATACCGGTTATTAAAAACCTTGCCTCTGAAGAAGCCAAACAGAAAAGGGCTCAGAAAGAAGAAGAGCCTGAAGAAAAGGAGCAAGAGAAAGAAAGTAAACCATCCCGAAAACCAAAACGGCCCACAACTTCCAGAGACTCGCAGGGAGCGCCGGTTTTGCTTTGGGTTTTGCTAATTATCGTTCTGTTGGCAGGAGGAACCTACGGGTTAGGCTATTTTGGTATAGTCAATGTGCCGGGAATAACCCCGGAGACACCACAACAGGCTTCTGTCACTCCGCCGGATCCAGTTCCTGTTCCACCGGCTGATGAAACGCCTGCTCAGCAAAATCAGGGTAATCAACAACAAGCTAACACCCAGCCTGAAGAGAATACCCCTTCTCAGGAAGCCCCTGAAAATACTCCACAGGAACAAGCTCCTCAAAATCAGGTATCACAAAATAAAACAATCCCTGCCGGACAATCATTATATGGTCTGAAAGGTGTTGTGAACCCCAACGCAAATGACGGTTACACCATTGTGGTTTATTCACTGAGTAGTGAACGCAATGCAAAATCGGCTGAACGAGAGTTAATCAACAACGGCTATCGGGTTCTTATTGCAACCATACCCTCACAACAATATGGACAGCTTTGGCGCGTAAGCTTAGGGCAGTTCGAATCAATGCGTACAGCTGCAATTGCCGCAGAGACTCTTGGTTCAACACTTTCAAAAAATTATTTCATAACCAAAATTAACTAAACGAATATCATCTACATGCACTTATTGCTGATTTTTTTGCAAGACACGGCCTCCGTTGATTCACTGATGGCCATGCAGGAAGAGACTGTCACTTTTTTCGACCTTTTGATCGAGGGCGGAATCCTGATGATTCCCATATTCCTGCTTTTTGCTATTTCTGTTTATGTAATCGCTGAGCGCTGGAGCGCCGTAAACCGATCTCACGTAGCTCCGGAAAAATTTCTTTCTACCATTGAAAGTATGCTAAAATCCGGAAAAGGCGGTGCTTCTAATGCCATGGACTATTGCGATGAATTTGACAAGCCAATTGCACGTATCATTAAAGCGGGTATTAAAAGACTGGGAAGGCCTTTACGTGATATTGAAGACGCTATCGATAACGCAGGGAAAAAAGAGATTTTCTTTCTTGAAAAAAGAATGAACTGGCTCGCAACTGTAGCCGGTGTTGCACCACTGCTTGGATTTACCGGAACGGTAACCGGTATGATCGAAGCCTTTATGGATATTCAGTCGCTACAGGGAAATGTAAACCCGAGCGTGCTTGCTGGCGGTATCTGGGAAGCGCTGATTACCACTGCGGCCGGACTGATTGTCGGTTTGATTGCTTATGGTTTTTATAACTTCCTGCTAGGTAAAATCAACCGCTCTATCTTTGAGTTGGAAAATGCCTCGGCCGATTTCCTTGACCTCCTTCAATCACCTGCAAAAAAAGAGAATAATTAATTATGTCGCGCGATTTCAGACGTGGAGATAAAAAGCTGCCGCCGCTGTCGCTGTTTTCGCAGTCGTCGCTGACGGATATTGTACTTTTACTCCTCATATTCTTTTTGCTAACCTCTTCCTTCGTTACCAACTTTGGTATTCGGGTTGAAGTTCCCAAAGCGGAAAGCAGTGCCGCAACAGAACCACAGTTTATTTCTGTTGCCGTCACTAAAGATGGTGAATTCTATGTTGACGGGGACTTGACGGCCCGCGGCTCCCTTGCAACGGCTATTCGTAATGCCCGAAATAATAAACCACAGGGAACCGTTGTATTAAGAGCTGACAAAGATGCTAAAGTTGATGATGCCGTTCGCGTCATGAATGTAAGCAAGGCTCTGAATCTTAAAATTGTAATGGCTACTGAACAAGGCTCATAATTCATTCCTATGAAATTCACCGAAGACGATCGCCGGGCACTGTATGTAACCTTTGGGATAAATACTGCTTTATTGCTTTTTTCGCTTTGGTTCACCCTGGATATGAACCAAAATGCACGGCCTTCTTATATCGAGGTGGAGTTCGGGGAATTTAAAACCGGACAGCTCGCTGAGTACTCAGAAGTTAAGAATGAACAGGTTGCTCAGCGACCCAATCCCTCTGAAATTGAGCCGCAAGAACCGGTAGAAGAGGCGCCCGAACCCGACGAAACTCCGCAAACACCTACCGAGGAAAACACCAAGCCGGTTGACCTTCCCGATCAGGTGGAAGACGTAACCGAGGAAGCTGTTCAAACCCCTGAAACCGAAAAGATTGACCCTAACCAAGAACAAACGGAAGTTCAGGAAGAAGAAGTTGAAATACCTCCGGTAGCACAGGAAGATGAAACGGCTCAGGAAGGAGCCAAAGAAAGTGGTGATGTTGACGGAGCCCGTGGTGACATGAATTCTGACCAGGGGATCGGGAACGACGAAGAAAAAACCTCTCCCTATGAACTTAAATGGGAAGGAGAAATTGACCGTTCTCCGATGGTACAGCCATTGCCTGAAAATTCGGCTAATGAAGAAGCTGTTATCACGGTGCGATTTGAAGTTCGCCCGGATGGAACCGTGAACCGGATCATTCTTCTCAAAAAAATGAATCCGGAGTTGGAAAGAGAAGTTATGAGCACGCTTCGAACCTGGCGCTTTTCACGATTACCCGGTGGTGTTCCCCAGCAAACCCAATGGGGTACCATTACTTTCCGTTTTGTGTTTGATTAACATCTAATCACAAGGCCATGAAATCCTTCCTTTTTTTCCTTACTTGCTGCCTGTTTACAAATTGAAGAAAGCATTTCAATCTCTATTTACCAATCCGGTTAATATAATTTTCAGTTCTTATATGCCGGTAAGATTGAAAAAGAATTCACATATCAGTTTTAACGTAAATCTAAGTTCTGTTGTAAAAACTAAAAAATGGACTTTTATGGTTTCGAATAGTTGTCACCCTGAACTTGATTCAGGGTCTGAGGAGGATATCTGCCTGATATATTGAGAATCTTTCGCTAACTGCTCGCCCTTTTCAGATGCTGAATCAAGTTCAGCATGACAACAAAACAAATGACTCCTTAAGAAGTGTTGACATCAACCTAATCTTCCCCTGATTCTTTCTTAGAAGTTTCTGAATCTTCAGAACCGTGCTTAATCTCCTCATCCTTATCAAAATTGAGCCCTGAACGGACATGTAAATCTCTTTGAGGGAATGGTATTTCGATGTCGTATTCTGCGAACTTCCGAACAATCGCCTGATTTAATTTATTGTGAACCTGATATCGTCTTTTCACATCAGGAATCCATGCTAATAGTTTCATATCCCAGGAAGAATCCCCAAAACTACGCAACTGCACTTCATGCTTAGGGGTTTTGAGTACATCATCACATTCATCAGCCACTTCATTTAGTGCTTTTAAGACTTTATCCAGATCTGAAGAGTATGAAACGCCAACATCGACTCCAAGACGATAGGTTGGGTCGCCATGAGAGAAGTTGATCACATCTTTAGACACAAACTCTGAGTTTGGCACTATTATAGAGATGTTATCCAGGGTTTTTACTTTTGTAGACCTGATATTAATCTCTTCTATATCACCCTCGATATTATTGACCATTACACGGTCGCCCACGCTAATCGGGCGCTCAAAAAGTACAATCAAACCTGAAATGAAATTCGAGGTGATGTTCTGAAGACCAAAACCAATACCAACCGACAGGAAACCAAAAATAACCGCCAGCCCGGTCATATTTATCCCAAGAAACTGGAATGAAATAAAGACCCCGATTACAACCACCACATATTGCGACATCCTGGAAAGGGTGTATCGGAGTCCGCCATCTTTTACAAAGCGCGGAAGAATTTTACGATTAAGCATTCTTTTTGTGAAAGAAGCCAGGAATGAAAATCCAACCAGCAACAGGATGAAGATAATCAGCTTCAGAAAGGTGACCGGAGTATTCTGAATACTAAACAGCTGTACCTGCAGTAAATCCCAGATATAAATAAAAAACTCGGAAAGAGAATAATTGGTTGGGTCTGGAATCTTAACTGTATCAGTCCGGATAATGCCACTATCCGGAACCAAAGAGTCTACTTGCGAAGGAGCTGTTGTTGGTAGTTGAATCATAGAGCCAAATGTAATGGATTGAGACAAAAAACCCACAAGAATTTTAGGTGCCAAAAAAACAAAGCAGAGTCATGGGTAACACGACTCTGCCTTCTGCGTTTTTATTTGTCCAAACTTACCTTTGGCGCTTTCCAAATCTCATCGTTGTAATCGTTGATGGTTCGGTCGCTGGAAAACTTTCCAATATTCGCTGTATTCAGGATTGCCTTTCGGTTCCATTCGTCCTGATCTTTGAATAAATCCGAAACCTCTTTCTGCTTATTCACATAAGCTTCGTAATCAGCCAGCACCATAAAGTAATCGCCCTCGTGCAACAACGCATTAATAATCGGCTGGAAGAGTTCCTTATCGCCATTACTGAAGAACCCATCGCGAATTTGATCCAGCGCCTGCTTTAATTTTTCATTAGCGTTGTAATAATCCCATGGGTTATACCCTTCACGGCGCAACTGATCAATCTCTTCTTCTTCGAGCCCAAAAATAAAGATGTTATCATCGCCTACCTCTTCCTTGATTTCCACATTGGCGCCATCAAGCGTACCAATAGTCAGCGCTCCATTTAGTGCAAACTTCATGTTACCCGTTCCGGATGCTTCCATGCCTGCTGTTGATATCTGCTCAGACAAGTTGGCTGCAGGAATCAGTTTCTCAGCCAGTGTTACACTATAATTTTGAAGAAATACACATTTCAGCTTTTGGTTTACTTCAGGATCATTATTCACTACTTCAGCAATACTGTTAATCAGTTTGATGTGAAGCTTGGCCATGGTATATCCCGGAGCCGCTTTACCTGCAAAAATCACCGTTCTTGGGGATATATCCAGATCAGGATTTTCTTTCAGGCGATTATAGAGGGTAATCACATGAAGAGCCGCCATTAATTGACGCTTATATTCATGAATTCGTTTAATCTGAATATCAAACATTGATTCAGGATCTACATCAAGGTCATTGTGCTCTTTGATGTATTCTGCCAGCCGCTTTTTATTCTCGAGTTTAATTTCAGCAAACTCCTTTCTGAACTTCTTGTCGTCGGCTTGCTTGTTGATTTTCTTCAACTCGTCCAGATCTGTAATCCAGTCATCGCCAATCTTATCAGATATCAGATCGGATAGTGCCGGATTACATTGTTTCAGCCAGCGGCGTGGCGTAATCCCATTGGTTTTATTGGTGAATTTATCCGGGTACATTTCATCAAAATCGCGGAACATGGATTGTTTCAGCAAGCGGGAGTGCATAGCCGCAACGCCGTTCACTTTATGTGATCCGACAATGCCAAGATGCGCCATATGAACCACGGGGTGTTCTCCCTCACCTACAATGCTCATTCGGCTTTGGCGGCTTTTGTCATCTCCCAGCTTAATTTTAACATCATCCAGAAACCGACGGTTAATTTCATAGATAATATTAAGGTGTCTCGGCAGAAGATTTCGAACCAACGATACCGGCCATTTTTCAAGGGCCTCCGGAAGCAGTGTGTGGTTAGTGTAAGCCATAGTATCTACCGTGATATCCCAGGCTTTTTCCCACTCCATATGCTCCTCATCCAGCAAGTAGCGCATTAATTCCGGAATAGCCAGGTTTGGATGCGTGTCGTTGCACTGAATGGATACTTTCTCAGGAAACTTGGTGAAATCAGAAGACTGTTTCTTAAAGCGACGAATTATATCCTGCATGGAAGCTGAGACGAGGAAATATTCCTGTTTTAACCGGAGCTCCTGACCTACAAACACTTTATCGTTTGGATAAAGTACGCGCGAAATGTTTTGCTCCAACTGATTATCACGAACCGCATCTATGTACTGCCCCTGATTAAAGCTTTTTAGATCAATGCCTGCTGATGATTCTGCTTTCCATAATCTGAGATAGTTTACAATACCATTGTCATATCCCGGGATGGGGGTATCATAGGCCACCGCTTTCACCCGGTGGGTATTTTCCCAATTATAATGAGTATTTCCATTACTGGACTGAACCGTTCCCTGGTTTCCATAAAACTCAACAGGATACTGAACTTTTGGACGAACGGTATCCCAGGGGTTTCCATACTTCAGCCATAGATCCGGGCGTTCAATTTGGTAGCCGTCTTGTATTTTTTGATAAAAGATCCCGTAGTCATACCGGATACCATGCCCGATAGCAGGAATCCCAAGTGTAGCCATTGAATCCAGGAAACAAGCCGCAAGCCTTCCCAGGCCTCCGTTTCCAAGCCCGGCATCCCATTCCTGGTCGCGGATATCTTCATAGGAAAGATCGAGATCATCCAGGGCCTCAGCTACTAAATCCCGAACATTCAGGTTCACGAGCATATTATCCAAAAGGCGACCGATCAGGTATTCCATTGAAAGGTAATACACTCGTTTCGCATTGGTTTTGTAGTAATGCTGCTGAGTTTTCAACAACCGGTCATTAAGCCGGTCCATTATAGTCAGGGCCACGCTTCTGTACTTATCCCAGCTGGTTGTTGAGAACTCATCCTTAGCCAGCGTATGACGGAGGTGAAGCTTTATGTCTTCGCGAAGTGAATCTTTGTCCATTCCGGACCTGATGTTCACTCCATTTGTTTTTTTAGTACTCATAAAATCTGGTTCTTAATAAATAATCTTTAAATCGTTTTGAAGGTGATGAGTAATGAAGTGGTGCGTTTTTTTTAGTTAATAATGTATCTCCTTCATGGTATGGGAGACTTCATTACTCATCACTTTTCACAAATCATTCTTCTTTTACATAAATGCCCAAATCGGGCTCAAATTTTGGCCGGGTCAGGTTTGCCGGAAATCCGAGTTTATGAAACGACTCATAGGCGTTAATTGCAACAAAATCCTGCTGAAAAACGCCAAAAACACTGGAACCGCTTCCGCTCATGCTGGCGTAATCTGCTCCGAATTCATAAAGCTGATCCTTGATGTTTCCAACCAAATGATGGCGCGGAAAAACGGCCGGCTCCAGCTGGTTCATTAACAAATACCTCCATTCTTCCGGCTCTTCCTCAAGCAATACGTTTTTAAGGGAAAATTCCGGTTCGGGATTGGGCTCACAAAACTGATAGGCTTCTGCTGTGCTGCTTTCAATATCTGGAAAGGCGGTTACAATCCAGCCGTCTGGCTGAATATCCAATTCTTCTATTTCCTCACCAATACCCGTAGCAAAACCCGGCTTTCCTTTGATGAAAAAGGGGACATCGGCACCGATTCTTTTTCCCAGTTGCATGAGGTCATTCTCGTTCAGGCCCAGGTTTGCAATCTTATTCATCATGCGGAGGGTGGTGGCTGCGTTGCTGCTTCCTCCGCCAAGGCCCGCGCCGGCGGGTATATTTTTTTCCACTTCTATATAGAACTCGTCTTTCAGTCCCGCTTCTTTCTGAAGGAGCTTGATGGCTTTTACAATCAGGTTGGAATCGTCAACCGGGATTTTTTCATCACTCATGACCAGCTCCATGCGGGGAGCGTGCTTAACTCCAAAACGGTCGTTCCACTCTATAAAGCAGAAGCCCGTTTCAATGGTGTGATATCCATTATCGAGCCGTTCCAGCACATTCAGCCCGAGGTTAATTTTAGCGTATGAATTTGAAATCCAGAGATCTGCCATCAGTTCAAAAATTCTTCTTTGTGTTTCATCATATACTCAAAAGCCGCGTCATGGTCGTTTGGGATATCGCCATTTAAAATTGCTTCTTTCACCGCATCTTTGACATCGCCCACCGTTCGGCTTGGTTCGATGTTCAGGGCTTCCATAATTTCTTCTCCTGAAAGCGGATTTTTCCAGTTTCGAATCCGATCCTTTTCTTCCACTTCTTTAATGCGCTGCTCTACATAATCAAAGTTCTTTTGATATCGCTCATGCTTATACTCGTTCTTAGTGGTGATATCGGCGCGGCACAGCTTCATCAGGTCATCAATGTCATCACCCGCCTCATAAATTAACCTGCGTATCGCACTATCGGAAACTTCATCCGAAACCAAAGCAATAGGGCGCAAGTGAAGCCTAACCATCTTCTTAACGTATCGCATTCGTTCATCCAGCGGCAGGCCTAAGCGGCGAAATATTTTCTTTGTCCACTTGGCTCCCAGGGCATCATGACCGTGGAATGTCCACCCAACCCCTTCCTGAAAACGTTGTGTGGGCGGTTTGGCGATATCGTGCATAATAGCCGACCACCTTAGCCAGAGGTCAGCACCTATCTCAATTACATTGTCCAGCACTTTCAGCGTGTGCCAGAAATTATCTTTATGACGAACACCCTTCACTTCCTTCACGCCGTGCAAGTTGTGCATTTCGGGGAAGAACTCTTTTAACAGTCCTGTCTTGAAAAGCATGGTGAATCCCAGCGACGGATTATCACTCATAATAATTTTATTGAGCTCTTCAATGATGCGCTCTTTAGATATAATGTTGATACGCTCCGACATTTCCGTAATCGCATCAAAGGTGTTTTCCTCGATGCGAAAATCCAGCTGGGAAGCAAACCGAATAGCCCTCATCATTCTCAGCGGATCATCATCAAACGTTTTTTTCGGGTCGATGGGAGTGCGAATGAGCGCGCGCTCCAGGTCATCCATTCCTCCAAAGGGGTCATTAAGTTCCCCATAACTTTCTTTATTCAGCGACCACGACAGGGCGTTAATAGTTAAATCCCTGCGAAGCTGGTCATCTTCCAGCGTTCCGTCTTCTACAATCGGCTTACGGGAGTTCTTTCGGTAACTTTCTTTTCGCGCGCCCACAAACTCCAGTTCCAGCTCTCCGGTTTTAACCTGTGCAGTTCCAAATTGTTTATATACAGCCAGTGAGGAGCCCTTAATCTTGCCCGAAACTTTTCGCGCGAGCTTAATTCCGGATCCAACTGTAACAAAGTCGATATCTATCTCTCCTTGTTTAGAGCGGTTGAGATAGTAATCACGGACGTAGCCACCAACAACATAAACAGGGCAGTCCAATTCCTGTGCAGCATCGCTGATGATGGTAAATACTTTTTGATGTTCGGCTGGTATGTTTTCCATGTGTTTCAAAGCATGCCAAAGATAGGAATGTTAGCGATTGCTTTCAGAGGAGAACTAAGATATTTTCAACAAGATTAATTCATACATTAAAGACCGTTTAACAAATAAATAGTCTATGGGAAATGCAAAAAAGTGGGTGATAGCTACCAACGGTACAAAATACGCCAGTGCGGCGGTTAAATATGCGGCAGAGCTTTTTCGGGATTTACGGACTGAGCCGGAAGTTTATATTCTGGTGGTTGCGATTGACGATGATGCCCTTACCGAGGCCAAAGCTATTGTGGAGATGGCCAAATATACCTTTGAAGATATCGCCGGCAAAGAAGGTCCGCTTACACCTTATGTAGAAACGGGAGAGCCGGGCAAAGTAATTGTCGAGCAAATGAAAAAGCTGAAGGCGGATCATTTGTTTATCGGGGGAGCCGATTTTAAATGGGATATCAACGACGAAGGCCCGGGCGGAATCAGTAATTATATTATTGAGAATCTCTCCGGTGGGGTTACGCTTATTAAGTAAGTTTTTTTACGCTTAAAAAAGTACGGTGTCTGTTACTCTGTATAGAAAAGAGCTGATTTAGGGCTGCCATACTCTTCCTCACCATAATTACCCGTATCGTAAGTGATTAGATAAGCACCCGGCTCTATTTCTATCAAATTATATATGTATTCCACATAATCTGGCAATCTAAATACTTTGGACCAGCTTTCTTTTTCAAAATCATATATTTCAAGAGAATACTCGAAAGAACGGTAACGCACCTCATTCATTTCAGTTAGAACCATCAACTGATTTTCCCCAGGCTGTTGAATGGGATGAACAAACCTATTGTAGTGTATGTCGTGGGTTGGATATTTTGTACGAGGAAGCTCCTCCCATGAGTCTGAGTCTGGGAAATACAACTGAACTCTTGCGTCTTCATTGTCAAACCCATCTAAAAAAGCCACACTACCATTCGACAATGTTAACGAATTAAACGCGTGTTCTTCTCTGAGAAACGGAGAAGGAGCGACATAACTCCAGTTTTGCTGTTCCGCATCATATACTTGACATTGAGTTGTTTTCAGACAGCCTATTACATTTCCATTTTTTAATGTGTTTAAGGTGAAAGGAACCATGTCATCAAGGGGGGGATTAATTCCTGTAATAGCTCTTGTTTTTGGGTCAAGAATATATGCAGCATTCCTTAACGGGCTAAACTTTGTGCGTACTGTGAATAATAATTTTCCGTTTTGAAGCTGTGCAAACCTAGCCATCTCTAAATTTTTTGTGGCATCAACCAATTCCTGCCCTATTTCTGTGCAAATACCTTTATGTATTTCACAAAGAATACCTATAAAGTTCTGCTCTTGGTTGAACCGGTTCACTGAAAAAAATGCATTATTTCCAACCGGAGAAATATCCGATTGATGACTAATATTTCGTATAGCAGTAAGGTTTTCAAATTCTTTTAGTTCCCATGTGCCCGATTCCAAATCTAAGAGGCTAAAAACTGGTTTTCTACTAAAGTTTTGAGGATGATATAGGAGAAATTCTTTTTCAGAAATGCTCATCCCAAATGCTGAAGATCTTACAGCGAACCCGCCTGATTTATCGAATTTTAGATCCAGATTATTTACGAAACCGCTTAAAACCAACTCACTTTCTAATTTAAGGGACGAATCACTTCGGGCAATAGCATCAACTCTATACTGGTAGACGTCGGCCTCAAGAACCTGATCAGTCCAGGCTGTGTCTTTAAAGCTTTCAGTTTCATGAATAAGATTGTACTGCGAACTTGTACTTTTTTTACGACGAATTTCGTAGCGGGTCACACCAAAAATTTGAGGCCAGGTTAGCTGAACTATATTCCGGTCAATAACAACATGTTCCACCCTTTGCAGACCTTCATTAGAAGGTAAATAATTTATACTGCCAGCATCATTCGGGTTTTTACGGTCAAAGTCTGCTGGAAGCTCGCACCCTGTCCAAAAGACCATACTTAGTAAAAGTGCATATGAAAATAACCCTGTTGGTATGGCTTTTTCTTTCATATTAAAACTTCTTAGTGATTTTAAAATTCATAAAAACGGCCTGCTTATTAAAATCGAGGTAGGGATCAAACTCAATTTCATTGGTTCTATATCCTATACGGGGCTTTAAAAAACTGTCCACAATATTCGCAAGGTAAACAGCGGCAAAGCCTGTCATAAAATAGTTTCTGGTTCTGAATGCAGAATTCGACTGATCTTGTTTTCTTTCCACCTCGTTTGCCAATTCATAGGCTTCAACCGGATCATTCTCACGCTGATAAGCTCTCTCTAATTGCATAAAATCGTTATGTGTTTTGGTGTATTTATTCTGAAAGTATAAAGAGGATGCAGCAGTAGCTATAGCGGCCGCAATAAATATACCTGCTTTTGCATATTCTCTTTTATAGATTTGTGCCGCTCCTGGAATAACTGACTTTCGCCGAAGGGTATTCTTGTCAGGCCGGTAATAAATCTCCATTACATTAAACGTTTTACCAGTATCAAAACGTTTTGAAAATTTAGTTCCATCATTGGCAATTCCTTTTAATTGTATGCTCTGTGTTATAGAATCAAAAACAGCAATTCTGTACCCTAAACTTTTGCCATAATAAAAAACCTCAGTACTGTCATCTGTTAGCACAAATGCAGCTAACTGCCAATAATACCTGGGATAGCTGCTTTCCGTCTTTTGTTTATCTGGATTTTCAAAACGATTTATGTAAACAATCCTTTCATAAAGTTCTTCCTCTTTTATAGTTTGAATGAATGTCACATCCCGATAATATTTTTGGAAAATGGTGAGGCTATGTTCTCCAACAGGAAGCTCAAGAGTGTCAAGATTGGAGACCTTTACCGGATTTTCAAAATCCGAATTTATTGCAATAAAAAAAGAATCTTGTTTTGCGTATTCTACACCTAACGTATTAATACGTAGCGCAAACGTTCCTTTTTTTAATTGGCTTTGAGCCTTTGCTTTCAGGCTGACAAATGACAAGATAAGAATTAATGCTAACTTGAGATAAATATGCATTTGATGATTTAAAGTTGCTTTCTTTATGATATAAAACTTAGTTACATATAATCCTGCCAAATAAGCTACTTTATTGTTTTTTATTAAACAATTGTTTATCAGGGAGTAATAACCAGGTTAAGTGATTTGTCCCAAATGATTATTATCAAGATCAGACGAATACCCTGCTAGAATATCGCATAAATTATTACTCCGGTTTATTACAAAAAATCTCATTCCACTTTTAGTCGCTATTCTTCTATTTTAGCTTTCGTTGTTAGCAATCAAATTATTTCCTTTAGTGACTTTAGACCTGTTTGAACCTACCGCCATCACCCAGAAAGAGCGGGTGAATAATGCCCTGGGAGAGGAGCTTCCTCCTCACGAGCCGGGCGTGTATACCATGTATGATAAGCACGACCAGGTTTTATACGTGGGAAAAGGGAAAGACCTCCAGCAGCGTATCACCTCGTACCGGTATTCCAAATCAAAGAAGGTACAGCGGATGATTGCCCACCTCACCCGTATCAGCTACGAAGTATGCAATACCGAAACGGATGCCATTCTCCTCGAAAACCTGCTGATCCGTTCTTTGCGCCCGCCGTTCAATCACGCCAATAAAAAACCGGAAACCTACTACTACATTTCCACCGCGCGCCGGGGTAATAAAAAAGAGTTCCGGTTATCGATGCGGGTGCTGGATGATTATCCGGAAGTGTACGGCTGTTTTAAAGGTCACCTGAAAACACGTAAGGGACTTGGTGCCCTGCTAAAACTGCTTTTTGTACAGGAAACGAGTATCACCAGCGCCCACTATTTGCCCAGCCAGCTTTTGAACCGGATCACTCCGCAAAAATTTCAGCTTCGACTGGATGAAGAATCCGGATTTCTAGTGGATCAGTTTCTGAAAGGGTCTTCCAGCCTGCTGGCTGACCAGTTTGAAGAACATATCATGAGCCTGAACTTTAAAGACCGGTTCACCGAGAACTACTTTGACAACGAGCTGGAAACGCTTCGGATGTTTTTTACTTTAGGTCCGCAACGAAATTACCGGATGAAGAACGAACTAGGTTTGCGCTCCGAACTGATTAACCAGGATGATATTGATGACCTGCTGGCGCTGATGAAAGAAGGGTGAGGGAGGAACACTGAATATTCAACATTGAATATTGAATGTTCAATGTTCTATAGCTCCACCCATTCCATATAGTCTTTCAGCTCCCCTTTTGCTTCCACATTTTTTCCGGTTTTGGTTTGAACCGATTCAGGATACTCATCCGGAAATAAAAAGACGGCTCCCAGCAAAATTTCCTGCTTTGGGATTCCTAAAAACTCTAGGACTTTGGGTTTTCGCAAGCATCCTCCCGACGACCAATAGTTGGTAATCCCCCTGGAAGTCGCTGCCAACAACAGGCTTTGGATAGCTGCCCCGGTAGCTGCAATGTGCTCCATGTTTTTCACATTGGGGTGAAATTTTCTGGATAGAGATCTCGAACGCTCGGGAAGCCACGTAGACAAAATCAACGCATCAGCGGCAGCCAGCATCTGTTTGATCCCTTCGCTGGCTTTCATAGGTTTATCCTGATTAAAAATTTCGAGCAATTTGCGACAGGTATTTCCATCCAGCACATGAAACCGCCACGGCTCAGCGCCGGCCAGATTCTGCTTTCGGTGGGTTTCTGCACTTCGATAGTGAAATGGAGCTTTTCCGGCCAATTTTATCAGTTCCTCGATAACCCGCTTAAATTCTTCTCCTTTTGTAACCGGCAACGGATCTTCAGGATTTGCTCTTAGTTTTAATGTCCGCCGATTCTGTATTGCTTCTTCAATTTTCATTAATAGTTCGTCGATTGATTTCTATTCCAGGATATAATTTTTAGCTACCTGCTTGTATTCCTTCACTTCCTGTTCCACCCAGCCTTCATCTTTTCCAAATTCCTGAGCCAGCAGCCGGCCTACTTCAGGAGCCATTTCTACACTGGCTTTGGCATCCAGTAAAAGTGCCCGCGTGCGCCGGGAAAGGATATCTTCGATGGTTTGAGCCAGCTCATTTCTAACTGCCCAAATCACTTCTGCTTTTATGTAGGGGAGATTGGGGTGAAGACGATCCGCCAGGGATTCATCTTCTTCAATTAATTTTTGCAGGGCTACTTTATCTGAACCATACACAAATAAATGATCACCACGATCCACATTCTTCAGCCAGCCGTGAATCCGAAGATCTTTGGTCGCGCATTCTTTTACCTCCAATCCAGCTACCAGTGCCGCCCGATCGATGGTATCCTCGGCCATTTTTCTGTAAGTCGTCCATTTGCCTCCGGTTATGGTAACCAGTCCCGACTCAGACACCTGCAGATGGTGGCTTCTGGATATTTCGGAGGTTTTTTTAACATCCGGGGGTTTTACCAGTGGGCGCAATCCTGCAAACACACTTTTTACATCTTTTCGGGATGGGTTTTGAGTAAGATACTGAGCTGCATGTCTCAGAATAAATTCTATTTCCTCTTCGAGAGCTACCGGTTCCAGTGTCGGTTTTTTAATGGGCGTATCCGTTGTGCCGACAATCACCTTATTGTGCCAGGGAACGGCAAATAAAACCCGGCCGTCATCGGTGTGGGGAACCATAATGGCCGATTCACCCGGCAAGAATTCTTTATCCAAAATCAGGTGAATACCCTGTGCGCACTGAATAATATTCTGGTGATCTTCCTCATCCATTTTCATAATGTGGTCGGTGAAAATACCCGTTGCATTAATCACTACGCGGGCATTGATTTCATGGTCTTCACCGTTCAGCATGTCACGGACTTCCAACCCTTCAATAAATCCGTTGGCATTTTTCTTGAGGCCGGTCACTTTCATATAGTTCAGCGGATAGCCCCCTTCATCGGCAATGGTTTGGGCGAGATTTATGGAAAGGCGGGAGTCATCAAACTGACCATCATAGTACATCACTCCACCGCGCAGATCTTTGGGCTCCAGCGTGGGAATTTTTTCCAGTGTTTTTTCTTTCGACAGGTTTTCTGATTTCTTGATACCCAGCTTCCCGGCCAGTGCATCATATACTTTCAGTCCAACCCCATAAAAAGGACCGTTCCACCATTCATAACTTGGTACTATAAAAGACTGATGACTTACAAGGTGTGGGGCATTCTGAATAAGAAGTCCGCGCTCGTGAAGGGCTTCAATCACCAGCGAAACATCTCCCTGTTGTAAATAGCGGACTCCGCCGTGAACGAGCTTTGTGCTTCGGCTGGATGTTCCTTTCGCAAAATCGTGCATCTCCAGAAGCAACGTTTTGTACCCTCTGGAAGCCGCGTCTACTGCACAACCCAGTCCGGTTGCACCGCCGCCAATCACGACGACATCCCAAAAATCATTGAATTCTTTAATGTGATCCAGAAAGTCTGCTCTGTTCATCGGCCTCTTCTCAATTCTGTTTGCTGCATGAAATACTACTGCTTTTCCAATATCTGCTAAATGATTTAAAATTGGAAATATCCTGAATCATCACATATCTGATTCCCTGTGATTTTCTTAGAGAATCTCTCTATTCAATATTAAAAGCGGGAGGATAAACGACCTTACCAGCTGAATTTGCCAACGCATCTTCTTTTAACTCTATAGCCATAAACGCCTCGTCAGGAACTTCAAATGAGCAAGTAATCTTCCATTTTGATGCTTTTTCAAATCCGAAATTCGGATAGTAGTCGGCGTGTCCCAAAACAATAATAGAATCAAAACCCAGCTCAACAGCCTTTTGAATTCCAGCCTTTATCATCTGTCCTCCTATTCCCTGTTTTTGAAAATCCGGCAGCACAGCCATGGGAGCCAGGCTTAAGCTTTCTTTATCTCCCTGCTTGGTTTCGATGGTAATTTTGGAGAACAGAATATGCCCGACAACTGCTCCATCTATTTCAGCAACAAGAGATAATTCTGGCACGAATCCGCCACTCTTTCTGATCCTTTCTACAATTTGACCTTCCTCTTCCTGTCCAAATGCCTTTTGGTGGACTTTATATACCTGTTGGTAATCGGTATGTTGTTCCGCTCTGATATTAATCCTGTTCACTTGTCTAATCTTCGATTACAATTCCGTTAGTAACAAAAGAAATACCCTGCTGGTTACTTTCTCCTATCATCACAGCCTGAATAACCGGGTTCTTTGTCCGGCTTGTTGCCCCCCAGTCGACAATAAAATTAGCTCCAGCTCCTCCTACATTTTCATCGGAGCGCACAACAAACTCTACCGAGGCAAGCGGACTCAGGTAAATAGGTTCATCCAAATATTCTTTAGTCATATTTCCTACTGAGTCATAATAATCAACTGCCCCAACATACATCGTATCTGTTAAGCTGGTATTGCGAATACTAAGTGTGGCTGTCAAAGGAAACCTTTTACTTCCCGAAAAAACATAAATATCAGAATAAATAGGTATATAGACTTTCTGTCGCTTTTCCAGATTAGAAAAATTTACTTCGGTATAATTGTAGTTTTCACTTGGTAAATATTCCGACTCGGGTATTTCTTTTTCGCAACCAATAAAAAATATGGTTAACACCATCCACAGACTTATCGAAGAACATTTCATTTTATCACCCCATTATTCATTCATGACTTTATTATACGATTCTCTGCCTACTTCCAAAATCTGTTTGGCGCGGTCAAAATCAAATATCCCACTGGCGTTGCGGGGAATTTCAATCAGCTTATCGGGTTTGTAAACATCGATCATCAGCTCCGTGAGCCGATCTTGTGTAAAACTAAAGGTGCTATCCATTAACTCAATTAATGAGAATGAATCTTCTTCAGGATCAACTTCCGGCTTTTGCTTTCTCTTATCTTTTATGGAATCGGGGAGCAGGTTTTCGAACCACTTTTTCATTTCGTCGATGCGATCGGGTTCCGGCTTTTTATCGTATTTCGCATTATATCTTCCATTCAGGTTTACGGCTACAATAATGGCGTCTTCCTGTTTTTGTACCAGATTGACAGGAAGTGGATTGAGCACGCCGCCATCAACCAAAACCCGGCCATTATCTACAACCGGCACAAAAAAACCCGGAATGGAAACAGATGCACGCAACGCTTTATAAAGATCACCCGACTTAAAATGCACTTCCTGATTATGCTTCATGTCCGTTGCCACTGCTGTAAAAGGAATGTCGAATTCTTCTATGTTGAATTTCCCGGTTACCTCCAGGTGCTTCGCAAACAACTTTTCTCCTTTCACAAAACCTTGCTTGGTGAAAGTAAAATCGAGGAGTTCAAAAACATCCCTCCGGGAAAGACTGGTGAGCCATTTTTTATACTCCGGCAGCTGCCCCGCTGCATAGATTCCCCCAACTACAGCTCCCATCGAGCAGCCGATCACTTCAATAATCTCGAATCCTTGTTTTTCCAGCTCTTCTATAATGGCAATGTGAGCTATTCCCCGGGCTCCGCCACTACCTAATACTAAATGGACTTTTACTTTATCCACTTTTAATTGATGCTATAATTTTTTCTTTTTCTTGTTCAGAAAACTCATTTTGATAGTACCTTAAAAACATCTCTGCATTTATTTCTCTTTTCGAAAGGCCGGGCTTTTCTTCTATGATTCTGTCTCTTATCATTTGATAAACAGAATCTATCATTTCTGCTCCCATTAAGGATCGTTCTTCATTCGTTTTGGAAAGGATTATTTTTTTCTGAATATCCGATATATGCCTGGGGGTGTCTTTCATATCAGATCGTATGTTATCAAGTCTAATTTTTGGCACCATTTCTTAATGTAATCTTTATCTATGCCAGGCACAGATAGTAAGTTTTCTATATCAGATATTTGTGTATCACTTTTCAGATCCTGAATCCACTTTAATTTTGATATAATTAAATCCTCCACCGTAACTACCCACGGTTTAAAACCAAAAGCAGATTTTCTTTCTCTTCTCTTAAATTCATTCAGGTGAAATTCTGTATTCTTCCTGACAATGAAGTCTATTTTAAACCCCGAATCATTATCAATTACATTGAACATTCTTCTATTCTTTATTTCTTCTTCCAGTCCTTCTTCATAAATATAAAATCCATTTTTAAATATGGTAACGAACTTCTCAATATCCGATACTCTGATGTTGATCACTATGTCAATATCCCTGGTCATTCTTGGTACTGTATAGATATTCATAGCTAAACTTCCAGAAAGCATATAATCTATATCTTTATTTTCCAGCTCTTTACAAACTTTTTTAAGAAGCTCAGTTATCATCCTTCAGAGATTGAATTATTTTTCCTTTTACATCTGTAAGACTTTTAACCTTATCAAAGTCTGCGCTATTTTCGCCTAATATAAACAACGGCACTTTATTTCGGGTATGGGTTTTGGTGGACAGGTCCTCCAAATTTCCATGATCACTGGTAATGACAAGGGTATCTGAACTGCTCTTATGCTTTATAATGTATTGCAGAAATTCATCCAGCGGCTTCAGCACCCGATCCGCATCTTCCAGGCTTTGATTATGTCCCGCCTTGTCAGTCAGGTAATATTCATAGAGTACGAGATCGTAATCAGAAATGACATTCAGTAATCGCCGGGCGGCATCGGTCGGGGTAATTTTTGGGATATCGATATTCAGCTTTTCCCGCCAGGCATTTTGTACAATTTCAGCAGTCAATGCACTTTCATTAAGCACATCTTCCGTAGAATTTAATTTCATCTCTGCACTTTTGGTCATCAGTGTGGTACAGCTCCATCGATTTCTTTTTTTAGCATGTTCAAAAAAGATGGGAGGGTAGGCATTCATGAAATAGGGCTTTTTTTCCAATTCCTTCACCCCGTGAAAAATACTTTCCCTTTTTAAAAATGGTTTTATGCCAGAGTGGGGAAAGGGCCCAAAGTGCTTCCCAATTTCTTTTGCCGCATTTCTGCCGGTGAAAAGTGCCGTTTGTCCCGTTCCGCTTTGAGGCAATCCTTCCACTCCTAAATTGGCATCAATGGGTTTGAAAAGATGATCTTTACTAATAACAGATTCAGCTTTTTTGTTAAAGAACCCGTCTGTCAGCACCTCAAAAGAATTGTATCTGTTACTATAAAAAGGGTTTGACTTATCGGCTTCACCAAGTCCAACTCCATCAATAAAAATGAAAATAACCGACATTTACTTCTCCAGGATAATCGTTACCGGCCCGTCGTTTTCGAGCTTTACATTCATCATAGCTCCAAACTCCCCGGTTTGAATGTTTAGCTTTGTATGAGTTTTAAACCATTTAATCATGTCTTCATACATCGGTTCTGCTTTTTCCGGCCGAGCTGCTTCTATAAAACTCGGGCGGGTTCCCTTTTCTGAATTGGCATACAAGGTAAATTGAGAAACCACTAAAATGCCGCCTCCCACATCCTGAACAGAGAGGTTCATTTTACCATCTTCATCCTCAAAAATTCGTAGCTTGGAAATCTTATTGCAGATCCATTCCAGCTGTTCGTTTGTGTCGTCTTCGTGGATTCCAAGTAATACTAAAAGTCCCTGATCGATAGCTCCTGTAATTTCATTATCGACCATTACAGAAGAAGATTTCACGCGCTGAATAACTGCTTTCATAAACTGTTGATATGTGGATTACTATGTGGATTACTCATTAACAAAAGTTGGATAACTAAAATGCCCCAAAGTTGTGAACAAGTTTCCACAATCAAACCGGATAATCAACATTCAAAAAGAATAACTTTTCGTGTTGATGAGTTTGGACATAGTTTTATGTAAAAAACATATGTAATTGTGAACAACAATTTCCGGACTCAGCTAACCTACTGATTTTTATTAGCAGGTTACCCACAAAAATATCCACATGTTTTTAAGGGATCCGGCAAAATTCAGGATAAAAAAGTTATCCACTTATCCACAGCCTCTACTACTACTACAAATTATATAAATCTCATACTTATTGTATTCTGCTGTGGAAAAGAAAGGGAAAAAGTTCAAAAAACACTCTGCTAAACATTCTATATTTAGGTGATCTTATTGAAGAGTGATGAAGTGAGAAATATTTATAGTCTCAATTTATTCACGACAAGAACTTCCATTCAAACCTTTTAGTGTTTTAGAGATTTCGTGGCAGACAAGAAACAATATCCCATAGGCAAACCTTCTTTTTCTGAAGATTATTCTCAGGAAGATCTGGATCAATGGATTGATGATATTGCCTTACTTCCAGAGCATATCCGAAATGAAATTAAAGGATGTTCTGATGATGTTTTACTTACTCCGTATAGAGAAAATGGATGGACGGTCAGACAAGTTATCAGCCACTTACTTGATAGCCATCTAAACACTATTGTAAGAATTAAAACAGCTTTGACGGAAGATAATCCAACCATTCGGCCTTATAACCAGGATGGCTGGGTGCAGGTAGATTTCCAGTTTGAAATTCCATTAGAGCTTACTCTTGATATGCTGGAAAATACCCATGAAATGATGGTTCGTATTTATCAAAGTTTAAATGAGAACCAATGGGAACGAACCTTTACCAATCCTGAATCAGGAATTACATTTACACTGGCCAGATCAGCTGCTCATTATGCCTGGCATTCTAATCATCATTTGGCACATATACGACTCGTAACACAACAAGAAAAATCGTAGCAATTAATGTCTGATAAGAAACAAATTACCTACAAAGATTCCGGAGTAGATATCAAAGCCGGAGAAGAAATGGTTGAATCAATCAAAGGTGTGGTCAAAGACACTCACGGACCAGAGGTTCTTTCAAATATTGGTGGTTTTGGAGGCTTTTTCAGACCGGATTTAGGGGCTTATAAAAAGCCTGTTTTTGTAAGTTCGGTAGATGGGGTTGGAACTAAATTGATTGTGGCTTTTAAAGCAGGAAAATATGACACCGTTGGTCAGGATCTGGTTAATCATTGTGTGAATGATATAGCCGTATGCGGAGCAAAGCCGCTATTCTTTCTGGATTATTTTTCAACAGGAAAGCTGGAACAGCATGTAGGCGTAGACGTGGTGAAAGGATTTGCCAAAGCCTGTAAAGAAAATGGCGTAGCTCTGATTGGGGGAGAAACGGCCGAAATGCCAGACATCTATGATGCTGGTGAATTTGACCTGGCGGGAACCATTGTAGGAATTGTGGATGAAGATAAAGTAATCAACGGATCTGATATCCAGAAAGGAGATGTATTGTTGGGTTTTAAAAGTACAGGCTTGCACACCAACGGATATTCACTAGCCCGAAAAGTGCTCTTTAGTAAATATAAAGTAGAAAACTATGTGGAAGATCTGGGAAGCACAGTTGGAGATGAACTTCTGAAAGTGCACAAATCCTATCTGTCTCTGATTACAGAACTCAAAGAACTGAATGGAGTCAATGGATTTTCCCACATTACAGGGGGGGGAATTGTAGGGAATACCAAGCGCATTCTTCCTGAAGGATTGAAATTAGACATCAACTGGGATAGCTGGGAACGTCCTCCGGTTTATGACCTTATCCAGGAAATAGGAAATGTGCCCGAAGATGACATGCAGGCAACCTTCAACTTAGGCATTGGGTTGATTGCCGTGGTTTCTGAAAGTGAAGTAGATGCGGTTACCAAAAAAGCGGAAGAGTTAGGTGAAGAGGTTTTTGACGTTGGAAAAGTGATTTAAACCTATCATGGAAAAAGAAAGGAAATAGAACAAATTATCTCCCATGCTCTCTGAAGTTTTCAGCAAAGCGGTGACTTCAGAGTTTTGAACCATGATTTCTGCGATTAAAGGATAGCCATGATTATGGGCACTTATAATCAAGCAAATCCAATAATCCTGTAAATCAAGGTTTACTACACAAGTCAGCAAGCACCCGCTCAATCCTTGTCATCTGTGTTCCATTCAAATTTCTTAAAAAGCCTCATCTGTTCTATCTTCTGCAGGAAATCAAATCAACATAAATATATTTAATGATCAATCGATTCCGGGCTTTTGTACGGGCTAACCAGCGGTATTTACCGGTGGTCTTTTTTATGGTTGGTTTTGTTTGGGATTCCCTCACGCTGGGTCGTATTGATAGGCTGTACGATCGTATTATTCTTTGCACCTATCTTGGTTCTCTTACTATTTGTTTATATCTGTTTAATCTGGCAGATGATGGAAAATGGAAAGACACATTTTTTGAGAAATATCAGGATTACCTCCCTCTGGCTATTCAGTTTTTCCTGGGAGGATTATGCAGTGCATATGTAATCTATTTTTCCCGCAGTGTCTCTTTTTCAAAAACGGTGATCTTCTTCATTCTACTTGTGATCTTATTGTTTGCCAATGAGTTACTTAAGAAAAGGATCTCCAATAAATATCTGCAGTTTAGCGCCTACTTTTTTGTCAATTTTACCTTTTTCACCTTTTTTGTTCCGCTGGTTGTGGGCACAATGAATCTCTTTCTGTTTATGGTTTCCGGTGCTATAAGTTTAGGGACAACGCTGGGACTTATTATTTACATCTACAACCAAAGTCCTTCAACCAGGAAAGAACTTCACTTAGGAAAAATGATGGGGTTTATTTTTGGGATTCATCTGCTGATAAACACCTTCTACTTTTTCAATTTTATACCTCCTGTTCCTTTGGCACTGGACGAAGGATTGGTGGCACATCAGGTAGAACGTTTGGAAGATAAGTACATCGTGACGTATGAACGGGAACCCTGGTATAAAATATGGAAAGACAACCGCCATGAATATGAATACCAAGAAGGTTCAGATGTGTTTGTTTTTACCTCCATTTTTGCTCCTTCTGATTTCAAAAAAGATGTAATGCACCGCTGGAAATGGTTTAGCCCGCATACCAATAAGTGGGAAGTTATTGATGAAATTGGTTTTGAAATAACCGGAGGAAGGGATGAGGGATTTCGTGGTTATACTTACAAAAATAAAATGATGGAAGGCGAGTGGAAAGTGGATGTGATCACAAAAGAAGGGCTCGTGCTTGGAATTATAAGCTTTGAGATAGATATAGATTCAACAGCTCAACCTTATCGATTAAGCAGCCGGGTTTTTTAACAAAAAAAAGGAATCATTCATTATAGAATGATTCCTAAAAGTATAATCGGAATAAATTCGATTATTTAATATCCAGAACTTTCACTCCAGCTGCATCTGCTGAATCTGAGATGTATCCAACAGCTCCGGGATAAGATTGAACGAAAGCAATAACATCTGCATCACTTGATCTTTCCAAAGGGGCTGTTCCTGCACCGGAAAAGGCAGCTTGTTGCCAGTAACTGCGGATAGCTCCAATACTTTGTCCGTGTACATCTATAGAAAAAGCTGCACGGGTCGTGGAACGAGTTCCTAAATCAATAGGTGTAATGGCCGTACCATCATCCCATTTAGATGTTTTCTTTAGAAAAATATCTGATAAATCTTTCTTTGTAATACTTTCAATGGTATTGGCCTCATTAACAATAACTTTGTATGACTGAGCGGCGAGTTCGCTTGCTCCGATAAAAAGAAGAATGACGGCTGTAATAAATAATTTTTTCATGTTGTTCACCTTTATTCCTTTTTAGAATGAATAGATTAATGAAGCAACTACACCGTTGATATTTCCACTTTCATGGTCATATCTCATGTACTCCAGTTTGACGGTACGGGTGAAGCTAGGCTTGTAGTTTATCCCTGCTGAATATCTTTTATACTTGGCATCAGAAGTATGCTGAAACTCATACCGGGCATAGGGAATGAATTTATCTATGCGATGACTTAGCTGGATAAAACGTCCTTCCAGTTCAACTTCACTTTCTGCCTGAAGAACCGTTGGGCTTCCTGCTCCTCCGCTAAAATCATAAGCAATGGCATCCAGTTGTATATCACCGGTCCAATACTCGGCATTAACTTCGGTATTTCCGTATTTCAGTTTTGCATTGTATCCCCAGGTTGGTCGTTTAATACCGGTAGGTGAGGTGATATTCATAGCCGGTGAGCCTGCTCCTAAAGCATTCGGAGGTAAGGTTATCGCAATAGGCATGGTTTCTTTTTTAGGATTAAAGAATCCGGCACCTACTTCAACATAGCTTTCATAAGCTACACTGACTTTACCGCCAACACCAACATTGTAAGAACCATTGTATGACTCACCAATAGTAAAGCGTGAATCTATCTGATCTTTATAGTAAGGCACTTCCTGTCCAAAGAAACTAATGGCACCAGAAGGCTTCCAGGTTGAGTTGGTATATCCGCCTGCAAAAACATCATACTTTATTTTGAATGATTCACCAATTGAACCATTTATAGAAATACCATCGATGTTTAAGGGGAAATTTTCATTATTTGTAATAATGATAGGTAGTGTGGCACTGGTATTTACAGGAGCATAGTAATAGGTGTTCATAGGACTTAGTGGGGTAAGAAAACGGCCTACTTTAAATTTTAAAGCATCCGAAGTTTCTAGCTCACCAAATGCTTCATTAAGCATAAGGTCAAAGTCATATCCCGGACGGTATACAAATACACTCTTGATTTTAAAGTTCGAAGCAGGCTGATAAGTAACCAATATACCGGCTTCAGAAACAGAAGCACCATAATTAACATCGTAACCTTCAAGGTCATCGAAATAGTTGAACTCTGTTGAAATATATCCTGTGATATTAGTAACCGGCTCCCAAAAGCTTTGTGTATAAGCGTTCTCCAAACCAACTACCAACACAAGAAGAGTTGCTAAAGCTGAAATTTTCATTTTTAACATGATGAATAAATTTTATGTTTTTGTTCTGAACTCTTCTTTCGACTTATCCACATCAAAAGCCGGGTTCAATAGTTGTGGGGCGTTTTTTCCCCGATTCGAATAGTTTATCGACAGGAATGAATTATTCTTTATACAACGGATGGGAGATTTCTTATCAGAGAAAGGCTTTTTGGTAAGATATTGTTTATTGGGGTATTGCTGTATTTATGAGAAGGCAAAACTCCGGAATACCAGAGAAGGATCGGCATTATTATTTAGAGAAAAGTTATCCACAACAAATAGTATTGAGCGAGGAAAGTTGCGAATAAACAGCCCTTATAAAGAAGAAGTTAGTTAGAACCTACTTTTTATATTTGAATACGTCTTCCAAAGGTTTATCAAATACGTTCGCAATTTTGAAAGCCAGCTCTAAAGAGGGTGAATACTTGGCAGCTTCAATGGCATTGATGGTCTGGCGCGTTACCCCCACTTTTTCAGCCAGTTCAGCCTGGGTCATTTCTCCATTCATGAAACGAAGCTTTCGAATCTGATTTACAATTTGACCTTCTTCCATATCAATAGCTCTTTCTATAGTAATAAAGCATGGAGCTTCTTTTTACAATACTGGCTGTAAATAAGATTAGAAATAGGGCATGAAAGATCATGTTGGGTTGTCCTAATAGCAGGTAACGGTTTTCGCTTACACCTATAAGATTGGAAAGCAGTATCTGGAATAGAATAACAACAATTGCAAAAACAAGGAAAGAATAGGCTCGTTTATGGCCAATGGCTTCAATCTTTTCATCCCGCTCGTCTTTATTCACTTTATTTTTACTCTCGGTTAATTCAATAATGAATTCTACTATGATAGCAACCCAAAATACATTGAAGAATATTTTAGTGAAACGATCTGAATAATCAGGTAAAGCATCAGGCCACCCAAAAACAAACATCACATAAAAAAATACAACGGAAAGAGAGAAACCAATGGAGGTCCACGATAAAATTTCTTGTTTTGACATAATTGATTGAATTAGTTAGATGTCAAAAGTTCTTTACGAAGTGTAAAAAATATGTTACATAAAAAATTAAATTTTTTATCGGTGCTGACGAATAATGGGTTTTAGTACATCATCGAGCCCATTTGTTTTTATCTCAAACATGGTAGCAAGGTATTGGCCAAGTTGTCCATTTGGAAAACCTTGTCGGGCAAACCATTCCAGATAGTGAACCGGCAGCTGTGTGATATACCGATCTTTATATTGGCCAAAAGGCATTCGGGCCTGAACAAGTTTTATAAGAAAATCTCTTTGGTACATAAGTTTTTAGAATGGTTATTCAATTGCTTGCATCCCAAAATGAAAAATAGTAATTAAAGCGCAGTTTATTGGAATTATAAACCTAAACTGGGAACAAATATGCAAGCAAGTTGGGTGGCGGCCGCTTCGTTAGTACTTTTCTTTATTGGCTATCGGTATTACTCCAAATTCCTGGCAGAGAAGATCTATAAGCTCAACCCGGACTTCATGACTCCGGCTCATGAGTATAATGATGAAGTAGATTACGTTCCCACTAATAAATGGGTGCTTTTGGGTCATCATTTCACCTCTATTGCCGGTGCAGCGCCTATTGTTGGGCCAGCTATTGCAGTGTATTGGGGGTGGCTTCCGGCTATGCTTTGGGTGGTTTTAGGAACCATATTTGCAGCAGGGGTTCACGATTTTGGAACGATGGTTTTATCGGTTCGTCATAAAGGGCAATCGGTTGGTACGCTGGCCGACAAGTTGATCGGATCCCGGGCCAAGATATTATTTCTTTTCATTATTTTGATTCTGGTTTTAATGGTTAATGCTGTTTTTGCCTGGGTCATTTCCAATCTTTTCATCAGTTTTCCGGCAACGGTTCTCTCTATCTTTATTCAGATTCCGTTAGCCATTTGGATAGGCTATCGGTCATTTAAGAAAACAGGTGGAATGATTATTCCAACATTGCTTGTGCTTTTTGTGATGTACTTCACGGCAATTATTGCGAGTTATATCCCCATTCTTCAGATCGATTTGGTTCAATATTTTGGCGGTGCCGAAAACGTAGTACTGTTTGGGCTCAGCGGAATTGAAATGGCATTTTTTGTGTGGATCATCATTTTGATGATATATGTCTATTTTGCTTCCACATTACCGGTTTGGTTGTTATTACAGCCACGGGACTTAATTAACGCATATCAGCTATTATTGGGTTTGGCAATCTTGTATTTGGGATTATTTGTAAGCAGCCCGGAAATCACCGCACCAGCTACAAACCCTGAAACTTCAGATGTTAGCTGGTTCCCGTTACTATTTATAACTATAGCTTGCGGGGCCATTTCAGGTTTTCACGGGCTGGTATCTTCTGGAACTACAGCCAAACAGTTAGATAAAGAAACGGATGCCCGGTTTGTTGGATATCTTGGGGCTATAGGTGAAGGATCACTAGCGTTAATTACAATTGTGGCAATCGTTACCTATTTCAATAGTACGGGGGAGTTTATGGATGTATATCATTCATTCTCGGAAGCAGGTGCGGTAGGATTGAATATTTTTGTGGAAGGAGCCGCTCAGCTTGCAACGGCATTACTCATTCCTCTTGAAGCAGCTAAAACAATCATAGCTATCATTGTTATTAGTTTTGCTGCGACCACACTAGACACCTCCGTCCGGCTTATGCGGTATATCATCAACGAGCTGGGAGAAGAATATGAAGTAAAACCGCTCACCAAACTTCATACTTCAACGATGATTGCGGTTGGAGCAAGTGCGGCTTTGGTATTATTGCCTGAAGGTCCCCGAGGATTGGGTTCCGGAGGATATCTGCTATGGCCTTTATTCGGAACCTCAAATCAATTACTGGCCGGAATAAGTCTTTTGCTGATAACCATTTGGCTGAAACAAAAAGGACGAAGTATTATCTATACTTTGATTCCCATGATTTTCTTACTGATCATGACACTTTGGGCTATGACAAAGCAAGTTGTTTTCGATTGGTCGGGTTACGGGGAAGCAGAAGGGAATATGCTGCTCTTTATTTTTGGAGCTATTATCCTTGGCTTCACGGTATGGATTGTCCTGGAAGCAATAGCACTGGCTCGAAAAATGGCTAACGAAGAGAAGATCGGTTAATCGTCATTTTTTTTGTAATGATTGATGAACCGTTGCTCATCATCAGCCTGGCCGATTAAAATTATTTCACTTCCGACAGGAATGGGCTCGTTTGGATCAGGATTAATAACTTGCTTGCCATCTTTTTGATAGGCGATAACATTGCAACCGGTTTTATTTCGGATGTCGCAATCAATAAGTGATTTACCCTGAATTTTTTCGGGCGTCTTAAGGCTGAATACATTCAGGCCTTCTGCAATCATGACGATATCGTTTTCTTCAAAAATGTTGAAAATAGCATTGGCTCCCATTGAAGCGTAGCTCATTACGAAATCTGCTCCGGCGCGATGAAGTGTATTCACATTTCTCTCAAGAGTAGAACGAGAAATAATATGAATATTTGGCCTGAGGCTGCGACAGTAAATGGTTAGATAGATATTGACATCATCCAGATGAGAAGTGATGATAACACTTGGTGCAGAATCGATACCGGCTTTTTTCAGGGTATCGAGGTCGGCAGCATCTCCCAGAATATAATTCTCGGAATTTCGGATGCGCTCCGGATTCTTATCAACAATTTTAAACCGGATATTTCTTCTTTTAAGGTGATAGGCAGCTGCCCGGCCAACCCTTCCTGCGCCTATAATTACTACAGGTTCGTCACTGATACTATAAATCCCAAATAGCTCATCATACTTTCTTAACTGCTGAACAGAACCCGCCAAAACCAGAACGCTGTGGCTTTTAATTTCAACTTCAGGGTGGGCACCAATAAAATTTCCCCGTTCCCAAATACCAACAACATTAATCCCTAAATCTTCGCGCACCCGGCTTTCACGTAATGTTTTGCCAACCAACGGTGTGTTAAAAGTTGTGGCCTCGGCAATCACTAAACGCCCAAAACGGCCAACCGGATGAACCCTTGCATCCTGCCCAAGAGTCCGCCGCGAAAGAGCACGCCCCAGTATATTTCCCATATGGAGCACATGATTGCTCCCCGCTAATTTCAGAATATCAATTGAGTCATATGAATTAGCTGTAGAAATGATTTTCACATCGTCGCTTAACTCCCGAATAGTGTGAGCTACATTGGTATTAAACATATCTGTGCCCCCTGATACCACAAGTGAGGCCTCCTGTACATTCATTTTACGATAGGTTTCGGGGTCATCGGCATCACCAAGCATCACCCGGTAACCCTGGTCGTATAAATCCAGAGCTTCCTGCAGTTCACCCACCAGTAAAACATATTCATGGCCATATTGATCCAGCTTTTCAATAAGCGCTTTTGTAACAGCATCAAAGCTGGTAATAATGATATGATCTTTGGTGCCTTTGGGTAATTCTCTTGGAGCTCTGGCACGGTGTTGAGCTTCCATCCAGGGAGCATAGAAGAACTCAATAAAGGTAAAGGGAAGCATGATAAGCAAAGAAATCACACCGGATATCAACACAAGTATCGAAAAAGCGCGACCTAAATCGGAGGTAAAAGTTATGTCTCCAAAGCCAAGAGTGGTCATGGTGGTGAGCGTCCAGTAAAAGCCGGTCATCCAGGAATGCTTTTGGCCTTCCATTTCCATGATTTCATGAAACAAAACGCCATAAATAACAATCATCAACAAGAGGATGATCATAAAGCGAATAAGGCGCCGGATGTTGGTTCGCGTATTTCGATTGGAGACGAAGTAGCTGATTTGAGATGTAAAAAATTTCATGCAGGAATATTGGGGATAGAGCGATTAAAAGAAAGGATGTTGTTATTTATATCATTTAATTAAAGAGCACTATTTTTTTATAAGAAATTCCGGGCTATTCTTTTATTCTGAAATTCCACGTAATTTTGCTATCAAAAAGAGAGAACAAGCCCACCTAATTTAAAAGACTATGAATTTTATAGATGAAACCTGGATTGGCTGGCTCGATCAGCTTGCCGAACAAGATTATGTAGTGGTTGATGATTTCATCTCCAATGAATTCTTTAACAGAATTATGGCTTTTTTCTCAGAAGCAGAGGAAAATGATAAACTGAAAAAAGCAGGTATTGGGGCTCAGCAAGATTTTCAGCTAAAGGCTGAGGTTCGCGGAGATTTTATTTATTGGCTTGATGAAGAACGAGATCAAGAGCTTTCTTTTTTCTTTGATTTGAAAGACGAGCTGGTTCAAAACCTTAAACGGTTTTGTTATTTGAGTTTATCGGGATCAGAGTTTCATATTGCCAAATATCCGGTTGGAACCCATTATCACCGGCACCTTGATCAATTCAATGAGCAGTCTAACCGGCAAATTACCGTGCTGATTTATCTTAACAAAGATTGGAAACCTGGAGACGGAGGGGAGTTGGTAATCTATAAGGAGGGCAGGGAAATAATGGTAGAACCTATTGCAGGCCGTCTGCTTCTGTTTAAGAGCGATACCATCGAGCACGAGGTGTTAACTACCCATATCCCCAGATATAGTTTAACCGGTTGGCTGTTACATCAACCGGCTGGTGTGGGATTTTTGCTGAGTTGAAGAGAAAAAACTCAAAAATGCTGTATTTTCGAAGAAATTGGGTAACAATTTCTTAATCCCCATTCATTTTCTATTAACATGGTACATTAGTACCATTGTTTATCTGAAAACCTTCACAAAAACCAGAAGCCGTGGCTAAACAAACCATACTTGTAGTAGACGATGAAAAAGATCTGCTCGACCTGATCGAATACAATCTTAAAAAAGAAGGCTTTGCCGTATTGAAGGCAGAAAACGGTGAGGAGGGAATTAAAATAGCCAAAGAGCATAAGCCGGACCTGGTGCTTATGGATATCATGATGCCTAAAATGGATGGCATGGAGGCTGTTGAAAAAATGAGGGGGGATGATGACCTGAAATCTATTCCGATTATCTTTTTGACAGCCAGAAGTGATGAAAAGACAGAAGTTGAAGGACTTGATAAGGGCGGCGATGATTATATTACCAAGCCCATTAGCACCACGAAGTTGATTTCACGTATCAAAGCAGTAATGCGCCGGTTCGACGAAACAACGGAAGACGTAAATCGGTTGGATGTGCATGACCTATCCATTGATAAAGACCGGTACATTGTAACGCGTGGAGAAGAAGAATTCCAATTGCCCCGCAAGGAATTTGAACTCCTTTATTATCTGGCAAGCCGACGGGGTAAAGTCAGAGACCGTCAGACTTTATTGAATAAGGTTTGGGGAGATAATATTTACGTTGTTGATCGTACGGTTGACGTACACGTAAGAAAAATCAGGGAGAAATTGGGAGATCACTATATCGAAACGGTTAAAGGAGTAGGCTACAGATTTAAAGAATGAGTAAATCCAACAAGAAGAAGCGAGGCATATTTCGCTTCGGTCTTCGGGCAGCTTTTTATGTTTCACTGATTTCAGCTGGTCTCATATTCCTGCTGATGTGGTTAGGGTATAATTTTACACCAAAAGATGCGGCTTCTCTTTCAGCTCTTGTGGCTGGGTTTATTTTTCTAACCACCTATGCTGTTACCTATTATATCACCCACAAAAGAATTGAAACGATTGAGCGCCTGTTTAAAAACATGGCTCGCAAGAGGTTTATGGAATATGAAGATGTAACCTCTACGCTCAATGATGAAGTAGATTACCTGGTAAAACAAGGGATCAAATCCAGCAGAACCATTGAGCGAGAAATCCAGCGGTTGAACAGAATAGAGAACTACCGGAAAGAGTTTATCGGTGATATTTCTCATGAGCTGAAAACCCCCATCTTTGCTATTCAGGGTTTTATAGAAACATTATTGAATGGTGCGCTGGAGGATGAAGAGGTAAACCGGGATTTTCTTAAAAAAGCCATGCGCAATGTAAACCGGCTCATTTATCTCACCAAAGATTTGATGGAAATTTCCAAACTGGAGACAGGAGAGTTGAAATCCGAGATAGAGGAAATTTACCTTTACGAAGTTCTTCATGATATAATTGAAAGTCTGAATTATAAAGCTGAGAAAGAAAACATCGAGCTTATTATTCATGATTTTGATAAAAATATTATGGTGAAAGCTGACAAAAATCAGGTTAAACAGGTTTTGATAAACCTGGTTGAAAATGGGATCAAGTATAATGTGCCCAACGGAAAAGTTGAGGTAAATGTGTTTACCAAGCCAAAACAGCCAGAACGGGTTTTTGTTTCCGTTAAAGATACCGGCATAGGTATAGATGAAAAAGATATCCCAAGGGTAACAGAGCGCTTTTTCCGTGTTGATAAATCCAGATCAAGAGAGCGGGGAGGTACAGGACTTGGGCTGGCTATTGTTAAGCATATCATGGAAGCTCATGGAGAAAAGTTCAGCATTGAAAGTGAACCCAATAAAGGGTCAACGTTTACCATTAGTCTTCGCCGGCTAGATTCTGTTCAGGTTTGACCATATAAATCGTACTTTCCTCCTCAAGTTTAATCATGATCTAAGAAGACAACTATGGTATATGCCGTCATAATGGCCGGAGGGTCTGGTACCCGGTTTTGGCCAAAAAGCACAATGAAGCGTCCTAAACAATTTCTTTCTCTTTTTGGAGAAGGAACGATGATTCAAAACACTGCAAAGCGCATAGAAAGCCTCATTCCTCAAGAGCGTGTAATGGTTGTTACGAATGATGGTTATGTTGATATTGTAAGAGAACAGCTGCCTAAAGTGCCTTCTGAGAATATTGTTGGTGAGCCCGTTGCTAAAAATACGGCTCCATGTGTAGCCGTCGCAGCTGAGATGCTGTATAAAAAAGATCCCGAAGCAGTAATGGTTGTTCTTCCTGCAGACCATCACATTACAGAACCAGAAGCTTTTAACGAATATTTGAAGGCGGCGATTGAAAAGGCTAAGGCTGGTCAAAACCTGATCACAATTGGTATAAACCCCGATCGGCCTGAGACAGGGTATGGATATATTCATGGAAATAATAATTCAGAAGAAGTTCTGAATGGAAAAAAGGTTCATCCTGTAACGGCATTCAAAGAAAAGCCAAATGTAGAAACAGCAACAGAGTTTTTGAATTCAGGAGACTATTACTGGAATAGCGGAATGTTCGTGTGGACGGCCAAAACTATTTTGGATGAGATCCATAAATATCTCCCTGAGATGTATGATTTGGTTAAAGTCGCCGGAGAGAAAATTTTTACGAACAATCACCAGGAAGCTATCAATGGGTTTTACCATTCTTGTGAATCTGTGTCTATTGATTATGGGATTATGGAACATGCAAAAAGTGTGTACGTGGTTCCGGGAGAGTTTGGTTGGAACGATGTTGGAAGCTGGACAGCGGCATATGAACTTGAGGAGAAAGACAGCAACGGCAATGTAGTTAAAGCGGAAAGGGCAGCCTTTAGTGAGGCAACTAAAAATTATGTTTCTGTTGAAAGTGGAAAAATGATATCCATCGTAGGACTAGAGGGAGTGGCAGTTGTTGAAACAGAGGATGCCATTCTGGTTTGTAAACTGGATAAGGATCAAAATGTTAAAGAGATTGTGCAGCAGCTTAAGGAAAAAGATGAATTTAAAAAGTTTCTCTAATCGGGTATTTCCAGAACTAGCTGATCGTAAGCTAAGTTGATGTTTTCGGGAAGTTTTTTGTTTGTGGGCTCATGATCTACATAACTATTCATATGAATAAGATAGGCCTCAGGAATATTCAGGCCTTCTAAGATCTCTACCGCTTCCGGAATAGTTAAATGTGTGGGGTGATGTGGTTCCCACCGAAGCGCACTTAAAGCAATTACTTTTGAGCCTTTGATTAGCTCAAGCGTCTCTTTTGAGATCTTTTTAACGTCCGTGAGGTATGAAAAATCATTCACTCTAAAGCCAAGAATATCCAGGTTTCCATGCTTTACAGGCAGTGGAGTTATTTTAATGCCCTCTGCCAATGTAAAAGATGATGTTACTTCCCTAAGGTCGAGAGAGGTAGAGCCCGGATATTTATCTTCTCCAAACATATAGTCAAAGCGCTTATGAATAGATTCGATGCATTGTCTGGATGTATAAGCTGGAATTGGAGCCTTATTTATATAAGAGTAGACTCGCAGATCATCAATCCCGGAAATATGATCCATGTGTTCGTGGGTGATAAGGAGGTGATCAATTTGTTTGACCCGGGCCCGGATACTTTGGATACGAAACTCAGGACCGGCATCGATTAGAATCGATTTTCCTTTGACTTGAATCCATACAGAGCATCGGGTGCGTTCGTTTCTGGGGTCATGCGCGAGCTCTTCACGCCTAAAGCCTCCCGCAACAGGAACCCCCATAGACGTGCCAGTACCCAGAAACGTTATTTTCATTCTAATTCAAAGTCCTCAGAAGTTTCTTCAGGAGTTACAGCTAATTGATCCCAAAGTTCTTCCAGTTTTTTTCTTACAGCCGGTTTGATATAGACGCCCGTTAAATCAATTTGACCCAAGACCCGCCCCATGGTCCCAAGCTGTGAGGCAACGGGCTTGTTTTTATTTACCATTACAAGTTTCTCGCCTTCAATAATACATTCGTCACCACGGAAAGAGCCGCGTTCTTTCCGTAGGGTATAGCCCGCTTGTTCTAGTATTTGTTCGAGTTCGAGAAGAAACTTTTCTGGCTTCAAAGTGATATTCCGAGTGTTAGTAAATGTCCTGTAAAATCGTAATCGTATTCATCTCCATCAATATCATAGGAGTCGAAGATGTAATCATAGCCCAAACTTAGGTTTCTTCCAAAAATCAGATTATAGAAATTCACCCGTGCTTTACCCCTCATTGAGAATACATTTCCACCAATTAATCCACCACTTGCTGTACTAAAGCCAAAGCTGGGAATAAACTGCGCCGTTATACCAAATTTATCCGGGAAAAAAAGCTGAGCTATGCCCCCGGCACCAGCGTGCAAATTAGTTTGGGAGAATTCATCACTAATTTCATCACTCCTTACAGAAGTTACTTTTGTTCCCAATTGTATAGGAACGCCCAGGCCAAAGTTAGGTTTGCGCACAAAATAAAATGGATTTACAAATTTAATACTAAGGTCAAAATAATTGCGGTCACTCAGGCTGGTCATGTCGTTTCCAAGACTTACTCCCAAATTTAGCCCGCCAGACTCGAAGGATATATGTGCTGCAGTTCCAGTAAATCCTAGTGATGGATCTCCTTGTAATGAATTTGGGTCACCGGTGAAAGAGAAGTTTATAGGTTCAAGGCCAATTCTAAGATATGGTGCAAAGGGGTTTGATCTTCTTTCATCGTCGTCATTTACTGAAAACATTTGACCATATGAAACTGTTGGAGATACAAAAAGAGCCAACAAAAAAAGTCGCTTTAAAAGAGATTGTATCATGGGGAATGATTTTATTAAGTGAACCAGTTTAAACACTAACGATCGAAGAAAAAAATATTTCAATGAAAATTTTAATTACATCTTTATTCTTTTTAATGGCCTCAATATCCGCAACCCCTGAAGATAATTCATTATACGATTTTACTGTTCAAGATATAGATGGCAAAGAGGTGTCTCTTAGTGATTATAAGGGGAAGGTTATCTTGGTTGTAAATGTTGCCTCGAAGTGTGGGTACACCCCTCAATATGAAGGCCTTCAAAATATCTATGACAAATATAAGGACGATGGATTTGTTATCCTTGGTTTTCCGGCTAATAACTTTAACGGTCAGGAACCCGGCTCGGATCAGCAAATAAAACAATTTTGCACTCTTGAATATGGTGTTGAGTTTCCGATGTTCTCAAAGATTTCTGTTAAAGGAGAGGATCAGTCAAAATTATTCTCGTATCTGACCTCTCTGCCAAATGACGACTTCGAAGGAGAGATAAAATGGAACTTTGAGAAATTTTTGATCGATAAAAATGGTTTTCTTAAAAGAAGGTTCAGAAGTACTGTAGAGCCCGAAAGCGAGATGTTGACTTCAGCCATCCAGACAGAATTGAATAAGTAAGACTTTTTTATCCCATCACCATCCCGATAAGAGGATCACGATTGAGTTCGTGATCCTCATTTTTTTAAATAATATTTTTCCGAAAAGAGCTTGACTTCCAATCGTTATGGTCTGTATATTTGATGCTCTCAAAAAGGTCCGGTAGTTCAGTTGGTTAGAACGCCTGCCTGTCACGCAGGAGGTCGAGGGTTCGAGTCCCTTCCGGATCGCAAAAAGCTTCCACATAGTTGGAAGCTTTTTTTGTTTGTAGCTACTGTATAAATTGACTTGGCAATCTGATGTTCTGATTTGGAAAGTCATAAGTGGTTGGTGTAGTTCAGAGGTTACAATTTCTTATCTTTATATAGTAATTGAGATGTATTACCAGAGGTCGATTGACTTGTAAATCAATAAAAAACAGAGAGTAATGTCCGTTTTAGATTCTAAATACGATGTAATTGTTGTTGGCGGAGGCCATGCCGGTAGTGAGGCCGCGGGTGCAGCTGCTCAGGCAGGCGCAAGAACGCTTCTTATTACAATGAACCTGGAGGCAATCGCGAAGATGTCTTGTAATCCTGCAATGGGAGGAGTTGCTAAAGGTCAGCTTGTTAGAGAAATAGACGCACTCGGAGGTTTGTCAGGAATTGTTAGTGACGAATCTGGAGTACAATTTAGAATGCTAAACAAGAGCAAGGGACCTGCAATGTGGAGCCCACGTTGCCAGAGCGATCGCATGCTCTACGCTCAGAAAATGAGAGAGAAGCTTGAGGAAAAAGAGAACCTCTTTTTCCGTCAGGACAATGTGGTAGACTTGATTTCTGAAAATGGCGACACTATTAAAGGTGTTGTCACTCAAACGGGGCAAAAGTTTTTTGCGAAAGCGGTTGTTCTTACAACCGGCACTTTTGGTAATGGGCTGATTCATATAGGAGAAAGTAACTATGGTGGGGGGCGGTCTGGCGAAAGAGCATCCATTGGAATATCAGCTGCGCTTGAAAAGTTAGGATTTGAGGTGGGGCGCTTAAAGACAGGAACTCCTCCCAGGGTAGATGGACGTACGGTAGATTACTCAAAGTTAGAGGAGCAATTCGGGGATGAAAACCCTACAGCATTTTCATTCCTGACAGAGAAGCTTCCTTCTTTGGAAGAGCAAATGTCTTGTTGGATTGGCTATACAAATGATGAAGTACATGAGGTTCTTAAAACAGGGTTTGACCGAAGCCCAATGTTCAATGGGAGAATTAAGTCTATAGGACCAAGGTATTGTCCTAGTATAGAGGATAAAATCAATCGCTTTGCAGATAAGGACCAGCACCAGCTGTTTCTTGAACCAGAGGGGTGGAATACGTATGAGATGTATCTAAATGGCTTTTCTACTTCTCTGCCAGAAGATGTGCAGTACAAAGCCCTTAGAACAATTCCGGGTTTTGAAGAAGTCATTATGATCCGGCCCGGATACGCTATCGAGTATGATTATTTTCCTCCACACCAAATCCGGCGTTCTTTGGAAACCAAAGCGGTTAAAGGTCTTTTCTTCGCGGGTCAAATTAACGGAACAACTGGTTATGAAGAGGCTGCTTGTCAGGGCTTGATGGCTGGGATTAATGCCGCTCTTTATGTACAAGAAAAAGAGCCGTTGGTGCTTCAAAGATCAGAGGCTTACATAGGTGTGCTAATAGATGACCTTATTAATAAAGGGACCGAAGAGCCTTATCGCATGTTTACTTCCCGGGCTGAACATAGAATTTTACTTCGCCAAGACAATGCGGATCTGCGCCTCACCGAAATAGGTCATCGTATCGGTCTTGCTTCAGACGAAAGAATGCGAAGGGTAGAAAAGAAGAGAAAGGCTATCGGTAAGCTCGACGAACTGATTAAAGACTATACCGTTCGTCCCGAAGACATGGACCCAATGCTTGAAAGTAAAAATAGTTCTACCATGAGTCAGCCAATGAAAGCGGTTAAGATACTGTTGCGCCCAGAGGTTTCTCTAAAAGATATGATGGACCATGATGGCGAACTGTCCGCTTTAATTCACGACATTAGTACCGATGAAAAAGTGCTTGAGCAAATTGAGATACAGGTGAAGTACGCCGGATATATAGAAAAGGAATTTGAGATGGTTAGAGAGATGGAGAAACAAGAAAATATGTCTATTCCAGAACAGATCGAATATTCGAAAATCAAAAGCCTTTCTACTGAGGGGACGCAGAAACTCTCAAAAATTCGCCCCGAAACCATTGGTCAGGCCAGTAGAATTAGCGGTGTTTCGGCTAGTGATCTTTCTGTTTTGATGGTTTATCTAAAGAACTAATGGGTGTTTCACGTGGAACATCAAATTAAAAAAACTCCTCTAAAGATAAAAAAAGCGAATTTAACGAGGGTGCTTTATGAGGAAAACAAGGAAAAGATCGGGGAATATATAAACCGCCTTGTATGGTGGAATAAAAAGATAAACCTTGTCAGCAGAGATGTTTCACGTGAAACAATGGCCAAGCATGTAGAGCATTCATTGGTTGTCTCTCAATCAGCGCTTTTTATTAAAGCAAGAAAGGTGTTGGACTCCGGCACGGGTGGTGGGTTGCCGGGAATCCCCTTGGCAATTATCAGCCCAGAAAAAGAGGTGTTGTTAAATGATGTGGTCACAAAAAAAATAATGGCTTGCAAAAGCATGATTAGAGATCTTGGTCTGACCAATGTTGCAGTAAAGTCCGGCTCCATAGAGGGTGTTGGCTTTAATGGAGATGAATTATTGGTTTCTAAGCATGCCTTTAAAATCGATGGCCTGATAAGTTTGTTGGAGGGAAAACCCTGGAAGAAAATCGTTCTTTTAAAAGGCGGTGAAGAGGTGGGGGCAGAGATAGAAAAAATAGAAGAGCCTCTTAATATTGAAATCATAGATCTATATCCAGGCTTTGACGATTCGTTTTATAGAGGAAAGGCAATGGTAGAAATTTCTAAAAGAAGTAATTATGAATAGCTCAGAAAGAAGATTAAAACTCATGCTTTTGCTTCAGCAGCCGGGGAAACGATTAACGGTTGATGAGCTGGCCGACCGTTTTGATGTTAGTAGAAGAACTATTTTTCGAGACTTTAATGCCCTACAGGAAATAAATGTACCGGTGACCTGGGACCGGTATTCTGGGTATGGATTAATTGAGGGATATAAGGTACCCCCGTTGATGTTTACATCCAAAGAGCTTGCAACCATAATGGTTGGCTTGAATTTTGTCAAGTCACAAGTTGATCAGGGATTGGTTGAAGATGCAAAAGGAGTAGAGGTTAAAATAAAAAATGTTCTACCTGAAGAGCTAAAAGATTTTATGACATCTCTTGAGGGAAGGACAATAGTAGATCCTTACTTAAGGTTTGGCGGAAAGAAAAAGAAGGGGGGAAGCTGGTATCTGATTAGCAGTGCTATTGCCCAGCAGAAAAGATTGCAGTTTGAATACACTACCAAATCTGGTGATACCGGAATCAGGAAAATTGACCCTTACATTTTGGTTTTTTACGAGGACCACTGGAATGTAATTGGTAAATCTCATCTTCGGGGAGAAATTCGAAATTTTATACTTGAACAGGTGAATGAGGTTCAAATATTAGATGAGAATTACCAGCTTAAAAAAGAATTGGACATAGAGGCCCTTATTTTCCGCCCTGAGGAGAGTTCTCAATCAATAATACTACAGGTTCAAAAAGGCGAGATGACGCGCCTGGAGGCAAATTTGCCGGCTAAAATTTTTAAGAAAGAAGCCTCCAATTCTAAAATAATTAAGGTTGGGTTTGAGTTTGATAATCTAGACTATATCAATGAATGGTTGCTTCAGTTTGGGAATAAAATAAAAATTGAATCTCCGGAAGAGTTGATTAAAAAAAGAAAAGAGTTGCTTCGGGAAATGTTAGAAGGTTGAACTCATTTTATTTAAAGAATTAAAAAGGGCTTCATGATTATGAAGCCCTTTTTTGTTAATTCTATTTAGAGAGAGAGAGTTTAGTCTTCTTCTTCCTCGTCTCCTTCTTCTTCATTCACCACGCGGGTTACCGCTGCAATGGCGCCATCAGAGTCGAGGCGCATTATGCGGACTCCTTGGGTATTTCTTCCCATTGTGCGAATTCCTCCACAATTCATGCGAATGACTTTTCCTTTCTCGGTGATAATCATCAAATCATCCTGATCGGTTACTTCCTTAAGCGCAATTAACGAACCAGTTTTCGGGGTTATCTTAAGTGTAATCACTCCCTTACCGCCTCTTGATTGCTCTCGGTAGTCATCAACTAATGATCGTTTACCGTAACCATTTTCAGACATCGCGAGTACGGTAGCTTCATGAGTATTCTTGATGATGACCATATCAACGATCTCGTCTTTCTTATTAAGGGTCATTCCTTTCACGCCAGAAGTATTTCGGCCCATTTCACGAACGTCGGACTCGTGGAACCTTATGGCTCGGCCGTTTTTATTGGCCAGGATTACGTTGCTGTCGCCATCGGTAAGTTCGGCAGCGAGTAAACTATCACCCTCTTTAATGTTGATGGCAATAATTCCATCTCGACGGGGACGACTGTAAGCTTCAAGAGTTGTCTTTTTAACCAAGCCACCTTGAGTAGCCATAATTATTGAGTGGCTGTTAATGTACTCTTCATCTTCCAGTGTTTTAACCGGCACAAATGCTTTGATTGAGTCATCTTTATCGAGCTCAATCAGGTTAACGATAGCCCGCCCTCTTGCGAGTCGCCCACCTTCCGGAATTTCATAAACCTTAAGCCAGTAGCACATCCCTTTCTCTGTAAAGAATAGAATGTAATTGTGGGTAGTGGCCACAAATAAATGTTCCACATATTCCTCATCGCGCGTGGTTGTACCTTTCATACCTTTTCCGCCACGACGTTGTCGGCGATAGCCACTTACTGGCATTCGTTTGATAAAGCCTTTATTAGAAATGGTTACAACCACATCCTCATCGGCAATCATGTCTTCAATACTAAAGTCATCAGCAGAATGAACTACCTGCGTTCTTCGCTCATCACCATATCTCTTCTTAAGGTCGGCAAGCTCTTCCTTAATAATAGATGTTTGCTTATCACGGTCAGTTAGAATTTCACGGTAATCCGCGATCTTATCTATAATCTCTCGATATTCCCCGTCAATTTTTTCTCGTTCCAGACCAGTCAATTTCTGAAGACGCATATCCAGAATAGCTTTCGCCTGAATGTCTGTAAGAGCGAATTTCTTACGCAATTCAATGTTCGCTTCCTGTGGACTGCTTGAAGCGCGAATGGTTTTGATAACCTCATCCAGATTATCCAGGGCAATTTTAAGACCCTCAAGAATGTGAGCCCGGGCTTCAGCCTGATCCAGGTCGTACATTGTGCGGCGTATAATGATATCCACACGGTGTTCAACAAAATGATAGATCAACTCTTTGAGATCCATCACTTTAGGACGACCTCTAACCAAAGCCAGATTTATAATACCGAATGTAGTCTGCATCTGGGTGTACTTATACAACTGATTAAGTACAACCCCTGCATTTGCAGATCGCTTTAAAATAATTACGACCCGGATACCCTCACGATCTGATTCGTCTCTAACCTCAGAGATCTCCGTAATTTTTTCATCATTAACGAGCCCGGCAATTTTTTCAATTAGCGTACTCTTGTTAACCTGATAAGGGATTTCAGTGATAACAATTTGTTCTCTGTTACCGCGAAGCTCTTCCGTGTTTGCTCGGGCACGAAGCGTAACTTTACCCCGGCCAGTTTCATAAGCTTCTTTAACACCCTCATATCCATAAATAATACCTGCAGTAGGAAAGTCGGGAGCTGTAATGTGCTGCATCAACTGTTTGATCTCAATATCCGGGTTATCGATATAGGCGGTAATGCCATCAATAACCTCTGTCATATTATGAGGAGCCATGTTTGTGGCCATTCCTACCGCAATCCCTGAGGCTCCATTTAAAAGCAAGTTGGGTAACATGCTTGGGAGAACGGTTGGTTCTTCAAGGGTGTCATCAAAGTTAGACTGGTAGTCAACAGTTTCCTTGTTGATGTCAGATAAAAGTTCTTCTGAAAGGCGGTCCATGCGAACTTCTGTATAACGCATGGCGGCAGCACTATCACCATCAATGGAGCCAAAGTTGCCCTGCCCATCTACCAGCGGGTATCGGAGGGAAAAATCCTGCACCATACGAACGATGGAGTCATAAACGGCAGTATCACCATGAGGGTGATACTTACCAAGGACTTCACCAACAATACGGGCACTTTTCTTATAATTTCTGTTATGCAACATCCCCAGATCATTCATTCCGTATAAAACACGGCGGTGAACGGGCTTTAATCCATCCCGAACATCAGGAAGCGCTCTGGAAACAATCACTGACATCGAATAATCGATGTAAGACGATTGCATTTCGTCTTCAATGGTAATAGGTATAATTTTTTCTCTGGCCATAAATCAAGTAATAAAAATGGTTAGTCTGTATTCAGATTAATTAGATTAAATGTCGATGGTGGCGTATTTGGCATTTCGCTCAATAAATTCCCTGCGGGGCTCAACATCGCCTCCCATTAGAGTTGAGAATAATCGGTCTGCGCCAGCAGCACTATCAATGGTAACTTGTTGAAGCGTGCGTGTTTCAGGATCCATGGTTGTTTCCCAAAGTTGCTCGGGATTCATTTCACCAAGACCTTTATACCGGGAAACATCGAACTTCTTGCGGGTCTTTTTAAGCTCTTTGACCATTTTATCCCGCGTTTCATCATCCCATGCATACTCCAGTTCTTTACTGGTAGTAATTCTATATAAAGGAGGAGTTGCAATATAAACAAAGCCTTTTTCGATAAGCGGCCGCATATATCGATAGAAGAAGGTTAAAAGAAGTGTACGAATGTGAGAACCATCCACGTCGGCATCTGTCATAAGGATGATTTTGTGGTAACGAAGCTTCTCTAATTCAAAATCTTCGTCTCCATGCCCAACGCCGGTTCCAAAAGCGGTAATCATGGCCTGGATTTCTTTATTCTCCAGAATGCGGTTAATCTTAGCTTTTTCCACATTCAGAATTTTACCGCGAAGCGGAAGAATAGCCTGGAAACTTCTGTTTCGGCCCATTTTTGCAGATCCACCCGCAGAATCACCCTCCACCAGGTAAATTTCGCTATGCTCGGGATCTTTAATGGAGCAGTCGGCTAATTTTCCGGGAAGTCCACCCCCACTCATAACACTTTTGCGTTGAACAAGCTGGCGAGCTTTTCGGGCAGCCTCACGGGCTTCAGCAGCAAGAACTACTTTCTCAATAACTTTTTTAGCTGCTTTTGGGTTTTGCTCCAGATACTCATTCAGTTGATCGTAAACAACAACTTCAACCGCACTTTGAACCTCAGAGTTACCCAATTTTGTTTTAGTCTGTCCTTCAAACTGCGGCTCCTGAACTTTTACACTTAAAACAGCTGTCATTCCTTCCCGAAAATCTTCTCCAGAGACGGAAATTTTACTATTTGATTTGATCAGGTTGTTTTTCTCAGCGTAGGATTTGAGGGAACGAGTTAGTGCACGGCGAAATCCGGAAACATGGGTTCCCCCTTCCCGGGTATTAATGTTGTTAACATAAGAGTGCACATTTTCACTAAACGACTGGTTGTACTGAATAGCAATCTCAACGGGAACGTTATCAATTTCTCCTGTAATATGAATGGGTATATCCAGCATTGACTCGCGGTGCTCGTCAAGAAAATCAACAAAGTCTTTTACACCACCCTCATAATGATAGGTTTCTTTTTTAAGCTCTTCGTCCTCTTCCCTCTCATCGATTAATTCGATGGTTACTTCAGGATTTAGGAAAGCTAGCTCCCTCATTCGCTCAGCAATGATATCAAACTTAAACTCAACGGTTTGAGTAAAAATAGTAGGGTCGGGAGTAAAGGATATTTTTGTACCCGTTTCTTTTGTCTTTCCCTTAACAGAAAGAGGGACCGTTGTGCCTCCGTGCTCAAATTCCATTACGTGGATTTCACCATCTCGATGGATTTCAGCTTTGAAATGACTGGCTAAGGCGTTCACACAACTAACACCAACCCCGTGGAGTCCACCCGATACTTTGTAAGTATCCTTATCGAATTTACCCCCGGCGTGCAGTTTGGTAAGTACAACCTCAACTGCCGGGATGCCCAGTTTTTCGTGAGTATCTACCGGAATACCACGACCGTTATCCTGAATGGTCATGGAGCCGTCCTCATTAATAGTTACAATGATATGATCGCAATAGCCTGCAAGTGCTTCATCAATGGAGTTGTCAACCACCTCGTTAATCAAGTGGTGAAGGCCGCGCTGACCAGTATCCCCAATATACATTGCAGGGCGTTTTCGTACCGCTTCAAGACCCTCCAAAACTTGTATGTTTGATGCCTTGTAGTCGGAACCTTGTTTTTTTGCCATAATTATGGAGTGATAGCTTTGTAAGATGAGTTTATTAACGCCTGAAAATAGAGCTTACACAAGCAAAATCAAAAAAAGGTAGGGTTTTTATTGAAAATATTGGAGCTGTCGTTTCTAGGGTGAAATTCAATCGGAAAAACAACGGATGAAATGTGGATAATTTGAGAAAATGTTAATAATTAGAATTTTCATGTCTGAAAGCGTTGAACTTTGATGATTATACTTCTATCTTTGGAGTCTATTTTCATTACGAATAAACGGATTACAACGATGTCGCGAAAAGACGATATTACAGGAAAAGGAGCTTTGAACGGTTACCGTTCTTCCAAGTCAAATAATAAAACAAAGCATCGCTTTCAGCTGAATCTGCAAAAGCGTCGTTTTTATGTACCGGAAGAAGACAGGTGGGTAACACTTAAAGTCTCTGCAAAGACTGTTAGGACAATTAACAAGAAAGGAATTTCTGCGGTACTGAAAGAAGCGCGGAAAAAAGGAACTCTTATAAAAGAAGTGTAGAAAATGGCAAAAGGAAACAGAGTTCAGGTGATTTTAGAGTGTACCGAAAAACCCGGTTCATCTCGTTACGTTACAACTAAGAATCGAAGAACGACGACTGATCGACTTGAACTAAAAAAATACAACCCTGTTCTTCGTAAACATACAGTTCACAAAGAAATTAAATAACCAGAGTTATGGCTAAGAAGCAATCATTTGGACAAGAAGCATTACAAGCGAAAGCGGCTCACCGCAAAATGGCGAAGGTTATCATTTCTACCAAGAACGACAAGGGCAAGTATGCCTATAAAGAAGTGATGATCGATCAGGATAATGTGAAAGAATTTATTCAGCAGAATAAAGCCTGATAATACATTCATAATGAATATATAAGGTTACGCAATTATGATTGTGTAACCTTTTTTTTTGGTTATTTTCATCCATGGAGGAAAACATGACAATACAAGAACAGATTATTTCGGACATCAAAGAAGCAATGAAAGCCAGAGAGCAGGATAAGCTTCGGGTTCTTAGATCTTTGAAGGCTAAGTTGATGGAGAAAGAAATCAGCGAACGCAAAGATGGCGAAGCTAAATTAACGGATGAGCAAGCGGTAGAGGTCCTCATGAAAGCAGCCAAGCAGAGAAAAGAGTCCATCGAGCAGTTTGAAGAAGGCGGTAGAGAGGATCTGGCTGAAAACGAGAAAGAAGAACTCGATATAATTGAAACCTACCTTCCTGAGATGATGGATGAAGATGAAGTACGAAAAGTAGTAAAAGAAAAAATTGAAGCTATTGGTGCTTCCGGCATGCAGGATATGGGAAAGGTAATGGGTCCCCTGATGGGGCAACTAAAAGGAAAAGCAGATGGCTCCATGGTTAGTCAGATTGTAAAAGAGGAGCTTGGGGGATAACTCATGCTGATCCTTGACCTTATTATTGCTACACCGATCCTGTATTTTGGCTATAAAGGGGCTGTAAACGGATTGGTAAAAGAGGTGCTCAACATCGTAGCCATTATCCTCGCTGTTTTTCTCACATTTAACTACCTGGATGCCTTTACAGGAATCATAGCCCCACTATTTGAGGAAGGCGCTTCTTATGTTCCATTTGTGTCTGGGGCGATTCTTTTTATCGGTACAATCGGCATAGTTGCATTAATTGCTTATGGCACAAAAGAGCTGTTGAAAGCCGTTAAGTTAAGCATGGTAAACCGTATTCTTGGAGCTACTTTTGGTGCTTTGAAAAGCGGCTTGGTGGTTAGCGCAGTTTTATTACTTCTGGCAGGATTTAATGTGCCGGGCGAACAGGCCAGAAATGATTCTTACTTGTATCCGTATGTAATTTACTTAGCTCCTTTAACTTATAATGGGGTTGCCTTGGTGTATCCCGGAGCTGAAAATTATACCGAAACGTTGAAGTCGAACATCAGCGATCACAACCCATTAGAAAACATTCCATTCTTAAACGATAACTCAGATAATTAGATGTCATTTTTACCTGTTGAGGAACAACTGGAGATTATCCGACGAGGAACGGTAGAAATTGTTCCCGAAGAAGAACTCATTGAAAAACTAAAAAAATCTAAAAAGAATAATAAACCGCTTAAAATTAAGCTTGGGGTAGATCCGACTCGCCCTGATCTTCATTTGGGTCATTCTGTGATCCTGCGGAAGATGAGGCAGTTTCAAGATCTTGGTCATGAAGTTATCCTGATTATAGGTGGTTTTACTGCCATGATTGGCGACCCAACCGGGCAAAACAAAACCCGGCCGCCACTTACATTAGAAGAGGTACAAGAGAATGCCAAAACCTATATCGAGCAGGCTAACAGTATTCTGGATGAAAGCAAGCTTACGCTAACCAATAATAACGACTGGCTGGGAAAGATGGACTTTATGGATGTTATAAAGTTGTCGTCAAAATTAACCGTCGCCAGAATGATTGAGCGGGATGACTTCTCAAAGAGATTTGAAAAAAATGAGCCCATTTCCTTGCACGAGTTTTTATATCCGCTAGCACAAGGTCAAGACTCCGTATATTTAAAATCTGATGTTGAGTTGGGTGGAACCGATCAGAAGTTTAACCTTCTTGTCGGCCGGCAGCTTCAGAAAGAAGATGGACAAGAACCCCAGGTTTGTCTCATGATGCCTTTATTAGTTGGTACAGATGGCTCAGCAAAAATGTCCAAATCCTATGACAACTATATCGGGATAAATGAAGAACCCAATGAGATGTATGGAAAAGCACTTTCTATACCGGACGACCTGATTTACACCTACTATGAGTTGGTTACCGATGTGGAAACATCACAGCTTCCTGCTATCAAAGAAAAAATTGAGAAGGACCCGCGAAATGCAAAGCATGATTTAGCCTTTACTATCGTACGCATGTACCACGGAGAAGAAGCGGCTAAAGGCGCAAAAACGCATTTCGAGCAAACGGTTATTAATAAGGAAGTACCTGATGATGCTCCGGAATTTTTCTTTGAAACGGGTAAGGAAACCCGGCTCTTGGATATAGTGGCAGAAACCGGATTTTCACCAAGCAATGGAGAAACCAAGCGAATGATCAAACAAGGTGGTATCAGCATCGATGACAAAAAAATTACCGACAAAAATCACTCCATCACTTTTACAGAAGGGGATGAATTTGCCCTGAAAGTCGGGAAGAGAAACTTTGGAATTTTAAAAGCAAAGTAAGTCGGTTTGATTAAAATCAGTTCGTACAATGTAAACGGAATTCGCGCAGCACACCGAAAGGGTTTTATTGATTGGGTTGAAGAGAGTAATCCCGATATTATTTGCATACAAGAGCTTCGGGCGCTGGAAAAACAAGTCCCAAAAGAAGTTAAAGAGCTTGGGTTTCATGAGTATTATCATGTAGCTGAGAAAAAAGGATACTCCGGAGTCGCTATTTATTCCAAAAAAGAACCCATCACTGTTAAAGAAGGCCTTGGAGTAGATTGGGTAGATAGTGAAGGACGTGTGATTATGGCCGAATTTGAAGATTTTCGCGTGTTTAGTATTTATGCTCCCAGCGGAACAACCGGCGATATCCGACAGGATATGAAGATGGATTTTCTGGACAATTTTATCCGGTTTGGGAAGAAGATTTTAGAAGATGATAAACCGGCTGTTTTTTGTGGGGATTTTAACATCTGTCATACCGAAATTGATATCCACAATCCCAGCAAACAGCACAATACTTCCGGCTTTCTTCCTGAAGAAAGAGCCTGGGTTACTGATTTTTTAGAAGTCGGATATGAGGATGTATTTCGTCAGCTTCATCCGGGTAAAAAAGACTTGTACAGTTGGTGGAGTTACCGGGCAGCGTCGAAAGAAAGAAACAAAGGCTGGAGAATTGATTATCATCTGGCAACCAACGAATTAGCCGAAAAAGCAAAAGTGGCTGAAATAGAAAAAAAGTGGGATATTTCCGATCACGCTCCGGTAAGCATCACATATGATTTGTGATCGAACGATGTACAAGGGGATAAAGTTTGGCTTTATTGAATAGGTGATAGAAATATGGGAACACATTACGACGGCACAGAAGAAGAAAAAACAACGCTGAACGCATTCATAAAAATAATGCGGGCAACGGAAAGCATGAACGGCCGTCTTGCCCGGCACCTGTCGGAAGCAAATTTAACCGTTAGCCAATTCGGCACGTTAGAAGCGCTACTGCATTTGGGTCCCCTCAACCAAAGAGAGCTTGGTCAAAAGCTACTGAAAAGCGGTGGTAACATTACGCTCGTTATTGATAATCTTCAAAAAAATGGATTGGTCGAAAAGAAGACCGACCCCAATGATCGCCGGGCTGTAATTATTAGTCTTACTAAGAAAGGAAGGTCTTTTATTGAAGAGTTTTTTCCTCAACACTTGGAAAAAATAAAAGAAGAATTCAGCTGTCTGAATATCAAAGAAAAAGAACAGCTTGCCGGCCTTTGCAAAAAACTGGGTAAGAAACCGGAGTAGTTTTTTTGCTATTTAATTAAGGTAAATGATTTTGTTTCCATAAAATCATCTGCTTTCAACCGGTAAAAATATACGCCGCTTGCCAAATCAGAGCCATCTAAAGTGACCTTATAAGTGCCGGGATTATGAAGCTCATTCTTTAAAGTGGAAACCAGCTCACCTAACACGTTATAAACCTTTAGAGAAATAACTTCTCGATTAGGAACAGTGTACTGAATCTGTGTAGTAGGGTTGAAAGGATTTGGATAGTTTTGAGAAAGAGAAAAGGTGTTAGGAATTTGAGATTGATCCTCAATGGAAACAGCTTTAGGAACGCCGTACTGAATTTTTATAGCATCAGCACGAAGCACCCGGCTCGAGCTGTTGGATTCCACATTTTTAACGACAATAGCCAAGGTATCTCCTTCAATAAATGACCAGCTTCCAATATCCCTCCAGGTACTGCTTTTTTCATTCTGATTTAAAACCGCAGAACCACGAAAATTACCATTTTGATAAACAGAATATAGGGCTTCGTTTGATGCATTTTCAGTTTCAGGTACAATCATAGACAAATGATGCGTGCTTGTCTGAGAAACAGGATATTTAAAAGTTGCTGATGCATCCGGATTATAGCCAATGTAACGACTGCTATTTCCGTAGGCCTCCGTAACACTGGTTGACCACTCTCCGGTTTCACTATACAGATCAGACTCATTGTCGATAACTACTTCCTCAAGCTCTTCACCGATATAAGCTATCTGAAAAGCATCTGCTCTTAACACCTTACTGGGTTGGTCTTTATCCGGAACGGAAATGAGAACGGTGACTTCATCTCCACCTTCAAGAAATTTCATATCCAAAGTAACCCAGTTGCCGCTTCCTAAGTTTTGATTAATGCGATAGGTTTCGATGGTTTCTCCATTAACTATCAGTTCATAGTCAGACCGGACAGCACTGTTTGTTGCTTTGGGAACAATAAAAGAGATGTTGTAATAACCAGCCTGTTCTGCAGTTGTAGTGAAAGTTGCGGATGGGTCTCCGGTTCCCTGAACAAATGCATATCGACTTGTTTGGCCATAGGCTTCAGCAGAACTGTAATTCCAATCACCGGTCTCAGTGTAAAATTCACGATCTTCATTGTCCACAATTCGGAAATAATCACGGAATTCCACTTCGTAGTGTTTGGATAAAATCGGGTTAACAGGGTCATCACTTTCTATATGCAAAGTATCATTTACCAGTGTCGGAATAGAAGAATTTAGTGTAAGGGATAAAAATTTTGTAGTGTGAGCAGAGATGGCAAAGGGGAAATCAGAATCAAAATTCACAAATTCTGAATTCCATGAAATATCATTGACAGTCAGTGTTTCGTTGCCACGATTGGTGATAGGAATTTGTACTTCAGCAGGTTCATTTATAACCACTTCCCGAAAATTGAGTTTACCGGCTGGGAGCTGTAATTGTCGTTCTTTAACTAATGCGCTGTATTTTACGACATCAGCTCCAAAGTTAAGTGGGGTTTCTGAATCATTATAAGCAACAATTTTGGTCGTAATTTCTTCACCTTCCGAAACAGAAATCATATCTACAAACAACCACTGATTAGGGATGAGGTTATCAAGTTGCTTTTCTGAGACGTTCATTCCTTCAATTGAAAGAATTGCTTTTATATTTGTTACCGGGTTTTCAACATCAGGAATGCGAATATAAACTTGTTGCTGATTATTTGTTTGGGCGGCATCAAACTCGGGAACGGTAGCAGACCATGAAGCTGAAACAGAATCTCCGGGTTGAATTGAAAACTGCTCAAAGTCCTGCCCCCAGATATGGTTCACTGATGAAAATAGCACGGTTTGGGATGATCCTGAAGAAGAGTAACCATTGTCTGAATTATCTATGTATATATCATCAGGAAGAATATTTGTAATTTCGGTCTTCAAATTTCCTACAGTATCGGTCACAGCTACAGCAAATTTGGCATCCTTGATAAGACTTATTTCTTCTTTAGATACCCATCTATTATTTCCAATCTGATCCATAGACAGAATTCTGTACTGATCATATACATCTTTAACAGCGACGAAGGGAGTAGTCTGAAAAATGGGCTCTTCAGTTATTACTTCCAATTTATATGTATCACCAATAAAGTCGGAGTATGGCTTTACGGTAATATTTGGCGCAGTAGTATCTGCAGTCCCAATAAAATCCTGCATAGCATCAACGGCGGTTGAGAAATGAAAGGGAACATCCGGATAATCTTCGGCTACTTCATAAATCAGTGCCAGGCTCTGTTCCATGTTGCTGAGAAAAGCAGGTTCAGCTAAGTGTCCCCATATGGCTGCAACCTGTGTAGTACCCGCTTTGGCCTGCTCAAAAATCTGCCTGACTTCACCTTCAGTAAGTCTTAGAAAATAGCGGGAACGTGTATTCCAGCCCCTGTTTCCTCCTCCAACCTGGTAATCTTCTTCGCTGGGTTGAAATGGAACAAAATCGAGCGTTGCATGTCCCCAATCGATAAGATTGTCGATAGGCTCAACAGTAGGATTTGTTTCAACGGGGGAATTATTGTGCAGGCTGAAGGGAATCCATTTGTTTAAGGTAGACTGCCAGGCGTTATCCATATAATGCCAGCCACTACGGAAAGAAACAGGAAACATATCCTCTTCAATCAGGTGCTCAGCCAATGTAAGCATGAAGTCCTCTTTAACCTTGTTGAAATCATCAGTCTGATTCCAATAATATATTCCGTCTCCATTCACGTCCGACCACTCCCAGGTGTGGTAGTGAAAAGTCATTTCATCACCGAGCTCTTTTACCTTTTCAGCATGGTATTTTTGCATGAGATGGATTGACATAGTACTTCCAAGAGGCACATTGGTGTTTGTAGCATATCGGTAAAGAGAGCCCCCCTGCATCCACCAAGTTAACGGCAGGGAATTCCCATATGAGTCTTTGAACTGATCCCTGTATGCTTGCTGCATCACCAGTGAGGCATTTCCTGTTGGGGAGGCAAACAACTCAAAGCCGGAATTATTATAAAGGCTCGTTTTATCATTTACGTTTATACCCGGCGTGGACGTATCTGATCCATAAACAAAGTGAATGGGGGCGGGGTCAGTTTGTGCTAAACAAAAAACTGAAATGGAAACAAATGAGAAGAAGAGGAAAGCTTTTTTAAACATAATAAATCCAAGAAGGTTTGCTCTTTCCGCTAACTTACATGGATACCTTAGAAAGGTAAAACCGAATTACAAGATTTTAAGGCTTGATAAAGCGGGTGTTTACTTCTTTACCGACTCGTATATAAAGTAAGGGGGGATATTCTTCCAGCAAAAATCGGTAGTGTAATTATCAAACACTTCCGTTAAAGGCTTTTTTAGATGACCGGAAGTCTGGTAAGCCAGAAAAGAACCCTTGGGGCGTAATACCTGCCGTGTTTTATCAAGAATATTAATCTTCATTTCCCAATCGAAAAAGGAGAAAGGGATACCTGAAACCACGTGATCAACAGCCCCGACTACCTCTTCGGGTAAAAGATTCATAATCTCTTCTACACTTTCATGAAAAACGGTAATCCGGTCGTCGTCAATTTCACTTAGCTTAGCAAAAAAGTTATCATTGGTTTCAAAAACGAAAAGTTTCGAATCAGGTCTCATCTTCTTTAGAAAATGCTTGGTGAAAACACCCGTTCCACCGCCATATTCCACAAGAGTATTTGTAGTACTGAAATCAATGTGTTCGCAAAGCTTCCGCACACAATATTTAGAAGAGGGAGTTATAGAAGCAACATCTTTATCGGTTGCAAATGATTTCAAAAACGTAATGGTGTTTTTCATTGGTAGCTATAATTCTTGTTCTAATTGTGCAATTTGATCCCGAATACGAGCGGCCTCCTCGAATTCCATATTCTTAGCAGCATGAACCATGGTTTCCCGCAAATGTTCTAGGAGCTTGTCCTTATTTTCGAAGGTTACTTCTTTCATTGCAGGACTGGCTTTATACTGAATGCCATCCTCAGCAACTTTAATAACTTCCAGGGCCTGTTCGTCGGCTTCCTCATCTTTCTGAGCAAAGTCAAAACTATTATTGGAAATCAATGCTGGATCAACCAATGGCTTCAATTCCTTCTTGATGGTTTCCGGTGTAATACCATGCTTCTCATTATATTCTTCCTGTAGCTTGCGTCGCCTTTTGGTTTCATCAACCACTTTCTGAATGCTGTTGGTCATCTTATCTGCATATAAAATAGCTTTTCCGCCAACATTACGTGCAGCTCGCCCAACAATCTGAAACAAAGAGGTTTCTGAACGAAGAAAACCTTCTTTATCTGCGTCCATGATGGCCACTAAACTAAGTTCGGGAATATCAATTCCCTCCCGAAGCAGGTTAATACCAACAAGTACATCAAAGTCTCCGCGGCGGAATTTATATAAAACTTCGATTCTTTCAAGAGCATTTAACTCACTGTGCATATAAGCTGCATTTATCCCAAGGTTCTTGAGATATTCACTTAACTCTTCACTTAACCTCTTGGTTAGAGTAATAACCAGAACACGCTCTTTCTTCTTAACTTTCTCCTGAATTTCAGCGAGCAAGTCATCAACCTGATTCCCCAATGGCCGAATTTCAATTTCAGGTTCCATAAGGCCGGTTGGACGGATAATTTGTTCCGTGTAAACACCGCCGGATTTTTCAAGTTCATAATCACTTGGAGTGGCGCTTACGAAAATAGCCTGGTTGATTAAACCTTCCCATTCATCAAAGGTAAGAGGACGGTTGTCTAAAGCGGATGGGAGACGGAACCCATGTTCCACCAGCTCTACTTTTCGGGAGCGGTCTCCACCGTACATTGCTGAAATCTGTGGAACAGTTTGGTGACTTTCATCAACCACCACCAGGAAATCATCCGGGAAATAATCGAGCAAACAATAGGGACGTTCACCGGGTTTTCTTGCACTTAAATAACGGGAATAGTTTTCAATTCCGGAACAGTATCCAATCTCCTGAATCATCTCTATATCAAATAAAGTGCGCTGTTCAATACGCTTGGCCTCAAGAAACTTTTCTTCATCAATCAAGACCTGGCGCCTCCATTCCAGTTCCTCCCGAATTTGTTCTATAGACTGTTCTAACCGAGACTTTGATGTGACATAGTGTGAAGCAGGGTACACGCGAAACTCTTCAACAGAATCGTGGACGGTGCCGTCATTGACATCAAAAAGCTGAAGGGATTCAATTTCATCTCCCCACTGTGTGATACGCAGACCCTCATCGGAATAAGCCGGATATACATCAATTACATCACCCCGAACGCGGAATGTGCCTCTTTTGAAATCCAAATCGTTCCGATTGTAGTGCAGATCCACTAAATCATAAAGAATAGTATTCCGGGGTATTTCCTGCCCTTTCTTTAGAGTAAGGATTAGCTTTTCATATTCTGAAGGAGAGCCGATTCCAAAAATACAGCTCACAGAGGAAACAATAATTACATCGCGCCGCCCTGATAGTAATGAACTCGTAGCGCGGAGTCTCAACCGCTGGATTTCCTCATTAATAGATAAATCTTTCTCAATGTATTTATCCTGAGTTGAGATATAGGCTTCCGGCTGGTAGTAATCGTAATAAGAGATAAAAAACTCTACGCGGTTTTCCGGAAAGAAGTCACTAAGCTCGCGATAAAGCTGTGCTGCCAAAGTTTTGTTGTGGCTCATCACCAATGTTGGCTTCTCCACATTCTCAATCACGTTAGCAACTGTGCGGGTTTTCCCAGAACCGGTAATTCCAAGTAACGTCTGGAATTTGTCGCCCGCATTAATGCCTTCCGTGAGTTCGGCAATGGCATTGGGCTGATCGCCCGCGGGTTCATAAGGAGAGTGAAGTTTAAATTGAGCCATAATTAGCTTTTAAAGGTACAAACTGTGATGTAACTTAGGAAACAATAACTGTGAAAAATTAATGCCACTAAATAACTAAGCCACTAACCAAGAAATCTTTTTGTGTTTTTGAGCTTTTGTGGCCAACAAAACGACGCCGAATGTCACATAGACATAAAGATTTAGAATCGCCCCGAAAGCGAATTGACGAAATTGACGAACAGATCCTGGACCTATTATCCGAGCGAGGTGAAATAGTACGTGACGTCATCAAACGAAAAGTAAAAAACCAGCTTCCGGTTTTTGTACCTGCCAGAGAAGAAGAAAAGTCCAGGGCATTCAAAGAACTGGCCAGAAAAAAGGGTATAGACCAGGAGTGGGCAGAAGATTTTCTGAGGATGATTATGACGGCTTCCAGAGCTACACAGTCCCAGGAAACATTTCCTATCGCTACAGAAGAACCCAAACATATTCTTTTTATAGGCGGTGAAGGGGGGATGGGAAAACTGTACAAACGTATTGCTGATCAAACAGGTCACCGAACCTATTCCATAGACAAGAAAAACTGGCATGAACTTGAGGAAATGTCACAAAAGCTGGATATGGTCATCGTTACTGTACCTATTAATGTAACCGAAAGTGTAATTGAACGATTAAGTGGCCGGCTTAAAAAGGAAACGATACTGGCCGATTTCACCAGTAATAAATCAAACCCTATACAGGCAATGCTGGAAGCCCATGAGGGGCCGGTGGTAGGACTTCACCCAATGCATGGGCCCGATGTTCAAAACCTGTCGAAGCAGCTGATGGTTTTTTGTGATGCCCGGGATGGAGAAAAGGCAAAATGGTTTAAAGATCAGTGCGAACTTTGGGGAATGCGGGTTATACAGGCAGACCCTGAAAAACATGATCACGTGATGCATCTGGTTCAGGGGCTTCGTCACTTTGTAGCGTTACTTCATGGTTCGTTTATGGAAGAATACGACCTGAAACCAGCCGATATGCTCGATTATTCATCCCCAATTTACAGGGCAGAGTTAATGATGACGGGTCGAATTTTTGCACAGGATGCAGAGCTGTATGCTGACATCGTGTTTGCCAACAAAGAGCGCCGGGATTTGCTGCTTAAGTTTTTTGACCATCACAAGAAACTCGTGAAGATGGTAGAGAACAATGATCGGGCAGGATTTATTAAAGAGTTTGAAGGGGTTACGGACTTTTTTGGAAAGTTTGCGACTCAGGCACTTACAGAAAGCGGATACCTGATTAATCGACTTGCAGACCGGTTTGCCTGAAAAAATGTTTTATTCGGTTAGATTTCTGATATTAATTCAGTGATCATAACAAATAAAACAGTCTATGAAGGTTAAAACCATATTATTGTTGTTTGCGGCTTTTTATTTAACAGCTGCGGGCGCAAAAGCTCAAGAGAGTTTTGTCTTAAATGAACCGACTTCCTTACATCAAAAAGTAACGGCTGATCAAGAAAAGTTTTTCTTTTCATTAAATGAAGATGTGCTGGAAAACCCTGATTTCACAAAAGGAGCACGTTTTATATTCGAGACAAGTAATGGGGCACGGGAGTTTATTATAAACAGGAAAACAGAATACTTTCCCGGTTATACTTCTGTAATTGCATCGAGAGAGGGGCAGAAAGAGAATTTATTTTCCTTTACTTATTATAATGGGAGGTTGAGCGGTATTTATCATGAATCTCATAACCAAACGATGTTGTTGGGTTATGATGAGAAGACCAAGCTCAACTATCTGTCAGCTTCAAAAGACGCTGAAACGGTGGGGCTGGTTTGTGGCGTTCACAATGGAGATCGATCTTTGTTAACCCCACCCAGAAAGTTTGCTGCTTCAAAATTAAGCCGCCAAAAAGCCACCAAAAAAGCCGGAAAATCTCTTTTATATGGCTCTGAAGACGATAGTGTTACCATAGATATAATGTTGGTGTATACAGATGCTGCTGAAACCTGGGCTTTAACTTCTCCCCAAGGTGATATAAACGGTGTGATGGCACAAGCTCTCAATCTTTCACAAACAGCCCTGAACAATAGCAACGCAAAAATCAACCTGAGGTTGGTACATACTTATAAAACCAGTTATGACGAAGAAAATGATGGTGTAGATTCTAATGATCGATTAAGGCGGTTTACTCAAAACCCTGATAACCCCCAGTTTGAAGCTGAATATGATGGTTATATGGAAGAGATTCATGACCTAAGAGATCAACACGGTGCGGATATTGTTTCTCTGATAGTTAGAATAAGCGATACGGGAGGCTTGGGCTGGAGGCTGGGGAGCTCCGGCGGTGAAGAAGCGTATGCATTTAATTTGAACCGTGTACAGCAGGTGGCCGGCGGATATACATTAATTCATGAAATAGGGCATAATATGGGAAATGCTCACTCGCGCACGCAAGATGAATCAGCAGCAAAGGATGCAGGAGGGTTATATCATTACTCTGTTGGTTATCAGGATTCTACAAATGACTTCTATACCATTATGGCCTACAACAATACTAAAGGAGGACAGGTCCTGAATAGTGCACCTGTTTTTTCAAGCCCGGGTTTAACCTTTCAGGGTCATTCGGCGGGAACAAATAATTTTCAAACACCAGAAGACAATGCGCGGAGTATGAAGGAAATAAAATGGAGCATCGCATCGTATCGCCCGTCAGTAGTTGATGCCCCTGTTGCCTCTGTATCTGCGAATGAAATAGAAGTAGAAATGAACCGTGAAGATGAATTTACGGCGAGTTTTGATATTTCTAATTCCGGGAATAGTGGATTGATGTGGAGTGCAGACTTTGACTTTATTTCTAAAACAGTAGAAAAACCGGTTCAAGAGCAAAAGGAAGGAGTAAAGCCCATTTTACTCAAGAATCCAATACAAAGCCCGGCAAACTTTTCGGGGACCATGAACCGCCAGAAAGCACATTTGGCTGAGTCTGTTTTATATAACACATCTTTTGAGAGTAATGAAGGCTTTTCAAACGGCTCATATTCAGGACGGTCTGAATGGCGGGCGCTTTCAGATACGGAGTTCATGATTTCTGGTGTAGCACCAAACACTGGAAGCCAGCACCTTAGATTGGCGTACGATGGAAGCGGAAGCACTCAATTTATAGCCTCGCCATTTTTTGGGTATCAGCTTTTTGGTGAATACGAAGTAACTATCAATTTTTTGATATCGGACATCAACGAGACATACGATTTTTATATTTTTGACGGGAAAACGGGGGGGTATTCCGCGGGTGTAATAATAGACTCAGGTTCAATTTTTACGTTCGACATTGGCGAACAGGGAAATCTTATTTTTCCTTATTCCGGTCAAGACATAACTGCCAACTCTTATCAGGAATTAAGGATTGTGTATAATACAGCCAATGAAACCATAGATTACTATTACAATGGCGGACTTATTGCACAAAATGATTATCTGAATGGTTTTACTCCCGGGGTAATTCAGGTTTTACATAGAAACCAGGTCTCTGGAGCGTACATGGATGTGGACGATATTGAAGTTAAACAGCTGGATGCGCCTTATGAATGGCTTTCAGTTCCGTCTATGAGCGGGGTTGTATTTGAAGGAACATCCGGGCAGGTTGAATTGACATTTAATACCGAGGGAATTTCAACCGGCACGTATGAAACTCTTCTAAAGATAACTACAAACGACCCAAACAACCCTGAATATCAAATACCGATAACGTTAACGGTAAACGATGTTGTTTCTAATGAAACTGAGCAGATCCCACATAAAATTACGCTGAATCAGAATTATCCCAATCCATTTAATCCCTCAACCACTATCAGGTTTAATCTGTCAGAAGCTCAGGAGGTGAGGCTGGAAGTATTTAACATGCAGGGCCAGAAAGTCGCTACACTTTTAAATCAGAAAAAAAATCAGGGCGAACATAAAGTTTTATTCGATGCGAGCAGTTTATCAAGTGGGATTTATGTGTACCGGCTAATAACGGCCTCACAGATGCTAACCCGCAAAATGGTTTTAATAAAATAAGATGAAGAAAATTTATCAGACCCTTATGGTTTTGATAGCAGGTGTAATGCTGCTTTCATGTGGAAAGAAAGAACGGGAAGAAGCAACGCCAGCTCCGGCAGAGTCGCAGATATCTCAAGAGGCTCATAAAGATTCTACTTCAGCCGAAAAGTATTACTTCGGCATAGACAGGGATTTTTTAGGTTCTTTGAAACAGGGAGATACTTTCGAGATTGCAACGCGAAATCAGGAAATGATCTATAAACTAAATGTCCGCAGAGTACAGGAAGCCATTCCGGGAATAACGTCCATTTCTGCAAATGTAGAAGACACAAATACGGGACTTGCCACACTTTTATTCAGGGACGGAAAGTTAACCGGGGTATTGGATATATATAAAGGTGGTATAAAATATAGGGTTCAATACGATTCTTCAGAAAGCACACATTTTCTACAGGAGATACTTCCTGAAGAAATGGATGCTCTTGAAGGAGGGACACCATTGTCTCCCCGGAAAGGGATGAAATAAATTAACTGAAGGAGCAAAAGTGTTGGTAATTCAACCCTTCATCCGGCTGAAGCGCAGGGCCGAAATCATCCAGCTTGGAAGGTTCTTTTTGGGGTCGCGTTTGGTCATATCAATATACCACCCGATCTTTTTCATGATGGGCACTTTATGAGTTTCAACAAACTCAATGAGTGTCCCGTCAGGATCTTCAACATAGGTAAAACGGCCAGCTGCTTTCCCCATATCAAAGCTATTGGCAGAGTCGACGGTGAAAGGAAAACCATTGGCCTCAAGTTCATCTTTCAAAACATCCATTCCCTGTATGTCAAAACAAAGGTGAATATATCCTAAGTCGCCCCAATAGCGGTCTTTAAAAAGCTTGCGGGGCTCTCTTTCCTGTACTTCAATAAGTTCAATCTCTGTAGGGCCAAACATTTGACTGAATCCACCTTGCCGGGGTTTGGAGTGACGAAGCAAAACGCGCCGGTAGCGGTTTTCACCACCAGGCAATCCTTTGAAATCATCAAAAGCGGCCGTTTTATCATATACCACTTCGTCATAACCCAAAACATCGGAGTAAAGCTTTCGGGCTTTTTCAATATCTGTTGATCCAATAATGGCACCAACTACTCCGCCGGTAGAAGCAGGCGTTTTCTTTTTAAAGAAATCGAGCCCTTTTACAACCTGCCAGATGTTGCCGTATAAGTCCTTCACAAAAAAGGTATAGTCGCCAGCTGGGTTTTTCTCAAGAGGAGTCAAAATGTCCAGTCCGGCCGACTCCATTTCATCATAAGTTCCGGGTACGTTTATGGATTTAATTTTACCAACGTTGATTCCCAGGTCTCCCATCATCAAATCAAAATCGGCAGGCTGAGGCTCCCGGCTGGTATATTGCCAGATCTCAAATCCGCCACCACCTTTCATGTTAAGAGCAAGAATAGCGGTCCGGTCATGTGCTTCGCCACCGGTGTAAGGAGTCATGAGTTCAGCGGTAGCAGAATCTTCGAACACCTTGATATCCATTCCAAAATGCCGGCGATACCAGTCTGTTGCCTTGTGAACATCAGGGATTCCGATTCCGATTTGCTGAATACCAGAAATTACTTTTTCCATAAAAATTATTGTGAAGTGGATATGATTGAGGGCGCCAAGGTACGTGTTTTTAGGCTTTCAGAAAAAACGATAAGTAATTCATGGATTAGAAAAGCTTCTCAAAAAAGCTTTGAATTCGGCGGTGTTGTATGTTGCCATACCTGCATGCTTCATCACAATAGTACCATCCGGTGAAATGACATAGGTGGTTGGCACCATAGAGGTATCATAAACCCGTGGTTTACTGATTGCAGAATACACCGGAAAAGTGAATTCTTTTCTTTTTATGAAGTCTTTGGCTGTTTGAGGGTTCTGGTCCAGCGAGGCCATTACAAAAACGATATCATCATCTTGAATGTCATCATATAATCGTTGAATATTGGGCATTTCGGCAATGCAGGGAGGACACCAGGTTGCCCAAAAATTCAGGAAGATGGTTTTGCCTTTGAAGTCTGAAAAGGAAGTGGGCGTGCCATCAAGGGAGATAAGCCGCATGTTGAAATCAGCGTTATTACCAGGCATGACAGATTCTTCAACATCGGGTTGAAAAAGACCGGTATATAAAACCACACTCTGAAGTTTTCCGATCACCTCGGTATGATATCCGGTACCATATAGAATAGCCCCAACTAAAAAAATTACCCCCCATTGTAGAAGTTCTTTCTTGAAAGCGGAGGATTTCTGGGGTGTGCTATTATCTTTATTCACGGGCAAAAATATCTTTTAAAGTCATTCTAGTGAAGGCAGGAATCTAATGTGGCGATAAGTCTATCGGTTGATTCCTGAACATCATCTGAATTTCGGGCATACGCCGCGAAATGACATAGTTGCTTACAGAAAAGTAGAAATTTCATCCAGCGACTTTTTGGTGATGTCAGGCACAGTTACTCCTTCCACAGGATATCCCACGATTAATAGCAGAAAGGGTTTTTCATGAGACGGGCGACCCATAATTTCATTCAAAAAACCCATGGGGCTTGGGGTGTGCGTCAGGGTGGCTAAACCGGCATTATGCAAAGCCGTAATCAAAATACCTGTGGCAATTCCAACGGACTCTTTGACATAGTAATGTTTCTCCTTTTCGCCGTCTTCATCCAGATTATAACTTTGTGCAAAGATGCCGATCAGATAAGGGGCTTCTTCCAGAAAAGGTTTGTTTTCATCCGTACCGAGCGGGCGGAGGTCATCGAGCCAGTCTTCTGGCGCGCGGCGATTATAAAACTCATGCTCCTCTTTTTCAGCTTCAACCCGAATCTTTTTCTTCACCTTCGGATCGCTGACGGCTACAAAATGCCAGGGCTGTTTATTTGCCCCATTTGGGGCCGTTCCTGCTGCCAATAAACACTTCTCGATCACTTCTTTGGGTACGGATCTCGAGCTGAACTCCCGAACTGTGCGCCGGCGCTTCACCAGCTCGTAAAACTCCGAGGCTTTTTGCTTCATTTCATCCTGTGGGAGTTCCTTGTAAGACTCGAGGGGTACGAAGATGGCTTCACGCATTATGATATGTTGTTCTTTGGATTATGCTGGAAGTTACTTTACTCCCGAGCCTTTTGCCAGCCACCAGGGGTGAACTTCCACAACCAGGCGCCCGGCTTTCACCATGGGATCGTTTTCAGCATATTCTTTTGCCTGCTCAATGGTGGCTACATTATAAACGGAGAATCCGCGAATATCACCTTCACCTCCTGATGGACCGTTCAGGTTAATGATGCCTTCCTCATATAAACCTCCCAGATAGGCAAGATGCTGCTGTTGAAGTTTCATGGCTTCTTCCTCCGACTGACTTCTTTCCGGGCCCGACTTAAGAAAAACGATGAAATACTTCTGCATGGTCATTTTCTCACCGCCCCATTCGTAATCAAAGGTTTCGGGCTGTGCGGTAGAGTCAGCCTCCTGTGCAAAAGCGGGGGCTGAAATCAAAACAAAAAGGAGGGATAGAAATAAGTTTTTCATGAGATAAAGGTTGTTTTAAGGTATCAGATATTACTAAATATGAATTCAAAAACGAATATAGGATTCAGGGTTTACGGGCTTGCCGTCTTTGATAATTTCAAAATGAAGGTGAACTCCACTGGAAGTCCCGGTATTTCCGGCCTTTCCAACAACCTGCCCTTTTTTGATCCGGTCGCCTTCCTTTACCTTGATCTTGCTCATGTGAGCATATATCGTTTCATACCCGCCGGAATGTTTGATACGGACCATTTTCCCATAGCCCCGGCCATTTCCGGCTTTTACCACTACCCCTTGCTCTACGGCATAAATATTATCCCTAAGATTAGCATCCAGGTCTACTCCTTCATGAACACTTCGCCACCGGGGACCGAATTTAGAAGTAACAAAAGTATCGTCCATGGGTTTGTCAAAGTTGACGGATGTAACCCTCATTAAGGGCGGGAGCTTTGTTTTATCTCCTTCAGCACGTTCTCTTTCATTCCATGGAATACTAATGGAGACCCCGACAGAAAAGGTAACCGGGTTGAAATCAAAAGACCGAAACGCCGGGTTTTCGGTAAAACTGCTTTCAGGCACGATGTTCTGTGGAAGGTTGTGAGTCTGGGTGATTTCGGCCTGAAGCCGTACAAAATTCAGCAGGTAATATTTTACGCCACCGGTTATGGAGGTGGTAAAACGGTCAGCATTATCGGTTGGTTTAACCCAGAACTCATCGCCATTTGCCCTGGTAGCTTTGATGTTAAAATTCCAAACACCGCCAGCCTTTACTCCTCCGTATATCCCAAATTTTGGCCATTGAAGACCGGCTGTGGCTCCAAAATTGATCTGGTTGAAATTAACAGGACCGCCAATCAAAAAGTCTTCCTGGTTTTGAACCAAAAGCTCACCCTTTCCCGCAACATAAAGCCGATATAATAAATAGCGCTCAAGTTCTACCTCAAGCATTCCTTTTACTGCCTTGTTGATTTCCCCGGAATAGGTTCGATTGGGAGTATAATTAAAGCCCACGCTTTGAACATTATAGCTGGCTGAAAGCCTCCAATCTTGTGAGGCAGCGGATTGAGGTACGGCAATAAGTAAAGACGTGCAAGCACAAATAATAGCCGCAATATTTTTCGTTTTATGGTAACCCATCAACCCAAAGTATTTCCTGTTAAGATGACCAAACATGATTATAAAACCATTAATCTGCAACCATTGATTCTGCTTTTTGAAATTGCAGCCACTCTCTTTGCTCTTTTAACCGTTCCTGATATCTAAGCCGGAGACTGACTGGGTTGTATAATTCAAGCCAGTTTTTAGCTAATGCAAACTGCCCTAAAAAGCTGAGTTTGTCGGCGGTCATTTCATGAATATCAAACCAGTTTTCGTTTGGATCGTGAGCTTTTAATAGGTTTGCATAAAGCAGAACAAAGTCATCTTTCTCATCTAACAGAGCTTTGTTCAGGCTTAGCATCTGGTTAGGCAGATTTAGTTTGGTGAATGTTGAACTGTCTGGAAAAAACTGCTGATATCGGCGCTGAACATGAAAACTCCACTGCACAGAATCAGCCCGAAGCTGAAGGGTGTAGCGAAAATTGCGTGCCTCAGATCGTTCAACTTCAGGGGTGATGTAATTAAGGACAGAATCAGCTTTTTGTGTTTGCCCGGCGAGAAATAAGGCATCCGCCTTGAGCACCAGTAAAGTAAGAAGTGAATCTTCCGGGGTGATGGCTTCAGAAGCCTGCAGATATTTGTGTTGTAATATTTGAGCCCTAACCCAGCTGTCTTTGACCAAGTTATTCTGAGGATAAAGTTCATAGAGCTTATCAAGGGTTTGATGGGCAGAAATGGTATCCCGACCGGCCAATAAATGTTGATATTCATCCCAGAGCTTCATCTCCTCTGTAACAGAATGAGGACAATGCTTTTCAAATAAGGATCGCTGGGCAAAAATAAACTCTGATACCTGTTGGTCTACCGAATCAAGCGGGGTTGCTTCTAAAGCTTGATGCCAGCCGTTTACCAAATGGGAGATAGAGGTTTCATAAGCAGACTCAATATCGCCGGAAGCATAGGCGCGTTTAAATATACCCGGTTTGTAATTCGAAAGCAGATACTCCACAAAAGAACCCGAAGTAGTATAGCTGATGGCACCGGCACTTCCATAAAAGCCGGTGAGGGATAAGGCAGACTCCATTTTTTCCGGGGATGGATACGGTTTTTCCCCTGCAACAATTTGATGAAGCGTAGACCGGGAAGAAGCGTCTTTTGCAATTCCCTCAGCAAGCCCTTCAATTAACCCGATACTCCAGCTACCGTTAAATAGTTCATTTCCAAACTGTTTTGAAATTACATGAACCATTTCATGTTTCAATACACTTTCCAGCTGCTGTTTGGCGATGTGAAGCTGATCTTGTTCCAGCCAGATAGGTACATAACTGGTGAACTTGGCTCCGGTGATTTTTTTCTTTTGCCAGGCATGAGCATAAAGATTGCTTTCAATCTTCCGGCCTTCCGGCCAGTCAATTTCTAAAAGCTCATTGATTTGATGAAAATAGAACTCATGTTTGGAGGCCCAATACCGAACTTCTTCAGTAGAATAGAAATCCTTATCAAAATACAGATCAAAATGTTCGGTTTGATGAACCCCACCAAGCTGAGTTTTTATCGATTCTCTTGGGCTGATTATTCCGGTTTCGTCCAGGTTAAGGTAACTGAACAGTAAGAGGATCAGGGCAAAGCCGGTTATAAGTTTGGTTTGCAAATTTCTGGTCCAGTTGGGAAGAACCCAGAGCAGGGTAATCCAAAGAAAAGTAATCCAGCGAAAGTAAAGGAATGAGCCGGAAAGTTGAACGGCTTCATCATAAATAGGTCCGGGCCAAACACCCCAAATATGGTTATAAAAATACACCTGCGGAAAGGCATAAAACTCAATGACCCATATACCTGCTCCACAAAAAAGAAGAATTAACACAGTTATCAACTTTGGAAACGGCAGGTTGAAGGAGCAGATCAATCTGCCAATAGATGCTCCAAGAAAAACACTTGGAAGAGGGGTGAAGAGCCAAAACCCAAAACCATCGAAGCTCAGGCATCCTGATAAAACAGAATAAATGAAAAGAGGTAATCCCCCCAGGTACAGAAAGCCAAGAATCTTCAGCGAGTAGAAAAAATCTTGCTTTGAAGTGCCAGAAGAAGCACGAAGGCCGGCCCAAAAGCAACCTATTATGGCAGCAAGTGCTGCAGATTCAAAATGAAAATCTCTTAAAAGGGGAACAGCAAGTAGAGCTAATCCTGTTAGGATAGAAACGATATAGGGGGCGTACTTCTTAAGCAATCTTGTTTGAATGGAGTGATTGATGTTTATGAATAAGGTATCAAAAACTTCATCACTTAATCACTGATTACTTTAATCCCGCCCAATACACCCAATACAAAATTAAGAATTGTAGTGGCAGCCGCCCAATCAACAACCAGGTGTAAAGAGTGAGGCCATGATTCTTAAATCCTTTCCAGGCCATATCGATATTTGCGGGAAATACCGCAATTAGCAGCAATATCAGCCCCCAGGCAGCATAGGTGCGGAGTTCGGGAATCATAAATCCTATTCCTCCTATTACTTCGGCAACACCACTGATATAGACCATCGCTTTGTGATAGGGAATATAATCGGGCATTATGCTTATGTATATGCCGGGTTTCAGAAAGTGTAGCAAGCCCGCCAGAATAAATATTGCGCCAATAAAGTATCGGTGGAAAGTCGGCTCAAGCAGAAAAGACATTTAGTGACCGGTTGATAGTGTGATGAAGATAAGGTGAATCAGAAAATACTCATCACTCATAACTTTATCACCCCATCAATTTACTTCTTAAACATCGTGCTTAGCACAAACCAAACATTCTCCTTTCTCTCCATCAGCCGTCGCTTGAAATATGGAAACCAGTCGGTGCCAAATGGAACATAAACACGAGCAGAATACCCTTCTTCACCAAGCTGAACCATGGTTTCTTCTCTAAGGCCATATAACATCTGGAACTCAAAGCGGTCTTTGGGAATATCGTTTTCTGAAGCATAGCTTTTGACCCATTCAATCAGTTCATCATCATGAGTTCCAAAACGAGGGAACGGAGTTTTCTCTAAAAGCACCCTTGCCTGTTCTTTGAATGCTTCACGGATGGCAGGCATATTTTGCAACGCAATCTTGGAAGGTTCACTGTAAGCCCCTTTTACCAATCGAATATCGGCACCCATTTCAGCTAACTCGTTAATGTCATTTTGGCTTCGGTGCAGCATTGCTTGTACAACCGTGCCTACATGCTTGCCATATTTTTCGAAGGCTTCTTTGAAGATGTCTAATGTAATTTGGGTATGGTCTGAACCTTCCATATCGATGCGTACAAATTGATTCTGCTCTTTGGCTACATCCAGTAATCGAAAAAGGTTTTCCCGGGTGAAATCATGATCAATATCCAGGCCCATCATAGTTAGTTTGATGGAAATGCTGCTGATCAATCCCTGCTCTTTTATGCCTTCGAGCAGGCGAATGTAAGAATCAACCGTATCTGAGGCGGTTTGCCGATCGTCAACATTTTCTCCCAGAAGGTCTAAGGTAAGCTTGAGATCTTTTCTGTTTAATTCTTTTGCTTTGGAAATAGATTCTGTAAAAGACTCACCGGCTACAAAGCGTTTTGCCAGAATGAAAGGTAACTTCATAAAACTCCAATTTTAAGGGCGGGCAAATTTAATCAATAGTTGTCATCAGTGCCCACATAAAATGTAACTACTTTAAAATTCATTCGTGTAACGAGAGTGAGTGAAAACCAATGGAGAAAATATGAGTTCAACAGGAAAATATTTGAAGAAAATTATAATGTTCGGAGCAGTTTTAGCCGGATTTACTTTATCTGTATTGCAGGTGGGAATGGCACAGTCGGGTGACGATGCCTACCGTGTTGAAGAGTTTAGAGTATCAGGAGAGGTGAGCCTTGAGGTGCAAACTTCGGGAGGAAGTATTTCGGTAGTTGGATCGAACGAAGATGAAGTAGTAGTCGAAATGTTCGTGAGAAGAAAAGGAGATTATGTAGAAGCAGGAGAGGCCGATCTAAGCGATTACGACATAGAAATTTTTCAAGATGGAAATACCGTTAAGGCCTTGGTTGATAGAAAGTCTAAAGGGTGGAATTGGAATAATGGATATTCCATCTCTTTTGTAGTGTATGCGCCGGAAGAAACACGCTCTCGCTTGAAAACCTCGGGCGGAAGTCTGACGGTTAGAAATCTAAACGGCTCACAAGAGCTTAAGACGTCTGGAGGAAGCATAACAGCAGAAGGCATCCGCGGAGAGATGGTTCTGAAAACCTCGGGCGGAAGCATCAACATCTCGGAAGTACAAGGAAATGTTGAAGCAAATACCAGTGGCGGAACTATTCGTGCAGAAACACTGGTGGGTAATTTAGACGCCAAAACCAGTGGCGGGAGTATCCGCTTGTCTGGAATAGAAGGAAATGTTGATGCCAGAACAAGTGGGGGGTCTATAAATGCCGAAATCTTGGCGCCGGCTGATTATATCGAGCTCAAAACCAGCGGTGGAAGTATCACTATCAAAGTTCCCGAAGAGAATGGATATAACTTAGATTTAGATGGAAACAGGGTTTACGTGAACTTGAATAATTTCAGCGGGCAGGCCGAGAAAGATGAGGTCAGCGGAACCATGAATGGCGGGGGCACACTGATAGAAGCAAAGACAAGTGGCGGTTCAGTCCGCTTAGAGTATTTATAAAGGGCAATAATATATACACTAATAAATTCAGAAAGCGAGGGATAGAATCTCTCGCTTTTTTTGTTTGCTGATGTTGTCGGTTCACTCCCAACAAATGTTTATATTCAGGGTTCGACTAAATCAGGATTCAATAAATCTATGTCCACAATTCAAACGGCAAGCAAAGAAGCAAAAGAGAAAGAAGAAGAACGCCCGATAATTATCAGGGGAGCAAGGACACACAACCTTAAAGACATTGACGTAGAAATTCCCCGAAATAAACTCACCGTTGTCACCGGGGTTTCAGGTTCAGGCAAATCCAGCCTCGCCTTCGATACCATTTATGCAGAGGGGCAGCGCCGGTATGTGGAAAGCCTCTCCAGCTATGCCCGTCAGTTTCTGGAGCGAATGGATAAGCCAGATGTGGATTTTATGCAGGGAATTTCTCCTGCCATGGCTATTCAGCAGAAAACCACGACCTCCAATCCGCGCTCTACCGTTGGTACTACAACAGAGATTTATGATTATGTTCGGCTTTTGTTTGCCCGGATTGGAAGAACCATTTCCCCTGTTTCTGGCGAAGTAGTAAAAAAAGACAGCCCCCGCACGGCGATAGAAAAACTCTTTGAAAGTCAGGAAGAAGGAGAGCGGTTTTATGTGTTGCATCCCATTCCACACCATGAGAAAAAGAAACTGGATGAAGAGCTTAAAGTGCTAAAAGAAAAGGGTTTGACTCGTCTGTTGAATATAGAAGACGAGAGCATGGTGGATTTAACAACGGATGAAATCAACCTGAAAAAGTTTAAGGCTGACAAGCATCGTGTGCTTATTGACCGGCTGGTTTTGAAAGATGATAAAGAAACCCGCACCCGGATCGCTGATTCTCTGGAAACGGCTTTTCAGGAGGGAAGCGGAAGATGCTCTATTAAAATGAAGGACGGAGAAGAGCTTCATTTTAGCGAGCGGTTTGAAAAGGATGGCATCGAATTTACCGAGCCAACGCCCCAGATGTTTTCGTTCAATAATCCATTTGGTGCCTGCGATAATTGCGAAGGGTTTGGAAAAGTAGCCGGTATCGACGAAGACCTGGTTATTCCCGATCACCAAAAAACGATCAGAAACGGAGCCATTGCCCCTTTCGATTCCCAAAAATTCAGCATGCACTTACGTGATTTAATCAAAGTAGCCGCCCGGGAAAAATATCCTATCGATACTCCATATGCAGAGCTTTCCAAAGAGTTCAAGGATGTAATCTGGAAAGGGAAAGATGAGTATGTCGGAATCTGGAAATTCTTTGATGAGATTAAGAACCAATCCTATAAAGTACACATGCGTGTTTTGTATTCTCGCTATCGTGGATACAGTCGCTGCCAGGAGTGTGAGGGCTACCGGGTTCGCAAAGATGCCCTCTATGTCAAAGTTGGTGACCTGCATGTGGGAGAAGTCTCAGAACTGACGATTGGCCACGCCCGAAAATATTTTGAAGATCTTGAGCTTACGGAATTTGAAGAAGGTGTAGCAGGGCAGATTCTGTATGAGATCAGAAAACGGCTAAAGTACCTCGATGAAGTTGGCTTAGACTATCTGACACTTGATCGTTTAGCAAACACTCTTTCCGGAGGAGAATCTCAGCGAATCAGCCTGGCTAATGCACTTGGTAGCTCTTTGATAGGAAGTTTATATGTACTGGATGAACCAACGATTGGACTTCACCCCAGAGATAATGATCGGCTGATTAAAATTTTGGAATCGCTGAGGGATATTGGAAATACCGTATTGGTGGTTGAGCATGATCCCGAAATGATAAAAGCGGCTGATAACGTAATTGATATTGGTCCTTTTGCGGGCACCCATGGAGGAGAGGTTGTTTTCCAGGGCTCTGTAGATAAGCTTCTAAAAGCGGAGACACTTACCGGAAAGTTTTTAAGTGGCCGAAAGGAAATCCCGGTTCCCAAAAAACGAAGAAAAGGAAACGGCAAAACTATTCAGCTGAAAGGAGCTTCAGAACATAACCTGAAGAATGTAGATGTTGATTTTCCGTTGGGGATGATGACGGTGGTAACGGGTGTATCCGGGTCAGGAAAGTCCACACTTGTTCATGATACACTGTATGCAGGAATTCAGAAACACATTGGCTCATATAATGATAAGGTGGGGCGTTTCTCAGATCTGTCTGGAATGGCCGCTGTTCATGGCGTTGAAATGGTAGATCAAAGCCCGATCGGAAGGTCTTCCCGTTCAAACCCCGCTACCTATACCAAAGCATTTGATGGAATCCGGGATCTGTTTGCGAACACAAAGCAGTCTAAAATCATGGGCTATGAACCAGGTCATTTTTCTTTTAATGTTCCGGGTGGCCGGTGCGAAAACTGCCAGGGAGAGGGTGTTCAGCGCATTGAAATGCAGTTTATGGCTGATATCGAATTAACCTGTGAGGTTTGTAATGGAACCCGCTTTCGAAAAGATGTGCTGAGAGTGAAGTATCGAGGAAAGAACATTCATGATGTGCTGGAAATGCCAGTTTCTGAAGCCATTGAGTTTTTTGTGGATGAAACGACGATCATAAATAAACTGCAGCCACTGGAAGATGTGGGTTTGGGATATTTGAAATTAGGGCAAAGCGCGACTACGCTTTCCGGAGGGGAAGCCCAACGGGTGAAGCTGGCTAAATTTCTGGCAAAAACCTCGACCGATCATACGCTTTACTTTTTTGACGAACCAACAACCGGCCTCCATTTTGAAGATGTAGCTAAGTTACTTGACTCATTTAATGAGCTGGTTGAGCAGGGCCACTCAGTGATTATTATCGAGCATAACCTGGATATCATAAAGTGTGCTGACTGGATTATTGATATCGGACCGGAAGGCGGATTTGGCGGAGGACAAATAGTTGCTGAAGGAACGCCGGAAGACATTATGGAACATAAAGAGAGTTATACAGGTACGTTTCTTAAGTCATACCTGTCAGAATGATTTGACGAGGTGTAAAATCAAATTTTAATTAATTTTAAGAGAGCTAAGAAATGAACGTAAAGAGAGTTTTAATCTGTGGACTATTTATAACTTTAATGACGTGTGGAATTACTACTCAGGCTCAGGTTTTACCTAAGTTTGGGGTGAAGGCAGGCGCGAACTACTCAACTTTTAACAACACAGACAATGTAGAGTACAAAGCCGGATTTGTAGGGGGAATTTACTCGAGTATCAAAGTTCCTGCATCACCGCTTACCATTCAGCCGGAAGTATTATATGTTCAATATGGAGCAGGTATCGAAAACAGTGATGCTTGGTTCAGAGTGAATTATCTGCAAATTCCCGTACTGCTGAAGTTTGGGTTTAATACTCCGGGAGTACAGCCTAACGTATTTTTCGGTCCATACATGGGGATTAACCTTAACTCGGAAGTGAAGAATGAAAGTGGCTCCATCAATCTTGATGACCAAGCCGAGGGAACCGATTTTGGAATTGCTGTAGGTGCCGGGTTAGATATAAGCAAGTTCAACATCGGTTTGCGCTACACTGCCGGATTGAAAGATGTGGCCAACGACAACTTCAACGATGAAGCAAAAAATGGAGCCTTTGCCCTGACCGTGGGCGTCGAATTTTAAAGAACAACATCTATATGTAGATAAGAGACTTTTCTTGCCTTAGTCTCTGCCAAAAATATAAAGTGCCTTTGAGTTGTTGCAATGGTTGGCAATTTGAAGCCACTTTTTTTATGACTGAAAAGGCTGAGGTATGTATTTGAGCGGATTCTTTTTTGTGCTTCGTATGAGTTAATGAAGTACAATTAAAACCCGCATAATGAGAGAGATAATAAATTTTCGGTCATCATTGGTAATATTAACCCTTCTTTTTACCTTACAAATTACGATTGTCGCGCAGACGGCAGAGACTACAGCAGTCAAGGACACGACTAAACATCTAAATATACAGCTCGTTGATGATGAGCCTGTGGAAACGGGGTTTAGCAATTACGAAGATTTTAAACCCATGAACCTTCCCGTGTATGAAGAGCGGGCCAATAAATCTTCCGGGGAGCAGCTTATCTATCGGTATAACATAGAAACGAAGAAAGTAGACCGTTTCCGGGAGGATGAGATTTCGATTCAGAGCAAAAATAATTTCAGTGAAGGAAATTACCACAGCCCGATTGCTGATTCGAAGATAGAGGAAAATCAAAACCGAGAGAGGAGGGCTAAATTCAGTCCTTTGCAGCAAGTAACAGACCCGGAAGAGTTTCCCTACAAAATGAATGTGAAGGTCTTCATGACTTTTTCGAATGGAGATAATTTGGTTTGTTCGGGTTCTTTAATTGATTTTGAATGGGTGCTTACCGCCGGGCATTGTGTGTACAGTGAGGATGATAACCGGGGAGGTTGGGCTACGTCGGTAGAGGTGGTTCCGGCCTATGAAGACGGGGACAAGCCCTTTGGTGGAGCGATGGCAAAGAATTTATTCTCAATTTCGGGATGGATCGATAACGATGATTTATCTTATGATATAGGTTGGATAGAACTGGAACGGCCTGTGGGTTTTTTAACAGGCTGGTTTGGCTACGGGTTTGACAACGACAATGACTTTTTCAAAAACAATACCTTTTATAACCAGGGGTATCCAGCAGAAAGTCCCTATGACGGTAACTTCATGTTTGAGTGGGACGGCAAGTTTGACTTCAGAACGTTTGCCTCAGAAAAAAACACCGTATGCCAGGATCGCGTTGGTTATGGCGGACAAAGCGGAAGCGGTGCCTATGCATTCAAAAGCGGAGATCGCATTATGTATGCAACCACGTCACATACAAAAGAGGATAAAGATGAGAACCGCAAGCCCCCAACCTGTTATACCAGAGTAACACAGCCCCGGTACAATACCTGGAACGGTTTTAAGAATAACAGCACACCCCAAAATCTGGATCTGGTCGCCATGGAAACAGACCTTTTGGCAACGGATAAGGCTGAAGGACAGGAAATAAGTGGGCTTTCGTTCAAGGTGTTCAATCGCTCTACCCAGCAGATGAACGGCAACTGGGATGTAGACATCTATTTATCGGATAACAATAACATCTCAACGTCTGATGAACTGCTGAGTTCGCAGACGTTCTCGTTTAATTTTCAACCTTCAGCAGGCTTAACGGTAAATACCCAGCCTTTCAAACTTCCCGATGGGGTAACGGGTAAAAACTATCTTGGAGTAGTAATAGATTATGAAGACAGCAATACGGACAACAACGACACGGACGGTGAAGATGCTCTTGAAATAAATATCACAGAGACAGCTGTACTTACTTTCGAGGCCGTTGATAAGAATAACGATCCAATAGGGGTTGATTTGAGCATATTTCCGGATGACGTGCTGGATGAAGGATTTGGCACCACAACGGTTGAAAGAAGGTTTGCTCCGGGCACGGACGTAAGCGTTTATGCCCCCGAGTATTTTGGAACCGATAGTTTTGAACGGTGGATTTTACCGAACGCATCATCTTACAGTTCCAGATATCTTGACCTTAATCCCGACCAAAACGACAAGGCTTACAAGGCAGTATATGAAACACCTGATATACCCGTGATGCCCCGGCAAATAAGCAAGCGGGTAATGGAAGGAACCGAAGCAGAATACAAGGTTCAGATCATCAATAAGAATAACAGCACGTTGAACTGGAATGTAAGTTCGGCTGAAAGCTGGATTGATTTTAATTTCACTTCAGGGTCATTAGCTCCAGGAGCTACCGGAGAAGTGACGGTTTATTTAGGATCAGAAAATACCACACCGGGTCAGCTGACCGGGAAGCTGGAATTTACATCCCCTGATGCCGGCGTATCCGCGCTCGATGTACCTGTATCTATAAGGGTGTTTGATTCCAACATACCCCCGACACCTGAAGAGGCGTTTCGTGCTATATATGGTGTTCCCTTCGACAAGTTCGGCTCAGTAATAGGAGGCGACCCGGATGAGAAATTTATCTCCGCAGGTATTCCCGACAGAAATGAGCAGTTAGGGGTAGGCTATATTTATGAGTTTACGGAAGCCGGCTGGGGACAAGGAACCGAAATCTCACCTACCGAACCAATTTCCGGACAACGATTTGGGTATTCAATGGATGTGCTGAGATTAAATGAAAATGATTTTGCCGCAGCAGGTTCACCGGGCACCGATCCCGATAAACTGAAGACCCAAAATACTGTTCCCGGATCGGTATATTATTTTGAGAAAGTTTCGGGAGAGTGGCAGCAGCAAGCGAAAATACAAGCCGATGTGGAAACCGGAGCAGGATATGGGGAGTCTGTTTTGCTGGAGCAGAATCCACTTAGCGGCTCGAAAAAACCACTGATAATTGCCGGCGCCCCGGAATGGGATGCGAGCGGGCAGACTAATGCAGGTGGGGTTTTTGTAAGTGAGCACGACGGAACAAGATGGAAGACGGCACCCATCACCCCAAACGAATCTGTAGCCAGAGATTATTTCGGAGCAGCTATTGATATAGCCTTTTCAGATTCCCGCGGATTCATGGCGATTGGTGCTCCGGGTACAGACTCGGAAGTTTCCTCCGGGAAAGTGTTTGTGTATGAATATAAGTCAGGTCAGTGGGTATTCCACAGCATGATAAATGAAGACCTGCTCATTTTTGCTGACTTTGGAACATCGATAGACATTAGTGCCGATGCTGAAGTTGGCTTCGAAATAGTTGTTGGAGCGCCCGGAACTACTTTGGCTAAGTCGGAGCCAAGTGGAGCAGTATTCAGCTACTCACTTAAAGAGGACGAATGGGTGGGCAAAGAAGTACCGCTCAGTTCTCAAACAGTGCCTGTAGGAGGTCGCTTTGGCGAACAAATTTCATTGATTAAAGTAGCAGAGGAAACGTTTATGAGTGTTTCAGCACCTAAGGCTGGCTCAGGTAAAGTGTTCTCCTACAAAAAAACACCGAAAGATGATGAGTGGCAGGGGCTGGGTGTTATAGGCGCAGATAACAAAGAAACAACGGAGCTATTTGGTTCTTCATTAATTTCCTACATCAACGATGGTAAGCCTGAAATACTGGTGGGTGTGCCCGGATTGGACACGGAAGAAGGACAGGATGTAGGAGCTGTAAAAAGCTTTTCCATAAAGCGGGATTCTGAGCTGCCACAACTACAACTTTCATCAGCTAAACTGGAATTGGATGCGTATAAAGGCGAATCCAAAGACAAAAAAGTAATGCTGACCAATAGCGGCGGTGAAACACTTCTGTGGGAATTGGAAGAGTTAGAGGAAGCGCCCTGGATTACCTTTGATAAGTCTTCGGGCTCAATTCAAGGAGGAGCGTCAGAAGAACTGGCACTTACTTTTCAAACAGAACAGTTGTCCCCAGGAGAATACAACACATCCATGCGAATTAACTCCAACGATGTAAACGACGAGTCATTCACAATCGAAACCATTCTGTCGGTTACTGAAAGAGACAGTACAGAGTTGATGGCCGGAGAAGTTGTCAGCTCAAACGGCGATACACTTGAGGCCGGCGCTCTCGTCAATAACAGCTTTCAGGCTGAAGTTTCCAATAATGGTAAACAAGCAGTAGTCAATGGTTTTCTGGTGGGTTTCTACTTGTCGGATGACGAGCAAATCACAACAGAAGACTCCCTGTTTGCTAAAGTAAGAGTGAACGAGTTGAGTGAAGACAGCTCGATGGTTATACAATCACCAATGGGAAGCCGGTTACCTCAGGGAATGAGTGCAGGCACCTATTATGCGGGAGTGTATGTAGATTATAGCAAGGAAGTTTTTGAGCTTGATGAGGCTAATAACATTGGAACAATGCAGATAGAGCTCATCCCGCAAAGAAAGAGAAGTCTCAGCATACAAAAAACCAAGTATCAGGTTACCATCAGTGAAGAGACAACCGTGACTGAACAAGTGGTGTTGGTGAATGACGGAGAAGTGGAAATAGATTTTACCGTTCCTGAATTTACCGAAGATGCGGCGCTGAAAAGCAACACTGTAGCCGACTCTGCAGATAGCTCCAGGGTGATTATAAAAACCGTGAATCCGGCTTCAGGAACCATCGGCGCTGGAGATACGGTAGCGATAAATGTAGAACTGGATGCAAGCCATCTCTCTGCAAGCGGAATGGATTCGCTTTCCATTATCAGTAACGATCCGGAACAGCCAAAGGCCGAATTGGTATTTGAAGTCATGATATCCACCGCTGGGGAGAAAGACCGTGAACTACCCGAAACCTTTTCCTTAAAGCAAAACTATCCTAATCCATTCAACCCAAGCACGAACATTACATACTCGTTGCCTACACAATCTTATGTTGATTTAACGGTGTACAATATACTGGGGAGAAAAGTCCATACACTGGTTAATGAACAGAAACGGCCGGGCACCTTCACGGTGAATTTTGATGCATCCGGACTTTCAAGCGGAGTGTATATCTACAAGCTGCAGGCGGGCAGCTACACCAAAGTGAAGAAAATGTTACTGATCAAATGATTTGAACATGAAATGAAATCATAAGCAAGGGCAACAGCTGAAAATTTGAACTTTCAAATAGTAAAATCACGATGATACTGTTATAATAGCACCCTGTTATTCATCAACTAATTAACTGCCCTTGTTCTACAGGCTGCTTACATTGAATTGGAGAATTTTTATCTCCAACCTGAATCGGTTTCAGTTATTACTGACCATCGGGTACATTATGTTTTTGGGCATCATGCTGGTAAATCTGGCAGGTACAGCCATTGTTGTAGTAATGATGGATAGCGATCCCTGGATGCAAATGCAGCTTCCTTGGCTCACCCCGGATATTTATACCTTTATTCTGCTGGTTTTTGCCAATGCCTACTGGGTAATGCATTTCTCTTTCACCAACATGCGCCTGATGAATATCGAAGAAAACCGAAAGCTGCTTGGTTTCGGTTTTCCCTTAAAAAGGCTCGCAAAATATCTGACAATTATCGGGTTTTGCCATCCTGTAAACATCATCTACAATTTAACCTGGCTGGTTTTTTTGTTGATACAGGTACATGCCGCTTATCAGGTGCCGGTGGCGATAGCAGCTGTAGCTTTAAATTATGTGTTAATTTATTCAGTAAAACACCGGTTTATCCGTGTTGTTGAAAAGCGCTTTATTGCCGTTGTGATTGGTTTCTTTGTGCTGGTATTCGGTCTGTTTCAATTAGTGTCACTTTTTGCATCCAATTCGACAAAGATCTTTGCGGAATTACTGCCTCAGGTTGAGACGGTAAATGCGTTTTTGTCGTGGCTACCGGGCGGCATGCTAATCCAAACCGTAACCGAAGATTATGGGTGGATGAATGCGCTTACCATTCTCTTTTTTGCCATTGTGCTGATTGGGCTTACCGTTGTTGATCACTTCAACAAAACGAAGGAAGGGCTGTTGAACCCCGGACTTAAAAAAGCAGAAGAGGAAAGCAGCAAGCTCTGGACAATACTTCGTAAAGTTCTTGGGCGGAATGCAGGAAAATATTACTTCTATGTGATGAAGCATCCCTACAACCGGCTGCAGGTATTAACCCTTACTATTATTCCGATTGTATACGTTCCGCTATTGTTGAATGTAGATTATGAAGTCGCTAAAACTATTTTAATTCCAACCATTCTAGCGGGAATTCCAGTGGCTCTGCTGGCTATGGGAATGGCCAATATGTATGGTTATGAAAACCGGGAATTCCTGCTGCACCTTCAGTTTCCCATCAACTTAGAAAAACAGTTAAAAGAGCGCTTTTTAGGGGTGATTGTTTTGCCGCTACTGGTTTTTTACCTGATTACGCTGTTTGAATTACTTGTGATTCCTGAAATCGGTTCACCCTTGCAAATTTTTGTGGCAAATACGTTTTTCTTCCTGATGTTTATGCTGCTGTTTGTCTGGAGTTCCTATTTCCAATACCAAAAAGCCACCTATTCTTCATTCAGTTATAAGCACCCAATTATCCCCCAAAAAGTAACATTCGCTATCTCATTCCTGATTTTTTCTATGGGATACTTGGTCTTTGTGCCACTAAATGGATTGGAATGGTACCGGCTGACGATTATGGGAACGGTTATTGTAATTATGGGAATTTATTTATGGCGACACATGGATGTTTTGGTTAACCTGTTTAAAAATCGAGTATTGATGAGATTATGGAGCGAGCTGTAGAAATAAAAAATCTGGACAAGAGCTACGAGGAAACCCCTGTACTCAAGAACCTGAATTTGGAAATTCCCAAAGGAACCGTTTTTGGGTTGATAGGACCTAATGGTGCAGGCAAAAGCACCCTGATTGGAGTATTGACGGGCTTGCTGAGTTTTGAAAGCGGAGATGTAATTATTCATGGGATGAAGCTGAACCCGGTGAACGAACTCGAAATCAAGAAATTGACGGCTTCTGTACTGCAGCCACCGTTGTTATTTGAGCAATTCAGCAGCCTGGAGTTTATTGAATATGTGTGCGAGATCTACGAAGTAGAAAAAGAGGGATTGATTGAAAAGGCCTATTCCCTGATGGATTATTTCGATATCAAAGACTTTGCCAAAATTAAAGTGAATAAGCTTTCTTCCGGGAGCCGCAAAAAGCTGGCGTTTGTAACTTCCGTTTTAGTTGAGCCGAAGCTGTTACTTTTGGATGAACCTTTTGAGGCCGTTGATGTCATCTCTATTGAAAGAATGAAAAATATTATCCGACGCCTGAAACAAAAAGGAGTTACGATTATCGTGACCAGCCACATTCTTGAAGTAGTAGAAAACCTGTGTGACGACATCGCCATTCTGCACCATGGCCACATTAAGGCTTATCTGGATTCCGTGAGCCGCAAAGAGCTTCAAAAAGACGCAAGCCTCCACGAGATATTTGAAAAATATGTGGAAGTAGAACGCAAAGAAGAAATCGTTGAGTGGTTGTAAAAGTAGTTCTGTTTATACGATTCCAACTTTTTTCAGGGTTGAAATCTTAAAGCCGGTTTTTATTTCATAACCGCGGATTACAAGCTCTGCCATCTCAGTAATCGAATAGGTGTTAGAATTGATAATCAGATCATAATCGCTTGAGTTGTTGATTTCCTGGTTGAAATTATACTTAGTGAAGTTTTCGCGTTCTGTATCTTTCTTCATGATAATTTCGGAGGCTTCCACTTTGGGAATTTGATAATCCTGTGCATAATTTTGGATGCGTTTTTTGAGCGGACATACCACACGCACATGGAAAGAATCTTTATGTTGGCAGATGTAGTTTGCTCCCCTTCCCACAATAATGCCGTTGCCAAATTTTTCCAGGGCACGAACGGCCTTTATCAGAAAGATCAGATAGCTTAGGTTTGTTTCCCGGTGATGGATAAAGCCAAAAATAGTGTCTTCCAGTAATCCCCTGCGGCTCTCATCTAAAGATTTAATAAACTCCTTATCACTGCCAATATTTTTACTGATCAATTCCAGCAAGTCTTTATCCCAAACCTTAAACCCCAACTGAGTGCCCAGCTCCGTAGCAAGTGCGGCGCCTTTAGCACCAAATTGCCGGGAAATCGTGATAATGGGAAATTTTTTATTAGGAACAGGAACTCCTTTTTGAGCGGCTTCTTTGCGAATCCAAAACTGGATTTGCTGTTCAGTGATCTGAGGAACTTTCTTTGACATGACAATTACCCATTAAATTAAATAACGAGCTTTTCTGACTGATGAAGGATTTACAATCAGAGTAAAAGAACCTTAAGTATTTAAAGAATTAATGTGAAGAGAAAATGAAAATAGATCCGATATAAGGGGGCTTTTTCAATCGGCTATTTTTGTTAGCTTTAAGAAATTCGGGAATCAAGAAAAGCTACTTTATGAAAAAAGCGGAGTTTGAAGAGCTGGAAAAAATTATTGATGAAGTTTTGCTCTATCCAAAAAAAGAGCAGAAGGCTCACTTAGAAAAACTTTGTGAAGGGAACCCAGAACTTCAAAAGCAGGCCGAAGAACTTTTAGAATCAATCCATGAAAGTGAAACATTCATGGATGATCAGCAGAAAAATCTGAGATCTTTCCTGGATGATTTTTCCGAGACGGAAGCTTATAGCGAATGGGAGGAAGAAAGCTTTTCGCCGCAGAATTTTGGGGCTTATACAACCACCGGCAAGATAGATCAGGGCGGAATGGGCGTTGTGTATAAGGGCAACCGCTCGGATGGGGAGTTTGAAAGAGAAGTAGCTATAAAGGTTTTAAACAGGCGGTTGGTAAGTGAGAACTGGGAGAAAAGGTTTAAGCAGGAAAAAGTAATTCTGGCCAGCCTGGAACATCCTAACATTGCCAAGTTGTATGATGCGGGGATAGCGCAAAATAACCGGCCATATCTGGTGATGGAATATGTCCGTGGGCTGTCGTTAAATGAATACGTCAAAAAAGAAAAACCCGGCCTGAAGGAGTGTCTTCAAAAGTTTAAAGAAGTCTGTGAGGCCATTGATTATGCGCACCGAAACCTGATTGTTCATCGGGATATTAAACCTCAAAACATACTCGTAGATGAGCATGGCCGTGTGAAAGTGCTCGATTTTGGAATAGCTAAAATCATTTCTGAAGAACTTTCTGAAGAAGAAGTAGTACAGACCATTGAGTCGGGACGACTGCTAAGTTTAAGCTATGCCGCCCCCGAACAAATCAATATGGGGAAAATAACTGTAGCGACGGATGTTTACGCATTAGGCTTGGTGCTATATGAGATGCTTGCTCAGCAAAAACCATTTGATCTCTCAGGAAAGACATTGCAACAGGCCGAAAGAATCATCCTTAATCGGGAGACAAAAAGTATAAGTGAGAAAGCTAAGGTAAGTCTCAAAGGAGTTGATCCGAAAGACTTAGATGCGATCGTAAATAAGTGCCTTAGAAAAGAATCCGAATATCGCTATTCATCAGCCCGTGAACTGTTAGACGACCTCGATAATCTTCAAAAAAGTAAGCCCGTATTAGCCCGGAAGAATACCAACCGCTATAAGGCAAAAAAGTTTATTAAAAGAAATAGGTTTCGGCTTTCTGTAGCGGCTACTTTTCTGGTAGCGGCCATAGCATTTGGAATTATCTACAGTGTCAATATCACCAAAGAAAAAAACCGGGCATTACAAGCTCTGGGAAGGGCCAAAATGGTTAGTGATGTGATGGTGAATATCTTCGAAGAGGTTGACTACACAAAGACTGAAGACCCCCGCCTTGCTACTAGCCAGTTTCTTGATGAGTCCCTGGCAATGGTGAAGTATAAGTTTGCTGATGTGCCTGGTGAAAAGGCCCGGCTGTTATTAAATTTTGGGAGCATAAAGTTTAATCTGGGCGAACTGGAAGCTGCAGACTCCCTGCTTAATGAAGCATCCTCAATTCTGCATTCTCTGGATAAAGAAAATGAATATCGGTATTGGATTGTAGATGTGTATAACTCGAAGGCAGATTTGGCGAGGGCTATGGGGAATGATAGAAAGGCTATCGTCTATGCCGACTCATTGGAAAGTTTTTTAAGGGAAAATGAGGAGGAGATCAAAAATCTGGAAGTGGTTGCTGTTGACTGGCAGGCGTACCTGTTGTCATCTAAATCTTACAAGGCAGAAGTATATACTTACCTGGGCGAATATGAGAAGTCAGACAGCCTGTACAAAGAAATTTTTGATGGATATGCAGTAAGAAAGGATACTCTTTCAGATGCGTATTGGGTAAGCAGACATGATCATGGGTGGCTGTTGTTTGATATGGGTGAATATGAAAAAGCTATATCAACCTTTGAGGAAGTTGTAAGCGCAAGAACTAAAGGGTTTGAAGAGGGCAGATTATACTATTCTCCAACTAAAGTAGCTGGAGCTCATGCTAGTTTAGCCTGGGCCCTGCACATTCAAAACCAGCAGAAAAAAGCCGAGCAACACTCTCGTAAAGCACTTGAAATGTATGATGATATCTTTGGAGATAAGCCAAGCATAGAGCGATCAAAGGCAATGAATGATTTAGGAATTATCATTCAGAAAAGTGGAAAGTATGAGGAAGCCAGGGCACTAATCGAAAAAGCATATTATATGAGAAAAGAGCTGTTGGGGGATAAACATCCTTTGACCTTAACAAGCGAGGGAAACATGGGAATGGTTTATTTCTACGATGGTCAAAAAGAAAAGGCTATCGATTGGTTTATAAAAGCGCACGAAAGCAACGTTGAAGTTAAAGGAGAAAACCACCCGGACCATGTTAGGGAGTTAAGCAATATTGGTGCTGTTTTTATGCAGCTAGGGAAAAATGAGCAGGCAAGAAAATACTTTAAGAGAGCACTAGATATTGGCGAACAATACTATGATACATCTAATGTGATTTACAGCAAGACATTATCAGCCTATAATTCTATCAAGTAAGGAACTGAAGATGACTCCTGAAAAGAATAAGGGAATGCCTGTCAGGAAGTGTCAAATCCTTGGATAAAATAGAGATTTCTCCAAGTCATTCATTTATTGTATAATCAGGCTGGTTAGTAATAGATTATATTATATAGGAGGGTTAATATGAAGGTGATATTAAATTTAGTAGTGTTGGTATGTTTTGTCGCCAATCTTTCACAAGCGCAGGATCGTCCGGATCCAAATGTTCCACAGGGGGTTAATTTTGAAGTTCCGGAAGGATGGCAGGTTCGTCTGGATCATGAGATGGAAGACGCAATTATTGGCTCCAAGCTTGACTCCTCTGACGTCTATTTTGTAAATATGACTCCGGGCTGGCATATTACTACAGGTCCGGCTGGCATTTTTTATCATCCTTCAAATACGGCCTCAGGAACCTTCGGGATAAAAACAGAGCTACACTTTTTTAATCCGGGCGACAGAAACAGAGAGGGATATGGATTGTTTTGGGGCGGATCAAATCTGGATGGTGATGCACAAGCATATATGTATTTCTTGCTCAGGAATACCGGGGAGTTTCTTATCAAAAAAAGAATAGGAGAAAATACCGAGGTAGTTAAAGAGTGGACGGCTAGCGATGCCATCGTCAAGTATGGGGATAATGAAGAGTCCTCTGTTCTAAATGTACTTCAGGTAATGGTTGATGAAGAGAATGTCAGTTTCTATATCAACGACGAAAAAGCAGCAACTGTAAGCGCTCAGGGGATTAATAGCGACGGAATTTTTGGCCTGCGGGTAAACCATAGCGTCAATCTGCACATTTCGGATTTAGCTTTGGCTCAACGCGATTAAAATTTTTTCCCACCATTTAAAATTTAGCGCTTGTTGATGTAACACGATTTCAATTCAGCCGTACGAGTTCATGTCTCAGAAAATTTAAAAGGAGAAGAGAGATGAAAAAAATAAATGCGGTATTGATCTTAGTTATAATCGGAATGATGACGGCAGCTTGTAGTACGTCTGTAAATAAATCTACTACTACCCACGTAAAAGACCTTGTTCAGTCGGACGTTTTTGGCGTATTACCTGAGGCAGGCCAGGAAATTGTAGTCTATAATAATCCTGAAGAAATTGAAGGGGAGTACCTTGAGCTTGCAACCGTAAATATTCAGGAAACAGCTCAGAAGAGTTCCACAGAAAACATGATGGAAATGCTTAAAAAAGAGGCAAAAAATTTAGGCGGAAATGGAGTAATCCTTGTCGAAAGCAAAACCAATGAAAAAGGCAGCGCAGTGACTAAAGAAGTAAAAGCAATTGCTGTTTTTGCTCTGGATAAAATGCCCGCAAAAAACCAGTTTGTACTGCTTTAAGAAAAAGCCTGGAATTAACCTTGGTGAAAAGTGTTTTATTTTATGTACTCTGCAATAAGTAGAGAAATAGAAATAAGACAAGAATCATGCAGGAAAGTTTTGAGCTTCTGGCAGAAAGAATTATAAGCACTGCGCCACAGATAATAGCCGCTGTGGCCTCTTTAATAGTACTCATTTTTATTGGTCAATTCGTCAGCAACGGCGTCACACGATTGATAGGTGGTGAGAAAAGGAAAGGAGTTAAACAGGTTCGGCTTGTTAAGCGTCTGGTTAGGTGGGCTTTTAATGTTCTGGGGTTAGTAGTTGCTTTACAAATTGTAGGTTTAACCCAGGTTGCCACCAGTTTTTTAGCAGCAGGTGGAGTAATGGCTGTGGTTCTTGGTTTTGCTTTTCGTGAGATTGGAGAAAACCTTCTTGCAGGATTATTCCTTTCTTTCAGCCGGTCGTTTGATGTAGGTGACCTTATTGAAAGTAATGGAATCAGAGGCGTCGTTAAGCGAATAGAAATAAGAGATGTGCACATCAGAACAGCGGATGGATGTGATATATTTATTCCAAGCGCCACTATCTACAAGAACCCACTTCATAACTTTACCAGGGATGGGTTGAGGCGAGGAAACTTCACGGTTGGCATTGATTATGGTGATGATCTGGAAAACGCCAGGGAAGTGCTGCTATCGGTGGTGCAGGAAAATACGCTAACCCTTCAAAACCCGGAACCTAAGGTACAGATATCCGGATTTACACCTTCCTATGTTGAGCTGGAAATATTCTTCTGGATTGACACATTCAGCAATGACCTTGGGCTTGGCGAGATCAGGTCTGGTGTGATGAACGCCAGCCATAAAGCACTTGCAGAAAAAGGATTCACTTTCAGCTCTAATGTTACTACGGCCGTAGACATGTTGCCTGTAAATGTGAAACTAAGCCAGGATGAAAAGGGAGTTTAAAGTCCGAACTGGTTTTTTAGTTCGTCAAGCTTTTCGCGGGACTCATCACTGATACCCCCCTCTGTGGCAGCAACTGTTTCAAGAAGGCTGTAAGTCAGCTTTTTACCATCATCAGAGAAATTACTTTTGACATGGTTGATAGCATCCTCTTGAACTTCATGAAGACCCTCGGTGCTGAGAGCGCCAAGGTGACTAAGTGTCTCCCGAAAAGTTTTCATGGAATATTCCATATTACTAAGAATGCGTTTTACAGCTTCTTCCTCTTCATAGGAAATAGTGCCATCGGAGCTTTCAATCCAAAAAATGAGTACATCGATTGCCGTTTCGTCGGTAAGGGAAAATTTTCTCATGGTAATAGTTGATTAAAATTCGTCTGCAAGAAGTTCACAAATTTCTTCCAAAAGTTCTCGTTGTTCTTTGGTAATAGAGTTTTTGGTGTTTGAGTCTATGTCGAGCTGTCCAACAAATTCATCGTTTTTCATAATGGGAACAACGATTTCGGATTGCACATCTGTACTGCAAGCCAGATAATTCTCTTCACTATGTACATCCTGAGCCACAAAAGTTTCGTGGCTTAAAGCAACCTGCCCACAAATCCCTCTTCCATAAGGTATTCGGGTATGATCAGTTGAAGGACCCACAAATGGACCAAGAACAAGCTCATTTTTGCCTTCAGGATCTGGGAGATAAAAACCAACCCAGTTAAAGGTGTTGATTTCATCGGCTAATAATTCACAAATTGCGAAAAGCTTTTCATCGCGGGTAACATTCCGCTCTAAAATATCTTCGGTATCCGATATCAATTGATCGTAGGAAATAAGTTGTACGGTGCTCATAGCATTATTAAAATTTGATGGAACAGAAAATAAAATAATATATCCGATATAAAAGTTAAGCTTTGTTTTAAGTAAAAACACAATCTAAAAATTGGTAAAAAGGTGTGTATCTTTAAGCATCATGGAAGAATTTTTTAACGACATAATTCCTTTTTCAACAGTGTTTATGAGCATCGCCGCATTATTCTTTGCAAGCTTTTCATCATTGTTTTCAGTTGTGAACCCTTTTGCTGCAATGCCGATCTATATTTCATTGATGGAAGGGCATTCCGACGAAGAGAAGATAAGAACGGCAAGAAAGGCTACTACATATATGTTTTTTGTGCTGATTATTTTCTTGCTGGTTGGAACTTATATACTGAGTTTTTTTGGAATAAGCTTACCGGGAATACAGATAGCCGGAGGACTGGTAATTGTAAGAGCTGGTTTTTCGATGCTAAGTCCGGATAATGGAGGTAAAAAGCTGACAAAAAAAGATCAGGAAGCGGCAAAAGAAAAAGAAGATGTTTCATTCAGTCCGCTTGCACTCCCGCTGCTTTCCGGGCCGGGAAGCATCGCCGTGGTCATTGGTTTTGGGTCAGACGCACAAGGAGTTACTGATTATATGGTTCATGGAGCCGCTGTATTTATGACGGCCCTGGTTGCTTATGGAATTTTAAGAGTCGCTCCGGCCATCGTAAAGTATATTGGCAAAACCGGTATGACCGTTATTACCCGAATGATGGGCTTTATCGCTCTGGCTATTGGCGTGCAGTTTGTGATTAATGGAATCTCTAAGTTCTTTGGTATTGGGTAAGAAAAATGGATCTTAATAAACTATTCGCTTACGATCATTGGGCAAACAGGAGGATAATCGAGGCTTTTCAAAAACTTAACGATAGCGAAGCAAGAAGCAATGTAGGGCAACTCTTTTCTCATCTTCTGGCTGCGCAGGTGATATGGATGAGCAGAATTACCGGTGAGAAAACAGATCTGGAAATATGGCCAGAACTCTCTGTTCAGGAAATGAAAGCCTTAATAGATGAGAATAACGAGAAGTTAATAGCTTTGATTTCCAAGAAAGAGGAAGGCATCACTTATCATAACTCGAAAGGTGAAGCCTTTGAGAATAAGGTTGGTGATATTTTGACTCACCTGATCATTCATGGGCAACACCACAGGGCTCAAATTGCAAAGTTATTAAGGGAAGCGGGTGTTAAACCACCGGGAACTGATTACCTCTTTTTTATAAGATGAAAGCAGGACTGTCAGTATAAAGAAGGAATTCTTTGTGCCCGGTAAGTGATATCAATATTCCCCCAACCCTGACCGTCTGCAAGTTGATTCTTAAAATGAAGTGTTGATTCAAAAACCACTTCCTTACTTGGGTATGTAACCTCTACCACTTTTGAGTAAGAGTTTGAGCTCCCTAAGCCAACTACACCAGGCATAATTAGCCTGTTTTTAGTTTCAGGTAGAAAGTCTACGTCACTAATTATTGAAGAAAACAGCTCTTCTCCCCGAGATTTCCCATAACTCCATACTTGTTTGACGGTCAAATTATCTTCATCTATTTCATACTCCGTTCCCATAGAGTAATTTGGTGCCGCGCCAAAATTTCGATTAAATCCATTGTCAAAAATGAAAAGATTACCGTTGGGTAGTATCAAAGGAGCGTGTTGTCCCCAAGTCCAGGAAAAGGCATTATGCTCTTGGGTTCCTTGCTGAACAGCATCACTAAAAGGGACACCATTCTGGTCTACAGCAGTCAAGAGAAACGGCGCCGTTTCGGTTGTTTTCTCATAGCGGCCTGCCTTTCCCCAGCCTTTGTGTGGGGCTAAAATCCATTGTAACTCGTTCTCCCAATTAACTTTTACAACACCTTGGTTCCTTCCCGAAATAATCAGGCTGTTATCGCTTTCACTATACCAAATTGCATTCATGTGGAACCAATCCACCCCACCATCGGTAAGGTCAGTTCGGTTTACATCCAGCACTTCAGCAAGATCCCATTCGGTTACTATATTACCATTGGGATCAACTTCAATTATATAATCTTCTACACTGATGATTTCTTCTCCACCTTTTATCATAGTAGCTCCGACCCTGCTAACAGCTACAACATAATTTCCATTTGGAATCTTGATGACTTCATGGTGCATATTGTTTTCTTCAACCACAATTCGATTTTTTTCTATGCCCGTCATATCAAATTCAAAAATTGTGACACCAAAAATGGCAAAGAACGAACCGTCATCATTAAATTTAATAGGCCAGGTAATTTTACCAAACTCACTCAAGTCCATATACCATCTTACATCCCCGTTATTGTCAAATATAATTGGGTGGGTGTTGAAGTCACCAGAATTCCCAATGTGTACTTCATTGAAGTGCATCCCGGGCTCCATTTTTGATTCCTGCAAAACATTAATTTCTGGGGTGGGAAGGAAGTCGGGAAGAGCTTCGGTCGCAATACTCAAGGTGTCTTTTACAATATGGTCTTCTGAGTTTTCAAGAGTTAAAACGACCTTGTTTTCAGTGTTTGGATAAAGTCCTAAAACAGGAATTTGAAATTTGGAAAAGCGATTGGAAAAGGAATTTTCTACAGGTATATCTCCTAAAACCTCGATTTTAGCAGTGGCGGGTTTACGGGTTTCAAACTGAATCTCTGCAGATAATGGGTTTCTGCCACTGGGATTTTTAATTATGGAGATAGGTTCTTTTACCAAATAATTTAAAGGGAGTTCGCTGGTTAAATAGACAAAATAGGTTTCCCGATTAAGCTCGCCTTCTGATACTACGGTATAAAAAACACCCTCAGAAAAATCATTGGTAGTTTCACCTGATATTTGAGGTTCCGAATCGACAAAAACTGTGGCTCCTTCTGAAGTTGAAAAAGTAGCGGTTAGAGAACTGAGGTCCACATCCCCGCCTACAGATCCGGTGTTTGTCACTTCAATGAAATGATCCTCATGATTAATAGAAAAAGAAGTATTAGGTAATTCACTTATGCTGAATTCAAGAAACTCTGCATTTTTATTGGACTCTGGCCCCGAGCCATTTTGACAACCGAAAAGAATTAATGAAAAAAATAATAAACCTGAGAAAAGAAGTTTTTTGGTAACAGACATCTCTTAAATAGATCTTATTTATATAGTTAAATAGTCAAAAATAAATTACAGGATAAAATTTAAAAATGATAAAATTTTAGAGAGATTGGACAATTAACCCGTCTATTCATTAGTTTCTACGCTTAATATTTAATAAACGGACAATACTCTGGTACTTATCGAAGAATTTCTCGCCGCGTTTTCCTCCTTCATGTGGGGATACCCTCTCGTTATCCTTTTGGTAGGAGGAGGATTGTTTTTCCTGATCTCATCTGGATTTACTCCATTTAGATTTTTCTTTCATGCTGTTGATTTAGTAAGGGGTAAATATGATAATCCCGATGATCCCGGAGACATTAATCACTTTGAAGCGCTCTCAACAGCACTGGCCTCTACGGTGGGTATGGGGAATATCAGTGGGGTGGCTGTGGCTATTTTTATGGGTGGCCCCGGTGCTCTGTTCTGGATGTGGATGAGTGCTATTGTAGGAATGGCGACGAAGTTCTTTACCTGTACACTATCCATCATGTATCGTGGCGAAGATACTGAGGGTAAAATTCAGGGCGGCCCGATGTATGTAATTCGGGAAGGGCTGAGTAGTAAATGGATGCCATTAGCATACCTTTTTGCATTAGCTGGTTTGTTTGGACCATTACCAATCTTTCAAACCAATCAGCTGGTACAGATTTTAAGAGATTTTATTTACATCCCAAATGGATGGGTTGAAGCTGACGCTGCTTTCACCGGAAACCTGATTACCGGTATTGTGCTGGTTGGGGTGGTTTCACTTGTAATCTTTGGTGGAATTACAAAAATCGGAAAAGTGGCCTCCAAGCTTGTTCCTTCCATGGTTGTGATTTATGTGGTATCCGTGCTGTTTATTTTAGCCGTTCACATTGGTGATATCCCGTATTACTTGGGCTTGATCGTAACGGACGCTTTTACTGGAAAGGCAGTGATGGGCGGGGCTGTTGGGCAGTTGATTATTATTGGTGTACAGCGCGCAGCTTTTTCAAATGAAGCCGGAATTGGAACCGAGTCGTTGGCTCACGGCGCATCAAAGACCAAAGAACCCGTCCGCGAAGGGTTGGTTGCAATGATGGAACCTGCTATTGATACGTTACTCGTATGTACCATGACTGCCCTCGCCATTTTGGTAACTGGTGTATGGCAATCTACGGAAGCCAATGGGGTAACTCTTACACTCAATGCCTTTAATGAAGCACTCCCCGCTTTTGGGACATATCTTCTGGTGATTTCAGTGCTTACATTTAGTGTGAGTTCTATGCTATCCTATTCTTATTATGGTTCTAAATGTTTAGGGTTTTTGCTGGGCGCGGAGAAGCAACATCTCTATAATTACTTTTATGTCTTCTCCATCATTTTTGGAGCAGTAGCCTCACTTGATGCGGTTATTAACCTGATTGATGGAATGTTTGCTCTTATGGCAATTCCGACGGTGACTTCTGCATTGCTCCTATCCAAGAAAGTAAGGCAGGCCTCAAAAGATTACTTCACCCGATTAAAAAACGGCGAGTTCAAAGAGTACTTAGACAAATAAAGGGATTTGTTTGAGTAGTCTTTACCCTGCACTTTATTCAGATTTTTATTGAGAATAACGCCGGAGTTTTCCCAAACCTTTACTGTAAGGAATGAGCTTAGGCGAAAACTTTAACATTTTTCTTATCCGCTCTTCTTTCAGATATTGGATGAAACCGTTATTTAGCGAACCTTCAACCCAAATAAAAATTCTGCATTGATGAAAAGAGCACTCACCGTATTCGTGATGATGTTTGTTGCCATTCAGGCCTCCGCACAAATACCGACCATTTCTGAAAAAACCAAAGGACTTAATAAGACTGAAGGGTATTTCAACTATTACTTTGACGAAGCTAAAGACCAGATCTGGTTGGAGGTTGATAAGTTGAACACCGAATTCATTTATGTAAACTCGTTGACGGCCGGTATCGGCTCAAATGATATCGGATTGGATCGGGGCCAGCTTGGGGATACCCGGTTAGTATATTTTGAAAGAAGAGGCCCGAAAGTGCTCATGGTTCAGCCTAACTACGAATACCGCGCAGAAACAGATAATGAACTGGAGAAGAAATCGGTTCGGGAAGCCTTTGCATCATCGGTTATTGCAGGGTTTGAAGTTGCAGCCGAAGAAGATGGAAAGGTGCTCATTGACCTAACCAGCTTTTTGCTGAGGGATGCTCATGGAGTGACTAACACTCTGCGCAGATCCAATCAGGGTTCCTACAGTTTGGACAAAAACCGTTCCGCCATATACAAAGAAGGCACGATGAACTTCCCCAAGAATACAGAATTTGAGGCAACGCTTACGTTCGATGGAAGTAATCCGGGAGGGTATGTGCGCTCGGTTGTACCAACACCAGAGGCCATCACAGTTCGCCAGCACCACTCTTTTGTAGAACTCCCTGATGACGGTTATGAGAAAAGAGCTCTGGATCCCCGGGCTGGATATTTCGGGATTTCTTACCAGGATTACGGCACGCCGATCGATCAGGATTTGACCAAGCGGTTTATAGCCCGGCACCGACTTGAAAAGAAAAACCCGGGAGCCGAAATGAGCGAACCGGTTGAATCGATCGTATATTATTTGGATAATGGAACACCGGAACCGGTTCGTAGCGCTTTGTTAGATGGAGCCCGCTGGTGGAATCAGGCGTTTGAAGCGGCCGGGTACAAAGATGCTTTCATTGTAAAAATATTACCGGAAGAAGCTCACCCGCTGGATGTTCGATACAATGTTATTCAATGGATTCACCGATCTACACGGGGATGGTCTTATGGCTCATCAGTGACGGATCCGCGGACGGGTGAAATCATTAAGGGGCATGTTTCGCTGGGTTCACTAAGAGTTCGTCAGGATTTCCTGATCGCTGTTGGACTGCTTGCTCCATATGGTGATGATCAGGTAAATACAACAATGCAGGAAATGGCACTTGCCCGAATCCGACAGCTTTCTGCTCATGAAGTGGGACATACCCTTGGAATCGCTCATAACTTTGCAGCCAGTGTTACAAATGATGCTTCGGTGATGGATTATCCTCACCCACAGCCAAAACTTGTGAATGGAGAAATTGACCTTTCCAGTCCTTATGATGTTGGAATTGGAGCCTGGGATAAAGTGGCTGTAGCCTATGGGTATCAGGACTTCCCGGAAGGAATGGATGAAAAAGAAGCGCTGGATGAAATCCTGGAAGCAGCTTATGATTCCGGACTAAAGTATATTTCTGATGCTGACGCAAGGCCGCAGGGTGGGGCTCATCCAGATGCCCATCTTTGGGATTTTGGCTCAGATCCATCTTCACAATTGTCAAAGATTTTAGAAATCCGTAAAATAGCGCTGGAGAATTTTGGCGAAGCTAATCTGAAATCAGGAAAGCCTATGGCGGAACTGGAGGATGCCTTAGTTCCGATGTACTTTTTTCATCGCTATCAGCTGGAAGGAACGGTTAAACTGATTGGAGGGCTCGATTATAGCTACAACTCAAAAGGGGATAATTTACCGGCCCCTAAAATTGTGGATAAATCAATCCAACAGAAAGCTTTAGCAGAAATGTTGAAAACTATTGATCCGTCTACTTTGGCGATTCCTGAGAACCTTTTAGAGCTTATTCCACCCCGGCCGTCTTCATTGGGATATTCTCGGGAGCTTTTTAATGGAAACACAGGTCCGGCACTGGACGCATTAGGAATTGCTGAAACTGCGGCCAACTTACCGGTGAGCTTAATACTAAATCCGGCACGTGCGAATCGACTGGTAGAGTATGGCGCACGCGATAATAATCTGAGCCTGGAGACTGTACTCGATGAACTCATTGCCGCAAGCTGGGACAAGAAAAACCAATCAGGATATCTCGGGTCCATACAACGAGTGGTAAATCATGTGGTGCTGAAAAATATGATTGCTCTTGCAGCAGACAGTGATTCCAATCCTGTGACCAAGGCCATTACCCATAAAAAGCTAACAGATCTCCAATCCAAATTATCCGGCAAAAATGATGCGGACAGCCGCTATGCGGTATATACGATTGGGATGTTTTTGACAAACCCCGAAGATTTTGAAGCAGAAGATGCTCCGGCACCGCCACCAGGATCACCAATTGGAAGTGATGCGATATTGTATTGTGAATTTTAGTTTTAAAATCGTCATTGCGAGGAGAAAAGTTGCGGAAATAGACTTGGGATTTTGGCCGACGATGCAATCTCCCTTATTCTAAATCCCAAGTGGTTCATGGAGATCGCCGCGGCGAAAAGCGGTAGAGTCAAAAGTTCGACAATGATGCTCCTCGCGATGACAATAAAATAATCACCAAATAGCAGCATGAAAATCATCCCGCCGGAAAGTCTGCTTGAAGCCTACAGCCAGGGGATTTTCCCCATGGCTGAGAGTAAAGATGCGGAAGGGGTGGATTGGTACTCAGCAAGAAAGCGGGGAGTTATCCCGATTGGTGAATTTCATACTTCAGATAATCTTAGAAGAATTATACGTCAGGGGAAGTTTGAAGTAAAAGTGAACCATCAGTTTCGGGAAGTGGTAAAGCAATGTGCTAAACGTGAAACGTCCTGGATTAATGACCTGATTATCAATTCTTACGATGTTTTGAATCAGTATGGAAATGCCTGCAGCGTGGAAGCCTATAATAAAGGCAAGCTGGTTGGTGGTTTGTATGGGGTGAAGTTGAAGGCAGCGTTCTTTGGAGAAAGTATGTTCAAGAAAGAAAAGTGGGCCGATAAAGTAGCTCTCTATTACTGCCATGAGATCTTGGAAAAGAACAGGTTCCTTCTTTGGGATACCCAATTCTATACCGATCACTTAGCGCAGTTTGGTTGTGTTTAAATTGAAGCTTCCGAATATGAAGAGATGCTGGAAATAGCCCTTAATAGAGAATGTAGATTTGTCCTTTAAAAACCTTCCACAAGAGCACGTTATAAAAAAAGCCACCCCGAATACGGATCGATGAAAATCATGTCCGGTATCCAAGGCAGCTTTCTGGATAGGATGTTAGTTACACTTTAATATTCGGTGAGGGTTACAGCATTTAATGCAGCTTCACGGGAAATTTGTCCTCGGTCCAGCTGATTAAAGGTCGACTTCTTAACCTGGAAGTCAACTCGTTCAGGCACAATATCACTTGAATCATTGATGTTCAATGAAACCAATAAGTATTGATCGTCATTAAGAGAGCTCAGCGTTCTGCCGTAATCCACAATAAACTCTTTGGTTTTAGCAACAAGAGCATCGTATTCTTTTTCAAGAGTTTCCGACACTTTCTTTTCACTTTCTTGAGCTTTTGCAGCGATTTCTTCTGCATTGCTATCCCGGTTCAGCCTTAATTCAAAAACATTTGAACCAAGCCCGTGACCCCGGTGCAAATCAAGTGAATACAATGCACCAAAATTATCCAGGTACATATACGAAAGAGAATTACTGTTTATCAGGTGATACTGATTACCATCCCCATCACCCAGGGCCGTTCCGAAGATGTTGCCAAGAACCTTCAGGTCAAGTCGTTCTTTATCTTCTGATGTAGACACTGATAAGCGGTTCTTGAAAGCATCGGTATTCAATCTCCCGGCACGATATGCCTCCAGGTCCGATTTTTTAGCTGAGACGGAAATTACAGGAAGGGGCTCAGACTTGTCTTCTTCATCTCCTTGTAAATTATAAACAGCAAAGCGGCTTCCGGTGGAGTTTGCAGAACCATAGATGACAAGAATACTTTCATCATTTTTTAGCTGACCGATCGTAGAGGCATAATCCTGCAGAAACTCACTGATTCTGTTCGTCACAGATTCTTTGTCGATGCTTCGGTCAGAGTCGTTGTCATCCGAGCTGTACTGAAACACAATCTGCCGGTCAGAACTTTTTCTGGAAACGATGGAGTACCTATTACTGGTAGATGGAATCATAAAAATGACACCGTACCCAGGAATATACGTCCCTTTAACATTTCCGGACGAGCCGCTTCCAAAAATAGTGTAGCCTTGTGAGCGCACCTGTATAGTTCCAGTTCCTTCCTTTGTGGTAAATTGGGTTTTAAACATTTCGCCCAGAATGTTCTCCATGATCTTGATGTCGCGGTTCATGCGATTGGTATCAAAATTCTGAGCGAGAGACAATGGAGACAGCAAAAGCGTCATCAATCCTACTATAATCATTTTAGCGAAATATCCACTTCTATGCCCGTCTTCGCGAGGAGTCTCAAAATTAGAATTCGAGTTGTCAAAGTAATCGACGAAGCGATCTCCCTGACTAATTTCAGATGTTGACTTAAAGAGATTGCCACGGGATTTACTCCCTTTGGCCGCCGAATCCCTCGCAATGACGAGGTTATTAAAGACTGATGTTTTCATAATTGTGTCCTGTAAATTTTAATTTCCGGTACTTACCGTTTGTATGAGTTCGCCTAATACCTGGTCGGTTTGTCTGAATCGGTCGTAATAAGTTTCTTCCATGTTATAAAGGCCGGAGCTGATCATTTGTAAATCAGATTGCCGTTGCTGTTCAATATAATCCGCAAAATTCACCAGGGTTTTTTCAATCCGGTTTTCTTGCTGTTGCTGCGCCTCCTGAATGGCGTCCGAAATCATGACAGCGTTATCTTCTCTTACCTGCTGGAGAAGCATTTCTACTTGCTGCGGGGTGAACCCCTGTTGTATAATTTCCTGCTTTTCACCAAAGGCCAGGTTAAAACCACCATCGCCCACAGTTATATTCATCTTAGTAAAAGCCCCAATAACAACAAATACGGCCAGAATCGAGGCCATTGCAAAACCGGCGCGGGCAAATCCGTTTTGAGGGAGTAACCCGCCAATTAGCTCATTCCACCACTCCTGTAATCCGGACTTGTTGGGCTCTACCATAACCAATTGCTCGGCAGGGTCCTGAACCGGAAGGTGGGAAATCATAGAGCGCACATCAGACAACGCGTCCAGCTCTTTCTTCAGCTCGGGGTTTTGGGATAAAAAGGTTTCTAATTCTTTTCGTTGATCGTGCTCCAATTCATCATACAGATAATCCATGAAGAGTGATCGGGCGGTTTCTTTATTCATAATCAAACACCTCTTTGTTGATATTCCAGGAGTCGAACGTCTTCTTCAGCGCGCTCAACCCGTAATACAATCTTGACTTTACTGTGTTTTCTGGTTCGTCTAAAATTTCTGCTATTTCTCTGAAGGTCAGACCTTCATATTCTTTCATAATTACCACTACTCGCTGGTCCACCGGTAATTGGAGGAGTGCTTTGTGAAGCAATACCAATCCTTCGTTTCGGAGAACCGTGCCATCGGCAGGAGTAGCGGTTTCGGTTTGGGGGGCTACCTTGAGAGCTTCATAAGAAGTAGCTCGCTTGCGGCCCGCACGTTTCAATTCATCGAGACAAAGATTATTGGCGATGGTGTATAGCCACGACCCAAATTTATTTACATCATCCAGCGTATCCAGCTTGTGGTAGGCTTTGATGAAAGTTTTTTGAGTGATCTCGGCGGCATCATCGGAGCTCGCAAAAAAACGGTACGCAAAGTGGTGGATGCGATCCTGCCATCGCGTTACCAGCTTGTTAAAAGCCTGGTGATTTCCACCACGAAAATCCTGTACCAGTTGCGCGTCTTCCATGTGTTCGTGTTGTCCCGGGTTCATTCTGAAGGTAAGACGAGAGAAGAATGAATATAGTTTTAAAAGAAATGAAATCGAGAGTTGAAAGGGTGATAAAGGGGAAAAACTAAGAGGTAAGCAAATAGCGCAAGTGTCCGCCTGTGCAGTGTTGAATTAGTGAAGAGGTTAATGGCTGGCTCGTCTGAGTTTAAGCCAAATCACTTTATCACCCTTTCAACTCTCAATTTCATCAACATAAAAAAAGGGGGAAGTGATCAACCTTCCCCCTCGTCTCTCTTCGCATATGGATGTCATTCCGTACGTTGCGTAACGACTCCATTCTCGTTAGATATAATAACTTCCACCCGGCGATTTTGTTGCCGGCCAGCCTCATTCATATTGGTGGCTACCGGAAATTCTTCCCCGTAACCAACGGTCTCAATTCGTTGTGAAGATATCCCCGCCTTAATAAGTGCTTGTTTCAAGGCATCGGCTCTTCGCTGGGATAAGTTCTTATTGTATTCTGCGGAACCGATGCTATCTGTAAATCCTTCTATCTGAACCGTTCTTTCAGGATAGTTATTCAAAAAAGCAGCCAGTTCATTTACCACTTTATTAGCTCCGGCTTTAAGGTTAGAGCTGTCGAAATCAAAAAGCACGTCGCTAAGGGTTAATACCATGCCCCGTTCACTTTGGCGGGCTTCCATTTCAGACAGTCGGTCGGCCAGCTCCGATGCTTCTTTACGAGCTTTTTCCGCCTCCTGTCGTTCTTTCTGAAGTTGTTGCATCGCATTTTCAGCGCGTTGCTCTGCTGCAATAGCTTCTGCTTTTCGGGCTTGTATCAACACTTCTTTACGTTCGGCTTCCGCGCGCTCAACCTCATCTTGCGCTGCGTTTAACTCAGCGGTTTCCCGGGCAATTTTTGTTTTCTGATTGGCAATGTATGCATAATGCTCAATTAGGTTTTTATCGGCACCTTCTTCCCAAAGCTGCTGACTTTGTTCCAGGGCTTCTTCCGCTTCTTTCAAGGCAACCGGTGCTTTCATTACAATCAGCGAATCTTGTTCAGCTTTATCATAAGATTGTTTTGCTTCCATAAGCAGCGGGTTGTTCTGGGGAGGGCCGCCACAGGCAGATAGCAGGAATACAAAGATTATACTTGTGAAAAGGAAACTACTTTTTGCAGAACTCATCATGATTGACTCTCCGATTTATCAATATTATTCTGAATTTCTTCCTGAAGCACCCGAATACTTTCCCGGAGCTCTCGCACCGCTTTCTGGGCTTTTTCCGATAATGATTTCATTTGTGCCAGTTCAGCATCTACCATGGCGCGGTCGGCGGTACGCTTTGCCTTTTCATATTTTTCTTTAGCCACCAACTCGCGGGCTTCGGTAAGTTTCTTTCGGGCCTCCCGTATTTCAAGCGGAGCATAATTTTCAGCTCCAACCTGCTCAGCTTGTTGAATAGAGGCTTCTACCTGAGTGAGTTTATCGGCAGGGGGTTTGGTGCTGGCACAAGCACTCAATACAATAACGAGCGGAACAACAATCGCTAACTTTCTCATGACCTTGAATGTTTTTTTGCAGAAAATTCACTCAGTTAAAGAAGAGAAATGAGACTTTGTTCCCGGTGAGGTGATTGGGCACTTAAACTAGTTAGTAAATAAGTTTGAGGATGCTAAAAAAGCCACATCAACTCTCATCCAGTCAACTCTCAACCCTCTATAAAAATAATTATCCACATAACTGTTGATAAGCCTTAAAAGATGCCGTATTTTTACAGGCTCTGTAATTGGCGGAGAAAAATTCTGTTAACACCATGTTTGAAGATTTATCCTCAAAATTAGATAAAGCATTTCAATCCCTTAAGGGAGAAGCTCGCATCACGGATGTGAATATAGCGGAGACTGTCCGTGAAATTCGCCGTGCATTGCTGGATGCTGACGTTAATTATGAGGTTGCCCGTCAATTCACAGAAGATATTAAAGAGCAGGTGCTCGGTTCTGATGTACTCACCAGTGTTAATCCCGGCCAGCAGTTCACAAAAATTGTGCACGACAAGCTGGTTGAAACATTTGGTGGCGAAAAGGCCGATATCGCACAGGCTGACACTCCCCCTACAGTAATTCTTATAGCCGGACTTCAGGGTTCGGGTAAAACGACCTTTGTTGGTAAGTTAGCCCGACACTTAAAACAGGAGCATAAAAGGAATCCTCTTCTTGCTGCCGCCGATGTTTATCGCCCTGCCGCTGTTGACCAGCTTAAGACACTCGCTTCGCAAATTGATGTTCCGGTGTATTCCATCGAGCAGAAAGATGCAGTTCGGGTTGCCAAAGAAGCCGTTTCGATGGCTAAAAGTTTGGCGCTCGATACGGTTATCATTGATACCGCGGGTCGTTTACATGTAGATGAGGAAATGATGAATGAGGTTGCGGAAATTAAGAAGGCCGTAAATCCTCACGAGATTCTGTTTGTAGTCGATTCCATGACCGGACAGGATGCTGTAAACACAGCCAAAGAATTTAACGAACGCATTGATTACGACGGCGTGGTATTAACCAAGCTGGATGGTGACACCCGCGGTGGTGCTGCCCTTTCCATTAAAACCGTTGTAAACAAGCCCATCAAATTTGTGAGTACCGGCGAGAAGCTGGATGCTCTCTCTCCATTCTATCCCGACCGTATGGCTCAGCGTATTCTGGGCATGGGAGATGTGGTGTCGTTTGTTGAAAAAGCTCAAAAAGAATTTGACGAGAAGGAAGCAGAAAAACTTCAACAGAAAATTCGGTCGGATAAATTCGACCTGAACGACTTCCTTGAACAAATTCAGAAGATCAAGAAGATGGGAGACTTCGGTGATCTTGTTTCTATGATACCCGGCGCCAGCAAAGCATTGAACGATACTGAAATCGACGATGATGCCTTCAAACCAATTGAAGCTATAATCTTATCAATGACGCCGGAGGAACGCCAGGAGCCCGAGTTGCTAAACGGAAGTCGAAGACGACGCATAGCAAAAGGATCTGGCACCACTGTTCGTGAGATCAATCAACTCATGAAGCAGTTCGATCAAATGAAAAAAATGATGAAGACCATGTCAAAAATGGGTAAAGCCGGACGTGCTCTTCAAGGATTGAAGAATCTGCCTATCGGCCGATAAGAACTTATAATTTAAACACACATTGGAGAACAGCATTGTTAAGAATCAGATTACAACGAAAAGGACGTAAGAAACGCCCGATTTGGCATATCGTAGTAGCCGAAAGACACGAAGCCCGCGATGGACGAATCGTTGAGCGTGTTGGTCGTTACGACAACGTAACCGAGAAAAAGGAAGTGGTATTAAATGAAGACCGTATCCTTTATTGGTTAGATACCGGCGCTCAGCCTACCGACACTGTACGTAAAATCCTTCGTCGCGAAGGTATTTTGTATAAGCGTCACCTTATAAACTGGGGCAAAAGCGAAGAAGAAGTAGAAAAAGCACTGGCAGAATGGAAAGAGTACAGAGACTCTAAGAAAGACGATGCCACCAGCCGTAAAGCGGATTATAAAGAAGTGCTTGCTGCTGAAGAAAGAGAATATAAAGAGCAGCTTCAGAAAAAAGCGAAGCAGGCTGCTGCTGAAGTAGAAGCTGAAAAAGCGGCTGAAGAACAAGAAGACGAAGCTCCTAAAAATGAAGCCGAAGAAATTGAAGCGGCATTAGAAGAAGCTGAATCGGATGACTCTGCTGAAGAAACCACAGAGGCTGCCCAGGAAGAAACTACGGAAGCAGAAGCTGAGGAAGAAACAGCTGATGAGGCCGAAGAAGAAACCGAAGCTAAAGAAGAAGCTCCGGAAGAAGAAGAAAAAGCTGAAACTCAGGAAGAATCTTCTGACGACGCTGAAGAAGAATCGGAAGAAGCTGCTGAAGAAACCAAAGATGAAGAGCCGGCTGAAGAAGAGAAAGAAGAAGCCAAAGAGTCATCTTCTGATCAGGTTTCCACTGATATGAATGCAAAAGAGGCGATTGATCATATTAACAATACTGATCTAGACGACCTTAAAGGATTTGTCCCGGAAAACGAAGACCGCGTGACGGTTCAGCGTGCCTGGGAAAGCAAACAAGAAGGATAAAAAAGATATCCGGCGCCTATGAATCAGGACGCCAATACACCGGGCTTTGTTCAGGTGGGGCATATTGAACGCTCCCATGGACTTGAGGGCGAGGTCAAAGTTTTCTTTGATGTCGATGACCCTCAAAAAGCCGAAAACCTTAAGCTGGTGTATTTGCGGAATGAACGAGGCGATTTTTACCCTGCCCGAATCATGGATTTACGGGTTGAAGGGAAAAGAAACAAAATTTCGTTCTTTGTACAATTTGACCATATCGCTGATCGCACCGGCGCTGAAGCATTGAAAAGCAAAGGCATCTTCCTGGAAACAGATGATGCGGAGCCTTTTGTCAGTGCTGAAGAAGAACCTGATGATTCACTCGTAGATCATGAAGTTTATGATGGAGATGAATCGATTGGGTTAGTGGTTGATGTGATGAACAATCCGGCTCACCCTATTTTAGTAGTTGCAACTACATCGGGAAGCCGGCTCATTCCATACATCGATCATTTTGTAAAAGACCGGCGCGACGGTAACATCTATTGCCAAAACCTGGATGAACTGGAGGGAATCTGATGAGAATTGATATTATATCAGCTGTTCCTGCTTTGTTGGAAGGACCCCTGAATCACAGTATTGTGAAGCGGGCCATCGACAAAGACTTGGTTAAAATTCATGTGCATGATTTACGGGACTATACCGAAGACAAGCACAAGAAAATAGATGATTACCCTTATGGTGGCGAACCCGGAATGGTGCTTACACCGCAGCCAATATTCAGCTGCATTGAGAAACTCCAGTCTGAGCGTGATTATGATGAACTCATTTTCACAGCACCCGATGGCGATGTTTTTGAACAGCCTGATGCGAATGCATTATCGCTCAAAGAAAACATCATTATTCTGTGCGGCCACTATAAAGGCGTAGATCAGCGGGTAAGAGATGAATTGATTACCAAAGAATTTTCGATTGGTGATTATGTGCTTTCGGGAGGAGAACTGCCGGCGATGGTAATTACAGATGCCATCGTTCGCTTGCTCCCCGGTGTGTTGGGAGATGCCGGAAGCGCATTGAATGATTCATTTCAGGATGGACTGCTGGAAGGTCCGGTTTATACACGTCCGGCAGAATTCAAAGGAATGAAAGTTCCTGAGGTGTTGCTATCCGGCGACCACAAAAAAGTAGCTGAGTGGAAGCAGGAACAATCCGAAAAGCGGACCAAAGAACGAAGAAAAGATTTGTACGAAAAATTTAAGAAAGAACATTAATAACAATCCTGATAGTTATCGGGGTTAAATTTAGAAATCATGGATAAGTTAAAACTTGTAGAGCAAAGCCTGATAAATGAGGACATTCCTCACTTTACAGCTGGAGATACTGTAAATGTACACTACCGCGTACGAGAAGGTGAAAAAGAACGTATTCAGCAGTACGAAGGTGTTGTACTTTCTGAAAGGGGAAGTGGGCCGAACAAAACGTTTACAGTTCGTAAAATCAGCAGTAACGTTGGTGTAGAGCGTGTTTTTCCGCTAAACTCTCCTTTTATTGCTAAAATTGAAGTGAAGAAAAAAGGAAAAGTAAGACGCTCCAAGCTGTTCTATCTTCGTGATCTGCGAGGGAAAGCAGCTCGTATTCAGGAAAAAGGCGCGAAGAAGCAATAATTTAGCTCGCTGAATTTTACTGTGATCTTAGATTCTTGTTAATCAGGTCTAAGATTACAGCACAGCTTGCTGTGGCTATATATCAGTATTAAAAAACTAATTAAGGATGAATATTATTCTGTTTGGCCCTCCGGGGGCGGGAAAAGGAACTCAGGCAAAACTGTTACAAGACGAGTTCAGCATTCCGCATCTTTCTACCGGAGATATTTTTCGGGCTGCCATCAAAAACAAAACGCCTCTTGGTGTTAAAGTAAAATCCATTCTGGATTCCGGAGAGCTGGTTCCTGACCAAACGGTTGTGGATCTGGTAGCTGATGAACTTAGTAAAGAAAAGTATCAGGATGGATATATTTTGGATGGTTTTCCAAGAACGGTTGTTCAGGCCGAGGCTTTTGATTCTTTTCTGGATGAGAATGATGATAAGCTGGATGCTTTTATTCTGTTATCTGTTCCCGAAAAAGAGCTGATAAAAAGAATTCTTTCACGCGGTGAAGGGCGCTCGGATGACACCGAAGAAAAAGTGAAAACCCGTCTTCAGGTGTATCGTGAGGAAACCCAGCCTGTAATGAGGCACTACGAAAAACAAGGCAAAGTCCAGCAGATAGACGGTATAGGATCCATCGATGAAATCTTCGGGCGCATTAAAAACGCTCTTTCCTAATCATATTTAAATCCCGCCACCGAGCGGGATTTTTTATTGTTGGCTTATTCATAATCGTTCGGCACGCAAGAGCTTACCATTAACAGGCAATGGAACGATTATCTGCATTTCTTGTGTATATTATTTAAAGAGTTATTAATTACAGGAGCGTGTGAATGGTAGCATCAAGCAAAAAAGGTACTGGCTTACTAAAGTGGGGAACCGGGTTGGCGGTATTGGGAGGATTGTCGGTTATATTATCCGGTTATGGATATCAATGGGGTTGGTGGCACTTCAGTACGGGTTTCTCGATTATTCCATGGGGAACTGGTACGGCGATATTGGGAAGTATTATAGGGACTATCGGATTCTTTAGAATACAAGGACGATCCAGAGATCAGACCGTTTCTGGCCTGGTTGCCATGGTGATAGGTTTAGGTGTATTATTAAATTTTGGGTATTGGTACCTCGAGGTTCAAAAAGGATACCCGCCTATTCATGATATAACGACCGATACGGTAAACCCTCCCGAGTTTAATGCCATTGTTCCCCTAAGAGAGGATGCCCCAAATCCACATGAATATATTTTTGAAAATGGGCCGGCTGAAGCACAAAAAGAATTTTATCCCGAACTGGAAACGCTGAATGTTTCTATGGATTATGACAGGGCGTATGATCATGCACTTGCCACAGCTCGTAAAATGCCCTGGCAAATCGTGGGAGAAAACAGACAAGAAGGTCGCATTGAAGCCTATGACAAGCTTCCCTGGTTTGGGTTTATTGACGATGTTGTAATCCGCGTTGATACAACAGAAATGGGCAGTAAAATTGATATGCGCTCAAAGTCCAGAATAGGAAGAGGTGATTTAGGGGTGAACGCAAAACGTATCCGTTCCTATTTCAACACCTATAATAAATAACTGGTCAGGGAATAAGCCTAATTACTTCGTCTGCCAGTAAGTTAGCAGCCTTTGGTTTCATGCGAAACCAAAGCTCGGGCTCAATTAGTTCGAGTTCAGAAACGGCCATTTTTCCAGAGTTATTAAGAATAAGATCGACACGGGCATAAACCGGAAGTTCAGGACAAGCCATTAATGCTTCCCGGGCAAAATTGATTTCCGACTCTTTGGGAATATATTCATGAACAGTTCCTCCAAAATCGTCCTGAACCCTGAAATCACCTGGTTTTGCTTTCTTTAAAACGGCATGACTGAAGTTTTTCCCAAAGAATACAAACGACCACTCTCCACTTGACAATACAGATTCCTGAAAAGGCTGTAACATGAAGTCTTCCTTTTGCATCACTTCAATAAGCTTATTGGCAATGATATCGATATTTTCTGGCTGGATACGATAAGTATGCCGGCCAGCTCCACCCACCGTCGGCTTTATGACGGTATCCCGCCACCCGGTAATTTTGTGTATTTGGTGGATTGACATGCCATTTCCCCGGTTGAGGTATCGCGTTGGAATAACAGAAACTCCAGCTCGGTTAAGGTCATCCAGATAGTGTTTATCTATATTCCAGTTTATAAGAATCTTACTGTTGATGAAGTGAGTTTTAGAAGAAGCCTCCTCCATCCAGCCTTGGAACTCTTCAAACCTATTGAAATAATCCCAGGTTGTTCTGAAAAGAACTGCTTTGGTTTGCTCCCAATTGAATTCAGAGTCTGCCCAATCTTTTCTGCCTACCCTTAGGTTTCTAGCTTCTAAGGCTTCCTTAACAATCTGGTCTTCCTTCAAAACATTCTGAACATAGCCGTCGGGTACACTTGGGTTTATATAGCGGGAGTCGGTTAATATGACTATATCAAAAATTGGTTGTGGCATTGGCAACGTATATTTACAATAAAACTGATGCTAAGGAATACAATTAATTGATAAAAACCAACACACGACACGGCTAGGGCATTTTTTATGAGACTTCATCTTGCTGGTTTGTATTTATTTAACAACAGAAAATTAAAGGTTGGCTAACTGAATAAATACCAAAGAAAAAGTTATAATAAAGGCGAAACATAAGGGGGAACAAAAAAATAAAAGTCTCGTTAGATCAGTAGCTAATAATAAATAAGATGGGTTTTCATGAAGAAGTTAATAAGCATAATAATTTATACGCTGGTTCCATTTTTTGCATTCTCACAAGTAATGGATGACGCTGATATTAAAAAACTTGAGAAAGGGGAGTACAATCTTGAATCCGGAAAAATTCAGGTTACCTTTTCTGATACCGTATCACCAAACTTTTTAGAGACAAAGTTGGATGAACTGGGCTTTGAAATTTTAAGTAGCAACATTCAAAATATTGTCCTTTCCATAGAAAACAATCCAAGCCCTAAACAATTAAAGGAGCTGGAAGAAAGTGAGTGGGTTGAGTTTGTTATGAGCGAAGCAGCGGGAAATGCTGATAAGGAACTTGAGCAGATTAATGAAAGCGATTCACTAGAGGGTAATCAGGTAAATCAGTTGCTGGCGAAGCTGACTTACAGCAAAGAATACGAATATGTAATAGTAGCTTTAACATACAGTGCAACCGAAGAAACAGTTGCGCATATTAAAGCAAAGTACCCAGAGCTTAAATTTAAAATGGTTGAAGAGAGCCAGCGTACAGCTATTCTAAAAACAGAAAAAGACAAAGAGTTAGAGGCTATGGATGAGTTGAAAAAACTCGTTTTCGTTGAAAATACGGCTATGGTTGGAAGTCTTGAGTAGAAATCAGAGACCATTGAAATGCTGCTTTCCTATAACCCGTTTAATCTATAAGTGAAGTTGGAAAAAAAGAGATTATTATGGAAGCGCAGAAAGCACCCGTAAATAACTCACCCTTTTCTGAAAAAGAACTTGAACATTTTAATGATCGGCTAGAAGAAGAACTGGATGATGCTAAAGAAAAGATCAGTTCATTTGAGGACCGGTTAAGCGAAATAGAGGAAAAGCTTGATGATACATCTTCTTCCGCTGCTCACCATCAGGGAAATATAGCTTCCTCGGAAGAAGAAAGAGAGAAGTACTATGCCATGATTGAAAAGCAAAAAGAAAAGGTCGAAGAAATAAACATGGCAAAAAACCGAATAAAGACAGGGAATTATGGCATCTGCAATGTAACTGGTGAGCCCATCAAAAAAGAGCGACTCGAAATCAAGCCTTATGCCCGTTACAGTGTAGAAGCGGTTAAGTCAGCCAATAATGTTGAAAGCCATAAAATTACAGTAAGCGATTCAACTTAAAAAGTCAGCTTAAAAGCAGAGAAATGTATACTTTAGTAGTATAAAATGTATAAACTATGCTTTACTTTGGTATATGATAAGTGTGATGAGCAAAAGCTTTTTTCTGTTAACATTAATAGTGTTGGTTTTCGGTTGCAAATACTCCCCCAGCGGAAGTAATTATATAGAAAGGTCGCAAGAAATGTTACCGATTGAGGCAAATGTCTCAGTATCCCCTTCTTTTCAAATTGACGACACTATTAAAGTATCTAGCTTCATAGAAGTAAGTTATAGTTTTGATCCAGGGAATAGTAATAAGCAAATAAGAAGGATTAGCTATTGGCTGGATGATGATACTCTGGATAGTCAATGGGGCGAAAGTTATGCGAATTTAGAACAGAGCAGTAGCTTAGAAACTACGAGATATGAAGATGGTGAACATACACTTCACTTTAGATTAATCACATCATCGGGAAGGGGGAATATTGCAGATAAGTTGGGGGTAGAACTCATAGAAGAAACCTACAGTTTTCCCCTGTGGTTTGATAATGCACCAGCAACTTCAGTTCAAATAAATGCAGCACAAAAAACGGAAGGAACTCTTCAGCTTACCTGGAAGCAGTACCGGAGGCCAAATTTTCAAGAGTATAGGGTATATAGAAGCACGTCCTTAAGAAATGGAGATTTGGAAAACACGAGACTGGTGGGAATAAACAGTACAAGAGAAAACACGATGATACATGACCCAAACTATATTGGCGGGAAGGTATATTACAGGGTTGATACACGGTTGAATTCGAATCATGCAAATGATTACTATGGTATGGGCTCGGCTTTTGTGTATGAAGATGATTATCCGCAGTTTAGTTCTGCCAGAATTGTTAATGACGAGATGATAATAAAGTGGAAACAGTGCAAGTATCCTGAAAACTTTGCCAAATATGATGTTTCTAAAATAAATAGTTCCAATACCTGGAGTTTTGAAAACATCTCAGACACGACCATAACAGTACCTGTTCCCGTGGGAGGAAATACAGCTACATATATTCTAAGAACGTTTGCGAAATCAAATAATGCGTTTACAAACATTAAGTCAGATACATTGCAGATCAGCCAATGAGCATGTCCGGGAAAGTAACAAGTCTGTTGGTGATGTTTATCACTTTGGGGGGCAGTATTATTGCCCAAACCCAGTCTTATGAGGCAGAATTCAGCGTGGGGTATTCATCAACTTCTGCAACAGATTTAAAAAAACTTCAGGCTGAAGTGATCTCATCTCAAAATTTTGAGTATAAAGTTACAGACAACTTTCCGGCAACACCTTATCTGAATCTTGCCATATTTAAAAATTTAGAAGACGGGAATAGGGTTGGCTTGTTTTGGAGGTATCTATCAACCGGCGGGCGATTAACGGTAAGCGACTATTCCGGAACCCTGACGTCTGATCAAATACTTACCAATCATGAGATAGGCGCAGATCTAAATATTTATTTGAAAGAGTTCCCACAAAAACTTGTAAGACCATTCGTGGAGCTGCAAATTTCAGCATTACTGAGTCGTTTGGAAATGAAGGATAAAGCAGTAATTATAAATTCGGGAGAGCAGAGTGAAAGCCTGTCTTTAGTAGCTCAAAATGTTGCTATTACACCAAGCCTTGGATTTGAAGTTATAATAAAAAATCATCCCATCAGGTTTAAGGCAGGGTATCTGATTGAGGTTACTCAATTTCCATTTCATTTGAAGGAAAACAGAGATGCCAAACTAAGGATTTCAAATGATAATACTGTTGGTCCGGGACTAACAGGGTTAAGAATAGGGGTTGGAAGCGCTATAGGATTTTAGAATAAACCTAATTGCTTATCCTGCTTGTTAGCGGGCCATTCAGGAAGTGGCGGGACATCAATAAGCCTCGAAAGCAGTTTGTGAAAATGTCGGCAAAGTTTGGGTTGATCAACTTTGTTTGGAGCGTGGATAAAAACGTAGGGGTGAAGCCCTTCATCAATCCATTCAGCCACTATGATAGCCCACTCTTTTAGGTAGGGGTCGTTGTTAAGGATATCATTGGTACCCACGTATCTTAATAGAGGTCGGGCACCGGTGGTATCGAATCGAACGGGTACTTTGGGTTTCTTCTTTTGCGCCTCTGCAATAGAAGATTCGATAGCTTTAACCGAATGGAGTTTACGGGTGTCAAAAATAACCCGATCCACATCATAGCTTTTTAGTAGCGAAGTCAGGTTTCGTTCGTGTTTGCCGTGGTCAAAAAAGTCGCGATGCCGTACTTCCACGGCATAACTAAAGGTCTTTGGAAGAATAGAAAAGACATTTTCTAACTTATATAAATCCTGCGGACCAAAAGTATCTGGAAACTGTATCATGAAGGGGCCGACTTTCTCACGAATTGGTTCGAATAGCTTTACAAACGCAAGGGTATCCTTCTCAGCTTCCAGCATTTTACGTTCATGAGTCAAATAGCGTGGGAATTTAAAGCAAAACTTAAATCCTTTCGGGGTCTGCTCGCCCCACTTCTTTATCACATCAGGGTCGGGCACGCTATAGAAAGTGGTATTTCCTTCTACCGCATTAAAAACAGAAGCATATTGAGATAAAAACTGTTCTGGTTTAGCATCATCAGAAAAGAAAGTCCCTTTCCATTCCTGAAGGCTCCAGACAGTACAGCCAAGATGATATGGCATTATCGTTTTTATCTTTTTAATCCGTTTGCTTTCAATTAACTTCGCAATTAACTAATTCCACCAATCAATTTCCAAGCCTTAAAGTTCAGAACGGGGAATGGAAAAACATTGATTTATCACAGAGCCAAAATAAGATGCCATTTGAGACTTTAGATTATGCTGTTGTTGCCGGATATATTTTATTAATGATTGCCGTTGCCTGGGCCGCGAAAGTACGTGGTCAGGAATCGCTGGACGATTTCTTCGCCGGTGGAAAAAACCTGCCCTGGTGGTTGGTTGGGGTTTCGATGGTGGCCACTACTTTTGCAGCAGATACTCCCCTTGCCATTACTGGAATTGTTGCAAAACAGGGAATAGCGGGAAATTGGTTTTGGTGGAACTGGATGATTTCAGGTATAGTGACTGTATTCATCTATGCCAAACTCTGGAAGCGAGCAGATGTGTTAACCGATGTTGAATTCATCGAGCTTCGCTATGGCGGAAAGCCCGCAAGTTTTCTCCGAGGGTTTAGGGCTCTGTACTTTGCCTTTCCATTCAACTGTATCATTATGGGATGGGTAACGGTGGGGATGGCCAAAATCCTTACTGTAGTTACTGGCGCTGACCAATGGATTGCCATCCTGGTTTTATATGGACTGATTGCCATTTATATTGCCATCTCCGGTTTGTGGGGAGTTATTGTAACCGACTTCGTACAATTCATTCTTGCAATGATCGGCACAATTGCGTTAGCCTATTTTGCGGTCGATCATGTTGGCGGGCTTTCGGAGTTAAAGTCACAGCTTGGAGATGTTGCTAATTATGATGTGCTCAGCTTCAATCCATTTACCAATCCAGAAATTGCTTTAACCACAGCGCTTATTTGGTTGGGGATGAACTGGTGGGCTGCCTGGTATCCCGGAGCGGAGCCTGGAGGAGGAGGTTATATTGCCCAGCGGATGTTCTCTGCCAAAGATGAAAAAAATGCGGTAGGCGGAACCCTGCTTTTCAATATTCTGATGTACGCTGTTCGCCCATGGCCCTGGATTTTAGTGGGGCTTGTGGCTCTTGTAGTATTCCCCGGACTTGAAGACCCTGAAACCGGCTATCCATTGATGATGCTTGAAGTTCTTCCCGTGGGGTGGATGGGGTTGCTCATGGTTGCTTTTCTTTCCGCGTTTGTATCAACAATATCAACTCAGCTTAATTGGGGTACTTCCTATGTGGTAAACGATTTCTATAAGCGGTTCATTAAAACAGAAGAGGAATTTGAAAACAAAGCGAAAGCACAGTCACATTATGTATTTATTTCCCGAATAGCCACCTTACTTATGGCCGCGTTAGGTGTGGGAGTTTCCTATTTCTTTGATTCTGTGTCTGGTGGCTGGGAGTTTATTCTCTCATTAAGTGCCGGAATTGGCGGGGTATTATTGCTTCGATGGTTCTGGTGGAGAATAAACGCATGGAGCGAAATAACGGCAATGATCGCCGCTTTTATTGGAGCTGTTTTCTGCAATCAAATGGGGTATGATTTTTCGGGAAGCATGATCTTCACCACTTTATTTTCTACGGTGGCATGGCTGAGTGCTACTTTTGTGACCAAGCCAGAGTCTGAACAAACGCTTAAAAAGTTTTATGCCAAGGTAACACCAATGGGAAGCTGGTCGGGATACCGGAATGGCAAACACTCAACCGATCGCTTGCTTCCACAGCTTATTAACATTGTAATGTCATTATTGGCCATCTTCTTTTTCCTTTATGGCTTGGGACAGATTTTCTTCTTCAATGTTGGAACAGGGATTGGTTTCCTGCTGGGAGGCTGTATTTTTGTTTACGCTGTGGTGAAGAAGATTTAGACAGCACCTTTTCAACAAAAAGATAAAATTTTTGAAACCTATCTGGGAGGATAACGTATTTGTTCTAAATTTTAAAACAAATGTATTATGGATATTCTTTCTCGCATGGAAGAGCTGATACTTCTTTCCGTATGGAAGCTGCAGGATGAGGCTTATGGTCTGGAAATCAGGCTACATCTTTCTGAAATACTGGATCATGATTTATCAGTGGGTGCGGTATATGTTCCGCTAAAGCGCTTAAAAAAAAGAGGATTTTTAGATTCATGGGATAGTGAGCCCACGGAGGAACGAGGGGGTCGATCCAAGCGCTTTTACAAGCTCTCAAAAAAAGGATTAAATGCGCTTCAACAAGTCAGAACAGTTCAGGAAAATGCCTGGTCTGACTTACCAGATTTGGGTTTAGGCTGGGTCCCTTCAAAAAACTGACGTATGCCTGACCATAAAAACATCATAACAAAAATATTAGATGAACTTCTGCCTCCGGATCTCCATCACCTGATCGGAGACCTGGAAGAAGAGTTTAATTTAAACAAAGAAAGAGAGGGGTTGGCTCAGGCTCGATGGTATTTTTGGTCTCAGCTGGTTCGTTCTTTCCCCTGGTTTTTTGTTCAATCTCTAACATGGAACATGGAAATGATTTACAACTATCTGAAAGTAACCTGGAGAAACCTTAAAAAGCATACCGGCTTTTCACTAATTAATGTACTGGGGCTGGCAGCAAGTATGTCGGTCTGCCTGCTCATTATTTTGTTTTTGATTGATCAGCGAAGTTATGATCGGTTCCATAGCAAAAGTGACCAAATTGTAAGGGTAACCATAGATTTTAAGTCACCCTCGAATAACGAAAGCAGTTTGTATGCTACAACACCTGCTTCGCTTGCTGAAAAGCTTGAAACGGATTACCCTGAGGTAGAGGAAGCGCTTCAGGTTCGGGGAAATTATGATGGTGAATTCAAGCATGGTGAGAAGGTGATTCCCCTGCAGGGTTTCTATGCAGATGAAGATTTTTTATCTGTTTTTGATTTTGAATTGATTTCCGGTGACCGTGCTTCTGCTCTAAATGAACCTGGCCAGGTTTTGCTTACTCCTGAAAGTGCTCAGAAATTGTTCGGTGACGAGGAGGCCCTGGGTAAAACCATTACCGGACTTGGCGATCGGGATTATGTGGTTTCAGGTATTATCAATGATGATGTAAGAACGCACTTTACTTTTGAAATCATTGCTTCACATAAAACTCTGGAAGCCAACACAGCCTCTCAGGAAATGTTAAATAGCTGGACGAGTAGTGTCTACGATTCCTACACATATCTGTTGATGAAGAAAGGAATAGATACAGAGGCGTTTGAGGAGAAAATTCAAACAATAATAGCCAGTGATTACAACGACCCTGAAGGAGAAAGTGTAATGGCATCAATGATCATCCAACCATTGACTAAAATTAACCTTGGTCCGGCCTTATCTAACGAAATAGGTATGGTAGTACCTAATTTTTTTGGATGGGTTTTTATCGGTTTTGCTATCATCATTATACTAATCGCCGGGTTTAACTATGTAAGTCTGACAATAGCACGATCACTTAACCGGGGGAAAGAAGTAGGGGTTCGGAAAGTGCTGGGTGCTCATCGGCTGAGCGTAATCAAACAGTTTTTGTTCGAGTCGGTGGTAATTACCACTATAGCTCTTTGTTTTGCAGTTTTGATTCTTAGGTTTCTACTACCTGAGTTCAATAGCTTATTCTTTATCAGTTTTACTGAGAATCAGATAGAAATGGATCTTCTGGCAAATTATGGGGTAATAGCTGTCTTTATATGCTTTAGTATTATGGTAGGTGTTTTTGCCGGTATCTATCCTTCCCTCTATCTGTCGTCATTTCAGCCGGCCAGCGTACTGAAAGGAATTTTTTCCACAGGCAACCGGCTTTCCGGTCAAACATTAAAGAAAACACTTACGGTGGGTCAGTTTACCTTTTCACTGATATTTATCATTACTTCCTTTATTCTTTTTCAGCAGTTTAAATTTATGGGAGAGACTGATTATGGCTTCAATCGTGAGAACATTGTAAATATAGCTCTCCAGGATATTTCACTTGATCAATTAAAGTATGAGCTGGAAAACATGCCGGAAGTGCAATCGGTAGCAGGAGCCTCTGTCGTACCGGCATTGGGTTCTATTCGGGGAGTTTGGCTGGAATCAGATTTGATAGAAGAACGTCTTCGGGCCCATTCATTTTTAACCGATGAAAACTATATCCAAACGATGGGGTTGAATCTGTTGGCAGGTCGAAACTTCAACCCGGAAATCTCCATGGATACTGCAAACGCCGTAATTATTAGTGATCAGGCTGTTGCACAACTAGGTTTTGAAAGCCCTCAGGATGCTTTGACCAAAGAAGTAACCATCAATGATGAAGACTATGAAATAGTGGGAGTGATTGAGAACTTCATTTCTGCTGATCCTATGCGGGCTGGAGATCCCATTGTAATGTTTTACAGGCCCGACATTACGTACTATGCGGTTGTCAAAACAAAAGCGGGCTCAACAGGTGATTTTCTACAAAACCTGGAAGAAAGCTGGTTAACAATGAATAGTCTTTATTCATTGAAGTACAAAGTTTTTGACGAACAATTAAAGGAAAGCCCTCAGCTGATAGTATTTGTTGACTTCATAAAAATTCTGGGACTTATAGCCGGGTTTTCAATTTTGATATCCTGCCTGGGCTTGTTAGGAATGGCTATGTATTCAGCAGAAAACAGGGTGAAAGAAATTGGTATTCGGAAAGTATTAGGTGCCTCCGTACAAAATATTGTGGTGCTGCTATCTAAGGAATATCTTGTATTGATTGCAATCGCTCTATCCATAGGAATACCACTCTCATGGTTCATTAATAACCTGTGGATGCAGCTGGTAACTAATAAGGTTGGTCTTCAGCCGGCCGTATTTGTATTCGGATCGATCGCCGTATTGGGGCTGGCAGTGATAACTATTGGTTCTCAGGCTTTCAAAGCAGCGCGGACGAACTCCATCGATAACTTAAGAAGCGAATAGCAAAAAATTGGAGTTGATCGGACAATCTATTTAACAACCATCTGGTTTAAGTCGATAAAAGTCATAAAAACATTATAGATATAAAGACGAAAGCTTTATTTTTTTAATGTATGGAAATATTTTAAATGACTTTTCCGGCTTTAGGTTAACTGCTTGGTTGAATAATGATTAGAAATTTTCTCGTAAGGATTAAGCTATTATTATTGGCTTTTATTTTACCGTGGGCTTTGTGTAGTGCCCCGGGAAACGCTCAGGCTACTTCTGATTCTCTCTGGACCTTTTCCGAAATCCGCTCCGATACCAACGGCGACCATAAGCTTGACTACCTTGGCCAAAAAGTGACCATCACGGGTATTGCTAACATAGGCACCGGCTTGCTTCATGAACACTATTTGCAAGCTTTTGTTCAGAACGATTCGGCTGGAATGTCGATTTTCGCAATGGAAATCGAAACTCCGTTTGAAGTCGGGGACAGCATAGTGGCGACAGGGATGATCGAACGATACAACGGGCTCGCAGAGGTTCATATTGATTCATACAAGGTATTCAAGACTTCATCCCCGATAAAGATAAACTTCTTATCTGACGCCATTGAAGCGCCGCAGAATTACCTTGGAATGTTGGTTAAGGGGGAAGGGAAAGTCATAGAAAAAGGCAGCACCTTTAACGGAAAGTATGTGCGTATTTCATCCGAAGGTTCATCAAAAAGTATGATGGTATACGTTTCAAATTTTCACCGTCTCTTTGATGAGTTCGAGTTCGATGTTCTTCAGGTTGGTGACAGGATTTCGGTTGAAGGAATTATTACAGAGTATAACCCAGAGTTTCCGGAAGAAAGAACGTTTAAATTATTTCTAAGAACTCCGGAGGACCTTGACTTTAAGGGAATTCCCCAGTTCTATCTTTACCTGATAGCCGCGACCTCCACTTTTTTCATGATCCTGATTGTTGGGTGGGTAATAGTTTTAAAGAGAAGCGTAAAATCCAAAACAAAAGAAATAAAGGCTTCTTTAGAACAGAAAGAGGTATTACTCCGTGAAATTCATCATCGCGTAAAGAATAGCCTGACGATAGTTTCGGGACTTATAGAGCTGCAGGAAGGGAGCACAGAAAGTCAGGAAGCAAAAGACGTGCTGCAAAACAGTCAGGCACGCATACAATCAGTGGCGTTAATTCACGAGAAACTATACAAAACAGAGTCGCTTTCAGAAATACAGCTCAATAACTACATCAATGATTTGGTGCAGGCTATTCATGGAACGTTCTCCGATTATAAAGAAGCCGTGGACCTCAATTTTGAACTGGAAGAGGTTTTTTTGGAGACAGATCGGGTGATTCCTTGTGGACTACTCATTAATGAACTGGTGGTGAATGCATTCAAACATGCATTTAGTAAAAACAAGAAGGGACGGCTTGATGTTATTCTGAAAAAAGAGGCAGGGGAAATTATTTTGACTGTTTCAGACAATGGGCCTGGATTACCCAAAGACTTTGACCCCAAAACCGACGAAAGTCTGGGCTCAATGCTGATCGATTCATTTGCCTCTCAACTGGATGCCAGCATGAAAGTAAGCAACAAAACGAGTGGAGGAGCCGAGTATATTTTTAAATTTCCTTCAGAAAATAAAACTGACTAACGATCTTCTTTACGGTACACAAATTTCAATCCGGACCAGTCTTCGTCCACGGCACATACCTTCACATCAACAAGGCCAATTTGAAGGCCAAGTGAACGCACTTCGTTTCCGGTGATGTCGGTGTCAACCTTAGATGACTTCTTAATCCAGGAAACCCATAAAGTGCCATCTTTTGCTAATTTTTCTTTAAGGGGAGGAAAGAAATTGTTCAGCTCTTCTTCGTTTCTGCAAAACACATGAATAAAATCTATGAGATCGTGATAGTTGTTGTCTACAAGAGTGACATCATCGGGAAAATCACCTAGTATTTCTAAGATGTGCTTTGGCTGATTGACAAGAAAAACGGAATAACCGGGCTTAATGCCAAGTTTTTTCAGGAGAGGTGTTCCTGAATAGCCAGCCATCAGTCTTGATACATTTCTGCCACATTCAAAAGCTTGCGGAGGTCTTCAACTTTCTCAAGTTCTTCCTGGCGTTCGTAGCTATGAATGAGATTACGAATACACCGCAGTATGATATCGAGGTTGGTGGCAATTTGGAAGTGCTCGGGTCGGGGATCAATATTGTTTTTCTTCAGAAAGAAATAGCACTGATCATAGGTAACAATGGCCCCGTCATCGTATGGATCTATTAAAAGCTCTTCCTTATCACCCACATAATTCAGCATAAAGTGAATGGGCATATTGATACCAAAAAAAGGCATTTCCAGCCGGTGGGCTATAAACATCACAACAAGACTCAGAGAAATAGGAAGGCCTTTTCTGCGGTCAATGACCTGATTCAGGAAACAGTTTTTGGGAGCGTGGTAGGATTCTGTATCGCCCCTGAAGTTGAGGTCTTCAAAGATGAATTTAAGCATGCGCTTCATTTTGCGCTTTTCATCCAGCTTATACTTAATCTGGGGCTCAATCATTTGTGCAAAGTGATCCAGCTTATTTTGATATTCTGATATTCTGAGCGTTGGGTTTCCAAACCGGGCCAGGGTAAACACAGCGGTCTCTAGTGACTTACGGGTTTTGATGCCATGCTCGAGAATTTCGATGAAATCAGATTCGAGTGTATCAAAGGTAAGCTTGTGAATTACATCATTTACACGGCTTTTTGCGTCTTCTCCACTAATCTCGGAACGATATTCATCAAGCAGCGGAACGGCTTTCTCGCCAAGTTCCTGAAGACGGCTTTCGACACTTTGTTGCACAAATGGATCAGGGTCATCCATTAAAAAAAGCAACGATTCTATTTCTGTCTTAGAAGTCATAATCTCTTTTCATTTACCTTGGCCGGTCAAGATATTGATTCACAAAGCCAATTACTTCTTATAAATGCGGTTTGTAACCGTTATATTTCACAGCTTCATTAAATCAATTATCTAACCAATCTATGGATATTAATGTTTCTTCTGAAATAGGACACCTTCAGGGAGTGATTGTACATACTCCCGGACATGAAGTTTCGCTGGTCAATCCTGAGCTTAAAGACGAACTGCTATTCGATGATATTATCTTTGAGGAAGACGCCCGGATAGAACATCTGGACATGCTGGAAGTCTTTAAAACGGCGATGCCAGCTGATGGCAATGTGATCGAAATCATTGATCTTTGCATCGAAGTATTTAAAAATGAAGATGCCCGGTCTTTTTTCATTGAACAGCTGATAAAAGAGTTTCCTGAAGAAAACCTCCACGTTGTGGAAAAAGACCTTCATAAACTGAATCCCAAAGAACTACTGATTTTCGTAACTCAGGGATACCTGGAGCACTCCAAAGGATTTTCACTAAATCCTTCTCCAAATCTGCTTTTCACAAGAGACTTGGCAGCTGTTGTGGGTGATAACATCTTAATTTCACGGGCAGCTAAAAAGGCTCGGTTACGAGAGTCTTTGCTAATGGAAACACTGGTAGAATTTCATCCCCTATTTGAGAGCGTCAGAGAGAATGCTATAAAAATATCCGGCCATCAGTCTATTGAAGGTGGAGACGTGTTGGTGGTTTCAGAGAAACTGGTTTTAATTGGGATGAGTGAAAGAACCTCTTTCAGTGGATTAATGAAAGGAACTGAAGGTTTATTGAACAGTGGTGTTGAAACGGTTCTGGCTGTTGATATTCCAAAACAACGCTCCTCTATGCACCTAGACACTATTTTTACTTTCGCAGATAAAAATGAGTGTATTGTATTCCCTCCGGCTATTTTAGAGCAGAACAACAATGTGGTTGCTCTATTTAAAGATGGGAGTTCTATTAAAACAGAAATGAAGGGCTCACTGAAATCAGCACTGGAAGAATCAACCGGTTATGACTTTAATTTCATTAAGTGCGGCGGTGAAGACCGAACTAATCAATTCCGCGAGCAGTGGACGGATGGCGCTAATGTTTTTGCGTTAGCACCGGGAATAATCGTTGGCTATGAACGTAATACCAATACTTTTAACACGCTGGTTGATCATGGTTATGACCTGATGAATCAGTTTGAGTTTATCGAGGAATTCAGTAAAGAAGGATTCACGCCTAAAGCCGGGCAAAAAATAGCTATCAGTTTCCAGGGACACGAGCTTTGTCGTGGACGAGGAGGCGCTCGCTGTATGACCTTGCCGATTTCCAGAAAGCCGCTAACCTATTAAGAAAAAGAGACGATTGAGTTCAAACCCATATCAAGAGGAAGTTAAAAGCGATTTTGAAGTCCTTTCCAGTAAAGAAGAGCCCAAAAATAAGCCCGATACCAAAACGATTTTAAAACATCTGGGGCTGTTTTTACTCACGTTTTTCTTTGTGACGATGACCGGCGCAAATTTTGTGGGATTTGATCCGGTTCTATTTCCTTTTGCCATCCCGAATTCTACAGACTTACTGAGAGGGGTGCTTTTTGCTGGATTGTTACTCTCCTTTCTCACAGTTCACGAGTTTGGGCATTATTTTGCAGCAGTTCATCACAAAATAAAAGTGACACTTCCCTACTACATCCCCCTTCCAATTGGAATAGGTACACTGGGGGCAGTTATTCGAATCAAGGAGCGCATTCGAAAAATGCATAAGCTGTTTGATATAGGTGCAGCGGGCCCTGTAGCCGGTTTTATTGTGGCGTTGATTGTTTTATTGGTTGGCTTTGCCACATTGCCTGAGCCGGCCGAATATGTGCAAAATTTTTCAGGGCACGAAGAGCTTAAAGAATATGTGGCTCAGAATGGTACTTATCCGGATTTTAAAACAGATAAGGTTGACGGACAGGGGGTTTTAACAGTTGGAAATACACTATTGTATACTGCTTTGGCATCCATGTTTGAAAACGTGCCGCCAATGTGGGAGATGTATCACTATCCCTTTTTATTTGCCGGATGGCTGGGGCTGTTTTTTACAGCACTAAACCTGATGCCCGTTGGTCAGCTTGATGGGGGACATATTCTCTACTCACTTATTGGGCATAAAAAGCATAAAATTGTAGCACGGCTGTTTTTTACTATGGTTACAGCAATTGGCGGTGCTGAAATGCTTCCACTGTTGAGAGATTTAATTTCTGGTTACACTACCATGCCGCTGGCGGAATATGTGGTTTGGGGGTTTATTTTATTTATTCTGATGAACCGTGCTTTTCGCTCAGATCGATACTGGGTTTACGCAATGATGACTTTCTCTATTATCGGCTCCGTAGCTTATAATTATACAGTTGGGGGAGTGGAAGCAGGGCAAGGCGACTACATATGGGTTATATGGAGTTTTTTCATCGCATTTGTAGTTGGGGTGGAGCATCCGCCGGTGGATATTGAAGAAAAATTATCACCCACCCGGCGCGTGATAGGCTGGTTAAGTATGCTTATCTTATTACTCTGTATTAGTCTGAATCCAATTTATATGAATTAATGAAATCAATGAGAACAATACTTTTTGGTATCCTTGCAATAGGACTTTTAACTGCTTGTAATCAGCCTGAAAAGAAAGCTGAGCAAGAACAAACGCTTGATCAGCAGGTAAACAGTTTGGTGGAGGAAGCCAAGTTTGAAGATGCCATGGCTATTCTGGACGGCCGCCCAACTTCTCCGGAAGTTGTTGCTTTGAAGGAAGAAGTACACCTGCAGCATGGAATTTACCTGATATATAATTCCGACCCTTCCCAAATGCGGGAAAATGCAAACAATGCACTGCGTGAATTTATAGCTGTGCTTGAAATCAACCCGGAGAATGAGAAAGCAATAGCAGAAACCGAACAGATTTTGGGCATTTACCGGACATTTCCAAACCGAAGCCCGGAACCAGAAATAATGGAAAAGCTAAAAGAATTAGGTTTCGAAATTTAGCTTTGTCATTCCGCACTTGATGCGGAATCTTCATAAAAAGGCAACCCAAATATGTATAAAGATTCCGGCTCAGAGGCCGGAATGACAATAAGAGGGAAGTTATATGTCAGATAAGAAAACATCACCAACCATTCAAAATCGAAAGGCTCGCCACGATTATAACATCGAGGAGACCTACGAAGCCGGTTTGGTTCTGAAAGGAACCGAGGTGAAATCGTTACGTCAGGGTAAAGCCAGCTTTGCAGATACTTTCGCATATATCCAAAATGGTGAAGTGTATTTGCGGGACATGTACATCAAGCCCTATGAACACGGCTCGTATTACAATCACGATGAAACCCGCCCCAGAAAATTACTGCTTAACAAAAGGGAAATAAGAGAGCTTGAAAAAGCAACGGAACAAAAAGGCTATACCATTGTTCCGCTAAAGCTTTACTTCAAAAAGGGAAATGCCAAGGTGCTGATCGGTATTGCCAGAGGTAAAAAGCAGTACGATAAGAGAGATTCCATCAAAGAGAAAGATGTGAAACGCCAGATTGAGCGCAACGTGAAGGGGAATTACAAGATTAATATGTAGAAAGTTACTTAGTAGCTTCTTTGTTTTTTTCTTTCCACTTCTTTAATTCAGATTCTACATAATCCATGTGATTCTTAGCTAAATCTTCACCAACTTTCTTTGGGGCTTTAAAGTTCATACTACTTTTCCGTTTATATGTATCAAAATTGAAATTTTTGGAAAAGTCTATTGTTAGTAAATCTTTCATAAGACTGAATTTAATAGAATTATTTATATCAATTTAATCTTTTTTTCTGTAATAATTATTAAAAAAATGATGATTTAATTTTGGATCAAAATAATGTTTACGCTTTATCCAAATAAATCCATCACCTTTTGTTATTACAGCAACATCTACGGGGCCTCCTACCGTTTCAAGCTCATCTATTGACACTTTTCGTTTAAAGGAGGTGATATTTACTAAAGACAGTGCCATTTCAGCCAGCTCATCTAGAGGTAAATTATCAAGATTGCTTATTATAGGTTGAACAAACTTCTCATTAGTGAATTCTTCTAAGTTTTGTCTTAAGTCTTCTTTTAAGCTTTTACTGATTTTAGATATTTGCTTAGTAAGGCTTTTCTTTTTACTTGTTTCAATATCTGGTAAAGAGTCTAAAATTTTTGAAGGGTATTCATTGATAATATCTTCTATATATTCACCAAAGAAGTTCATAAAAGCGGGGTCGATTCCTTCAATAAATCGATTAACCATTTCACTTTGAGCAAAAGGAATAATTGTGGCTAAACCCCTATTATCAGTTTCTTTAAATAATATATATTTTAGTTTTCCATCATAAAGCGCGTCAATTTTATATGATGTAATTGATGGGAAGTACTCTTCTTCTCCAAAGCCTGCAAATACAACACCAGTGTAATTTGTCATATGCTTACAAATAACTTCAAATGTTACATGCTTAATAAGGTCTAATTTCTTTTTTGATAGCTTAATTTTCACTTCTGCACGCTCTAAGCTCACCTCTATCAATTTGGGAATGGCCTTTTCATCCAGCAAAATATCACTTGGTTTTAAGTCACAAATCCGGTCATTTTCTTTTAATATTTTTTTTGCTTCCTCAAAAAAGTTCATAAAAGCATCTTCAACATCACTTTGTTCGACTGTGTCACTCTCTGACTTAGAGTAAATCAACTCAAGCATATGGTTTCGAGCATTAGCGCTTAAATTAGTTGCAGTATTTATAAATGTAGTGGCTATAAAATCAGCCCTTTCCTGTTCACTTAGAATCTGTTTCTGAATATTTCTAAGCCAGTTTAAAAAGTGCTCTGAGCAACTTTTAACTGTATCAAAGCTTTTATCACCAATATCATTACGGTAGGATTTTATTATTACCTCCCATGGTATATTCATGAATTGCGCATTATTGAAAATCATTATACCAATAGGATGGTACTTTGAAATGGTAAATAATTTATTCTCACTGCTATATATTTTACCTGAACCCCCAATAGTCACAGCGCTATCAGCAGCAAGTGCCACTGCTTTTCTGTTCATTACTGCAATTTCCGCCGTCATAATACCCTCTTTTTAGAGGTAAGTAATTGAATTAATTTGAAAAAACAAAACCCCGCTCTCAGCTAAGAGCGGGGTTTTCATATAAAGTCAACAGGAAAGCCTGTAAGCCGGATTCTGTCGAGGGTAATCATTTGTCTGTCGCGTTCTACCCGATGGCGTCACGACAAGTGGCGTATACCATCTGCATGAACTTGCACCCCGCGAGGTTTACACTGCTCCCGACCTCACGGTACGGGACGGTGAGCTCTTACCTCACCTTTTCACCCTTACCTCAAACAAGTTGAGGCGGTCTGTTTTCTGTTGCACTATCTGTCATCCCGGCATTCCTGCGGGGAAGCCTCCCCTTCGTCGGCTGAACCGAATCGGGGAGCACGGTACTTGTTGGTGTCCGGACTTTCCTCCCGGCACATAAATGTGCCAGGCGATTACCTGGCTTTCCTGTCGAATAAAGATAGGGTTTTTTAGAATAGGAATTAATAGAGGTCATCTCGTGGCGAATGCCCGGGATCTGGTTGTTGAAAAGGCACGGATGGTTTTCAAAGAACCAGATTCCTGCCTGCGCAAGAATGACAGCAACGGGTCAAAACAAAAAAGGGAAGTCGACCACTTCCCTTTTTTCATAAACAATGTGCTGATCCGAAAACAATTACATCAGATAGATAAGTCTTCTTTAGCTTTGTCAAAGAAAGACTGATCTACCACAATCCGCCCGCTGTTTTCATCGATGATGATCTTGTTTTTGCGGCGTACTTCAACCTGAGTTTGTGGTGGCAGCGCCATTCCCAGGGCAGCACCGCGGTCCATTGCTACAACAGCCATGCCATTATTCAAACCATCACGGAGGCGGTTATAGCTGCGCATGTAGCGGTCGTCAATCTCTTCTTCTACCTCTTTTCTTTTCTTGAGAAGTTCTTTTTCTTCATCTTCAGTAGATTTTACAACGTCATCGAGGCTTTCGCTTTTCTCATCATATAATTTCTGAGCAGCTTCAAGTTCTTCTTTGGCCTTCTCAATTTCCGGGCCGATTTCCTCTTTACGTTTCTCTATTTCCTTAAGGCGAGACTCCGCGTTTTCGATAACCTGCTTCTGAGCTTCGATCTCTTTGGTGAGAGCATCATATTCGCGGTTATTGCGAACACTCATTTGCTGATCTTCGTACTTCTGAATTTTTTCTTCAGAGCTTTTAAGATCAAGTTGCAGGTTGTCGTACTCAACAGTAAGGTTCTGATCTTCTTCCTCAAGGTTGTTGAGCTTGGCTTCCTTGCGGGCGATGTCAGTTTCCAGATCCAGCACTTCTTCCGGAAGGTCGCCCCGAAGCTGTTTCAGCTCGTCTATGCGACTGTCAATGTATTGGAGGTTGGCTAATTTTTGTAATACTTCGTTCATGGAGTGAGTTTCAGCTTGGTTGAATAGTTTTCGGTTCAGGCTCCGATACATATACCTGCATCGGGTTCGTTACGGTTCGGGTTACAGATACTTCAAGTTCTTCAAATGCTTCAGAAAGTTCGTTCTTTAAAGCCTCGGCTACCGGGAATTCACTTTCATAATGGCCAACATCTACAAGTAAAAAGTTATCGGCTTCAGTGAAATAATCATGGTATTTAATATCAGCAGTTACAAAAGCCTGAGCGCCGGCGGCGATGGCTTTATCCTTCAAAAATACTCCTGCACCGCCACATACAGCCACGCTTTTAATACGGTCAACGTTACCGGAAAATCGAATGGCCTTCACGTTCAAAGCCTTCGATACAAGGTGTAAGAATTCATTTTTGCCAATTCCTTTTTCGGGATATTCACCAATTACACCCATGCCAAAGTTTTGGGAAGTAGAGGCAAGGTCAATAACCTGGAAACTACCTTCTTTCAACATACCCTCGCTTTTGAGGGCTTTTTTAAGAACAGACACATTGTGCTGGTCAATAATAGCTTCAAAACATTTGAGCCCATCTTCGCGACTATTTACATCAAAATAGTGGGCCTCTTCTGCAGAATGGTAATTCAACAATTTCAGGACAGCATCACTGTCTTTGTGAGAAGTAATAAGACGAATCTTTCGGCTGATGGAATAATTTTTATCTAAAAACTTCAGGTTATCCAGACCCAGCATATTAGCTAATACAAAAGAAACACCATCAAGGGCAGCGTCTAAGTTCGTGTGAGCTACCAGCAAGCCTATATCATTCTTAATAAGCTTGTAAATAATCCGGCCCTGTTCATCAGTTGGATTAATGCTTCCAATTTTACTGAAGATAAGCGGGTGATGGGCAACAATAAGTTCGCTGCCTGTTTCTATGGCTTCAGCTACAACACTGTCGGTTACATCGAGGCAGGTAAGAATAGAAGTTACCGGAGCATTTGGGTCTCCGACGAGTAATCCGACATTATCATAATCCATTTTTACTTTGGGAGGAGCCCACTGATTAAGGAAGGTAGATATTTGCCGGATTCGGGTTGACATGCTATCTATCTCCTTGCACTTTGAAACCCGACGACCTTTTGGACGGATGATGTATGAATTTGTATGCGTTCAATAAATAAGTAACCATTAATTACGATAGCCTTAGAGCTTCCAAAAATAAGGCTTATTGATGAATGATAAAAGCTTATCTTGTGGTTAATTACACAGAATCGCTAAAAAAAGAACATTTTTTGTAATGAGTGACCAGGATATCGCCCAAAACCTTAAATCAATTCAACAAAAAATTGAAAAGGCTGCTACCGAATCAGGCAGAGACCCTGACGAGATTGTCCTCGTAGCGGTAAGTAAAACCAAACCCACGGAGGATATCCTGACGGCTATTAAAGCCGGACATTTACAGTTCGGGGAAAATCGGATGAAAGAGCTTGAAGATAAAATGGCTGAGATAGAACTGCCGGAGGTTGTTTGGCACTTTATTGGAAATCTTCAAACCAATAAAATCAAATACATTGCTGATCGGGTAGACTGGATACACTCTGTAGAAAAGGCTAAATACCTGAACGAGATTAACAAAAGAGCGGGTAACGCTGATCGGGTAATAAATGCTTTGATACAGGTGAATATTAGTGGTGAAAAGCAGAAAGGTGGCTGTGAGCCAGAAGATTTGGCTAATATTTTAAAGTCGGCACAAGATTATGAGCATGTGAGTGTTCGGGGATTAATGGGAATGGCTACTTTTGTTGATGATGCAGAAGACGTGCGTTCAGAATTTAAACTGCTGAAACAGCTTTTTGATTCACACCAAAAATACAATGGCGGCAGCGTAAACCTGGAGCACCTTTCGATGGGCATGACCAACGACATGGAAGTGGCTATTCAGGAAGGAGCAACGATGGTGAGAATAGGTAGTGCCATCTTTGGTGAGCGCAACTATGATTAGCTTGACGCGTAGTAATTTTAAGCTATATTTAAGAACCTTAACTAAATTCTAAGAGGGCATTATGTTATTTGGATTACCATGGTATGCTGTTGTAGCATTAGCATCTGTTATAGGCGGACTTTTATATGCTTATAAAGAAAAGGAAATGGAAATGGAGGAAAAACGCCTTGGAAGCTCCCGTGAACTTAATGAAATGAGAAAGGTAGTTCACAATCTGAAATCTCGTGTGGAAAACCTGGAGGCTATTGTAACCGAAGAAAAGCGACACGCCTCTGCAAGTAATTCTGATTCACTGAGTGATATTGAAATTGAGGATGAAGTTGAAGGTCAAAATTCCGATAATATCGGTTCAAAAAGGAAAACAAGAGCTTAATATACTGGAGTAACTATGCCTGAAGAAATTATGATTTTATCGATTGTTGCAATCGTATTTGGAACAGGGCTGACAGCCTTGGTTTTGACCGGCATATACAATCTTATAAAAGCAAAAATCGATCAAGGGAAAAATTCTTCTGGAGATATAAACCCTCAGTTTTTCAAAGCGTTGGGCGAGTTTAAAAAGAATACAGAACGGCGTATTTCCAGTCTTGAAGAAGCGGTTGCTGATATTGAAGAAGAACGCTATCTGGTTGATGACGGAGAGAAGTCGATGCCGGAAATTGAAATAGAAGAAGAGGAAGTTCGTTCAACATCTAAAAAAGAAAAAGATGAGGATGGAAATCTCAGGAACATGTTAAACGAATAAATGGTATTTTAATTAAGCTTTAAGGTCCACAAAAAACACTTGGTTATGAAACTCACTCCGCTTGAAATAAAACAACAAACTTTTGAGAAGGGGCTTCGCGGGTATGATACAGCAGATGTACAGGCTTTTCTTACGCTGGTATCAAATGAATTTGAACACCTGATCAATAAAAATAAAGAGCTTGAGCAGCAAATTGATAAGCTGACCGAACGTGTAAAGCACTACGAGCGGGTGGAAGATGCACTGCATGAAACACTGCAAACGGCAAAAGAGTCGATGGAGCAAAAGGTTTCCGGTGCAAAACAGGAAGCAAAAAACACCCTCGAAAAAGCTGAAATGGAAGCGGATGCCATCATCAAGGAAGCAAACCACAACCGGCAGCAAATCCGCCAGAGTATTCTCCGGTTGCTGGATCGTCGGGAAGAAATTATAAACGGAATAAGCTCTTATCTCGAAAACGCTAAGAAATCGGTGGAGCAATTCGGTAAAGACGAAATGGAAGTTTTTCAGCTTCCTAAAGAAGAGAAGCTGGAAGAGTCGCTTGATAATGTGAAGCGCCCAACCAAGTTTATGCTTGATGAAGAGGGTGAGGCTGACGGTGTGAAATCAGCAAAAAAAGAAAATGAAGATGATGAGGAAGAGGACCATGCATTTCCTCCCGGAAGCGACCGGCTAGATGATATTCTTGATGAAATAGATTAGCCGTTGCCGTATTTTTGCAGATCTGTATACAGCCAATTGACACCCATTAAAGAAACTCTATGAAATACGATACGGTTGAGGAATTTCGAAATAAAAGAGATGAAGCAGTAAATTTTATCAAGGGAGAAACGGAGTTTCAGCCGGAATATCTGCTTATTCTCGGTACAGGTTTGGGGCAGCTCGCCGACGAAATAGAGGCCGAACAAGTCATAAGCTATGCTGATATTCCTCACTTCCCGGTGTCAACGGTAGAAAGCCATGCGGGAAAGCTGATTTTCGGAAGGCTTGGCGGAAAGGAAGTGGTAGCCATGCAGGGGCGTTTTCATTACTATGAGGGTTATACCATGCAGCAAATTGCTTTTCCGGTTCGTGTGGCAAAGGCTATTGGTGCTCAGTCACTATTTGTGAGTAATGCTTGTGGAGGCCTGAATCCAAACTTCAGCCGGGGTGATATTATGTTGATTAAGGACCATATCAACTTTTTGGGTGACAATCCTCTTATTGGCCCAAATGATGATGAGTTGGGACCGCGCTTTCCTGATATGAGTGAACCATATACAGAGCGATTGTTGGAGCTGGCAGAGAATGTCGCTCTTGAAAACTCTATCAAGATGCATCAGGGAGTTTACCTTGCTGTAACCGGCCCTATGCTGGAAACAAAAGCGGAATACAGATATATGCGTCAGCTTGGTGCAGATGTGGTAGGAATGAGTACTGTTCCGGAAGTAATTTCGGCCGTTCATATGGGCATGGATGTACTTGGTATTTCAGTAATTACAGATGAGTGCTTTCCTGATGCGTTAGAACCGGTGGATATTGAAGATGTGCTGGCTGCTGCGGCTATGGCCGAGCCCAAAATGACCCAGGTAATTATTAATGTTTTAGAGCGGTTATAAACAACTTTTTATCCACAAAAAGCGTTACTTTTCCACAAAGTATTGCATTACTACCAACAATTCCTTTTTTATAATAAACAGCAACCAATAGCCTGCCTATATGCAACAGCATTTTGATGGATTCGATGATGAACAGTGGGACGAATTCAAGTGGGAAGCTCACTTAAACGAAGTAGAGAAAAAAAGTGAGCAGCTTAGAAAGTTTATAGCTTCCGACCCGAAAGGAAATACTCCAAGATGGCTGACTTTGCTTCAGGAAAGTCAAAATGAGGACGACGCCTTTGAAGCCTATGTAGAGGAAGAACTGTTGATGGATGAAGCCTATTTCCCGGAAGACGAAGATGATTGGGATGATGAGGATGACGACTGGGATGACGAGGATTTCCTCTTTGGCTTGAATGGAGATGGCCTGATGGATCAGTCTGAAGAAGATGAAGATTATGATGAGTTCGATGAAGGGGAAGAGTGGAAAAGCCTGAGTGACGAGTATATGTATACGGACTATGGCTCACTCGAGGATCTTGAAGCTTTCTTTGAAGCCAAGGAATTTGCTGTAGATATTCTGAAGTGGGCCGAAACGGTTCCCGCAAAACAGCAGTCTAAAGACTTTCAGGAATTTGTAGACGAAACCTTAAAGATTGGAGCCAAGCTTGCAGGCGGGCACTCATTTGGGTTTGAGCAGGAATATATTGGTGCCAATATAGCTTACTCTAAAAAAGCTTTAGCAAGTGCAAACCATGCGCTTGAACTGCTTCAAGCTCTGAAGAAGAAATCACTCTTTGCTAAAAAAGAATACCTGGAGTTCCATTCCGTTTTGTTTGAACTGAGAAATGATATCGGAATTTATATTCAGGAACTGCGGGATCAATTTCGTTTGGGCTTAGAATAATTTCAAAACTTAATAATCTGGTAGAGACACAAAGATTTGTGTCTCTACTTTTTTTTGAAACTATTCCCAGATTCCTACCTCTTTATTTCCGTCAGAATCAGTTGCAGCGCGGAACATAGATCCGGTATTTGTTTTCATAGAAATGTTGCCATATTTATCAACGGCGATAAAGCCGGCGTCACCGGGCTCAAGCACGTCATCAACCAGGTAATCCATAGATGCCTGCAGCGAGGTATTTTTAAACTCCATGTAAGCAGCCAGTGTATGTGCTGAAACGTTTAACATGATTTTCTCTCCCCATCCTGTGGCAGATACAGCAATTAAGTCGTTGGCATAGGTTCCTGACCCAATGATAGGCACATCGCCAACACGGCCATACTTCTTATTGGTCATGCCACCCGTGGATGTGGCCGCGGCAAGGTTGCCATTTTTGTCCAGAGCAACAGCTCCAACGGTTCCGTATTTCCATTCTTTTTGTTGATTAGTTTCAATCAGACTTGACTCCTGTTCTTCAGCCTGTGCTCTTTTCAGCGATTGAAAACGACGTTCGGTATAAAAGTATTCAGGATCTACGCGCTCCACATCTGTTTCATCAGCAAAGGTTTCAGCGCCATCAGCAGAAAAGAAAACATGCTTCGATTCAGTCATAACTTTTCTGGCTAAAGAGATCGGGTTTTTTACCGTAGTTACACCGGTAATGGCACCTGCATTCAGGGTTGAACCATCCATGATAGCTGCATCAAGTTCATTTTTTCCTTCCGAAGTAAATACAGCTCCTTTTCCTGCATTATAGAGTTCGTTGTCTTCCAGGTAGTTGACTGTTTTCTCGATTGCATCTAATGCAGAACCCCCATTTTCCAAGATTTCAGCACCAATGTTTAAGGCTTCCTCCAGAGATTTCATATAAGCTTCTTTGCGATCTTCAGGCATGTCTTTTGAAACATAGCCGGCGCCTCCATGCAGGGCAATAGCCCATTCTTTTTGAGCGGGTTGCGAAGAGTTAGCGTCTTGGGATTGTGTGCATCCCAGAGTAAAAGTGAACAATAGAAGAGCAAAGAAAATGTTTTTCATAACAGGTAGTTAGTTAGCTTTGATGGATTATAACTCTCAAAAAACCCATTTTAAAGTGTAGAGCTTTTCATTTACCTATTTTAGCAGTTAGGTTTTTAATGACTATAGAAATACTGCGTCGTGATTAAAAAAATAGATGCTGAAATCAGGCATAAAAAAAGGGCAGCCTCAGCAAAGACTGCCCCTCTATACGTAAATTAAGAAGTGATTTTATGCTTCTACTGGCGCACTTTCTACTACCTGAACATTCAGGTGTAATTTCACTTGATCGGCAACTACTACACTGCCAGCTTCAGTGACGGCATTCCATTTTAGTCCAAATTCTTTACGATTTACTGAACCGTTAATTTCAAAACCAGCTTTTGTTTGACCATATGGATCATCAACAGTTCCGCCATGCTCCACATTTAGTGTTACCTCTTTTGTGATGTCGCGGATGGTAAGATTTCCGGTCAGTTCGTAATTGTCTCCGCCTTTATTTTTGAAAGAGGTAGATTCAAACTTGAGTTTAGGATATTGTTCAGCGTTAAAGAAATCGTCAGACTTTAAGTGAGTGTCTCTGTCAGCATTGTTTGTGGTGATGCTGTCAATATCTGCTTCAAATTTTACAGAAGCATTTTCAAAAGAATCACCCTCTGTAGTCAGAGAGCCATTGAAACTTTTGAAATTACCAGTTACCGTTGAAATAACCAGGTGTTTTACTTTAAACTGAATCTCTGAATGAGTAGGGTCTATATTCCAGGTTGCCATAATAATATAATTAGATTAGTATTAAATAATTTAATGTTGAACTAAATTACGTACTATTAACTCATCCTCACAATAGATAGTTCCTATTGGCTCAATTATTAAACTTGTCAGGATTTATGGGAGGCGTTCTGTATGGTGCTGGATGAGGTAATTGCAAAAAGAAGCTAAAACAGTTTGGGAATTAGTTTTAAAGATGAAAAATTAATTTATTAGTGCTCCAAACTAATTAAGGTTTATAGGGCATGAAAAAGAAGATCAAAATAGTACAGGCAATAGTAATAGCAATCTGTGTTTTACAAAGCATGGGTATTCAGGCTCAAATGGTTTTTTGGCCTGACGCTACCTACAACCCCGAAATTACATCGCCTGAGGAGTTTCTTGGTTACGAAGCTGGAAGTTATCTTACGGATCACTTCCAGATGATTGACTACATTCACCTTTTGAAAGAGCAAGCTCCGGAGCGTGTTGAAGTTATTAAAATAGGCAAATCTATGGAGCGCAGAGATATGTATCTGGTGGTCATTAGCTCTGAAGAAAATATGGCCAGGCTGGAAAGTATCCGAACTAAAGTTAGTAGCCTCAAGGATCCGGTAAATACTTCAAATGAGGAAGCGCGGGAGATCGCATCTAATACTCCGGTTATAACGTGGATGAACTATGCTAATGACGGAGATGAGTCGGCAGCCTTCGAAGCTGGACTTCAGGTTACGTATCATTTTGCTGCTGGTACAGATTCGGAAACGCAAGCCGTGTTGGACGAATCGGTTATTGTAATTAACACTGCACACAACCCGGACAGCCACCAGCGGCATGTGACCTGGATGAAGGCTTCGATTGTTGGAGGCGGAACTCCGGACAGGATTGCATCAGAGCATGCCGGGGACTGGCGAATGTCGAACAGCAATAGTCGCTATCAAATTGATATGAATCGGGATGGTTTTGCTCTTACTCAGGATGAGAGTAAAATAGTTTCTGAGAACATGCAGTATTGGAGCCCGCAAGTTTGGGTTGACTATCATGGAGAACCAGAAGAATACTTTTTTGCTCCCTATGCTATTCCTGTAAACCCTAATTATCCGGGTACTACCAATAAATGGGCAAATGTAATTGGCGAAAATAACGCAAAGGCTTTTGATGAATTTGGTTGGACTTATTATGCCCGGGAAGTCTTTGATTTACATTATCCTGGTTATTGGGATTCCTATCCTGCTTTCAATGGGGCTATTGGGATGACCTATGAAACCAATGGAGGAGGAGATAAAGGTTTGGTATACCGCAAACTTGATGGTACACTCTCAACCCTGAAAAAAGCCATCCACCACCATGTAGTAGCAAGTATTGCCACTGCTATCACGACGGCTCAAAACCGTGAAAAAATGTTACTGGATTATTACAGCTTTTTTAAAAGTGGAATGGATGAAGTCAAGAGCGAAACAGTTAAACAAATAGCACTGGTACCTGGAAGTCAGGAAAATGACGTGCATGACTTGGTGAGACTATTATTGGATCATGAAATTAAAGTGTATAAAACGGGGGAGCAAAAAACCGCACAAGGAATTAATTATCTGTCTGGGAGAAATGAACGAATTACACTTCCAGCCGGAACATTTGTTGTACCAATGGCTCAACCCAATAAACGACTGGCGAAAGTGCTGCTGGAAAGAAATACGGATATACAACCTGAGTTTCTCGAAGAAGCGCTAAAAGCTTATGACTACAACAAATCTGTAGGAGAAAATGCTCCCAAACAATCGCTCGGATTTTATGATGTAACTGCATGGTCGTTGCCTTTGACTTACAATATTAATACTGCTGGGTTGACCCGCGAAATAAGCGGCTTGGTAGAAATCTCAGGTACGCCAGAGAGAGAGGGAGGTGTAGTTGGGAGCAAAAAAGCCAATTATGCCTACTACTTTGATTACCAGTCGAATGATGCGGCACGCCTTTTAAGCCGGCTGATTCAAGAAGAATTCAACGTTTCTATTTCCACAAAGCAAGTAAGCTTGAATGGGAAAGACTATAAGCGAGGCGTGGTAATAGCACGTGTTCAGCGAAATCCTGCTAATCTATATGATCGGATAAATGCTTTAGCAACAGAAATAGGAATACGAGTAGAAACGACCGACGCTGCCTGGACAGAAAAAGGCATTTTGCTTGGCTCAAGAAATGTCGTAAGTCTGCATAAACCCAAAGTTATGGTTTTGATGGAAGAGCCGGTTAGTGAAAATGGGTTTGGTGCTATCTGGTTTAACCTGGAAGAGAGATATAAGTTAGATTTTACAGCAGTACGGTTCGAGGATTTTAACCGTGCAAATTTATATGATTTTGATGTTATCATTTTGCCACCGGGATCTTCATCAGGATACCTGAACGGTTTAGGAGAGCAGGGAATCTCCTCCTTAAAAAACTGGATTTCGAATGGTGGAACATTTATAGGAATCAAAGAGGGAGCTGTTTTTGCCGCTAACGAAAAGGTCAACCTTACCAGCTCTCGTCTTTTGGGCAGCCAGGAAGATACCTCTGTAGACTTTACTCCGGGAGCCATCTTAAAGGCGAATTTAGACCTGAATCACTTCCTCACTCTGGGATTTGAGGATGAGTTACCCGTGCATGTATTCAGTTCAAATATATTTACGCCAAGCGAAAAAGGAGCAAATGTAGCCGTTTATGACACTGAAAGCCCTAAAATGAGTGGATTTATCTTCGAAGAAAATGAACAAAATTTTAGTGGCAATCCATATCTGATACACGAACCTATGGGACGTGGTAATGTTATCCTGTTTCCCGAAGAACCAACCTTCCGTTTATATTGGAGAGGCCCTGAAAGGCTTCTTATAAATAGTATTATTTTACCAAACAGCTTTTAAAAAATATTAAGTAGTTATGTATAAGAAGTTGCTATCTACAAATATCAATAAATTTATAAGCGCCGATTATGCCGTATTATTATTAAGAATTGGGGCCGGTCTTATTATTTTCACTCATGGCCTTCCAAAACTGATGAAAGTTTTTGCCGGCGATTTTAGCTTTGGAGATCCCATTGGGATTGGGCCAGAGCTTTCACTTATTCTCGCGGCTTTTGCGGAAGGAATTTGCGGCTTGTTTATCACTTTGGGTCTTTGGACAAGACTATCAGCAATCATTCTTTCCATTAATATGGCAGTAGCTTTATTTTTTGCTCATGCCGGAGACCCATTCAGTGCCAAGGAAAAGTCCCTGTTATTCTTGCTAATGTTTGTTGTTATACTGTTTATGGGTGGAGGGAAATACTCGGTAGACAAGAAAATGGGTGGCTAAACTCACTTAAGTTTTTATAAACAACGTAAAATCAACAGAATATCAGGGGATTCTTCAGCTTTCCTTCAAAGTTAAAAGGTATTTTGGGTTGTTATGAAGTTGCTTATAGTCGAAGACAACCCTGATTTGCTCGAAAATATTCTTACCTACCTCAAAAGGGAAGGCTATATCTGTGAAACAGCAGAAGACTATGACACTGCGTTTAACAAGATCATGTCGTATACCTATGACGTAGCCCTCATTGACATCATGATTCCCGGCGGAGATGGACTTCAGGTTTTGCAAGAGTTGAAGTCCGTTAAGCCTGAAACAGGAACGATTATTATCTCTGCAAAGAACTCTTTAGATGATAAAGTGAAAGGATTGGAACTTGGTGCAGATGATTATCTAACAAAACCTTTTCAGCTGGCTGAACTTCAGGCTCGTATTAAAGCGGTTAACCGTAGAAACAACTTGGGCGGGAAGGAGGTTCTGGAGGTCAATGAAATTTCCATCAATACAAAAACGATGGAGGTTGCAGTAAATAATACCCCTGTTGATTTGACGCCCAAGGAATATGATCTGCTGGTCTATTTTACGTCTAATAAAAACCATGTGCTTTCCAAACAAACCATAGCGGAGCATTTGTGGGGAGATTATGTAGACCATCTTGAGAACCTGGATTTTGTATATCAGCACATCAAAAACCTTCGGAAAAAATTAGCTGAAGCCGGAGGCACCGACTATATAGAAAGCGTGTATAGTATTGGTTATAAGTTCAACACGAACAAAAAAGTGTCATGAAGCTGATAACCAAATTCCTGCTTATTTACTTATTTGTGAGTACCATCGTTTTGGGAATAGGTGGCGTTATATCCTATTACATTATAAAGGATGAAATAGATCAAGAGCTGAAATGGGAATTTCTGGATCGGATAGATCGGGTAACGTATTTGCTGGAACAGGGCAAAACCTTTGAGGGGCTGGAAGGAGTTAATCAGGATGAGAACCTGGTCATCAGGAGTCTTCCCTATAATCTTGAAAATAATGTAGAAGTAACAGATACATTAATTTGGGATAGCCGGCTTGAGCAGGAGGAAAAAAACGTAAAAGTATCGGCCTACCGCACCATTCAGGACACTACATACTATATATCCACGTATGGAAATATGATTGAGTCGAATGATGTTCGCGAAGCCGTAATCACCATTCTTCTGTGGATCTTAGGGCTTCAGGTGGCTGGTGCCATCGGGATAGGATACTTTGTTTCTGGTCCGCTGTTCAAGCCTTTCCGAAATACGCTTAAACGGATTCAGGGATTTCAGCTGAACGAGAGTGAGTTCCTCAAAGCTGAGAAAACAAATGTTCAGGAGTTTAAAGACCTGAATCAGTTTGTTGAAGAGATGACAAAGAAAGCGGTATCGGACTATAAAAATCTAAAAGAATTCGCGGAAAATGCTTCCCATGAACTTCAGACTCCCCTTGCAATAGCCAAAGGAAAGTTGGAGTTACTCACAGAAACACCGCTGAATGAAGAGCAATACAGGTATGTAGAAAGTCTGGAGAAAACGATCAAAAAGTTATCCAGATTAAGTGAGTCTCTGGCGTTGCTCACCAAAATCGAGAATCATGAATTCATAGATGGTGAAGTAGTAAATCTTAGCAACTTGATAACAGAGGGAATAGAGGCTTTTAAAGAATTTGCAGAGCTCCATAACCTGACTATCAACACGGAAATTGAGAATGGGGTGTCCATTAACATGCATCCTGTGCTGGCAGAAATACTTTGGAGCAATCTGTTTCAGAATGCAATCCGTCATAATATTAAAGATGGGAGCATCAGGGTTATTCTGACACCAGAAAAACTAAAAGTATCTAATACCGGTAACAATTTAAAAGTTAAACCTGAGCAGTTATTTGAACGATTTAAGAAAGCTGATCCAAGTTCAAATAGCATTGGCCTGGGGCTGTCCATCATCAAGCGAATTGCCGATCAAAATGATATGGATATCACTTATGTGAATGAAAATTCATGGCACCATCTGGAAATTAGTTTAAAGACTGTAAAAACAGGCTGATCTTCAAATTTGCTTCAGGATTGATTCAAAATTAAGGCATGATTGAGCGGTAATTTTCATTACACAGACAGACTATTCAATCAGGGCATTAATCTAATAATCATGAAAAAACTCATCGTTCTTACATTTATTTCTTTCATTCAATTTGGTTTTGCCGGGTTGTTACAAGCTCAGACCACAACTGTTTCCGGAACTGTTGTAGATGATGAATCCAGTCCTTTAATTAATGCAACTGTAGCCTTATATCGACCCGCGAGTGATTCAATTGTTGAAGGAACAGCGACTTCAACCGAAGGTAATTTTATCATTGAAGCAGAACCAGGGACGTATAATCTTGAGATTAGCTTCCTTTCTTTTCAGGAATACACCCGGGAAATAGAGCTTATTGAAGGAGAAAACCTTGACTTGGAAATCATACAATTGATGCCTGCTCAGGAAAGTTTAGGTGATCTTGAAGTTCAGGGAGAGCGGTCATACATGGAAATGAATTTCGATAGCCGAAGCTTTAACGTGCAGGACGATGTCACCAGCCTTGGTGGTTCGGCTTTGGATGTTCTCGACAATGTGCCTTCTATCACTACCGATTTTGAAGGAAATGTAAGCCTTCGTGGAAACCAGGGAGTTCAGATTCTAATCAACGGCCGTCCGTCAAATTTGGTGCGAAATGGAACGGATGCACTGAGCAGTATTCCGTCCAGCATGATTGAGGAAGTAAAAATTATTACAAATCCATCAGCAAGATATTCCGCTGATGGAACGGGTGGTATCATAGACATAATTTTAATTGATGATGCAAACCTTGGCTTTAATGGAAGCGTAAGAGCTGAGGCCAGTTACCCGCAGGAATATGGGATAGGTACAAACCTGAATTACCAGAGAAACAAGGTCAACTGGTTTATGAATGCCCAGGTTGAATATGGCAGTGAGCCGGAATCCGGGAGTACATTCCAAAGCTTTAGCAGCGATACCACCTATGCATATCGTGAACTGGTGGATACAGATGAGACCGAAAGAGAGGCTAACATAAACTTTGGCGCAGATATTTATTTACCTGCTGAGCAATTATTAACTCTGTCAACACGGATAAGCCTTGAAAATCAAACCGAAGACCGGGACCTGAACTACATTGATTATGACCCAACCAATGATCAGGTCTATCAATCCATATCGGATAACTGGGGAGTTGTGCGGCAAACAACACGGGATGTAATTGAGGAACAACGGGAGAGCGATTTTGATATCCGGGCTCAATATGAAAAAACATTCAGTGATGAGAATGACCATAAGCTGGTAGCCGATCTGGACTTTGAATTCGGAGAAGAAGGAGAAGAAGTAGACTTTGAACAATTTATACAGCAAGGGGCAGGCAACTCTGTTCAGCAGCGGACCAATGGAGATGAAACGTATCGTGAAGCCAGGCTTGATGTTGATTATGAACGCGGTCTGGGAGATGCAGGCAAACTTGAAGCCGGACTTCGTTTCAATTACGACTGGCAGGATAATGATTATATAGTGGAGGAACTCCAAAATGGGGAGTGGGTCCGTTCTCAAGAAAACATCGGTGCTGCTGATAACTTCCGGTATTTGGAAAATGTGAATGCAGCCTATGCCATTTTTAACGGGGAGCTGGAGCCTTTTACCTATCAGGTGGGGTTAAGGGCTGAGAATACAAGAATTGAATCGGAACTGGATCAGTCAGGCAATAAAAGCTCACAGAATTACACGAATTTGTTTCCGAGCGTGTTTCTCTCTTATACACTTAACGAACTAAACTCCTTTCAGGCAAGTTACAGCCGCAGGATTTCGCGCCCATGGTCTGGACAATTGCTGCCGTTTACAGAAATCCAAAATGAACGGGAGCGCGAAATTGGTAATCCAGACCTGAAGCCAGAGTTTGGGAATTCATTTGAGCTGGGCTATCTGCGATACTGGGAAACAGGGTCGGTATTGACCAGTGTTTACTACCGGTACAGAACGCAGGTAATCGAAGATATTGAGACCACGGAAATTATTAATGGGCAACCTGTTAATGTTGAACGGCCTTTTAATCTTGCTTCGGAAGATGCCTGGGGTGTTGAGTTTTCTGCAGATCAGGATCTGTTTGAAGGACTGCAGCTTTCCGGTAGCCTGAATATTTATCAATCGAGCAGGGAAGGAGAGTTTGAAGGAATTTTATACACCAGTGAGTCAGAGTCTTTTACCAGCCGGTTGAGAATCAGGTGGCAATTTCTGGATGGGTGGAACTTCCAAAGCTATTTATCCTATCGCGGGGCCGAGCAAACTACCCAGGGCCGAAGAGCTGGCCGATCTTTTGTGGGAACAGGATTGTCAAAGGAGCTAATGGATGGCCGGGCAAACATCTCTCTGAATGTCAGGGATGTGTTCAACTCCCGGAATAGTGACCGTGAAATTATAGAACCCAATTTATACCGTAACAGTCAGTACAGCTGGTCGAGCCGACAATTCCGCGTGAATTTCCGATACAATTTCGGAGGGAATGATGATGATAGAAGAGGCAGAAGGTGAAGGCTTAATGAACGTGTTTAACCCTTTTCTGTAGCTAAAAGAAAAAGCCGAAAGCTTTGAGGCAATCGGCTTAAAAGTACGCCCGGAAGAAAGTAAAAGTGTTCATTTTATTACACTTAAATGCGCTTTAATGATACCTTGAGGCCGGTTTGGTTTTCTGTTTAAGTGGGCAAAGGGTAGGTAAATGAAAGATTTGTTTGCCGGAAATTTGGAATAAATATCATCCCATCTTTCCAACAAACCAACTTAATCTACTTAATTTTCATGTTACTTTATAAACGAAGGCATTGGTATTGAGTAAATGATATTGTCTGATTTTGAACTACTATTTCTCAATTTACTCGGAACCTGTAACACCTTGTGTGTTTTAAACCTGTGAGCTGATTTAGGATCGTGTGAAGGTAGATATATGACTGGACCTTGTTCTGCCAATCTCAAAATCTTCTTTTGCGTATTAACCGCTTGTTTTGTGTCTGGACTTACGCCATCCGGTTGAAGTTTTAATAAAAGCTCCTCTGTATAACTGGTATCTCCAGCCAGGAATATTTTCTCATTTCCGGTATCGACAACCACTGAAACGTGACCAGGAGTATGCCCCGGGGTTGGAACAATCATAATGCTTCCATCTTTGGTTACAGGAAATGATCGTGTAAATGGACCAAATTCCTGATCTCGAAATTCGACCTCATTTGGCTGAAACCAGTTCTCCCAATGTTGAGGTAAGTATCCTCTCAATTTACCTAACGTACCTTTAGCATTCTGATATTCTGTTTTTGGCACCAGAATATTACTGTTTGAAAAATGATACAGCCCCCCTGCATGATCTGTGTGAAAATGGGTGAGTATTACTGTATCTACTTCTTTAGGATCTACATCAAAACGGGCTAATTGATGGTCAATCTCCTCTTCTCTCGTTACATCCATTTTAACCGCATATCGGTAATAGGGATGCCATTTGGGAAAATATCCGGCACGCGAGGTCTTAGATGTTTCTCCGGTATCGATCACAAATGTTCCTTCAGGATGTTTGATCAACCAGGCATAAATTGGTAACCAAATAGTCCATTCATCGGAAGCGATTACACGAAGCATTCCTCCCTTTTCACGTGATTTCTGAGCTCTTTTTACCTTAACAGATCCTGTTTGTAGTGGATAAATTTCCATAATTACTCCTATAACTAGTTAAGTGTTCAGTTATAGGATATACAGGTCAGCAGCCAATCACTTGTATGAACCTGCTGTTCTTAAATATTTTTGAAGGAGTAATGCCATAATTTGATTTAAATGCCCTGTTCATATGTGGGGAATCCGTGAAACCCGCGGAGTATGCAGCCTCGGTAATTGATTCCCCATTAGCGAGCTTGAGAAGTGCGTGCCGCAGTCGCTGCCATAAAATATATTTCCGAATCGGAATACCTATCTGCTCAGAGAATAAATGCATCAATCTACTTGGACTTATATAAACAGTTTCAGCTAATTGTTCTACCGTAATAGTTTGATCGCTTAAATGCTCTTTAATCCAGTTAATACTTTCAGTGATCCGGTCGTCTAATTTATCCATTGAATCTGCTGCAGGCCAGCCTGTAATTAGTTCCCGAATTTGATGGGCTGTATCACAATTCAATGTTTGCTCTGTAAATGGTTTCAAATTAGATTCAAGATCTCCTAAAGAGGTCTTTATGACCTGTGAATCAGGCATTGACCTTTTGATTGAAAATTCCGGATCCAGCCATACCATAAGCACCTTCTCTGAACCGTCTAACTCAACCTGATGAGGTATGTCACCAGGTACAATAAAGGAATTTACATGTTTTGAGTTAAACCATTCTTTGGAACTGAGTTTAAAAGAATCAGATTTACTCAGGCCATATTGAACATAGTGATGAGCATGCATTTCAGATCTGCCATGTCGCCCCTGAAAGATCAGACAATCATCTAATATACAGTAGATATTTTGTGTTGTTTTTCCGAAAACGTCTTCGGGTTTTATTTTACTATTAATAATCACTCAATGATCAACTACTGAGAATATATATAAAATCCCTAATTAAGTAGGATGAAGAGCTCACTGAATACGAGAATTTTTAAGAGCCCTCAGCTCACTGTATCAAAAAATACCTACTTATTCTTGAGACGCTTAAATTCAAGAGTTGGAGTCCAAATCTCTTGTATAGTTCCATTTTAATTGATATTCGTTGGTAAAAAAATCTAAGTAGCAATAAAGTGCATTTAAGTGAAAATGTTTGCCATATGTTGGCCAAGCTAAAAATAAAACAGGCCGTTAAGTATTGTAAATTAGCAACTTAACGGCCTATAATAAGTACGCCCGGAAGGATTCGAAAATTAATCATGACTAAACGTCGCTTATCTATTAATGACGTTTAAAAGGTTGATAAGGCTATTTTAGCCTTTAATGAACAAAGTTTGTTTTGCTTATTTCAGTAATTTGTTATACCTATGTTATACCTAATAATCAAAGACATATTATGACAATTGAAAGTTTTTTGGCGACAATTCTAGTAGCTCTAATTCCCAGCACTTTTTCTGTATATATAAATTGGAAAAAGACAGAGAATGAAGTCAAAAATATTAAACGAGAATACGAAAAAAGCTATCTACTAAAATTGGTTGAATCACGATTCGAGGTGTATCCTAGAGCTCTTAAGGGTTTGTCAAAATTATTAAACTATGAAAGTTACATAGATGATGGCCATAACTTAATGGTTGGTGACCTTGAGTCGGATGCTGACATAGTTAATCTATGGTATATGACAGTTGGCTCAACATATATGAGCGATGAAAGTATCTCAGCTTATCAGCAATTCTCATTTGAGATCGACCTATTACGAGCAGGAGGAGAAGGTTTATTAACACCTAAGGATGCTAAATTAGTAACAACTACAGCTAAGAAGTTATTTGATCATCTAAGAAATGATTTAAAACCAAATAAGATTTAATAGCCTCTAAGATGAACGCAACAATAAACTTCGAACTACGAGATCAGAAAGCAGATGCCAACGGTGAAGCCCCTCTTTACCTGCGAATAACCTATGACCGGAAACCGGCTTGGATGAGTTTAGGGATTAGCCTCAAACCGAAAGACTGGAACCGAAATAAACAAAAGGTAAGTCGTTCTCATCGAAGGTGGGATGTACTCAATGAAGAACTGTTAAGAATCAGCGGTCAGGCTCATGATGCTATTCTGGAACTCAAAGAACAAGACCGTCTCAATGCAAAACGAGTTATTCAGCTTCTGAAAGGGCAAGACCGAAAAGATTTCTATACCTATGCCGATAAATACATTAAAGACTTATTCGCTATGGGTTCGGTACGAAGGGCAAAGAATGCGAAAGTCATCCTGAATCAGATAAAAGCATTTAAGAAAGACGAATCTTTTCCGATTCAGGAAATCGACCACCAGTTTATCGATGACTTCTCGACCTACCTGAAAACTGAGCAGTCGAATGCTTCCAATACCATTCGGAAGAAGTTCCAACGGTTATCACATATGCTGAAACGGGCGAAACGGGATGGGATTCTCACGGTGAATCCATTTGATGAATACAAACTCCCTGCCTATCAGAAACCGAAAAAGGAAGCGCTAAGTATCGGGCAAATCCGAAAGATAGAGAAACTTGATCTGCCGAAAGGTTCTTCGATTTGGCATACGAGAAACTACTTCCTGTTTTCGTTCTATAATGCCGGAATCCGTTTCGGGGATTTATGCCTTCTTAAACGGAAAAATATCGTAGATGGCCGTTTAAAATACGTGATGAGTAAAACCACCTCAAATGCCGAACCGAAATACAAGAATATCAAGCTTCGGGATGATTCCTATGAAATACTGGAACGGTATAATTACGGTCAGATGGAAGATGAGTCGTATTTATTCCCGATACTCGATACGGGGAAAAACGTGAATGACCCGTTAATCTTTGATCGGGAAAAGCAGAGTAAAAATGCGATAGCAAATAAGGATTTAAAAAAGATCGCCAAGAAAGCAGAGATTGATTTAACGCTCAGCACGCATATTGCACGGCATTCCTTTGCTAACTATGCCTTAAAAAGTGGAATGGGTGTGTATGCGATTTCCAAAGCATTGGCTCATTACGATTTGGCCACGACTGAATCGTATTTAAAGTCGTTTGATGAAGAGCTACTGGATTCGGAAATGGATGCTTTATTTAATGAATAGTTATGTCTGAATTAATCTTATCACTTGTAAAGCACGTATTATCATCGATCTTTATGGGGTTCATCCTTTGGTATCACTTAGAACGAGGCGTAGTATTTATGCCTTTCGTAGGATGGGTAACAAAAGATGAAAAGCCGGTCTATTTTCAATTAACCATTAATTTTGGTTATGCTGTACTATTTGTACTACTAGTTAGCAGTGTATTAACAGTAACTCATTTCATGGACATCACGGAAGTAGGTGGGTTTTTTGATACCGGTTTTAATGAATAATTTATGCCAGAATCAATTCTTAACGTATTACTAATCGGACTGTTCATAGTTGTTTTGGCGGTATTTATTACCTACCAATTACGAAATGAAGTGGTGATCACTCTTAATGGGAAATTTAAGAAGAAAGATTCACCGGCTTTATTCTATTGGGTGATTGTTGTGAATGTGGCTTTACTTTTAATCTTAATATTACTGCTCACAGATCATATTGGAATAACAGCTATTGAACCCTATATACAGAGCCTCTTTAATGATTAACATATAGTTGAATCATTAGCTACCCGTAAATATAAGCCAGTTACCGAATCTTAAAGGAAAAAGCTTAAAATGGTTAATGAATTAATTCATTAGAAACCGATGCTAAATGAATTAAGCGCAAATTCATTTCTTTAAGCATTATTCATTAAAATTGATCGGGGAATTCATTAATTCGATGATAACTCATTAACGGGATTCAGAAAGTTAAGTCAGAATTGGTTTCTTAAAGGAATTAATGAATAAAATAGAAAATGAAATTCACCAGAAGTAAGCTGTAATGAATAAAAAAGATAATGAAGGGTTTAAAGCTAATATTCCTTTCTACCCTAAAGTGAGCAAGAAAGCATTTTCCATTAATCCAGATGGTTATTCATCAAAAGGGGATGAATTAATCTTTGGAATGTATTCGGACTCGGTAAAAAAGAACGGGTTCACAGCCACGTTTAATGAATTAAAAAAATTCATCAAAGAAACTGCCAAGGAACGGGAAGATTCATTAGAGAAGATCATCCACCATGAAAAGTGGTTTAAGAATGGGATTGAGTTTATAAAAGAATTCCAGCCATATCGGGAAAAAGATGATAAGGATGAGCAAAAAGTTAATGAACTCAATAAATCCTATCCCCGAATAAACTTCGAAGACTTTTTAGAACAGTATGAGAGTTGGTCTTCTTTTCAGTTGGCAAGCCTAATTCATTACGTCGATGAAAATATGGACTACTTTAAACAGGTAACGTTCGCAAAGTTAGAGAGAGACGGTAAGGATTTAAGAGAGGCCATCATTCATTTTGATAAGATCAATTATTTGAATGAACGTACAAAAGACCTAACAGAGCTGATACTTCAAGAGGGGTTAGATAAAAAGATTGAAGAAGATCGGTTTGTTCAAAAAGAAGTTCAGATAAAACAAGAAGAGCAGGAAAGAAAAGAACAGCAGGAGCAAGTTGATAAAGGGGGAAGACCTGAAAAAGTAAGCGATGAATACATAGAGTCATTTATTGTTGATTGGGTGCAGAAAGCCAAAGAAGGCCACGATGATTACAAGCGGTTAATATGGAACTCACCTAAAAAGAAAGGAAAAATTAAATACGCTCGAATTGTCCAGCTACTTATCAATTCATCAGAAGTTGAAAAAATTAATAAGGACACCTACAAAGATGATACGGTGTTGGCTCGAAAGGTAAGTTCATTACTTGAAAAAAATGATTTAACCTAAGTAGAATCTGATTTAAGTAAGTTAAGTCATGTTAAGTTACTGTGTTTCTTACGTTTGTTGATTAATGGTGTTAGCTTCTCCTTCGAACTTAAAATTAGAAGGAGACCATTATGAACTTTGATTCATTTATAGACGACCTGTTACAGCGAATCGAGACGATAGTAGAACGGGTACTCTTAAACGTATTCGAGAGTAAACTTCCTGCGGTTATTCGCAAGACCAACCGAAAGGAATTCATCACAACAGAAGAACTAGAAGAGCTTACCGACTGGTCAAGAGGCAAGATATACTACCTGAGAAAAGAACAAGGTCTGCCATATATCAAAGAAGGTCGAAGCGTACTGTTCAAAATGGAAGACATTGAGCAGTACCTGGAAGAAAATAAAATCCGGATTGATTAAGGCCATTTGTTATGAGTCAATCAGTCATAGATGATTTTGATTTTCAACTCGAAAGTCCAGAAATACAATCGTTAATAAGAAAGGATATAAAACGGTATCAGAAACAGTTTTACTGCGTCAGTGAGGAACAGCGCAGGCAGTTTGAACTGCTAAATACTTTTAAACGTCCGTATTATGAAGCCAAGCATAACGATTACCATTCGAAGGGGTTAATTGAGGTTCACGGGAATAGCTGTAAGATTACATTAGACCCGTTAACAGATATTCAGAAGTTTGGAAAACTGCGGGATGAGCTCCAACGACAAGAAAGACCAAGTGAGCGAATAACGGATAACGTTAATTTTAATCATCAATACAAAAAGACAGGTAAAGCATTCTTTAAGCGTGTAGATGATGACTATGCTAACGAACCACCTAAAAGAAGAAAAGGGGATATCAAAGGGCTAACAAAGAATTCAAGAAGGCGGTTATTGATTCGGGTTAACCAGTGTAATCCCGATGACATCACTAAATTCTTTCATGTAGTGCTTACCTACCCGTCCAGATATCCTGCAGACGGAAAAGAACACAAAGCAGATTTAGACGCATTTTTGAAGCGTTGCAAAAGAAAGTACAGTGAAGAGATAGAGTATCTTTGGCGGTTAGAGTTTCAAGGACGTGGAGCACCTCACTATCATTTAATGATGTACTTACCTGAAGATCAAAATATAGTAGATGTTCGAAAGTGGATTTTGCAAAACTGGTATGAGGTTGCTCAACGATTTTGGGATACTAAACTAATAGATCATTCAAAAGTTGGGACATCAGTTGACCGAATGTTTAGTCTAAAAGGTGGAAGATATTTAACGAAATACATTGCAAAGAGTGACGATGATATTCCCGAAAATCAGGGAAGATTGTGGGGGTGTTCAAGGAATTGGGGAGATGTAGTTTTAAAGCAAGTAGAGCTAACCAAAAAACAGCTTATTCATTTTAGAAGGTTAGTTAAGCGATTTTTAAAAGGTCAGAAAAGAATGCAGAAAATGGCTACTCAGCCAATGAACTTAGTGGTATTTGGCCACTGGAGCTTTTTCACTCATGCCATCGATTGGGTGAAAGACGTGTACTGATGTAAGTTGCTTACCATAGAACTATCAAAGCTTTAAAGGCGTGCACACCGTTGCACGCCTTTTGTGCATTAATGATTATAGTAAATGGACGTTTTACTATAAGTAATCACAGATACAAAAAATGCCCGATTAAGGGCACGAAAAGGTGGTGAAGCAGCGAGCGGGCTTGTTTATAGTCCCATATTTCGCCAACACCTATTCTTCAATCATAAAATGTGACATAAGTGTGTCTTCGATCTTGGGATCTCTAATACCTGGCTTTTTCTCAATCTTCCTTTCTATATGTATCTTATATAAATCCCTGAAGTTCAATCTCACTATTGAATCTTCAATCCTATTGTCAAAATAACCGCTAAACAATTCGTTTTTAGTTGACTCGAAGTTAAAGTGGCCAGTATTACAATTTAAGGCTGTAAATCTACCATTTACATCGAATTGATCACTATCTGTAAATGAGAGATCTGTAATTTTATTTTTTGCTCTATCTGCCCTTAGAAGACTGAAATTGGATTTATAATGTGTTCCTGTTTGTGGCTTCAACCAACCTATGTCTAGTTTTAAATCACGTTTAATTATTTCATCTAAAAAATCGATGTAGGATGAGATAGAATAGTCGCTAAGGATTTGAAATACCTCAATGTTATTCTCTTTAGAAATACTTTCATTAAATAGCATAAAGATTTTTTCTGCTATTGCTTCGGTAGTTGATGACTTGTCAAAAAATGAAGGCTGTGAAAATTTTGGTCTTAAGAATATACTATATGAAGCAGCCGCATTATGGAATACCTCTGTTTTTGCAAACTGAATTACTTCTCTATGCTTATCGGTTTTGGAAGATATTTTACCTCTATTCTTTCCTAGATAAGTATCATAAGCTATTTCTCTATAAACCTTGTCAAATTCAGTAATTGCAACTCCTAACAGGTCTGTATCTATTGTACCATACTTAACCCCTTCACCTGCTAATAAATGAAGGTTGAAGGTCTCAGAGTTTGATTCATAACTAACGGCTTTATGGATGTAGTCATTTATATTAGTACTACTAAGCTTTTCACGGTTGAATTCTTTTAATATTTTTTCGTAATCAACAATATTTTCTCGATCTGCATAAACATCATATCTTGGCAAATAATCGTCTGGGAATTCAGTCTTATTAGCAATTACAACTTTATCCTCTTCCCCTCCATTATCTACAAAGAAGCCAAAACCATCTACCGGATTGAGCATAAGCTGACGATGACTTATCTCTCCATTTATAAAGTTCAACAATAGGTAGTTATTCGTTTTAAAGAAGTAATACCTATCTGTTTTGCCGTCATCGCTACAATCTAACCACTCCCTTACAATAGGAAAGCCATCTTTTGATTTATAAACAACTGTTGAGGGGAATTCTTCAAACAATAAAGTTCCTACCCTTACTAGTTCACTATAAGGTAATACCTCAACCGTTAAGGCTTTTATTTCTTGCATTTTAAATTAATGAGTCAACAATGGCGAATTTACTACTTAAATCAACTCCAACATACTCATGAAGGTCAAAATGTCCTTGTTCATTAGAGTCACATGAAATGCCATCATCCACACTTAAGTTGCCGTTAGCTACATTTTGACCCAACTTCTTATATAGATACGTTTTGTCTTTTGTAATTTCTTTAAACCGGCTTTTTGCTTGTTCAATTGTATCAAAAAAAGATACCGCCCAAAGCCCACAGTCCCGCTTATCTCTTTCTGGAGTAATTTTAATGGGAGGAAGAAAATTATTCGGATGGTTTATATCATCAAAAACCCATCTAAATGCCTCACGATCTTTTGGTGAATAGTCATCCAAATTACAGTGGTCAACTTCCTGCTCGTACTTTAACTCCATTCGCTAGTATAAATTATTTTATCTAATGATCCTATATGGTTCCTAAGATGTAATAGATAGTTGTCATCTATATCAAATTATTAGATTTCAACGATTAAAAAAACATCTAAAATCCAATATTTGTTATACCTATATAACAATAAAACCCTGTAAATCAATGATTTACAGGGTTTATAATCTAGTTTAGTAAATTTTTAAACAGTCATTAAATCTGCTTCTGATTTTTTTTGTTTAAAATCTTCTCTAACAATTTCACTTTTATTAGATACTAATTTATCCATTTTTGAAACTTGATGATTCATATTCATCTTATGAATATTACTAAACCTTTTTTCAGCTAATAAAGAATTTAGTTCATCTAAAAAAGACCTAGAAGCAAATTCAATATCTTTAAAATCAATGACTACATTAGGATAAAGAGTCTTTTTAATCTCTTTATTATATAAAGTGCGTGCTGTCGCTCTATTACTCAAAACGCTTACATTAAGCTTCTTACTAAGATCGATATGTTTAGCGAATATATTCATAGATATCTAGTTTTTGTGCGGGTTTAGTAAAACCCATGTTTACAATAGTACCATTCCAATCAAGATTTTGCAAATTCAGGAAGGTTTTTCGGCCTTGGCTATCTACATAATAACCTGCTGTACCACTTATAACGCAAAAATACCCGTTTAGTTCATTATTTGATAAAAGATTTATTGCGTTTCTAATACCTGTACCCCTTTTGGTCGAGCCAAATTCATCTTTTGCAGATAGAAATTCTTCTATTACTTTTTGCATAGCATCAATTTCAGATTCAACATTTCTCCCAGCATTTAATAAAGACTCATACATACCTATACCATTATCAGCTAAACAAATCTCACAAGAATCATTTCCCGGCCAATACTGTGAAAATATAATACTAGTTGATGCTTCTGAGTGTTCAAATATATTATCAATCATTTCTGTAATTAATAAAGCTGATACATCTTTCCCTATTCTTTGGAGAAATTGTTTATCTGTAATTATATTTCTTTCTAAAAGGGAAATATAAATATCAGATAGTGATCTTAACTTCTGTTCTTTGCCCTCATAGTCCAAATTTGTTAAATCAGCTCTTGTAAGAGGTAAATAGGTTCCGTTATTATCAGTATAATATTCTACCTCTTGTCCGCTAGGAAACCCAATAGTGCCTAAATATCCAGGAATGTCAGAAAAAGATAAATTCTTCGAAAGACCCATTATTGATAGAGGAACAATTGAAATTGGCCGAGCAAAACCGCAAGAATTAAAAGTAACCTCAGCGCCATCTGGTAATACTGATAACGCCCGCATATTATTTATGGATTCCTTCACTCTTTCGAAAGCATCCCAACTATTACCAATGTCAATCATCTAAAATATTTTTTGACAAAGGTAACGATTATTTAAGGTTTTACTTACTACTTAAATTAAGTTGTGTGACAGGGCTTAGAACACGTTTCACACCCGTTTGATTGGGGATAAACTTTTTTTGCTTCTTTTACTGCACTTGCACAACTATCATGCGAACCCAAGCTGGTATAGCTTTTAATTTTGGGAAACCAAATACACGAAGTTTTATGAACTTCATGGTCTCCATTATTCTGAGCATTGTCATTAACTACATAATTTGGCATAATATCCCCGAATTTTATTAAAGGTTAATAGTAAGAGCGAGTTCAGAACAATTCCTTACAAATGTTATACCTATATTATACCCATAAAACAACAAAACCCTGCAAATCAATGACTTACAGGGTTTAAAAGTACGCCCGGAAGGATTCGAACCCTCAGCCTTCTGATCCGAAGTCAGACGCTCTATCCGGTTGAGCTACGGGCGCAGATGTTTTGAATATCGAACACTGAACATTCAATATTGAATGTCGAAGTATTCTTTCAGCATTTCAAAAGGGCATCAAATATAAGAAGAGTTGTACTCAGAAACATCTAAAATCAGCTTCTGATTTATAATATCAGCATGGCATCACCGAAAGAGTAGAACCTGTATTCTTCATTAATGGCATGTTCATAAACCCGTTTCATTTCATCGAATCCCATAAAAGCGGCAACCAGCATAAGGAGGGTGCTTTTGGGAAGGTGAAAGTTGGTAATCAAAGCATCAACTGCTTTAAAGGAATAGCCCGGAGTGATGAAAATGTCGGTTTCCCTGCTTTCCGGGGTGAATTCTCGTTCTGAGTTAGAGGCGGTCTCCAAAACGCGGATACTGGTTGTGCCAACGGCCGTTATATGTTTGGCTGAATTCAATTCTTTACATGTGGATTCTGTAAGCTGAAACCATTCGCTGTGCATGTTGTGTTCGTCCAGGTTTTCCGTTTTAACCGGGGCAAAGGTGCCCAGTCCCACATGCAGGGTGACTTCCGTTTTCTTTATCCCTACATCTTTCAGTTTAGCAAGCAATTCATCCGTGAAATGAAGACCGGCCGTAGGAGCGGCCTTACTTCCCAAATCCTTCGCATAAACGGTTTGATACTCATCGGAAAGAGATTCATCCTGCTCGATGTAAGGAGGAAAGGGGGTGTATTTATACGGTTCCAGCTTTGGGTCGTCCATATCACAGGACAGCACCAGGGTTCGTAATCCGTCTTCGGCAATATTGATTACTCTCGCGGAGATGTCTTCAGCCAATTGAAGCTTTTTGCCCTGCTTAAACTTCTTGCCGGGACGCACCATTGCTTCAATGGTGTTGTTGTTGCTGACGGAGGTTACAAATAGCTCTTTCTTTCCGTCATCAAACAGCAGCCGGCACTTCTCAACTTTGCTGTTATTAACCACCATAGTGGTATCATCCGGCAGGTAGTTGCCGATATTGTAGAAATAGTCATCGGTTATGCTTTTGTCTTCCCGGTTATAAATCAGCAGGCGTGCATGATCTCGGGGATGGGCCGGGGACTGGGCGATGAGCTTTTCGGGAAGATTGTAGTCAAAATCAGAAAGGGTAAATTTCATTCTTAACTAATTGTTGCTATGCAATTTTACCAAATGGTGCTTTCTGCAAGTTGATACTTTTCTTGACCATGGTCTAAATGTCCCCAACTGTAATTGTATGACACAATTCCCTTACCATTTAGAATCATAATATAAGGATAGTAGGGACCTGCGCCTGTCGCTGCATACAAAGTATCACCGTGAGTATGGCTTAATGGGTAAGAGGAATACAGTTTGTAGGAAAAATCTCCCTGGTCTGAAAGCCAGTTTTTTAAACCAAAAAAAGGTGATAATTCTGATTCAACAATCAGTCGGTTATCAGGTTTTTTTCTTATAGTAGATGAAAAGGAATTTTCTGTGAAGGTAGTATCCTGAACACGGACGACTTCCTGGTTTTCATTAAACCGATCTTCATCAAGGTAAGAAGTGAAAGTCGTTGTTGTTACAAAGGTAAATAGCGTATCCTGCCCTTCGGTATTAACGGCAGTAATTTCTACAATCCTGGTTCCTTCGTGTTCGTTTTCATATCTGTCAGTGTGCACATAGCCTGTATAAGTATACTTCCACTTATTGTTTAAGGCCATAGGAAAGAAAACTCCATAGATGGGTTCGATGGTTTCATTCCAAACAATTGGAGTGCGACTTTCTTGAACAACAATCTCTACTTCCTTTGATTGGTGCAGCGAAGATTTCAATTGAAGGGTGTGGCGGCCTTCGGGCAGTTTAAATGAGTATTCTTCTTCTTTTGATATAGCTAATAAAGAATCTCCTTTATAAATACCAACACCTAAAGCCACGGTAGTATCAATGTTCGAGACTTCTGTTAAAGATGGAATAATCTCGTATTCGATTATCTCAGGGTCTTCCCCCGATACGGAATTAGATTCACATGATAGTACTGTGAAAAAGAGTAGTGCAATGTAAAGCAGAGGAATAAAGCGATTCATACCTCAATCTATATTAATCCAAAACAATCTCAAAGAAATTACTCTTGTTGGGTTTAACCTCAACAGTGCGTTTAGCCTGAATACTGCTATCCTGAACAACATATATTTGGAGACTATCCGTAACTTCAAAAAAGCCATCTATGGACCTGAATCCAAGTCCCAAAGCAAGGTAGTTTTGATTTAAAGTGAATTCACCTAAAGCATTTGTGGTAGTAAATGGAAATGATCCGGGTAAGAGACTGTCAGGTTTATTTACCAAAAACAGATTCCTGGTTACCAGATCCTGATTGGTTTCTATTTCATAGCCCAGAATACCATTTGTAAGTAAAGAATCCGGGATTATTATCTCTTGATTGCCAGGTGCAAGAGTGTCATCAAAAAAAGTATAGAATATACTGTCCGCTCCGTGTCTGAATAAAGAAATGGTATAAACAGCTTCAGATTGGATGGTGAAATTAATAGTGTATTCTTCGGCGGCATTTTCCTGTGAAAACCCTCCTGGGTTAAAATGGTTGCGAATATGAATATCTGCGTTCGAAACAGCTTGCCCATTTTCTAACACTACTCCTTCAACTTCTTCGTAGACAGGGATGTCTTTATCATTTATACAGCTGGTAAAAAACAGAATAAAACCTGATAGAACCAGTAAGTGGATGTGTTTCAACTTCAAACCTTTACGTGTACTTTTTGCTTTACGGTTTCAATGATACCGGCAACACCAATTCCTATTTCATCGTGGAGTTCTCGCTGGGTGCCGTGTTCTACTATACGATCGGGAATACCCATTATTTTTAACGTCGGTCTTTCTTCCTTCTCAGCGATATATTCAGCTACCGCACTTCCGAATCCACCCATTTTTGCACCATCTTCAAGGGTGATAATGTGATTATACTCTTGACATACCTGGTCAATCAAATCTGTATCCAGAGGTTTTGCATAGCGCATATCGAAATGCCCGATCTCGATACCCTCTTTTGAGAGGGTCTCAGCGGCTTCGGTTACATATTTTCCAATAGGGCCAAAGCTGAGTATCGCGATATCATCGCCATCTCTCAGTTTGACACCTTTACCAATTTCCATAGGCTCGAATCCTTCCCGAACCTTCATTCCCGTAGCTCTGCCCCGTGGATACCGTATAGCCCATGCTGCATCATCATACTTTGAAGCGGTATACATCATATCCCGTAAATCCTGCTCATTGAGCGGGGAAGAAATGATCATGTTAGGAATCGCTCGCATATATGCGGTGTCGTAAGCACCATGGTGAGTAGGGCCATCAGCACCTACCAGTCCGGCGCGATCAATACAAAAAACAACCGGTAGGTTTTGAATGGCCACATCATGTACCAGCTGGTCATAACCACGCTGCAGGAATGATGAATAAATCGCACAAAAAGCTTTTTTCCCTTCGGTGGCTAAACCGGCGGCAAAAGTAACGGCATGTTGTTCTGCGATGCCAACATCAAAAGCTCGTTCCGGGAAGGTGTTCATCATAGGCCACAGGCTTGAGCCACTTGGCATAGCCGGTGTCATGCTCACAATGCGTTCGTCTTTTTCAGCAAGTTCAACCAAAGCATCGCCAAATACATCCTGGTATTTTGGGATGGGATTTGGCTTTGAAGGAGCGGAAAGGGATTTCCCGGTTATTTTATCAAATGGGCTGCTGGACGCGTGCCATTTTGTTTGTTCACGCTCGGCCGGTGCAAATCCTTTACCTTTAACAGTAACGATATGAAGTAATTTAGGGCCTTTCACATCTCTGAGGTCTTCGAGCATTTTCCGGAGACCATCTACATCATGTCCATCCGTTGGGCCGTAATATTTAAATCCTAAAGAACGGAAAAGTGAACCAGGAGTAAGAGCGGCGGTCATCGCCTTTTCAAGCCGTGAGGCAACCTTGCGCATTTTCTCACCGGCCGATTTAAAGTGTCCGAGCATATCGTACACTTCATCCCTCATCTTATTGAAGGTTTTACTGGTTGTAATGTCAGCCAAATATTCTTTGAGAGCTCCAACATTCGGGTCAATCGACATATTATTGTCGTTTAGAATTACCAGAATGTCGCTGTTCATTGCACCGGCGTTATTCATTGCTTCAAAAGCGAGACCGGCAGTCATGGCGCCATCACCAATTACCGCTACTACTTTTTTGTCAGATTGATCTAAATCACGGGCAACAGCCATGCCCAGCGCAGCAGAAATAGAAGTACTTGAATGGCCAACGCCAAAGGTGTCGTATTCACTTTCAGAACGTTTTGGGAAACCAGAAAGCCCGCCATATAGCCTGTTTGTATGAAATTCATCTCTTCTGCCGGTTAAGATTTTATGTCCATATGCCTGGTGGCCAACATCCCAGACAAGAAGATCTTTTGGGGTGTCATATACATAGTGAAGGGCAGTTGTTAATTCTACAACTCCAAGGCTGGCTCCAAAGTGCCCGCCATGAACGGACACCATATCTATGATATACTGGCGCAACTCATCACATACTTCCTGAAGCTGATCTTCCTCAAGCTTCTTTAGGTCGGAAGGGGAGTTTATCTGAGCAAGTAATTTTCCAGGTGTTGGCTGTTTCTGGTCCATAGGATAAAAATTTACTGGGTATTGGCTTCGTTTACTTGTTCTATACGAAGTTCAGCTTGTTCCAGAATTTCGGTACAAAACTTAGACATTTTCACGCCTTCCTCATATAGCTTTACAGAATCTTCCAGTGTAATCTCTTCATCCTCAAGTTGTTCCACTATTGATTCCAATTTCTTTAAAGCCTCTTCGAAGCTAAGTCGTTCCTTTTCTGCCATTAAGATTTTTGGTCAGGTAATATTGAATAATGTTTAGCCCTGAAGGATACCGGTTTTTTATCAAAAAGGCATCTTTTGATACGGTGTCACCAATGGATTCGATGAATAGATTTTCCATCAGATTCAAAAACGAGGGCTTTTTCCAAACTTGTAAATAACATTTGGGCATCAGTTCGGTGCAGTCGGGCCAAGGCTTCACGGTGTGGGTGACGGAAACGATTCCGTTCTGCCAGCGATACTACGGCTATTTCAGGAGTAACAGAATTCAGGAAAGTGGTTCCTGAACTTGTTCTGCTACCGTGATGCCCCACCTTTAACAGGTCAGTATCCAACAGGTTTTGGTAAGCATGAACCAACCTTTCTTCCTGGTCTTCTCCGGCATCTCCGGTAAACAGGAACTCAGATTCACCATAAATTACATTTACTATCAGGGAGTGTTCATTGGGATCAGAGTTGTAGATATTTCCATCTGGCCCAAGGATCAAAAACAACATGGATGGATCCAGCCCAAGTGTGTCTCCTGAAACCAATGATTTTATAGGTATCGACTTTTCCTCAGCCAGGCTTAGATAAGATTGATAGAGGTTGGAATCGTATTCATATCCTGAGTTGTAAATAATACCAATAGAAATATTATCTATTAAATCGAGGATGCCGCCAATATGATCGGCATGAGGGTGGCTCAGGATAACGGCATCAAGGTGTTTGATCCCGGATGCTTTTAAATGAGGAAGAATAACAGATCTGCCACTGTTATATCCCGGCGACCATACACCAGCATCAATAAGGATGTTTTTGTTATTTGGGGTTTGTAGAAGGGCGGCATCTCCCTGACCGACATCAAAAAAAGTGACACGCAATTTGGCTGGCAGGAGTCTATTTGCTGTATTGAGTGAGAACATCAGGCAGGCGGTTGCTAAAAAGCCGGCGACTAGCTTCCATCGCAATGCGGCCGTTTGCCACGCTGAAATGCCAAGAATTAAAAACAGCCAAAGGATAAAAATCAGGCTGCTATTCAGCGAAGCTGTAGTCCAGGCCCAGTCCCACCCGGCAGCTATATTTACGAAACTACTCATCCATTCAAGGAAAATATAGGAGGGGTAATTCAGTACAAATCCTGCTATCGGAATAAATACTGTAAGGAATAGAGCTATTAAAGAAAGAGGAACTACAACTCCAAGAAAAGGGACAAACAGAGCATTGGCTATAGGGCTAACCAGAGAAATCTCTCCAAAGTAGTAAACCTGTAATGGATATAGCCCGAATTGTACAACTAAAGAAACAATGATTACCATCAGCGGTTTTCCATACCACCGGATACGAACCCAGTATGGAAGCAGGTTTTGAATAACAGGCAGAATGAGAAGTATAATTAGTACGGCTGAGAACGAAAGTTGAAACCCGATATCAAAAAGCTGAGAAGGGTTAATAACCAAAAGAACAATAGCTGCAGCAGCTGTAAGGTTGATGGAGTCGTTTACTTTGTGAAAGAGCTTTCCATAGGTTAGAAAACCAGCCATCACAGATGCCCTCATTACAGAGGGAGAAAAACCGGTGATTCCGGCATAGCCTAATAAAATAAGGATAAGAAGAATGAGCCCGATTTTACTGCCATGCTTTTTTGTCCAGAAGTAGGGAATAATGATCCAGAATGGGGCGATAATAAAACCAACATGCAAACCTGAGACAGCCATAATGTGTGATAGCCCGGCACGAGCAAACGCAGTTTTAGATTCCCAATCCAAATCCTGTTTATAACCAACCAATAATGCTTTGGCAATAGGGGCTGTCTGGTCATCGAAGTTTTTATCAACTAACTCCAGGGCTCTTTCGCGCCACCAAACCCACTCAGAGAGGTTCTTGTTTGGGGTGATTGTAAAACTACTATTCAGTTTTATTTGGGCAGAAAAACCCTGGGACCTCAAATATGCCTGGTAGTCAAAATCATGAGGATTTCGCTTTTCTGAAATGGGAATGATGGTTCCTGTAAACTTAACCCGATCTCCCAAAGTAGCCTTTCCGGCAGCTTCATCTGCCAGTATCCGTGCCCGGAAATCATCACCGGAAACTAAGTTTCCGAAATAAATACTATCAACCTGAAAATCCCACCGTTCTTTCCCCGCAGAGGAAACAGATATAGACTGAATAGAGCCAACTACAGTCACATCTTCCCATTCAGAAACTCTGATGAGCTGTTCTGTTGCTGAGTCTGATTTTTCGGATTGAACCGCCATTCTGAAAATTCCGAATGATGTGATCAACAAAAGAAAAATGAAGATGCATATGTTTGATATTAAAGAGCTGACTGAATTTCGGTTCAACCATTCGATGCTTCCAAAAATGATTGCCAGAGAGGAAAAGAGCACGGCACTTAGCAGGAAAGAGGGAGTGAAAAAGCGGTAAATAAGAATCCCCAAAATCATCAGGAGCACAATTCTAACAGCCGGATACCGGCTAAAAGGAAATCGATATGTGCTTCTTTGCTCCATGTAGGTAAGAGCACTAAAAAATCAATTCCTTACAAAAAAATTGTTCACCGGGGCTGAATGTTGCTCAGAATTTTCAAACAAACAAAAAAGGCCTGATCAGTTAGACCAGGCCTGTAAAGTCCAGAATTATAAAAATCAGTTATTTGAAGGCATGAGCCGGTAAATTCCATCCCCTTCAGCGGAAAAGTAAATATATCCGTCAGGTCCCTGTTCAATAGCTCGGATTCTTCCGGTTCCTTCTACCAGTTTTTGTTCATTAACTATTTCATCGCCTTCTAAATCCAGATGAGCAATATAGGCGAACTTTAATGATCCAACCAGAAGGTCTCCTTTCCAGCCTGGATATTTATCGCTTGTTATGAAGGCCATTCCAGAAGGAGCAATTGAAGGATCCCAATAAGTTACGGGCTGTTCCATGCCATCGCGTGCTGTGTCTTCCGCGAACTCCGTTCCGTCATAATTAATGCCATAGCTTATAACAGGCCAGCCATAATTTTTGGCAGGTTCAATAATATTGACTTCGTCTCCACCGCGCGGGCCATGTTCGTGTGCCCAAACCAATCCACTTTCAGGATGAACGGCCATACCTTGTGGATTTCTGTGTCCGTATGAATACATGGCATCAAGGCCCTCTTTTCCAACGAAAGGGTTATCTGAAGGGATAGTGCCGTCAGCATTAAGACGGTAAATTTTACCACCGTCACGATTTAGGTCTTGAGGGTTAACGCTCCTGTTGCCCCGGTCACCAATGGAGAAAAACAGGTGTCCATTCTCGTCAAAAACAACTCTGCTGCCATAGTGCTGGCCACGGTTTGAATTAGGTTCACCTTTATAAATTTCCTCTATAGAGGTAAGGCTGTTTCCATCTAACTTAGCACGAATAATTTTTGTGTTACTGCCGGATCCTTCACCAGCACTGGATGAATAAGAAAAGTAAATCCAGCCATTTTCTTCATAGTCCGGATGGGGTTTCACGTCCAGAAACCCGCCCTGTCCGTTTACATCAAGGTCTGAAGGAATACCATCTGTTATTTCAGCAATAATTTCACCGTTGTTAATACGATAAAGCACGCCACTTTTCTCGGTTACCAGCATTTCACCATTTGGAAGGAAGGCAATGCCCCACCCAATTCGGATACCTTCAACCACCAGCTCAGCTTCTACGTTAAGGTTACTTTTAACATCACTGGTCTGGCTGTTGCATCCGGTTGTGAGCAAGAGTAAGGTTAAAAACGGCAAGAAGTTCTTTGTCAGTTTTTTTAAAGTCATCATAAAATTTATTGTTAATGCTGATTATTGATATAGGAATTGGCGGAACTCATCTACGCCCATATAACCTGTTTTCTTCTTGATAACGTTTCCTTGTGCATCTAAAATCAGTGACGTTGGGAAAACATAAGCACCTTTGCTTTGAGCCAACTCTTTAGATGGAATCAGCTGCCCGTTGAATTTTACAGGTTCTGTAGAATTCCCATCAAGACGAACGGGGATATAATTAGCATACATAACCTGCTGAACGGTAGAATCAGGGAATACCTCTCGGTCCATTGCCCGGCAGTATTTACACCCAATTTCATAGACATCAACAAAAATAAGTTTGTCTGAAGAGGCTGCAACAGATTGCGCTTCAGCAAGGGTATACCATTTTACACTTTCTTTCAGGTCGTCATTGGAAATTTGATCCAAAGACCGCACAAGAAAAAACCCTAAAAAAATCAGTGCAAAAACAACAAAAAGGTACCGTTTATTCATCTTTTGGAAATTAACATTTTAAGTAAGAATTTAGGATGGCAATCAACGTTTACTTCAAGAGTAAATTAAAATAACAAATTTATATAGAAATGACGTACATCAATAGCTCATATTTCTTGACATTAAGTATTGTTTTGTTTGTAGCAGCCGGCTGCGCATCAATGAATGAAGCTCGTAAAGAGCGGTACGAAAGAAACTATTTGGGTGATATCAGCAATGTAGCTGATCAAGCTTCGCTGGCTTTTTTACAGTCTGGAATTAACGTTGAAAGTTCTGGCTGGGATGAATCCAAGAGTACCTATGAAATTCTGGGTTATATTCAGATGCCGGCTTCCAATGCCCGGAATCTTGTTGGTAATAAAGAAGGGACTATCAATGTTGCTAAGGTTGTGATGAGGATTACAAAAGTTGGAGACGAAGTTGTACATACTAATATTGATACCAGTACGCAGGGAACTCATGCTATGGCGTCAAGTGCTGATGGCAACATAACCGTAGGAAATCCTGAGGAAGATATTTACAACATTCTTGATAAAAAGTTTAAAAGACAAGGTAAAGAGGTAGCAAACTAGGGCGTGATTCATTGAAGAATACGGTAGTGCAAACATATCGACTGGGAGAAGTAGAGGTAAAAGTCACCGAAACGGATAAAGAAAATAAGCTAAAAGTAGAGTGCTTTGACGGGGAATACCGGTCTGAGTTTACGGTAAGTGAATATGAGTTTAAAAATTACCGGCGACTGATGAATCAGCGTATAACCCAGGCTTACAAAAATATTGATGAAGAAGAGGGAGATTAAAAGCCAGCACCACCAGACACAAGCAGGTAAACCAGAATAAAACTGCTTACGGAAAGCACGAGCCCTACCATAAATACATTATAAGCGATTCTGATTAGTCTGTACTTTTCTGAAAGTACTGATCCCAAGCCATATAAATCGCGGGCCATAGTATCGTAAAGTCGTTCGCTGTTGGTCATTAGCTCTTCCATGCCCGTTACGTAATCTTCTCTGTTCAGCTTATTAAAATTCCCGAAAAATAGAATATTAGAGCGGTTTGAACGCACATCTTCCAGTGTGACGTCTTCTTTACTTACCCTTGGGCGGGCAGCGAGAACAGAATACACAAGGGCAATCATACAGGTTACCAGCAGGATAGAAGTGGGAATCAGCAGCCATGGATTCGAATCTATCTTAGGAGATATAGAAGCAATAATAATGGATATGATTATGCCATTAATGCTAATCATGATATTGGATTTGTTATCCGCAATGGCACTTAATTCGATATGGGTTCGGTAAGAAGTCCGAAACATATCTGAAACTCCCCGTTTGCGTGAGCCGAGATCTTTTTTTTCTTCTTCCGCCTGAGGGGCTTCCTGTTGTGTGTCTGACATAGTTAATTCCCGAATTGTGAGTATTTAAGATACGAAAAAACCAATGAATTAATGAGCTTTAAGGTGGGCTTTAGATTCTTTGGGCAGCCCAATTTTATCTACTAGCTCATCAAAGCGCGGGTCATCTTGAAGGTTTCGTATTACCGGAAGAGTCTTTATCAGGAGCAGTGAACCGAGCCTGTTTTTTAATGCCTTATTCAGGTATTTGAAAGCCAGGTCTTTATCTCCCAGGGCAGCATAAACCATAGCAAAATCCAGTGTGAGGTTTTGATTAGGCTGATCTTGTGCACGTTTCTTAATTAACTCAATGCTTTCTTCTGTTCGTTTTTTATCACCCATTAAAGCATAGATGCAAGCCAGCTGGGAACCACCTTTGTGCTTGGAATCAATAAGGTCAATATATTTTTTAGCTGCCCTAAGTGCTTTATCATACTTTTTCTGACTCATGTAAACGAGTGCTTTTCCTTCGAGCGCAGCTCTGAACACAGGGTCTAAATCGAGGGCCTCGTTGAAGGAATTAAGGGCTTTTTCATAATTCCCTACCACCCAGTGTGCACGTCCTAGCTCAAGCAACGCAGGGAGGGAAAGGGGGTCAATTTTTGCAGCCGCCTCAGCTTGTTGAAGCATTTTATCAAAACGGCCAACAATACGATTATAAAAAGAGAGAGCCTGCCGGGCTTCACTGCTATTTGGTTCCATTGTGATGGCCTTCCGCAGGTTCGATTCGGCCGTATAAAAATCCCACTTGAAAAACAGGTTTACAAAGCCAAGAGCAATGTAAGAGTCGGCTCTGGAATTATTAATCTCAATAGCTTTGAGGGCATTCTTCTCTGCTTTGGTAAAAGCTTTTTCACCTGACATGTGACCTATAGTTCCCAGATAGGTATAGCAGTTGGCAAGGTATGAGTAAGCATTGGTGTACGTGTTGCACTCGTCGATGGCTTTTTCGAAGAAGGTAATTGCTTTTCGGACGGTTTCAGGAGATCGTTTGTTCCAATAAAAAAGTCCCTGCAGGTAGTAGTTGTAGGCATCGATATTTTGAGTTGGTGATTCGTAAAGCCTTCCTTTATCCTGTTCTGTGAAGCTGTCTTCCAGCCGCCCTACAATTTTACGGGCAATTTCGTCCTGAACGGTAAAAATATCTTTTAATTCCCCTTCAAAATTTTCCGACCAAATGTGGAAGCCGTCATCTGCATTTATTAACTGTGCTGTCACCCTGATTCGATTTCCAGCTTTTCGAACGCTTCCCTCTAATATGGCAGCAACATTTAATTCTTTACCGATATCCCGGATGTCTTTGGTTACTTTTTTATAGGCAAAAACGGATGTTCGGGAAGCTACACGCAAATCTTTCACTCGTGTAAGTGTATTGATAATCTCTTCTGTTATACCATCACTAAAATACTCGTTATCAGGTTCTGAGCTGAAATTAGAAAAGGGCAGCACAGCTATGCTCTTTTGGGTACTGCCTGTAAGTTCTTCGATATAACTTTGTTTGGGAATTTCGAGACCTCGATCGGCAAGTGCATAAATACTTATTGGGATGTAAATATTTTTCAGCTCGTGTTCACCAAAAGCTTCTACTCTTATACCCGGGTGGTTTTTGACTTCATCAAAAACCTTTCCTGAAATCATAACAGAACCTGTTATACCCAAAGACTGAACCCTTGCTGCAACATTAACGGCATCTCCGTAAATGCCCTCATCATCATAAACAACATCCCCTATATGTATACCTATTCGTAAAGGAACCTTTGGTTCTTTTCTGAGCTCAGCCTGAATTTCTTTGGCGCAATTTACGGCGTCAAGAGCGCTGCCAAACATAATGAGTGTGCCATCCCCATAGTACTGCATCACCTGGCCATGATACTTTAGCAGGTATTCCTCGATTACAGAGCGCTGATGGTCTCTGACTGCTTTCGCACTTTCTTCATCTTCTTGCATCATTTTTGAGTAGCCGACAATATCGGCGAACATGATGGCGGCGAGCAATCGTATGTTATTAGTCTGGGCCATTTAATATGGCATTGTGATTTGGTGATTTAGGAAGGTTCGACCTGATCAAATATAATCAATAAAAGAGCCCGAAAGTATATGAGTGCTAGAATAAAAATCCGGCTTTAACTGAGAACAAGGTTCCTTCTTTCGAGACACCAATACTCGAATTGATTAAAAAAGATTCAAAGATATTGAACCATAGTCCGCCTCCATAACCGGAATGCCAAACCGATGAGCCTTCTCCATCAAACCAAACACGCCCAACATCAAAAAAGCTGCTTATTCCAACTTTTCCGCCTAACAGGTAATTATAGAAGTCAAATAATTCAAGCCGGAGTTCAGTGTTGTTGAAGAAGCTGGTTCGACCAGAGAAACGTCTTCCGTTAAATCCCCTCAGGTTTGTAGTACCTCCAAGTGTATTGGCTTCATAAAAAGGGAAGTCTCCAATATTGTGGGCTGAACCAACTCTGTTGGCCAGTGTAATTTGAGGATTGAGTCGGGGAGAGAAATATAATTCAAGTTCAGATTCCAGTCGGGTAAAAGTTTCTCCTGTACTAATAATGCCAAGGTTATAATCACCAATGAAACTAAGCCGGTACCCTTGCCGGGGATTGAGTCCATTATCTAAATCAACAAACCGCAACGAACTAGCGAGTCCGGTAAAGTACTGTTCATCCAGTTCACCGTTTGGAATTCCGTTAACAGGATCGGTTACAATGTTGTTGGGGTCTTTTTCCACATTCGTCCCACGAAAATGGATGCCAGCGTAGAATTCCAGAATATTCTTCTTCAAACTCAGGCCCGGCTCAAGAGCAAACTGATACAAGCGAGCCCGGTAATAATTAAGAGATCGGCCCTCTAGTGTAGTTTCATTTCCAAAGCCGAAAAAGTTTTTATAACTCTTTGGGAGCAGAAACTCTCCATCCAGCTTTGCATCCCACTTTTGAATTAGATTATACCAAGTGCCATTATACCGTACATTTGAAGCTCCGGTAAGGGGGGCGTAATTGGCTCGGGGATAATGAACAGAGGCGGGTTGCTTTCTGAATCCATTTTGAACGATTTGTGGCCCGCCCCCAAGAAAAAGCCCATCATCATTATTGTATTCAAAAAAGAGCTTGGCCCGAACGGTATTCCAGCGGAAGTCTTTGCTGTAATTGTAATGAATGTTTTCAGCTTTGTCAGACAGGTTAACATCCGTATTCGCTCCGGTGTTTATGGAGTTGCCATTCTTTGTATCATAGATTTCAACTTGCCGGGTGAGTCCTTTTCGATTGGTTGAATCGGAGTACACGTCTTTCCCGGAGCCTCCGATAATCCGAATTTTTGTGTTGTTCTTCGTGTCACCATTCAGCTTGAAAATATCGTCATCTCCCATTCCGTACAGTCGCAATTCATGGGTCTCATCCTTGAAAAAAGCTCGCTTAAAATATTGTTCTCTCAGGTCCCCTTTGCCTGAAAGTTTGAACACTTTGACGATGATCTCATCTTCACTGATCACCTGCACTTCAAAGAGTTCCCGCTTGTTACTTCCCTGAATGGAAACTACACCAGAGATCAGGTCATAGTATTCTTCAGCCACTGCAACAATTTGGTTTCTGCGAATTTTGAATGTCCGGATCGTTTCTTCTCCATATTTTTCAAAAACCCGGTCGGGATAGTTTCGAACGGCTTGCTCTATCACTTCATCCGTTAAAGAGTTTTTGATGTCTTCCGCAATATTCAGCCATTCCTGTTTGGTGAGCTGATTTGTGAACCGGCGCGTCATGGCGAGGGAGTTATTATTCAGGCCTTTCAGGTACCCATAGTCTTCCGAGAAGTTTTGATACTGAGCGAAAGGTCCCAGCACTTTTGCCAGCGAAGGAATGACTCCGGTCATGTTCATCAGGGCGATGTCCCGATCTCGGGGGATGGGTTTGTAGATTTTACCCTTTTCATCCTCAGGTTCAAAAGAAGCCCATCGCCATTGGTCTTCATGGCGATCCCAATCTGCAAGCAACATATCAAAAAGGCGATTTTTGGCGAATGTGTGCTGATCTACCCTGTGGTCTATATCATTATCCAGCTCTCTGATGAGTTCTGTACTGCTGAGTACTTCTTCGGTGAAACCAACACTGGCAACATCACTCATGTCGCCATTCGGGCGCTCTTCAAAAAGGGCAAGTTGTCCGCCTATTTCCTCTGCATAAACGCCGAGTTTAGGGTCTTTTGGCACGTAATAGATTTTTGGGTTGGTGTGATAGGTGCCAATAGCATCAGCGAGTGTTGGAATAATAAGGGCAGAGAAGGGGTTGATAATGGAAAACTGATCCTGAGCAAGATCTCTGGCAATGGTTTTCTTAAGGTTTTCATCCCAGATTCGGCCAGCCTCTTTGTCAACGGAACGAAGAACGAAATCCCGACCATCTTCACGCTCCAGGTGAATAGTTGTAGATTGTCCTTTTCCTCCGGTTCGAACGGGAGTCAACCCGCCTTCCACTTCAGTTACATCAAAAACTGGAAACTCATTTTCTATTGACCAGTATTTTCGATTATGGGACCCAATAAAAAATTCGAAAAGGCCACCTTTCCCATCATACTCAGGATTGGCTGCAACCACTTTAGTACTGTCGGTGTAGTCAATATCCGGGATGTCTTCTGTAGATTCCTGGTCAGGAAAGGCTTCTTCAAATGGAGGTTTAAGCTGATTTCGATACAGCATTTTACCGGTTGATCCGTCACCTTCGGGCACCCATGCTTCCATCCAAACAGAACCATCAGCATAATATTGAACCGTCATAAAGCCATTTCCGGAGTGGATAAATTCGGCCCCTCTCCCTGATGCCACATAATTTTCCTTGGTTCCGGAGCCGCTTATCAGGTAGTGGTGATTGATGCGTGTACCCTCTTCCCGGTGATACTGAAGGCTATGGGCATGGCCGGAGGCATAAATCAAATCTTCAAGTTCATAAGCATGGAATAACTCTTCCAGAGCACCCACCATCTTAGCATATTGGTGATGATGCACATCCTGCGGAAACCCAAAAGCCCTGCGATAAAGCGTATATAAGCTTCCAAAAACGGGTGGTTTCAGATGCGTTGACGGGGGAAGATAACCTCCATGGTTGCCATTGGTCCTTAATGGGTGATGAGCAGCTACCAGCAGATAGTCTTTTCGCTGTTTTTTTAGAATATCATCCAGTTCAATAAGAATATCACCGGCATCAAAAAGTTCGTACTCCCCGGTATCACCGTAAGGTTTATCGTATTTATGAAGCCACCACTGTGTATCTAAAACAATAAGCCGGATGTCTTCGCGCAGCCTTGGGTCATCGTTATCATCCAGAAGCTTAACGGAGATTGGGCCAGGAAATCCGTTATCAGGTAAGAACGTGTTTCCGCGGTTCAGATAGGTTTCCACAAATTGCTCTTGTCGATTTACAGCTTCCAATCCATCCGGGCCACCATCATCCCAGTCGTGGTTTCCGGGCAGAAAAACTATTCGGCCTTCAAAATGCTCAACTGTTTTGAGTTGCTCAATTAACCGTTGTTCATAAAACATACGGCGCGAATGGGTGGAGTCAGGCAGCCCATTCATATAGATGTTATCGCCTAAGAAAATAGCGGCACTCCGACTCCCTGCATTTTCCAGTTGACTTTGAAACAGTTTTAAAACGGGTTCTTGTGTATCTAAAGAGGGTGCTCCAACATCCCCAATCAAAAAGACACGATAGATTAAATCTTTGTTGTCGGGAGGAGCAAGAGACAGGGGGTTACCATCTTCCTGATTGATATACGTTTGGCTGGTAGAACAAGAGGATAGAATGAGTAGTAGTAAGAGCGCGTAAAACTTATTTATCATCAAGATAAATTAGGGAACCATGAACTAACAAAAAACATGGAATGAAAAGTAGATTATTCGTTTTGGAAGGGTAAATAAGGAAAGAGAAAGGCATAAAAAATCCCGCTCAGTGTTTACCTGCCGGGCTTGTTTTTTGAATAACTGCTTCCAATATACGGCGGAACCGGTGCCTCGACCAAATCTAATTTCTTTCCAATAACTAATAGTAAGTAATAATAAATTATTTGTAGTTTATAGTATATAAACAGTAATCAAAAATTGATAATTAAGAAGTGAAATGCCTAAGACTGTAGGAGATTTAACGCTGTATTCGGTGGATGATCTGCATGAGCAGCTTGGAATCTCAAAGATGACGTTACGGACGTACCTCAGAGAGGGCCGGATTCGCGGTCGTAAATTGGGAGTGAGTTGGTACGTGACCGAAGAAGCCATTCGCGAGTATTTTGACGAACCTCAGGAATCATCACCACAATCAACCAAAAAGAAAAGTAAAAAGCAGTACCGATATATTGTGCAGGGGATTAACGATCTTGTGAGTGAAACCGAAGAATGTGAAACTATTGACGAAGTTATATCCACCCTGAAGGAACAGGCGATTATCAGCTTATTTCAGGTTCGGATTGTGGATAAGGAAACCGATGAAATCACCGAAATTATTAAAGCCAGAGAATTTTTAGAACGCCATGCTTAAACTGAAAGAAACCGGATTAGAAGAATTTTCATTTGGAGACGGTCCTGATGATCAATTCTATATTTTAGTAAACAAGAAAGTAAGCCCGGAAGGTATTGACGTGGATAAACTAAGTAAAACAGATCCGCGCAAATTTGATCAGGTGCTAACGGATATGGGATGTGTCTTAATGCTTAATGGAGTCGAAGTAACCGAGCTTTGCATGCGTGGAGAATTGGATAACGAAAACCTGCATGAAAGCATGTACGAGTTGGCGAAGGAAGAGGGGATTATTAAATAGTTAATCAATCCTGAATGGCGCATTTTGCTGCCACCACTCCCATGCACGGAGCAGGCAAATAACAGTTTTTCCGTCATTAATCTCGCCAGAGTGAACCATGTTTACAGCTTCTTTGAAAGGGATGCGCTCACGGGTCACAAATTCATCATCATCAACTTTTTGAGGAACAGATTTCAGGTTCCATGCAACGTAAATGTGAATGATTTCATCGGAATAACCGATGCCCGGGTAAAAATGTCCGACATAAGCGAAATCATTCGTTGCAACACCAGCTTCTTCCTGAAGTTCACGAAGGGCAGTATTGTCTTGAGTTTCTCCGGCATCAATTTTACCGGCAGGGACTTCCCAAAAAACCTGTTTCATGGGATAGCGGAACTGTCGGATCATCATCAGATCGCCGTTTTCAAAAACCGGAACCACAGCACAGGCGCCGGGGTGTTTAATCCATTCCCTGGAGGAAGTTGAGCCATCGGGTAATTCAGCTTCATCATAAAAAACATGTAATAACTTCCCGTTAAAAATTTCCTTTGAAGTCCGGGTTTTTTCGACCAGTAATTTATGCTCGTTCATGGGTGGTTTTAGAGACTTAATGACTGTAAATTTGGACAGGTAATATCGCAAATAAAAACAAGGTTTGGCTGCAGCAATAAGAAATATAGACGGTAAGAAAGTAGAAGTAACCGGACAGGTTTTCACCTGGTCTAATACAATCTCTTTTTCCAGAATACTGGTGGCCTTCCCTGTAGTATATTTGCACTACCTGAATGATTTTCAGGTAAATACCGCTATTATTGTATTGATTCTATATGGAGTGATCTCTGATTACCTGGATGGGTTTATAGCGCGCAAAACGGATACTATTTCAGAGCTGGGCAAGATGATAGACCCCGTAGCTGATAAATTATGTGCGCTTGTTTTGTTTGTATATACCGTTTGGATTGGCTGGATTCCTCTTTGGTTCCTGATATTTGCCATGATTCGCGACAGTATGATTATGCTGGGATCGTACTATATAAAGAAGAAATATGATAAAGTAGCTATGGCTATTATGTCGGGCAAAATTTCTGTAAATGTATTAGCTCTTTACTGGATTGCCGTATTCTTTTTTCCCGAAGCAGGAAGCACGCATATGTTCTTAATGGCCTGCTCAGTAACATTAATGGTTATTTCCTGGATTGATTACTTTAATCGCTACCGTCTTATTATGAGCGGAGCAGAATTCAACTAGTTTATTATTTATATGGGATTTCTTGAAAAATTAGGACTAAAGAAAAAAGAGACGCTTGATAAAGGTGTCGAGAAAAGCCGTGATGGTTTACTCAATAAAATTGGAAAAGCTTTTGTTGGCAAAGACAGGGTTGACGATGCTATTCTGGATGATCTTGAGGAAATCCTGATTACTTCCGATGTGGGCGTTAATACTACTATCGAAATTATAAAACGGATTGAAGCTCGCGTTGCCAAAGACAAGTATGTGACTAAAGATGAGCTACAGGTTATGCTTCGGGAAGAGATTGTAAACCTGCTGGAAGATAACGCGCCCGACAAACCCGCCGAATTCGAGGCTGAATTTCCAATCAATCCACACGTCATCTTAGTAGTTGGGGTAAATGGAGTAGGTAAAACCACAACGATTGGGAAACTTGCTCATCTCTATAAAAAAGCAGGAAAGAAAGTGATATTAGGAGCGGCCGATACCTTTCGGGCTGCAGCGGTAAATCAGCTTAAAATATGGAGTGAACGAGCGGATGTTCCTATCATTCAACAGGGGCAGAACGCGGATCCGGCGTCGGTTGCCTATGATACGGTTGCAGCTGCAAAAGCCCGCGGCAGTGATATAGCTTTGATTGACACAGCGGGTCGGCTTCACAACAAAAAAGCTCTGATGGAAGAGTTGGCTAAAATTAAGCGCGTGATGGGGAAAGTGGTGGATGGAGCTCCTCACGAAGTGATTTTAGTTCTGGACGCCTCCACCGGACAAAATGCTATGCAGCAGGCTAAGGCTTTCACTGAAACTGTGGATATAACCGGTTTGGCACTCACAAAATTAGATGGAACTGCTAAAGGGGGGATCGTGATCGGAGTATCGCATGAACTAAGTGTTCCTGTAAAATACATCGGGCTGGGAGAGAAAATTGAAGATCTTCAGGTATTTGACCGGGCCGATTTTGTGAATGCTTTATTTGGAGAATAAAAAAGCCCGGAAGGCTTGGAACCCCGGGCTGAAGTAGAGTTAATTTTTTTACCCACCAATTGGGGTGCCTCCTGTTTTCCCTCCGTCATCATCATCGTCATTATCTGTTTTGTCATCTCCATCCGGAGCTTTATATGTAATGTTAAGCTTCAACGTATCTTTCATTCTTTTCAATTTGTTCTTGTTCATCGAAAAAAAACAATATATTGCCATTAATTGCAATAACAGAGGATGTTCATGAAGACGTTTTGTACGACTGCTTTATTGATTTTTGCAGGCTTTCTTTCCGGTTTAAAGGCGCAAAATGTGTCTTCTGATTCGTTGTATAATCTGGCACATGATTTATACCGTCAGGGGGAGTACGGACAGGCAGCGGACATATTTAAAGAGGCGGCGGAAAGCTATCTGGCGATGGGTGATTCAGTGGAGTGGGCAGGTGCAATTTTAAGGCAGGGAGACGCTTTATTGAATCAGGGAGAAGTACGGAAAGGAGAAGAGTTATTTCTTTTTGTACATACTAATGAGCCCCAAAATGCGGAAGCTTCATTAAAAGCCAATCTATATAAAAACCTGGGAAGGGTGTACCGGGAGTTAGAGCAATATGAAAAATCAACTCACTATTACAGGAAAAGTATAGAATTTGCCGCGACTACCGGAGACTCCGTACTTATTGGGCAATTAACCAATAATATTTCATACCCTTATTTATACTCTGGAGATTATGAACGCGCCTTTTCCAATCAGAAAAAAGCTAAAGAAATTTATGAATCACTCGGGGAAGACTATCGCCTTTCCTTTGTCTTGAATGGAATGTTTTTGACGCTCAGGGATTTAGGGCTTTATGCACAGGCGAACCAATATATACGGCAGAGCATGTCGCTGAGAGAAGATATTGGAAACCCCAACCTCCTGGATGTAGCCTATCACAATATGGCAGCTAGCCACAATGACCTGGGCAGACCCGATAGTGCTATTATTTATTATGGCAAATCGCTGGAACTATCTCGTATGCTGGAAAACCCATACGATATTACGCAGACGCTCATTAATATTGGGATGTTGTATGAGCGTTCCGGAGATTACGACAATGCCTTGTCTTATTATAACGAAGCACTCGAAACCAATTATCAAACCGAGCGCCCGGTTTCTATTGCCAATAATCTGAAACGACTTGCTGAAGTTGCAGTTCAAAACGATGATTTTAGCAACGCCGAAAACTTTTACAGCGAAGCATTGACCTGGATGAAAAAGGCGGATGCTCCTCAGGAATTAGCGGGCCTTTATCTGGATATTGCGGAGCTGAAATTAGACCAAGAGGAGTTTGAGGATGCCAGAAAATATGTAGCAGAGGCAAAAAACACCTTTGAAGAAAGTTATATGCCCTTGGCATATCAGGCGCATAATGTGCTTGGGGAAATCTATAATGCAGAGGGCAAACTCAGAGAGAGCTTGGGGGAATACCGCCGGGTATACAATTTATATTCTAATCAGGGAATCGTTTCAAAAATAAAGCCGGCTATGAACCTGGCAAGAGCCTATAGCAGGGTCGGGTCAGACAGTGCCTTTGTTTTAGCCAGTGAATCATTCACTCTTATTGATTCTATTCGCACCAATGTATCAGGCCTAACTTTCAGAGCTGGGTTTTTCCGTGATTACGCCGGGTTTTATAATGAAGTGGCATCCTGGTATATCACCCAGAAAAATAACCCGGTGAAGGCTTTTGAACTGGTTGAGGCAGCAAAAGCACGGGTATTAATGGATGAGTTAGCTGAAGCCCGTGAAAAAGTATACGAAACGCTGGATGAAGCAACACTCATCAGAAAACAACAGAAAGCCAAGCAAATAGACCGGCTTTATACCCAACTTGAACAGGCTGATTCTAAACAGGAAGCAACGTCGATCAGGAGAGAGCTCAAGGACCTTGAATTTGAATACCAATCCTTTCTGAATGAACTTCATGAAAATAGCCGGGAGTTAAAAAGCTTTGATTACCCAAAGCCAGTTACACTCAACGAAGTGCAAGACTGGTTGAATGAAGAAACGGCTGTTATAGAATATGCCTTTACAAGTTCAGGGATGATCAGAATTGTGACCACGCATGATGATATTTCAGCCACATATACAGACTCGGTACAATCATTGAATGCCCGAACCTTTTTCACCGAGACCGTCAGGGGATTCCGCGAATCCATAACGGGTGAAAAAGAAAAGGGTGTTATCTTTGAACAAGGATCTAACTTGTATGATTTTTTGATTCCTTCAATTGAAGAAATGGGTGGCACTAGAATTTCTAATCTGGTGGTTATTCCCGATGGACCTTTGAGCTTTCTGCCCTTTGAAGCCTTAAGCAGGAACTCCCGCTTTTTGATTGAGGACTTTCATGTTAAATATTTGCCTTCTGCATCCATTTATTCTTTTATACAAGCTCCTCATAGAGATTCGGAGTTTGATTTATTGGCTTTGGCGGGGTCCGGTTTTGAAAGCGAACAAAGTAGTGCTTATCCAGCCCGTTCACAGGCTTCTTTTGCCTCTCTTCCTTCTACTTTACTGGAAGTGGATTCTATTTCCGTGAATTTCAGCAAAGTCAAAATTCTAAAGAACGATGATGTGACCGAGGCTACGCTGAAGTCTCATGATTTAAGCTCGTATCGTTTTCTTCATTTCGCCACACATGCCAATGTTGATGAAAGCAACCCATTCCGAAGCGGTCTTATACTTTCGAAGAAAACAGATGTCGAATCCCTTTTTGGGGAAGATGGGCACTTGAACAGCCGAGAAATTTCAAACCTGAAATTGAATGCCGACCTGGTCACTCTTAGCGCCTGCAACACAGGTATGGGGAAGCAGGTAACCGGAGAAGGTTTGATTGGTTTACAGCGTTCTTTTCTCTCAGCAGGTGCTTCTTCGGTGATGGTAAGTCTTTGGTCAGTTTTTGACCGAAGTACGTCGGTGTTTATGTCTAACTTTTACCGCAGCATGCTGTCTCATCAGCGGGAAGATTATGGAATGTGGAACCAAACCCTGAACTGGTTTGGAATGTATGAGCACCCCATGATTGATTATAAAGCCAAAGCTATTCGTGATGCCAAGCTGGCGATGATCGATCACCCTTATTATAACCACCCGGTGTACTGGGCTCCGTTCATTCTGATAGGTAAATAAAAAACGCTCCGCACGCTCTGCGTCGGAGCGTTTTTTAAAACCCGATATCTAACTCTGAACAAAGAGGGCTCAAGTTAGAAGTTCTCTTACCTTGCTCCGATCGCTCTGCGTCGGGGCAGAAGAGATCAAAGTTTGGCGTTGGATGTTCTTTGTTCTACCGAGGATCAACCTGTGTCTTTTCGATGAACTCCTGATTATCTACTTGAGGGCGTTCAGGGGAATTGGCTAATAATGCTGTTAGGTTATACACTAAATGGGTTCTCTTCAGATAAGGCTCAAAGGTTATTTTTTCGATGTGATCCTGCGGGCGGTGATAATCTTCGTGCGTTCCATTAAAGAAAAACACAAAAGGCACACCAAGTCGCCCAAAGTTCCAGTGGTCACTTCTTCGGTAAAACTGGTTTGGATCTTCAAGGTCGTTATATCGATCGCTGAGAACTAAGTTTGGTCCCATTACATTGGCCATTTTAGTAAGGCTGTCCATCTGAGAGGAAATAATTTTTCCACCAATGATATAAACATAGCTGCTGTCTGCACCCTGATGTTCAGGATCTACGCGACCAATCATGTCGATGTTAATATTAGCTACCGTATTATCAATGGAAAAAATGGGGTGGTCTGAATAATAACGAGAACCCAGAAGTCCCTTTTCCTCTCCTGAAACACTTAAAAATAAGACACTCCTTTTTGGTCCAACACCGGCAGCTTTTGCTTCAGCCATGGCTTGCGCAGTATGCAGGGTTGCTACGGTTCCACTTCCATCGTCATCGGCACCATTGTAAATGTTGTCGCCGGTTGAGTCTGGCTGGCCAACTCCAACATGATCATAATGTGCACTTAGAACCACAATTTCATCTTTAAGCTCTGGGTCGCTGCCTTCCAGTAAGGCCACTACGTTTTTGGTGTGAACCGTATTCTGATTAACAACTGGATGATGATGCAGGGTTTGTCCATCTAATAATTTTGCCTGGAAGGATGCAGGCTCTGCTAAAATTTTGCTTTGGGTTTCAGCTAAAGCTTCCAGGCTTTTTAATCCCAGCATCTGAGCGCCTAATTCTGGGTGGACTCGATTAAATGCTGGTGATGTGCTTCCGTCATCTTCCTGTAAATATTTGAGGTTTAATCCCTGTCCGCGCCCAAAATAGTTTTGGCGGGTTTTGGATTCCTGAATGTAGTCTGTAGTGTCAGTTCCAACAACCAGAATAGTACCAATAGCGCCGCCAGAAGTTAATGCTCTTTGCAAATACTGCATATTGGTACTGGACTGATTATATAGTACAAAAAGCCACTTTCCTGAAAGGTCTTCCGGGTAATGATTGATGCCTTCAGCTTCGTTGAACATTCCGGCTCCAGCAAAAACAATGGGGCCATTTACGCTATCACTTCCGGCAAAAAGGGTAACAAAATTCCCTATTTGCTGAGTGTTATGAATAGAGTTGTCAACAACTTCGTCACCCTTTGTTAGTCGATAGGTGATTTGATCAACGGCGGGTTGGGTAAGTTCGTAATGCTGGAAATAAGAATTATCATCACCAACAGGTTTTAAGCCGATTTCAGCATATCGTTTGGACAAATATCGTGCAGCTTTTTCCTCGCCAATGGTTCCGGTTTCTCGTCCCTGGAGGGAGTCATGTGCTAGCACAGCTAAGTCGCTATAGAGCCTGTCCTTGGTAATTTCATTAGAAAACGAATAGATGGTTGGAGGAGGAGTTTCAGGCCCTGTTTTGAAGATGCTGCAAGCAGAAAAAGTGAGGGCTAGTAAAAAGAGAAGTGCTTTATTGGTCATTGAAGTATTTAGGTTAGTTAGCGCCAATGATTTCATCCACCGGCTTAAGGTCTATGTAAAATTTGGTTGGGTCTTCTTCGAGAAACAAGTTGATTTGTTGCTCTTTAATCATCTCTAAAACAGCAAGAAAAGTAACGACCACATAAATTTTGTTTTTCAGGGATGAGCAGACTTCCATAAAGGTTTGCCGGCCGTGTTCCTGCAAGCGATTAAGTACAAATTCTGCCTGCTCTTCAACAGTTGTACTTACTTTTTCTACATGGTGTACAATGTTTTTGCGTTCAATATCCTGCAGTACTTTTTTGAAGGCGGCAATCAGGTCAAACATAGTCACATCCTGCAGGGCTTCACCGGTAGCTTGCTGTTCTACATCATCTGCTTCAGGATAACCCCGCATGTATTGCTTTCGGACTTCTTCGTCCATATCGGCCATTTTTTCCGACATTTCCTTATACCGTTTGTATTCCAGAAGTCGCTGCACAAGCTCATAACGGGGATCTGATTCATCCATCTCCTCATCATCAGCATCTTCCCGTGGGAGCATCATTTTGGCTTTGATCGACATTAACATACTGGCCATCAAAATAAACTCACTGGCTACATCCAAATCCAGTTCTTCGAGCATATGGATGTAATCCAGAAATTGTTTGGTGATGTAAGAAATGGGGATGTTATAAATATCCAGCTCGTCTTTTTTTATAAAGAAGAGAAGCAGGTCAAGCGGGCCTTCAAAATTATTTAGCTGTACGCGATACATAGCTTAAAACTACAGTGTTAGAAACTAAATTTCTTTATTTTCTTTTCTTTGGCGAATGTTATTTTAGATTTCATTTAATTTAGGCAAAATTAAGGGCATGGATTATTCAAAATTTGTAGATGCCGTATTGGATCGTGATGAAGCAACAATCACTGAGCAGGTGAATGTTATCACTCCTGTGCTTATCAAATTCTTAACGGTCAGGCTGGATGCTTCAATCCATAACGCCCAGGATTGCGCACAAAATACACTCCTGATTGCGGTAGAAAAAATCAGAGAGGACAAGATAACCAACCCGGATGCCGTAATAAACTACCTGTTTACCACTGCAAAACACGAATATTTTAAACAGCTTTCCAAAGACCGTGAGATCAACTATGAGGAGCTCCCGGAGCACCATTCTGATAAGGCTGATCAGCTAAATCGACTGCTTGATAATGAGAAAATGAACATATTAAAACGCTGTATGGAGGCGTTAAAGGCTGATTACAGAAAATACATCGAATATTGGTTCCAGAACCCAGACTTTGAAACTTCGGTTGTCGCAGATCACTTTAATATTTCTGTAAGCAATGCCTGGACAAAGAAACATCGGGTTATAAATGCACTGAAAGAGTGCTTCGAAAAAAAAATTAAACTTTAACTGTAAGGAATTGTCTTTTCATCGCTCTAACTATATGAGATCAGAATGTATTTATAGAATACATTCTGTAATAAATGAAAAGCTTTAGTATGGAAAACTCGAGAGAACTAGAAATCAGACAACAAATAGATGCCTATTTAAAGGGCCGGCTTTCGGAGGAAGAGATTCAGGCTCTGTGGAATGAGTTCGCCAAGAACCCTGAACTGCTGAATGTTCTTGAAATTGAAGTAAATGTAAAAGAACTGATTGAAAGAGAAGCCCTTAATTCAAAAGGTAGCTCAGGCAAGGCAACGATCAACAGGCTTCCATCCTGGACTTGGCATGCAGCAGCAGCTGCTGTTCTGGCATTTATCGCCCTGGTACAGATATTCAGAATAGAAACACCCACACAGATGGATCAGTTTGTGGTGCAGCGTATTGGCCCTGATCAGGTTGAAACATCAGACGGAGTTCGTGCCAAGGATATGAGGATTACGACGGCCGACTCTTTACTGAATTTAGGTTTTGAAGCTATAGTGTCCGGAAATGAAGATCGTGCCATAGAATTGTTTGATGAAGTAATCAACAGGTTTGATGAAGAGCCTTATGGATCGAAAGCATTTTTGAATAAGGGGATAATTCTCTATAACGAATCTGATTATGAGGCGGCTATAGAGTCATTCAGGGAGGCCACAGAACGTGTTCAGGATAGCCGCATGATTTTAGAAAAAGCCTACTGGTATCTTGGAAATGCTCTCGTTAACGTGGGCGAACTCGAAGAAGCGCAAAAAGCTGTATTTGAGGCTTATCAGTTGGAAGGAGTATTTCGAAATCCCGCTTTCCGTTTGTTGAAAAAACTAAGTGATGATCTGGGAAGTTCAGACTACGAAGGATTTGATGCTCAGCAGTTAGAATAAAATCTTTATTAGTCACGGTGTACCTTGGGTATTGGCTCTGAGCCTTCTTTCATATGATTCATTAAAAAGTCATGAGCACTCAGCTTTGAGTCTCCTTTTTCCTTCTGAGCTCGCTGGTAGGTACCGTCTTCAAGTAAAAGCCACCGCTGTTTATTGTCATTGAAATAGATATTGATGACAAACTGAAGGTATTTTTTTAGCTCAGTCTTTTCTATAGGTGTGATGGCCTCAACCCGTGCATCAAGATTGCGGTGCATCCAGTCAGCCGACCCAATGAAGTATTTGTGCTCACCGCCATGATGAAAGTAATAGATGCGGGAATGTTCAAGATAGCGACCAATAATAGAATGTACGGTGATGTTTTCACTTAGATCTTTTTTGCCAGGAATAAGCCGGCAAACACCACGAACAATCAGGTCAATTTTAACCCCAACCTGAGAGGCTTCATACAACTTTTGGATAATCAAGGGATCTTCCAGGCTGTTCATTTTTGCTATGATGCGGGCTGGATTTCCTTTTTGAGCTTCCTTGACTTCTTTTTCAATCAGCACATTCATCTGCTTGCGCATATGGTTCGGCGCCACCAATAATTTCTCAAAAGTTTGGTCAGGAGCATATCCGGTAAGCAAATTGAAAATGTCGGTTACGTCTGAAGTAATCTTTTCATCACAGGTGAAAAGAGCCAGATCCTCATAAAGTTGAGCTGTATCAGGATGGTAATTTCCGGTTCCAATGTGACAATAGGTTTTAAGTCCATCGCTTTCTTCACGGACTACCATGGTAAGCTTGGTGTGAATTTTAAGGCCTGGAATTCCATAGGCCACGTGAACACCAAAGTTTTCCAGCTTCTGCGCCCAGTTAATATTTCGCTCTTCGTCAAAACGCGCTTTAATCTCAACCAGAACAACCACCTGTTTGCCTTCTTCAGCAGCATTCATAAGAGAATGCATTAATGGGGAGTCTTTGGAAGTACGGTATAAAGTCTGTTTGATTGCAAGCACTTTGGGGTCCCGGGCAGCCTCCTCAACAAACCGCTGAGTCGAAAGCTCAAAACTGTGGTATGGATGATGAACCATGAAGTCGCCTTTCTTAATGACTTCAAAAATACTGGGTATTTCCTCTTCCGGATTATGCTTGAGTGAAGGGTGCAAAACCGGGTTCCAAACGCGCTCTTTAAGTCGATTAAATCCGCTGAGTTTGGCAATTTCCATGGAGTCTGCCAATCCGATGGTGCCTTTCATCTCATATACATCCTGCCAGTTGATGTTCAGGTTTTTGATGAGATATTTCTTGAGATGTTTAGGCATTTCAGCGTCAATCTCTAATCTCACAATTTCAGCAAACTTTCGTTCCCGCAGTTCATCTTCAATTGTTTCCAGCAGATCTTCTGCCTCTTCTTCATTTCGATCTACGGAGGCGTTTCGGGTGACCCGGAACATATGAGCGGAAAGCACTTTCATGCCCGGAAAAAAGTGATCCATTTTCTCCCGGATTATATCTTCAATAGGGACAAGAATTACCTTGTTTCCTTTTCTGTGAACCTGTACAAAACGGTTTCGGTTTGCCGGAATCTTAAGCCGTGCAAAAGATTTTTCTTTCGTTCTGGGATTGACCAATTCAATAGCAAAAGAAAGGCTTTTGTTAGAGATAAAAGGGAAGGGATGAGATTCATCAACCGCGAGAGGGGTTACAATTGGATAAACCTGCTTCTGGAAATAACGGTCACTCACACTTTTTTGATAATCTGTAAGATCGTTATAAGACTTTATGTGAATGCCCTTATCAGAAAGCTTGGGTACCAAATCTTCGAAGAAGCAGCCTCGGTAGGCTTCAATCATATTGTGCACTTCATGCCGTACGGATTTGAGCTGATCAGATGGAGTCATTCCATCAACAGAAAGTTCTTTAACCCCCGCAAGAAGCTGACGCTTCAACCCGCCTACACGCTTCTGGAAAAACTCATCCAGGTTTGAACAAACGATCGACAAAAACTTAACACGCTCAAGAACTTTGTTTTTCTCATTCTGAGCTTCAGCCAACACACGCTCATTGAATTTCAGCCAACTCATTTCGTAGTTGAAAAAATAATCACTCCCAAAGATTTTCAGATTGCTGGATCTCAAGTCTTTATGCATACCCTTTTGTTTGAGGATTTCATTCTTTTTGGGATTGGCTCTTTTCTTGGCAATCTTCGATTTTTCTTTCACCGATGGGTCAAAGTTTACTTCATCGGGCGATAACGAGGTCTTTTTCATAGAAAGCATTCATTAATTAGCATGCGCATTTCGCATTAAAACTAAGTATAATTCTGTAAACTTAGCGTTAACAATTAGACTAATCTTACAACGTGAATAATCCGCTATTAAATCCTGAAGAAAAAGAAGAAGCATTTGAACAGACGGTGCGCCCGGGTTCGCTTCAGGAATTTATAGGTCAGCAAAAGGCGATTTCTAACTTGTCAGTTTTTATTAAAGCTGCCAAACAGCGGGGCGATGCCCTTGATCATGTGATTCTTTCCGGACCTCCCGGATTGGGGAAAACCACATTATCCTACATTATTGCAAATGAGATGGGTGTGAAGATTCGTCCAACAACAGGGCCAGTGCTTGAAAAACCCGGTGACCTGGCGGGTATGCTGACCAATCTGGAAGAAGGAGATGTTCTTTTTATTGATGAGATTCACCGGCTGAATCCGGTAATTGAGGAATATCTGTATTCAGCAATGGAAGATTATAAACTCGATATTGTGATCGATTCTGGTCCGAATGCTAGAAGTATTCAGATCGAGTTGAATCATTTTACTCTTGTTGGGGCCACAACGCGAAAGGGGCTATTGACCGCTCCACTTCGTGCCCGTTTCGGGATTGATATGCGGCTGGACTATTATGATGTAGAGCTACTCCAGCGAATTGCCCTCAGAACAGCGGACATTATGGGAATGGGAATCACCGAATCGGGGGCTCATGAAATTGCCCGAAGAAGTCGCGGAACCCCACGAATCGTGAATAAGCTGCTTCGGCGAACGCGCGACTTTGCCCAGGTAGAAAATCTTGACACCATCGACAACAAAATAGCCGACAAAGCCTTGAATGCTTTGGATGTAGATAACAACGGCCTGGATGAAATGGATATTCGAATCCTCAAAGCAATTATCGAAAATTATGATGGAGGTCCGGTAGGACTTAGCACTTTGGGAGTAGCTGTGGGAGAAGATAAAGGCACCATTGAAGAAGTTTATGAACCTTTCCTGATTAAAGAGGGTTTTCTGCAGCGAACACCAAAAGGGCGTATTTGTACGAAAAAGGCATATCAATATCTGAATGTAGATCCTTCTAAGACGGATAAGGATTTGTTTAATTCATAGCTTTTTTCTCATCAAATCTTTTTAACTTTGCAGCCTTTGTGAGGCGGGTAAAATCCCAGAGTCACATTTCCTAACCGAAAGCACCTTATTATTTCTAAGAATTTATTTAAGCATGAAAAATCTTTTTACTTCTGAGTCTGTATCCGAAGGCCATCCGGATAAAGTAGCTGATCAAATTTCAGATGCTATTTTAGATGCCCTCCTAACCGATGATGCCGAGTCCCGTGTAGCTGTTGAAACTCTTGTGACTACTGGTTTGGCTGTTGTTTCGGGTGAGGTTACTACCGAATCGTACATTGATGTTCAGGAGATTGTCAGGGATGTCATTCGGGAAATTGGTTATACCAAAGCAACATATCGATTTGACTCAGAAAGCTGCGGAGTGCTTTCCACCATTCATAGCCAAAGCCCTGATATTGCACAAGGAGTTGACCGGGATGGTGCCGGTGATCAGGGAATGATGTTTGGATATGCGACTAAGGAGACCCCTGAGTTTATGCCGATGCCCCTTCAATATTCTCACAACTTGTTAAAAGAGCTGGCCAGAATAAGAAAGAAAACGGATAAGATGGAATACCTGGGACCTGATAGTAAAAGTCAGGTAACTATTGAGTATGGCGACGATGGGAAACCGGCGCGTATTCACACGATTGTTCTTTCAACCCAGCATGATGAAGGCGTCGAACAGGCTCAGATTCAAACCGATATTAAAAAACATTTGATTGGAAATGTAATCCCAGCTGAGCTGGTAGACGATGAGACGATTTACCACGTAAATCCAACGGGCAAGTTTGTAGTGGGTGGTCCGCACGGTGATACCGGGCTTACAGGACGTAAAATTATAGTGGATACCTATGGTGGCCGTGGTGCTCATGGCGGCGGTGCATTTTCAGGAAAAGATCCTTCCAAAGTAGATCGAAGTGCGGCTTATGCTTCCCGGCATATTGCCAAGAATATTGTTGCAGCCGGTCTGGCAGAAGAATGTCTGGTTCAGCTTGCCTATGCTATTGGCGTGGTTGAGCCGGTTTCCATTAATGTTCACACGTATGGAACCGGGAAAATGACCGATGTGGAACTGGCTGACAAAGTAGCCAAGACCTTTGATTGCACCCCTCAGGGCATCATTAAGCGGTTCAACCTAAAAAGCCCGATTTATCGCAAAACAGCCGCCTACGGACACTTCGGAAGAGAGGAATTCCCATGGGAGAAGCTGGATTATGTGGATAAGCTGGGGTAAGGGTATTAGTTCTTAAAGTTGTATCGCAAGGTGATATTTGAGTGATAATTAACCCATACGGTTTCATCTTGGAATAGATAATTATCACGTACTGCAATAAACGCCCCAATGTTGTAATCTAGTTTTTTGAATTCACTCTGAAAGCGTAATCCAAGTTGGTGTTCTATATCCTGGGGAGTGGGGCCATTAATATTTGTGAAGGTAGTATAGAAGTAGTCATCATTATATCGGGCGCGCTGGTACTCAAATGTGATTACATTCTTATCCCATACATAGGCCACATTCAGCATATCAGCTTGTGCTCCCGGGCCAACAAAAGCTCCTAGAACTTGGCCATTATTGGTGTGCCCCTGTATATTGACTCCATGTGAGTATAGTGGCCAAAAAAAACCAAAACTGTCTCTATGCCAGTTAGCTAATGATACATGTTCGTAGTTAAAGCGTATAAAGCTATCTGTGGCTATATAAAAGTTGTTAGCTACACCATACATATATGCACTTTGTCGTTCGTATTGTTCAACCAAGGCAACAAAACCACCAGCAAAATCAGCCCTTAGCCATTCCGCATATATGTTGAAGTCTGAATTATCATCTTTCCAATCGAAGGTTATAGAAATGTTTTGGTCATAATAATCATTGGTTAATTTACCGTTGACGAGTCGGTCGTTACTTTCGCTAAAGAATTGTGAAAAAGTAATAAAACCATCATAAAAGAAATCTTGGGCATACTGGGTTTGTGTATAAAAAGTTCTATGTATACCGATTGTCATTTCTTCCCAAAAACTTGGCCGATACCCTATGTTTATTGCTGAGAAGTATCTTCTATTATCATCAGGGTCATTATTGAAATAACCTGATTCTTCCAATAATCCCCAATAAATGTTCGCAGTTAATTTACCTATTGAAGTTTCTAAAGGCTCTGAAGTTCCCACTTTTAGGTGTGGTATGCCTGGCGCATTCATGCTTAGGATAATTGGATTATAGATTCCAGGACCCCAAATCATATTTTGAGTAGATAAAGCTACTTCTATTGGCTTTAAATCTAAGCTAATTTCACTTTGACCGGGAAAAAGCCTGAAATAGGGCTCGTCCCCATATCGAATTACATAGTCAATAAAGTTTCCAAAATATGGATATTGATATTCTGGGCTGTTTGTAAGGTCTGCACCAGTATAAAAGTCTTTGTTTTGTGCATACTGAACCATGGGGTTGATCACATAGGTTAGTCGACCAATTTTCCCTGAAAAACCGAATCCAATCGTAGTATTTAGGCCTCTTCCCTGCCAAGCGGGTCCATCATTGATGGCTTTGGCATATTTGGTATTATGAACTGTGTTCATATATATAGGCTGTAAGTTAAAAGTTCTTTCAATATCCTTTTTGCAACGAATTGAAGGGAAGACATTGAGATACTCGTCCATACAATCCAATGAACGTGCTTCTATAATATCTTGCTGATCATAGACAATGTATTGTGCTTTTGCATATCCACTGGAAAAAGCTACAATAAATAAAAAAGCAAGCAACCTGCTGAGAGGACTAAAGCTAAGATAAGTAAAGAATGAACTACTAAATGAAAGAGGAAATTGTCTTGACATGTCAGGTCTATAAGTCGATTCTTAAATTTGTACCAATTGTATTTAGGGGTCTTTGACGTAAAAGAGCTGCCTTTTAAATATGAGATCTGTGAAATAATCCAGTTTGCTCCCTCAAAATTTTTAGCTGCAAAATGTATTGAACATGGAGTCGTCTTAGTAATGCTGTTAAAGATACGATCATTTTTAATGCTATAATCATCTTTTTCCAGTCCCGTTCTACCGGCTGTACATGAAAAGATAATATTTTTAGTATCCAGCTTAATCACATCAGGGAAATAGCTCATGTATTCTATCAATAAACTTTGGTCATTATTGTTCTTACTATCAAATTTATCTGAGCTCAGGGTTTCTTTTATAATATTTCTTACAGTGCCTGCTCTACCGATCCATTGTCCTGCGTTTAAAAACCGGTAAGGTTTTTCCCTATTCCTTACTCTAAGATATATTGCGACCTTTTCTAAGAAAGTCCCATCTATATTTATGTTCTGTTCTGCAGAATAAATAACGGAATGACCCAGTTGATCATATTTTTCAATGATCTCTTCCTTAGGGCAGAGCATTAAAGCGTCATATGCATCTGTATAAAGTACGATTTCATCGTCCGGTAAATTATCTAGGTACTCAATTAACCATATCGACTTACACTTATGACTGGTATATTCTTTCCCCCAACCAAGAATATCGAATGATATCTTGTGCTGTGATGCGGACTTCTGGAAAATTTCAAAGTCTGGTGTAGAATGAGTAGCAACCGTAACAAATTTCATTATAGTTGAAGAAGTATTTTCTATCGTTTGTTTCTAATTTTAAAAATGAAAACCCTTACTTAAAAGAATGGTTGGATTATCATATCAAAGTGGGGGTAGATCATTTCTACCTCTTTAATCAATGTGGTTCTGATGAATCATGGCGTATTATTGAACCTTACGAAAAAAAAGGAATTATTACGGTTCATGACTGGACCAATATAAGCTCAAAGTTTGAGGGTCCCACAAACTTTTTGCAGAAGAATAAGAATCATATGGCCTACAATCACACAGCCAAAAATTATCGTCATGAAACAGATTGGTTATTAAAAATTGACCTTGATGAGTTTTTGTTCATGGCTAATGAAGATTACACAATAAAGTCTTGGTTAGATCAGCTAAATAAAAGCGGTGTTCGAAAGGTGCGGGTACCTCGAATTGATTTTGGAAATAGTGGACATACTGAGACACCTCTTGGGGGAGTCCTTGAGAATTATACTCGACGTGAGGAAACTCATTCAAATTATAAAGATATGGCTAATACCGATTTTCTAAGTGATAATGAATTTAATACTTCTTCACATAGATGGTCTTATCGCTGGTTTTCGGGAGGCAAAACCATTTTACCAGACGCACTAAAAGGACTTCGAATAAACCATTATTACACCAAATCTAAACACGAATATTTTAACCGACAAAATATAAGTCGAGGGCGTAAAGTGAGTGAAGATGACTTTAAAGCAATAGCAGACCGAACAAATAAAGTTCAAGACCGCTCTATACTTCGGCACTTACCACTACTTCCGGAAGATTAGGTTTAGAACAAATACGCCAAACGCATTTTTGAAGATTGATTTTGTAGCGATTTTATAGAACCGTTGTTGAGGCTTTGGAAGCGAGGCCAACCAATCATGCTTAGCTTTTACTGCTGCGTGCTTATCGTACCCGCTACCGTAGGGATGATCAACATAATGCGTGTAATCTACCACACTAATGCAGCCCTGATTTAAAGCATGATATCCCAAAATGATATCTGTGCCGTATCCAAATTTATTCAGTTCAATATCAATCGGGCACATTTTGTCTAGAATGGAAGATCGAAATGCAAAGCAAAAACCTTCAGTAAAACAAACCTGTTGAATTCCCTTTCCTTTGTTGTAATTCATGTGGCGGTGGTATGAATATTCAGCGGAAGGGGCATAAACTCCGACTGCATCCTTTTCAAAGGCCTCCCGAGTTTTCTGCAAGAAGATCTCAACATCGAAAATTTCCACATCAGAGGTGATGATGGCTCCTATTTCATACCCTTTATTTTTCAGAAATGAATTTGTCTCGTTGAGAAGCCCATTATAGTAGATATTCTCAAAGGTTTCATCAAAATGCTGCATATCATCATTACTGATCTGAGAACCACTGTCAAATAAGAATACATCTGCCTTTCCCTTGAGCCTTTGTTTAAGTTGAATGGCCTTTTCGTTCAATGCGTGGTTAAAGATAATAATTGCGATGTTATCTGATGAAATCATTTCAGGAGATATTGTCGATTTTCCCATATCTCAGGTGCACTGTTTTGTCGGCAACAGCTTCAAAACCAGAGTCGTGTGAAATATTGATCACGGTTTTCCCCTGATCTCTCAAATAGGGTAAAATAGTATGAAAAAATAGTTCTTTAGACTTTTGATCCTGATAAGCCGCCCATTCGTCAAACACATAAATTTCTTTGTCTTCCAGTAAAGACTTCAGTAAAACGACACGCTTTTTCTGTCCTTCAGATAGATTTGTTGACGATAAATTTCCGTCTCTTATGAATACTTTCTCACTTAACTCCAGTAATTCCAGATATTCGGGAGCCTTTTTATAAATGATTTCAGGGGGAATATGTTCCAGGTGATCAAATACAAAACTGTCAGTAAATACCACACCAAATAAATCCCGGTAAGCTGATAAATTTTGTTCCTTTATAGGAAGCCCACGATAACAAAGCATTCCTTTATGTGGCTGATAAAGGCCACAAATCACTTTAATCAGAGTTGTTTTTCCGGAACCATTTCCTCCTGTAATGAATGTGATTTTTCCTTTTTCGATAGTTAAATCTAAAGGCCCCACTTGGAATGAACTTTCTCCATCCCTATGCACATAGACCAGGTTTTCAAGTCTAATATTCGGCTCATTTAGAGTTGTTACTTCAAGAGGCTCAACCGAGTTAATGTCTTTCAACTCAACTTCCTTGCTTACATCTATTCCAAGCTTGTCTATTTGTAATACTGAGGCTTCTATTTTTTTCATAGTGCTAAAAAAGCCACTGATAGTAGAAAGTGGTGCAAGCATGAATAAGATCAACGTCAGATATTTATTAAAGAAATCCATTGTCACAAAATCGAATACTACAATAAGTATGATAACAGCACCAAGGAAGATGAATAAAACAATATCATTCATTCGGTTGGTGAAAGCGTTGAGAACATTATGGTAGAAGTAATACTTCATCTGTCTGATGCTACCGGGAACAATCTTTCTGTTAATGTAAGAGTCTCTGAATTTCGAATTTATTTTCAGAGACTTCAGACCATAAACCAAGCCTTCAAATGCTTCATAGATACGATTTGTATATTCTCTTGATAGCTTAGAATATTTTGCTATAAAGCTCAGAGTGATTTTGTTGATGATTATTATCAGAATGAACGCTAGGAGGGTTAACCCTGAAAGTGGTGGAGAAAGCCATACCATATATATCAAGAGCCCTAAAACCATAGCCACACCATTTGCCACGCTGGGAAGTCGCTCAATCACCACCCCAATGGTTGTAATATCTTCAGTGAGAACGGGGAGTAACTTAGCTTTTAAATTTTCCAGATGACTGTAATCGGCCTTAATAATACTATTAGTTAAGTCAACACGCAGGTTATGAACTATCTTCTTTGTGAGGTGCGAAATACTTATGGAAGCAATTATTGAAAAAACCAGAAAAGCTACGATGTAACTAGTAAAAGCCCATATAAATGACTCAAGGGATAAGTTTTCGCCATTAATTACAGAATGAATTTCTTTGATAACAAGCGTTGAAAACAAACCCGATAACAAACTTGAAATGGCAGCTACCAAAAAGAGGGGGGTTGATGCTCTTATTAAAAGACCAATTAGTTTCATGAGCTACCCTTGTTTCTCAAAAGACGAAGGTTTCGGATATTTCTGATCCAGAAACTCTTTTATAATTTTGACGACCTTTGGATTTGGTTTGTCGCGCAGGTCATCATTTAAACAGTAAAATTCAGGGCTGTTCTTTTTCATTTCGTCAAAAAAGGCCTGTTGCTTGCTAAAGTTGTTAGTCAATTTATGGAATCTGAAGATTTTATTTAATTCCGTAATCCAGACCGGGTCGGATTCTCCCGTATGGTTTTCAAGCATATGATACCGGTATAATTTGTACGCACACAGGTTGCGATCATCACGAAACTTACTTTGCCGGGTTTTCTTTGTTTTTTCAGGAAATAGAGCATAAGCTTCTTCCCAGTAATGCTTATTAATCATTATAGGCTGATGTTCTATAATTCCAAGTCCAATCAGGTCTTGGTATCCATCATAGATTCTCCACCTCAGGTTTTCACCAAAGAGCGTATTGAAAATACGGTACTTATCGTCTTTATAAAATGACTGAAGGCTGACAGGGGCTCCAAATAAAAAATCATCATTCATATAGAGAAAATTCGTACTTAAACCAGGAATCTTGTGAAGAAAACTCTCTATGACATTGGAGTTAAAAGTGGGGAGATATCTATCCGGAATTACCTGATCATGATGTACTAATTCAATACGCTCATTGTTCAAATCCAACCAGTCAGGAACCTGTGGTCTTGCTGTTAAAATGTATACCTTGTTAAATATATTGAAGTACTTTTCAAGTGACCGCAGGCTATACCTGATCATTTGAAAGGCATCACGAAAGCGTTCAGGATTGGTATCTTTTTTTATATTTGCATGAGCATCACGGGTCTTTACGTATTCTTGATCTGACCCATTAACCCATGTATAAACTACATCAAAATTCATTCAGTGATTTTAAGGAGGACTTTTTGCTAAACCCCATAAGTTACCAATTCCGGCGACTGTTGGAATATACTCAAAGAATAATTCATACAAGAATGAATCGTGGGAACTTAAAACAGCAAATTCTCTGGGAGTTATTTGAGCATTCAAACCAGTTTCTAAAAGAATTGGAAGTGGACTATTGGGTTAATTTTGGCACTCTGCTTGGCTTCCAAAGGGAGGGCGATATTATTGGTCATGATATTGATATTGATTACGGCTGTCACGAAAGGCATTATCAATACATTTTGGACAATCGAGACAAGTTACCTGTTACACTCACTCTGCATGATACTTCTAACCGTCATCACGGCCCCAAACTATATATGAGCTACAAAGGGTTTGATGCTGATATCTATTTTTATAAAGAGATGGAAGAGCAGCTACACAGCTATGAAAAAACGGATTGGGAAAACTATAACGTACCTATTCCCAAAGGGCAGGTTTATCCTACCCAAGACTTCGAGATTAGAGGAATGCCTACACGCATACCTAACAATACAGAGGCATACCTGAAAACTATTTATGGTTGTTTGGATAAGGACGCTGTTAGAAATCCTGAAACCGGATATTGGGAAAAGCCTTAGATTTCGCCTAAGAGCCCGGCAACCTCTATTTAGCTGATTTTTGGCAATACCTGCGTTAATGCATATTCGAGGTGATCTTCATTGTCAATTTCACACCAATTCAGGTCGGGAAAGTGTGCAATATTAATCGGCTCTTCTTCCCGGGAATATCTAGCCAGCATCATTTCATAATCCTCACTGTAGTTTGCACCTGTTTGGTTATAATATGCTGCGAAACGCTGAATCAACCCATCTGATAGCACCCAGATGCCGGTCATAGCGCCTTCTGGTTTTGATTGGTTATCAATTTTTTTAGTGAGTTGAGATAACCGTCCATTTTCCGAGCTGAAATACACATTATCATCCAGGTTCAGCGGGGCAGAAGTGAAAATGAAATTTTTTGTTCTGTCGGTGTGCTTGTATTTATTGAAGACAGCAGGATCATATAAAATATCTGCTTCCAATAAATAAAACGGCTCATCCACCAATGATTCAAACATCAAAAAAGTGTAAATACTGGCCCGGGTGTCATAAAAAGGATTCTCTATAATTGTCACTTCTTCATACTTTTTCTCCAGGTAATCGAAGCTTTCGAGCAGGTGTCCGCAGCCAATTAATATGCTCTCAACACCTGAATCTTTTAAAGCCTGAATCGAATATTCAATTATAGGCAGGCCATTTAATGGAGTTAACGGTTTGGGTATTTCATCCCCGGTTACGCTTCTGAGGCGGGTTCCCTTGCCAGCGGCTAGTATAATGGCTGTTTTTATCTCCATATCATTGAGCATAAATTTTTTCGATTTCCCGGGTGATCAGCTTCCAGTCGTGTTGTGCGGCAATTTCCAGTCCCTTTTCAATTAAATTATTCTTGGCTTTGGCTGGCATTTCAATGTGATGTTTAACCAGTTTATAAAGTTCATCCGTGTTACCAGGTGGAGGAAAGTTTTCTTCCCCGTACTTTTTCCCAATGGTCAGATACCCTTCATTTCCGTATCCGGTAACCCTTACTCCAAGTGCCATCGCCTCCAGAAGCACAATTCCGAAGCTTTCCCCATACAAGGCAGGGGCAATCATAAGGTCTGATTCTAACAGTAGCCGGTTTTTCGCATGGTCACTCGCATTGTTATAAAAAGATACTTTTTTCAGTCCGTGCTCATTTACAAAGCTCTTCATCGCAGAAAGCTGTGGGCCATTTCCAACTAACTTCAGGGAAATTTTTATAGCCAACGGTTCATTCTGCAGCCTGCGATAGATTTCAAGCAATTCAAAAACACCTTTTCTGTTTTCAAAACGACCAACAAAAATGATCCTGAACTCATCATCCGGAGCTGAAGTTTTTTCCATTTTTCTGACGGTCTCAGTATCAATCCCATTAGGTAGAATCCGGAAGTTTTTTGGGAGATTTTTTGGGTCAGCGCCCATGGCTTTTGTCTGTGTTTCGGATACAGAAATAATCTCATCCATTTTGGGGAGATAGTATTTAGCCCCAACCTTCATCAGGTTTGCACCTATATGTTTGCCCAACCCACGGTCTGGTGGGGTGTCATGAAAGGTGCCAACTTTTTTTATAGAGTTTGGCAACATCCAAAGCAGTTGAGTTTGCATTACCGGGTTCCATATGGTGTGAAAGTGGATTACATCCGGTTTAAATTCATCAAAAAACTGCCTGATTGTTCTTTTTTCATTCGGTTTCAATACCGAAACATCGATTGAGGTACCCCACCATGGAATTCTTGTGCTGCTGGTTATATGTTTTACTTCACAACTAATTCTTTTTTCGTTTTCAGGTTTGCTGGGACTTGGCGCAAAAACCACTACCTTGTTATTTTTGCTGACTAATTCGTTACTTAATTGTTTAACATGGGTCTGAACACCTCCGGGAATTGATAAATCGTAAGGGCACACCTGAATGATATTCATATTTAAAAAGCGTCGATAATATATGAGTACTAATTATGCTATCGGTGAAACTCGGGTTTTTATGGATAGCAATCATTTTTTTAAACAGCTGACCACTGATGTTCAAAACGCCAGGCATTCCGTTTCGATACAATGCATGAGTTTTGAGGCTGATCAGGTTGGTACCAAACTTATTGAATTGCTCGTCAGCAAGCCAACACTGGAACGCACTTTATTAATTGACGATTATTCGCGGTTTGTTGTGAATGATACATTTCTGAATGGACCTCAGGGCTGGCTGAATAAAAACAATGCCCGCAGAGAGCGTGAGGCTTTAGACGGACTTTTAAAGAAAGCTGAGCAGGCTGGCATTCACATAAAATTTACCAGTCCCATGGGGTTTTTAATGCACAGATATCCAGCCCGGAATCATAAAAAAATGGTGCTCATAGATAAGGAGATATCATATCTGGGCGGGATGAATTTTACGGAGCATAATTTTGAGTGGAGTGATATTATGATTCGCCATACCAACCCTGATATCGCTTCAGCTCTTCAGGAATCTTTTCTGGCAGACTTGAATGAGACCACACCTCCACCGGTTACTGAAATTAGCCCGGAAACAGTGCTCTATGTGTTAAACGGGTGGAAGACAAGGGCCGCTTACTCAAATTTATTAGAGCGTGTTAAGTCGAGCCGTAAGGTGGTGGGCCTCTCACCCTACATTTCTTACCCTATGCTTGATGCAATCGCCGCCGTTTCTGAAAATATGGTGATCCTTCCAAAGGCAAATAATAAACCCTTAATGCATTATATACATAGATTTAAGCGGTACTCTGAAATAAATTTTAAATATGTATCAGGTAAAATGGTTCATGCAAAAATGCTTATTTTAGATGATGAAGTAGCTGTGTACGGGTCTTCAAATTTTGATGTGATCAGTTACTTTTTTGAAAAGGAAGTTGTAATGGTGAATAAAAATTCTGATCTGATAAAACAGCTAACTGCTTTTTCCTCACAATTAATCAATAAATAACCATAGATGTCTTCGAAGGGTTTTTTCAGCGAGTACGACAAGTCGATAAAGAATAAAATTGTTGAGGAAGGTTATGATCTTTATTTCAGTCGCCCCTGCGGATATGTGCTTGCCAGGTTTTTTCATAAGCTAAAATTTACCCCTACCAATATTTCTGTGTTAGGTATGCTGATTGGAGTAACCGGCGGGATATTATTGTATTGGCAGGATGTTCTGTTGTACACATCTATCGGGTTTGTACTGGTGACTTTTGCAGGATTGATGGATAGCGCGGATGGACAAGCGGCCCGCATTTACGATCAGCGTTCTGAAATGGGGAAGTACCTCGATTTTTTTAATGATATGCTGGTTTTTATCAGTTGCTATCTATTCGGGTTGCTGTATTTTACGGATACATATACTCTTGCCGGTATTCTAGCTTTGGGTCTTACTTCCGGGTATGTGCATAGCATCAAGTCGAACTTGTATGAATATTATAAGGGAGAATTTCTTCACTTTAGCCTTACCGACTCAAAACACCGTAACCCTCCGGTAGACCATATCAAAGAAAATTTTGACAGGTCCTCCTCTCTGCTTCGAAAGGTTACCTATCCCATCTTGATTGATTATGTGAAGCGCCAAAACAAGATTAAGTTCAGGAGCGATGAAACAACCCGAATTTTTGAAGAAGCGAGGGAACAGGATCCTCAAAAATTCAAAGAAATTTATGAACGTAACAGCCGTAAAATGCTGGCAGGATGGGCTTGGGTTTGCGGCTCAAATGTGATGCGAAATGGCATCCTTGTTTCCAGTTTGTTTGGGCGCATCGACATCTACGTAATCGCGAATATCGCCTCTTACGGGCTTTATTTATTAGTTGGGAAGAAGCAAAATCAGGTAGATCAGAGGATTATAAAGGAAATCCGAGATTGGGATCTTACTTCTTTATAAGGTAAGTCTGTACAAGAAGTGATGTAAGATATGTTGCCAGAAGTGTTACTGCTATTCCTGTAACAGCAAGAATTCCCACTGACTCCATCCCCGGATGATCGATAAACAGCAGTCCGATAAATCCCAAAATCGTGGTAATTGAACAGGCGGCTAATACTGGGAATCTTTCTGTAAAGAAATACCCAAAAAATTCTAACCTGTTGTTAATCAATGAGTCAACCAGGTGAATTCCATTGTCGGCTCCTACACCAATAATGATTGGGAAGACAATGACATTGTAGAGGTTAATGTCGAACTGGAAAACCGACCTGATGGTTAACAGAATGCCAATACTTAATAATAGCGGAGCTGCGGCAAGTGTCGCATTTAACAGGGAGCGGTAGTACACTAATAGTATCCCAAAGATAGTAAAGAGGGGTACTACAAAAAGAAATGTTGATTCCTGAATCAGCAGTTCAAGAATACTGGAAGCAATGATGGAAGTACTAGCCGCATAAAATGTTTTGCCAGAATCTAAACTAACTGAGCCAGAGCTTTTTCTAAACTGAATGGATGTCTGCCCGTTAGACAAGCTCATTGCCGGATAAATAATCACCAAAGGTGCCATACTCCCGTCCTTATAGAAAAAGCGATTTTTAATGTATTTCGGCAAGCCTTCAATAGTAGGGGGAATTGTGTTCAGGGCAATTTCAATAACCTCTCTTTCTTCTGCGTCCAGGTTTACCAGGAACTCTTCATTTTCGTCCAGCAATTGTTTGATGGAATCCACCTTTTGATTCTTAACATTGAACTCCAAATCATCGGCCGGGTAGCGGGTGGAAAATGACTCTACCCGTTCAATGTCCTTATACTGAGTTCCAATGCCTTCACTTATCTCAAAAAACAGCGCTTTTGATTGCTCAATGTTTTCGGTGATAAAGTATGATGGTTCGTGGTAGTCGCCACCTTTTTGAGTCTGTGAGCTGAAGGAATCATATAGTGTGGAACTTGATTGTGGCTCCAGGTCAGAAAAGTTAAAGTTAAAGCTAAGAGATTGTGTGCCTAAATAACCTCCAACAAAAGTTACCACTAAAAATAATGGAAGCGCGATTGAACGAACCGGCTTACCGAGTCTGAAGAACTGTGCATCAAATAAGTTCAGAGAGCTATTCCCGGCATTGGTGTTTTTTGTAACAGACGGCGAAAAAAGCAGAAACAGGTACGTAGAAAAGAGGTTCACCAAAATATTGATGAAGAAAATAATCCCGAATTGGATAAAGCCTTCAAATTCAGCAAAAATAAGACTCATTATTGCGAGACCGGTTGTCAGGCAGCTTAAGAGAATGGGGCGGGTAGAGAAGAGGTAGGATGATAATAATCTGCGAATCGAGGTGAGATTCGGTGGATGCTGCTTATTAGCTGAATACAGGTGGAGAATGTAGTCCAGGTTAATACCGAACAAAATGCTGAAAATAATACCGGTGAATACATTGATCTCATTAAATAAAAATGATGAAAGACCAATGGAAGTGATAAACCCGGAAAACAGCACGAAGAACATCAACGCCAAATCTATTACGATGTATCTTGCTTTATATGCCGACTTTCGGTTTATGAATATCATATAGGCTACAAGGAAACCAATGAGGCTTAACACACCTATCACAAGTGCTTTGGTTATCGAGGCTTGTACGTCATTAATTTTGTTGTAGTGATCGATGTAGGAACCTCCCCAATATAGCTCCAACCCAGCATACTCTTCCTCAATGCTGTTTTTCTCTTGTTGTAAAAGCAGGTAGGTCTGTTCAACTTGTGTATAGTCGCTTTTTGAGAAATCAGGCAGGAATAGCATGCTGATTACGGTACTATCTTCATTGATATTATACCGGCGGGTATTGGCGATATTTTCAAGAAGCACAGAAGGAACATTCCCTAATTCTAAATCCGGAGTTTCATCCACTACCTCATCATCATCAAAATTAACGTATAGTGGATTAGCTTCCAGTTTCTTTTGGGTGACGAAGTCTTTTATCTCTTTATAAAGCAGATCAAGTTCACTTTCCGTCATTAAATACAATGCAGATTTCCGGATGTCATATAAATCATTTTCTAATTCTGCACCTCTGAAAACCCGATTGCCGTTGTTTGTAAGCTCCAAAAATGTATCTCGAATAGAATGGGCAGCGTCAATTACCGGCTTATTGTCAACTGAGCGAATGATGAGTGAAAACCCACCTTCGGTAGAATTTAGTTGCTCAAGTTTTTTATAGGTGTTCAGGTGGTTGTTGTCATCGGGCAGAAGGGCTATCAGTTCGCCATTAAACTCCAGATTCATTGCCCGGTTTAGCAAGTAAGCAAATGAAATGAGGTAACCGACAACCAGAACGATCAGTATTTTACGAATCTTCATTTACGAATCAGCTTTAAGATAGGATCGAATCTCAGAAATCACGTATTTCAGGTCTTCTTCATACAAATCACCAATTACTGCCATACGAAATGTATCTGTTTCTGGTATTACACCGGGATAAACGGTGATGTTTTTTGTGTACAAAAAGTCATGGAAATGATCAAAGTCTTTAGGAAGAATGCCGGTTCTTTTTACTGCGATCAGAATTTTTGACTGTTGTTCATCCGGCAAATAAAACTCAAATCCGAGTTCTTTTAACCCGTCATATAAAACCTGCCAGTTTTGTTGATAGCGTATCCAGCGCTTTCCCGGTGTTTCTTTTAAGGTTTCTTCAATGGCTTGCTTAAATGCATAGCACACCTGAACCGGTGGAGTAAAGCGCAGTTGATTGTTCTCCTTCAGATATTTCCACTGCTTATATAAATTAAAATAAAAACTACCGGAGCTTTTTTCGAGAGATTGTATCTGATCTTTTTTGAAAATAACGAACGAAAGTCCCGCAACCCCATGAATGCACTTATTTGATGAGGCTGCCAAATAGCCGATCTCTAATTTACTTAGATCGATAGGATAGGCTCCGTATGAACTCATAGCATCCACGATCAGCGTGATATCCAGTTCATCGCAAAGTGAAGAGATTTCTTCCAGCGGATTCATCATACCCGTTGAGGTTTCATGATGAATAACTGCTAAATGCGTAAAATTTCCTTCCTGTAGTTTTTCTTTAATAGCTTCTAAATCTGGGTAATCACCAAACTCATGAATGGTTTCGTGGGGAAGCTGATAGGACTCACAAATTTGTTTCATCCTGATCCCATAAGCTCCGTTTGTGACAATCAGTACTTTTTTTGAAGTATCAAGGGCTGATGTCAATATAGCTTCAACAGCCCCGGTGCCACTGGCGGCAAATAAACAGGCTTCGTAATCATCCTGGCCATTACCGATTTCTAACAGGCCACTCACAATCTCATTCATGATCTGCCCGAATTCTTCTTCGCGGGGGCAGATGTCATTTACCACCAATGCGTCTTTAATGGTTTGCGAAGTTGTGCCGGGACCGGGGTTTAGTAAAATTTTTCGTTCAAGTTCCTGCATTGGTCATTCCTCTAAAAGAAATTGCATGAAATTACTTTTGTTTTCAGTTGGGGAAAGGGTGGGGCGTCCTAAGTCTGACCGGGCTCCGGTTTGTGTCATTATCTCTAGTAAGACCGGTCCTTTCGAGTTCAGAAAATCATCAAAGATTTTGTCCAGTGAGTTCAGGTCATCAACCCTGAATGTTTTTTTATATCCGCATCCTTCGGCAATCTTTCCAAAATCAACGGTAAACCCAGCTGTGGGCTGTCCTCCAACCGACTCATGGGCTCCATTGTTAATCAAAATGTGGTGAAAATTAGCAGGTTGTTGCTCACCAATAATAGCCAGAGCACCCATGTGCATGATCATTGCTCCATCGCCATCAATACAAAAAACCGACTGTTCCTTTTTCTGTAAAGCAATTCCGAGGGCTATTTGAGAAGCATGGCCCATACTGCCCACCGTAAGGAAGTCACGATGATGACCTTGTCCATGTTTTTCTCTGAGTTCGAAGAGTTCTCTAGATGTCTTTCCGGTTGTGGATACTACGATATCATCCTCACCGAATTTCAGTATAAGCTTCTCAAGCGCTTCTTCTCGCTTCAATGAATAAGATTTCTCCTTTGAATCGCCCTGAAAAGTATATCCCTCGAAAGTGTTTGGGGGAACCAGAAGCACATATGGGGAAGATTTCCTCTTCATGGTATCAAAGGCTAAAGCGAGCTGTTTTTCCACTTGTTGTTCATCACTGCTCAGAATAGTATATGGCAGCCCCAGCGCTTTCAGTTGTTCTTCCTGGGTTTTCCCAGGTTTGATGTGTTGCGGTTCGTCATCGGTTCCGGGTTGCCCTCTCCATCCAACAATAATCAGGACAGGAATAGAATAAACTTCTTCGTCAGTGAGAGAAGTAAGTGGATTTACAATGTTACCAAAGCCTGAATTTTGTAAATAGATCAGTGGTATTTTCCCGCTTGCCAGATGATATCCAGCAGCAATAGCTAAAGCACCGCCTTCGTTAGCAGCGATCAGGTCATTTCCCCTGTCAAAAGCATAAGAGCCGAAGTGCTTAAGCAGCGAATCGGGCACGCCTAGCATAAAGTCGACTCCATGTTTCTCCAGCTGGTTATATAAAAAAGCGGGTTTAAGCATAGCTATTAGTTTGGAAGTATTTCCAGAATATCTTTAATAGACATACAATATTCGTCAGCTTCAAGTGAGCGCTTATTGGTGAGAATTGATTCTGCTGTTCTTTTCATAGCAGGAAAGGCGCTGCGCAACAAGTGGTTCGCATAAATCACTACATTGAAGCCAGCCTCAATGAGTTCATCTTCGGTAAACTGATTGTACGATGAAGGCACCGAAATAGCCGGAACCTTATAATCAAACTTTTGATACTCTTTCATGAACTCTAAAATCTCTTCGCCATCTTTTTTCCGGCTGTGAATCATGATGCCGTCGGTGCCGGCCTCAATATAAGCCTTCGCTCGTTTCAGCGCTTCATCCATCCCGGCATTTGCTATCAAGCTTTCAATACGTGAAATGATCATAAAGTCTGATGTTACCTGGGCTTTCTTGGCTTGAGAGATCTTTTCACAAAAAACATCCACATCTTCGAGTTGCTGTTTCACATCTGTTCCGAACAAAGAGTTTCTCTTCAAGCCGGCTTTATCCTCAATGATCACCGCAGAGACGCCCAAACGCTCCATGTTTTTAACCAAGAGCTCAAAGTGTTCAACGGGCCCCCCGGTGTCGCCGTCCAAAATGATAGGTTTGGTGGTTACATCAAGAATATCGTTGATGGTTTGAATTCTGGATGTGCGGTCTACGTACTCAGTATCTGGTTTACCTTTGGCGGTAGAATCGGTCAGGCTACTCACCCAAATGGCATCAAATTCCCGTAGTTCACCAGCCTCTTCTACTTTAGTTTCCTCAACAATCAGGCTTGAAATTCCGTTATGGGCTTCCATGACTCTGACAATGGGTTTTGCTGAGATCAGGCGACGCAGCATTTTCCGGCGGACGTCAGGAGTGGTTCCAATTTCCCGTAATGCTTCCCGCAATCCTGATGATGAAATCCCTTCGGTATAATCAGGCTCAATAAGCTTTCCTCCCCACTCATCCAATAGGTTAATCACTTTTTGCCGAACATGTTTTTGTGGCCCTACTCTCCAATCGGTGCCATGCACAACATAGTCGGGCTTGAGTTTTCTCAGGTTGTCTTCGTAATCCAATGTTTTTTGGAGGATAACCTTGCTGACTCCTTTAATGTTTTCCAAAATACGTTTTCGTTCTTCATACTCCAGAAAAGGAATGCGGCTGAATTTGGTGACAGCTTCATCAGATAATAAACCAACGGTTACTTCTCCCAACTCTCTTGCCTTTTCAATAATATTTATGTGACCATGATGAATGAGATCTGTTCCCATCCCTACGTAAACTTGTTTCATCTAAAAGTGGATTGATTTTATTAAAGAGAGTCAAAATAAGGCAAGAATGAGTCAAATCGCAGTCTCTTTTAGAATTATATTGATTTTATTTTGCCCCTGATTCCAGTCCCGGCTTTTAAAAGATTCGGGAATTATTCTAATTCTGTTATTTTCTATGGACTCGTTTTTAACTGAATTCAAAACAAGGAGACATGCAGTCAGCGTCAGGACAACCATCCATTGAAGTGTTTGATATTACCATCATGGAGCCGATGGTAACCTTTACCGATCTTTGGATCACTTCAGTTTGTGTGTATGCTTTTATCAAGCTGACGAAGCTGAATAAACAAGGGAAGGTTCATCAATATATTCGATGGTACTTTTTGATTATGGCCATTGCTACTTTCCTTGGTGGAATTTTGGGACATGCTTTTCAATATGCGGTGGGTTTATCGTGGAAGCTTCCGGGCTGGCTGATTAGTATGCTGGCTGTGATGGCTATTGAACGGGCTTCCATTATGCACGCACAACCGGTAATCAATGATAAATTTGGCAAATTCCTGGAAGTGGCAAATGTGGTTGAGTTGCTAACCTTCGCTGTGATTACCTTCACAACGCTGAACTTCTTTTTCATCCAGGTGCATTCAGCATATGGGTTGGGGCTGGTGGTACTTCCGCTACATTTCCTGGTGTACTGGCGCACCCGCAATGCCGGCAGCCGTATTTTCTTTCTGACGGTGATTTTTGCCACACTCGCCGCTTTCTTCTATACCAGTGAAATTGGCATTCATAAATGGTTCAACCATTTAGATGTAGCTCATACCGTGATGGCTATAAGCATGTATTTCTTTTACCGCGGAGCACTGAGACTGGAGATCTTGAAACCAGAAGATATTATGGAAGATAAAGGGACTTTTTGGGGAACGGTGAAGGATGGTTTCAGGGGTGTGTCAGCTTAAGTAAAAATTTATATCTGAAATCCTAAATAGTGGTTTATAAGCGATAATTCTGTTTAATTGAGAAATCATTCAACTTTATGCCCAGATTATGAAAAAAATACTGACTCTTTTCTCAATACTATTCTTCTCTGCGGTGCTTCTCATGGGATGGTCGTCTTTTGGCGATGAATCAGTTCACTATAGTGACAATCTTAATACTCAAACTATTGCGTTTTCGAATGTGACTGTATTGCCGATGACGGAAGAGGGTAAGATTCTTGAAAACCAAACTGTACTTGTAAATGGTGGACGAATCACCAGAATAAGTCCGGCGGAAGAAGGTGATACAAAGGAAGGCACATATAATACGGTTATCGACGGTACCGGAAAGTACCTGATGCCCGGCCTGGCTGAAATGCATGGACACGTTCCTCCAACCAATCCCGGCCCCAATGCACCATCCTACTTTAATGATGAGTACGTAGAGCACACACTTTTTCTGTATGTGTCTGCTGGAATAACAACCGTTCGGGGGATGTTGGGCTATCCAAACCAGCTGGAATTGAAAGACAAAGTAGCTCATCGAGAATTGATCGGGCCGAATTTATATCTGGCGGGCCCGAGCTTTAATGGAAATACAGTCTCATCTCCGGCACAAGCCCGGGAACGTGTAAGACAGCAGAAAGAAGAAGGCTGGGACTTACTGAAAGTTCATCCCGGTTTGACTCGCCCCGAATACGATGCCATGGCGGAAACAGCGAATGAAATTGGCATTCATTTTGGTGGCCATGTACCTCAGGATGTAGGAATAATCCATGCCATAGAGATGGGGCAATTAACGATGGATCATATTGATGGATATGTAGCTTATCTGAACCAATTTGAAGGAAGTGAAAAGAAAACCAAAATGGCGGAAATCATCCAGATGACAAAAGATGCTGGTGTTTGGATTGTGCCTACACAAGCACTCTGGGAAACCATCATTGGCGCGGCTGATTATGAAGCTATGAAGCAGTACGATGAGTTGAAATATATTCCGGATGCTGTAAAACAGAATTACTTCAACTTTGCAGAAAATCCTCAAACAGGTTATGCGATGGGTGACCCTCAGGCTCAGGCTGAACTGCGCCGGAAGCTGCTGGAAGAAATGAATAAAGCCGGAGTTAAGATCCTGATGGGTACAGATGCTCCACAGCTTTTCAGCGTGCCTGGTTTTTCAATTCATCGCGAACTACCGCTGATGAAAGAAGCCAATATGACCAACTATGAGATCATCCGGAGCGGCACCAAAAATGTAGGTGAATACTTTGCTGATTGGGATGACTTTGGAACGATAGCAGAAGGTCAGCGTGCGGACCTGATTCTGGTCAATCAAAACCCGCTGGAAGATTTGTCGGCAATTCGAAACCATTCCGGTGTAATGGTACAGGGAACATGGTATTCACGCGAAATGATCGACAAAAAGCTGGCTGAAATTGAGACCTATTATGCCCAGTAGATAGGTTAGTTGTTTAATAAATCATCGACTTTATTTTCCAGCTGATCAACTACACCGCCTTTGATGGCTTCGGTAATTGCTCGTTCAATTAATGGCTTGATTACTTGTTGTACACTTTGCTGAACGGTATTACTTCCATCTTTGCCTATTCCGTTTAGTTCAAAAGACTCGATGGCAGCGGTAGCCGTTCTTTCTCTATCTATGTCAGTACTCACAGTAACCTGTCCATTTTCAATGAGCAAATGCTCAATGATCAGCCTTGTTTCTGAAGAGCTTTTAGATGATAGGCTCATATTGTCATTAAGTGTTTTCAGGTTTGCTCCAAATCCCTGCTGCTCAAAATAAAGCTGAGGTGATTTTACCGTAATGTCCCTGACTATAATTTCATCAGAAAGAAGACTTCCCAAATCAATTCTGATGGAGGCTTCCTGAATACTGATGGCATTTTTATCACTAAACTTATCTGGATTTGCGACTGTAAAACCCTCTATACTTCCTGAACCATTAAAAGGTGAAATATTCACATTATTTACTTTCACTTGTGTCTGTAATAATCTGGATCCATTTTCTTCAATTCCCGATTTTATAATTCCATCCAGGGAAAGAGTTAAAACCAGAAATCCGGCGACAATAACAGCCAGAATTCCGCCAAAGATTTTAAAACCTTTATTTTTCATTCTTTTTGTTTAATTCATATTCGGTTAATTAAAGGGGTTAAATGCTTTCTTGTTCCATTTTCTACTTTTTACGATAGAAGCCTTTTCTCCCAGCTCTTTTTTTATAAATTAAACCAATTAACACTAACTACGAAACCACTACTATGAAGCTAACCAAAAGCCTTTTGCTCGCTTTGGTTTGTGCTCTTTTGTTTGGGGTAAATGGATTTTCACAATCTACTCCACAGGCATTTACAGGTGCTCAAATCATACCAATCTCCGGCGAGCCGATAAATAACGGAGTTCTTGTTGTTGAAGATGGAAAAATAACGGCCGTTGGCGGTCCAAATACTCGTATTCCTCGCGGTGCTGATGTGCATGATATGTCTGGTAAAGTAATTATGCCCGGACTTGTGGATACGCACTCACACATTGGAGAAGGAGATGGCGGAGACCGTTCGTCAGCATTGCACCCTGATGTGCGCATTATGGACGCAATCGACCCACGAAGTGATACATTCCGAAAAGCACGTGCGGGAGGAATTACCTCAGTTAATATCATGCCAGGTTCCGGACACTTGATGAGCGGTCAGACTGTTTACCTGAAACTCCGTGAAGCCAACACCATTGAAGATATGCTGATTTATCTGGATGAGGACAAAACTATTTATGGTGGCTTGAAAATGGCCAACGGAACGAATCCGTTAGGTGGAAGTGGGTTCCCTGGAACACGGGCAAAATCTGCGGCTATGGTTCGTTCCTTATTTGTGAAAGCTCAGGAGTACAAAGCAAAAGTTGATGCTGCGGACGGCGATGAAAGCAAAATGCCTCCCCGTGATATTGGAATGGAAACGTTGGTCGAAGTGCTGGAAGGGAAAAGAACGGTTCACAATCACACGCACCGACATGATGATATTTTAACGGCCATTCGGTTGTCGGAGGAGTTCGGTTATGAACTAGTTCTTCAGCATGTGAGTGAGGCCTGGAAAGTAGCAGAGGAAATTGCTGAGGCTGGTGTTCCTGCTTCAATCATTACCCTCGATTCTTTTGGAGGAAAGCTGGAAGCAGCTGAAATCAAGAATGCGAATGGTAAATACCTTGAGGATGCCGGAGTGCTGGTTGGCCTTCATACTGATGACGGTATAACCGACTCCCGTCTTTTCCTAAGATCTGCAGCATTAGCAGTTCGCGAGGGAATGAGCAGAAAAGGAGCACTTGAATCCGTAACCATCGCCAATGCAAAAATGATGGATATTGAAGACCGTGCCGGAACGCTTGAAAAAGGCAAAGATGCCGATTTTATTATTCTTTCCGGCGACCCGTTCAGTGTGTACACCCATGTGGAACAAACCTGGATAGAAGGTTCCAAAGTGTGGGATCGTTCTAATGAAGAAGACCGAAAATACGCGGCTGGTGGATATGAAATATTCCGCGGCGAAGTTCACACGCATCATGAAATGGGAGGTTCACAATGAGATTATTCAAAAAACTATTATTAATTCCGGCACTGCTTCTGGTATTCAGTTTTAACACGGCTGAGGCACAAATAGCAGTTAAAGGAGAAACGGTTTATACCATGGCCGGTGACCCGATCACCAATGGCGTGGTGCTTATCAAAGATGGAAAAATCGAACGGGTAGGTTCGGCTTCTGACGTAAATATTCCATCTGATTATGAAGTACACGAGGCTAAAGTTGTTACTCCGGGTTTTATCGATGCACATTCTGTGGTTGGCTTAGCCGGACACCTGAATCAGGATCATGATCAGGATCAGCTGGAGACCTCCAGTGCCATTCAGCCCGAGCTCAGAGCTATTGACGCTTATAATGCACGAGAGGCATTGGTTGGACACTTACGAGATCATGGCATCACTACGGTACATACCGGTCACGGACCCGGTGCTTTAATTAGCGGTCAGACAATGATTGTGAAAACAGCGGGTGAGACGGTAGAAGAATCGACGATCGTTCCTGCAAAAATGCTGGCATTCACGCTTGGCAATAATATGAGTCGTGAGATCAGCAAGCCGGGAACACGTTCCAAAGGAATTGCCATGCTTCGGCAGGAATTCATTAAAGCTCAGAGCTATCTGGAAAAGAGAAATGGGGACGAAGAATATTCCATGGATCTGGGCATGGAAGCACTGGCCGATTTATTGGAAGGAAAGCTGACTGCTTTGGTCACCGTTCATAAAGCCAATGATATCATGACGGCGGTTCGGTTACAGGAAGAATTCGGATTTCCAATGGTATTGGATGGAGCCGCGGAAGCTTATTTGATTGTTGATGAATTGAAAAAAGCAGGGCACCCGGTCATTATTCACCCAACCATGATTCGAACCTACGGCGATAGCAAAAATGCCAGTTTTGAAACAGCTGGAAAGCTGTATGAAGCGGGTATTCCAATTGCTTTCCAGAGCGGGTACGAAGGATACGTTCCAAAAACCCGGGTAATCTCCTATGAAGCAGGGGTAGCCGCAGCTAATGGTTTGGGAATGGAAAATGCGCTAAAAGTACTTACCATCGATGCAGCTGAACTACTGGGTATTGATAATCGCGTAGGTTCACTGGAAGCTGGTAAAGATGCCGATGTAGCCATGTTTGATGGCGATCCGCTGGAGTACATAACCAACGTAACCGGGGTTATCATAAACGGTGAGAAGGTGAAGTAAAAGAGACTCTCTATATCTTCATCGTTGTCATCCTGAACTTGATTCAGGATCTGAACAGGCTCTAAATATGAGTTTGGGATGATCACGTTAATAGTTAAATCATTGTGATGCCAAAAAACTATAAAAAAGCGACAGAGCCGGAGGATATTCCGGCTCTTTTTGTTGAAGCCTGGATGAAGCGGGATGCCGATATGCTGGCTTCATTATTTTCTGAAGATGCCGAGTTTGTGAATGTGGTAGGACTGTGGTGGCACAACCGGTATGATATCCGTGAAGCGCATGCCTATGGCTTTGAAAAGATATTCAGTGAATCGGATTTAGTACTTCGAAAAACATCGGTTAAGAATTTATCCGATGATATTGCCGTGGTTCATGCCCGAATGCGACTCAAAAATCAAACGGCGAAAGGGGAAGTCAAAACACCTTCACTCCGTCAGAATATTTTCAGCTTTGTAGTTCAGAAAAAGGAGGGGCATTGGATATGTGTGTCAGCTCACAACACTGACATTATACCCGGCGCAGAGACAAACATCATTGATGAAGAAGGAAAATTTAAATCGGTCAATTACCGGAAGTAAGAATACAAGCAGTCATTCCGCACGTGATGCGGAATCTCCCTGAAATATTTGGGATATTGCACAAGGAGAACGCGGATCAGGTCCGCGATGACAGAATAAGTTAAATTATGAAACCCATCACCTTCAAATCTCATATCGATTACCTGCCAAAGCTGAAGCTTACCCACATCACCGTACCGGCGGAAATTGTGGAAGAAGTGGGCGGTATTGGTACACGACTGATGGTTTCCATTGGCAGCCATAAAGCTTTTCATGGCGGAATGGTCGCTTTGGGAGGAGGAGATGCCTATATCACCGTAAATAAAAAGCGGATGAAAAAATATGGGATGAATAAGGGAGATGAAGTTGAGGTGACGCTCGAATTAGACCACAGTAAATACGGGATGGAAATGCCGGAAGAATTAGAAGCTTTGCTAGAACAGGATCATGAAGGTGAACGACGGTTTGAAATGCTGGCACCTAGTAAACAGCGATACATTATCCACTATGTATCGCAGGTAAAAAGCAGTCAGAAGAAAATAGACCGGGCCATCATGCTGATCAATAACCTGAAGGCTCTTCCCGAAGATGAATTTGATATGCGGAAGTTGTTAGGGTTGCCCCCGAGGGATTAGAACATCGAACAAGAAACACTGAACTTCGAACGGGGAAGTTCAAAGTTCAGTGTTTAGTGTTCAGTTCAATGTTCGAAATTAATTCGCTGTGCTTCCGCTGATGGTGTGGCCGAAGAAAACGGCGTTGGCAAACAGTTTATTGGTTCCATACCAGAAAGCACGGAAGTTTGGATTGTCTGCCATGGCGATAACCCTTCCGCCACCTAATCGGCTCACTACAATAGCAGCAGAGCCTTTGGCTTTTTCGAGATTCTCATCATTACTATAACCGCTGGCTAGTGGATTATCGGTGTAGTAGAGCGGTGTTGAATATGGATTCTCGCCTTTCTTCATAAAGGTAGTTGTACTGCGGAAAACCGTGATGTCATCATCATTGTATCCGTAACCAAGCGGATGGGTAAGGTCGAGCTTGGCATTGAAAATAGAACCACCGATGTATTCTGCTCCCGAATCTGGACCTTGTTTCACATATGGACGAACCTGCACTTCTTCTTCCTCACCTTCTTCATCTTCCTCACCTTCTTCATCTTCCTCGTCCTCATCATCAATAAATTCGATATTGGCCAAGCCCTGAGATTCTGCCCAGCGAAGCGCATTTCGATAAGCGATCAATGTTCCTCCTTCACGAACCCAGTTTTTCAGGTTTTCTGCAGCACGGTCGTTCATTCCGTAACCACTGGAAATAATCACGTTGTAGCGATCGAGATCTGCTCCGTCCAGTTCATTATACTCAAGAATACTAACCGGCATGTGGTAACGCTGGTCGAAGAGGTGCCACACTTCGCCTACTTCGTATGAGCTGGTTCCCGATCCGCCAATGATAGCTACTTTAGGATCCTGAAGGTTCTCAAAGTTATTACTTCCCAAATCAATTCCCGCAGGGGTTAATCCGGTTGGGAGATTATAGACCGTCAGCCCATCTTCTTCCGTGATGGTTTGAATAAGCTCGTGTACTTTTTCGGGATGATCCTGAACTCCCATCGGTATTACAATGGTGCCATAATCAAAGTCTTTAGCTCCGTTTTCAGTGACGGATTTAAAGGTTCGGGAAGCAACTTTAGCCCGGACTCCATTAGCTAATAACCTGTACAGGGCACGTGGAGCATAATATTCATCCCACTCAAAAGCATAAGCATATCGGGCCTTTCCACCGTTGAGTTCTCCGTTTAAATCTAAGTCTCCCAGGGAGAAAGCACCGCCCAGCATATTGCTGTTATATCCCCGGTTCAATTCTGCAAAAGGCAGGTTGAAAGCATAAGGCATGGTCCAGGCAGATACATCATAAAACAGGCTGTCAGTGAACTCGGTGCGCCGCTCAAACAGTGCAGTAATCAGCTTATACTGCTTTTGGTTGGTGGGTACGATATAAGCTTTTCCGGCTTTGAAGTCATTATAGTCTCTTGCCAGTTCGTACACTTCAACCTGGTTTCGCTTCAGCATTTCGGCCAGGTGCTTGGTTCGGGCCTGATCAGCTTCCTCCCCAAATACATATGCCTTGATAGATGCATCACCAGCTTCTTCGGCTGCTTCCTGGTAAAATTCCCGGGTGTTAGCGAGTAACTCTTCCTTGAGGCTCTGGGCGGCTTCCAGTGTGGAAAGGGAAGTAGTAAACTGGTTGAGAATGGTAAACGGAAACTCAAGAATTCCATGGATGCTTTCCTGTGCATGTCCGCGGGAACTGGCTTGCTCAAACAAAATTCCAATCGAGCCATTAACATCCGGATAAGTAGAGCCTTTTCCGTAATAAAAGTCATCGAAGCTTTCTTTAGAGTAATACAATGATTGAATTTCGTCCAGCGCATCGGCGTGATATTCAGCAATAGCCCCGGTTAAATCCTGATTTCTTTGCGGGGTGATTGGGTGCGTTCGCGAAGGAATTCCAGGCTGAAAAAAGAAGGTCGCATTGGTTCCCATCTCGTGATGGTCAGTCAAAATCTGTGGCACCCACTCGTGGAACTTAGCCACACGACCTTTACTCTCGGGGTGTTGCATTAGCAGCCAGTCGCGGTTCAAATCAAACCAGTAATGATTGGTTCGACCGCCGGGCCAGTTTTCATCAAACTCCCGGCTTTGAGGATCGGTAACCAGCACGTTTTTACTTTTGTGGATATTCGCCCAGTGTGCAAACCGGTTCAGCCCATCCGGGTTGATGCTTGGGTCTATCAAAATTACCGTATTATCGAGCATCTCATTAATCTCAGATCCCTGCGCTGCGGCCAGGTGATATACAACTGCCAGCGATGCATTGGAACCACTTGGTTCATTTCCGTGCACACTGTAGCTCATCGTAACCACAACGGGCATTTCAGCAAGATTCAGACTTTCAGATTGAGAAGCATCGGTCAGCTTTAAGTGCTCTTCTTTAATTGCATCAATATTTCGTTGGTTTTGGGGTGAGGTGATAGTGAGCATCAACAGCGGGCGGTTTTCGTAAGTGCGTGCATATTCGGTGATAGTGACCCGGTTGGATACTTCCGCAACGGCATACATATAATTCACCAATTGGTCGTGGCGAACGTGCCATTCCCCCAGTTCAGCACCAAGAACATCTTTAGGAGTAGGAATTTCAGAATTGTAGCTAACGCCATCCGGCAGGAAATAATCAAGGGTGACGGGCTCAGGATTCAGAACCTGGGCGTGAGTCATCACCCCGAATAGCAGAGAGAAAAGAGCAGTAAAGAGAGCTTTCATAATTCGTTTGATTTGTGCTGGTTGATACTTCAATAACGCGTTGAATGGTACCAGTTCAAAATGAAAAAAGTTTTTAAAAGTTCCTCGCTGAGCCGATAAGGGTTTTGCCACTAAAGCGCTAAAGCAAGAAAAAGAGGTTTGATGGTATTAGGCATAAACTCAAAAAGGTATTCCGCAGCAGAGTGAGGTCAAGTTTTTAAAAGTATTTGAACTTATATACTAAGAGTCTACGTAATTATAGGATAGCGGACAGAACATGAATGGTCCGAAAGATCAATCAAAAGGGTACTGAATAATGGCATATACTTTCGAGAAAGCAGGACAGTCTTTAGACAAACTTCCTTTTAAGGATCGTTTGAAGGCGGTTGGGGCATTAGTTAAAAATACATTTACTGTAATCGGGCGTGATGAAGATATCATCAAACCATGGATTCGTATGGCAATCTATAACTTTGTGATGGTAACCCTGTTCTTTTATTTTGTGATGGGTAATTGGTATGAATTTCCACTGGAAGGGTGGGCGTTATTCATTTCTTTCCTTTTGTTTTTGTACAAGCACTTTTACCACAACAAGCAGGAAGTAAGGTTAAGCTGGACGGTAAATCAAACGATTATTGGAGAAGATCCTTCTTATAGAGGAGCAACGGTTTATAGTAAAAAAATTAAGTCTCAAACCCGTAAGCTTGCATGGTTCGACATTGGCATGGCGCTAATGGAAAAAGGGAAATTTGTTGGGAAGGGGATTGTGAATGCAATTTTGAACCTGATTATATCCGGAATAGAAGAAGTATGGGATTTGGTTAACCATTATTTGTTGCCATCGGTCGCTGTCGACAGGCTGGAGATAGGTGAAAGCGTAAAAAAAATGAAGAATCTGAAAAATCAGGTTCCCGAAACTCTGGTGGGTGTTTTTGGTATCGATTTCCTGGGAAAAATAGTAGGAAGAGTTGCAGTACCTATTTATGTTATGTTGATATTGTTAGCAGGTTTTCTAGGCGTGTTTGCTACCGACTACTTTCCTGCATCAGAGATAGACTTCAATGGAGAACCAACTATGATAACCTTTGTCCCAATGGTTATAGCCGTGTATATGGGTAAATTATTCAGTAACCTTTTCGAGCGGGTGGTTACATCGGTAAAGGTTGTCTATTTCACGGTTTTCTATACAAAGATAACGCACCCGGAAACCATTATGGATGAGCTTAAAGATGAACTTACAGACTACTTGAAGTTGGATCAGCTGGATAAGGTCGATAATCTGGATGAGCAAGAGTCGATGGAAGTAGAAACCGTTTAGTTATTTGGCAATCCATATCTGAATATCAACAGATTTGCATGTTGTCTCTGTTTCAGTGGATAGTATTTTTTCGTTATCATCCGCTCGAATAGAAAGCAACAGATCGGGATATGGAGTCGGAAAAAGTTAAATCTACTTTCAAATATGCGTTTGGGCCGGGGCTTATTCTGGCAGCGGCCGCCATCGGGGTTTCGCATTTGGTGCAATCTACACGAGCTGGAGCTGATTACGGATTTACCCTGGTTTGGGCTGTCATCATTGCCAGCCTGATGAAATATCCTTTTCTGGAATATGGACCGCGCTACGCCACTGCAACCGGGGAAAGCCTGATTGCCGGCTACAAAAAACTGGGCAGCTGGGCACTGTGGATTTATATCATTTTTACCGTTGGGACGATGTTTGCCATACAGGCGGCGGTGACCATCGTTACTGCAAGCCTGGCTGTAGAATTAACCGGAATTGAATTACCCTTGCTGGTTTGGAGTATCATCATTTTACTGATTTGTATTGGGGTACTTTTTCGCGGGCAGTATTCGGCACTCGATTCCCTGATCAAAGTGGTGATGGTAGTTTTAACGCTTTCAACCGTTGTCGCATTTATGGTTGCCTGGTTTGACACGTCGCCTTCAGCTTTGCCCGAAGCGCCTTCGGTTTGGGATGTCGCTGGTGTTACCTTTTTAATTGCTTTGATGGGCTGGATGCCGATTCCCATTGATGCGGCCGCCTGGCATTCGTTATGGAGCCTGGAGCGTAATAAACAAACGCAGCACAAATCGAGCCTGAAAGACAGTCTGCTCGATTTCAATATTGGATATGTGGGTGCTTCTATTTTAGCGCTGATCTTTTTATCGCTTGGTGCTTTGGTCATGTTTGGGTCGGGTGTGAGTTTTTCATCATCTGGCGCGGCATTTGCCCAACAGCTCATTGATCTCTATACGCAAACGCTGGGCAACTGGGCACACTGGATCATTATCATTTGTGCTTTTACGACCATGTTCAGTACCACGCTTACGGTCACGGATTCATATCCACGGGTAACACGCGAAATTATCCGGGTAATGAAAAGCGGGGTTAGCGAATCAAAGCTTTTTTCCTACAAAGGATTGCTCTTTCTGATTTCAAGCTTATCCATGCTGGTGCTTTGGCTTACCGGAAGTCAGTTTACCTATATCATTGATCTTGCCACTTCGCTTTCTTTTCTGACCGCACCGGCGCTGGCTTTCATAAACTATCGTCTGATTATGTCACGGTTTACTCCGGAAGACCATCAGCCAGGAACATGGCTTAAAGTATTAAGCTGGCTGGGGATGGCTTTTTTGACCGCGTTCGCACTGTTGTTTTTTTACTGGCGTTTTGTTGGATAAGGTCGCTGAACCTGTTTGGCTTAACCATTGGGATTTGGTCATGTAAATCCTCTATATTTCTATATAATCAATCGAACACATATTCCCATTGAAAACAATATTCCCGCCAAGAGAGCCTTTTAACGCCTACTCCCATTATCTGGGAGCGCTTATTGCCACTTTTTGGCTCTTTTTTCTAATGTCGGCAGCTTCAGAAAGCCCGATCGGGCATCAGGTTGCATACATGGTTTATGGTATTTCTGTAATCCTGATGTTTCTATCCAGCGCTATCTACCACACGCTGAATGTGCAGAATAACATTGAAGAATTTTTCAGGATGGTGGACCACTATCTCATTTACATTGTGATAGCCGGCACCTATACACCAATGTGTGTCATTGTGTTGGAAGGGTCTTGGCAGTGGGGCATGTTATTGGGGATCTGGTTATTTGCATTGGCCGGAATTTTGAAAAAGACATTCTGGATGAATGCACCCCGCTGGTTTTCAACTGTAATTTATCTTTTTATGGGTTGGGCCTCAGTCATTATTCTGCCTATGGTTTGGAGGCTGCTTCCACACGGATTTGTATACTGGATTGCTATGGGCGGTTTATTTTATACGGTTGGTGCCGTCATCTATGCGATCAAAAAGCCAAATCCCATTCCCACAGCTTTTGGCTTTCATGAAATTTGGCATCTATTTGTATTGGGTGGAGCTTTTTCCCATTATTGGGCGGTCTACAACTATTTACCCCAGTTCAATCTAACAGGATGATACAAAGAGTTTTTCTTGCTGTATTTTGCGTTTTGTTGTTAGCACCCTCTGTAGCTTTAGCTCAGCTTTATAACTCTATGGTTATAAACCGGCCCGGAGGGTTGAACTGGCAGCAAATTAAGACAGAACATTTTCGGATTATTTTCCCGGATGGAGAAGATTCCCTGGCCTATAGGTCTGCGGCTATTCTTGAAAGCCACTATGCACAGACTTCAGAACTTACAGGAGGAAAGCTGAGAAACTTCCCGGTGATTCTGAATAACTACAATGATCTGTCCAACGGTTTTGTAAATTCGTTTAATTTTCGTTCTGAAATAGAGCTTGCTGCTATAAAAGGAAAAGGGATGAATCCGCAGTCGGGTGACTGGCTCGAGACCGTGCTCCCTCACGAGCTCATTCATGCCACTCACTTTAACATTCAACAACCCTTTGAGGATAAGAAGGCAAGCATCCCAAATTTCATCAGCATATTCTATCCGGATATTGCCCGGACATTTCATGGCTTTGCACCGGTTGGGCTGCACGAAGGGCTGGCGGTATATTATGAAACAGAATCTGTGGCACCACAAGGAGGAAGGGGTAATTATAGTTTCTTCAATAATCGTTTTAATGCCAATTTTGCAAGCCCTGGCCGCTGGAATATGGGACAGACGCTCATTCCTACAGATTACACTCAGCCCTATAATCGCCATTACATTTCGGGATATACTTTTATTGATTGGCTGCATGATGAATATGGCGATGAAGTTTCAAAAAAAGCGATCCGATATCATTATCATAATTTCTTTTTGGGGTATGGAGTTGCACTAAGAGCAAAAACCGGAAAGTGGCCGGGTCAATTGTACGCTCTTTATGAAGAAGATTTAGAAGAAAAGGAAGAAAAGCGATTAGCAGAGATCGAAATAAATACGACTGCAAAATCCCGAATTATTGATACCCGTTTTAAGGGCGAAGAAATTCATGGCCCAATATGGATATCAGATACTAAACTGCTTTTCTACGGATCTTTTTACAATGGCCGAATTGGCTTCTATACATATGATTTAGAGTCAAATGACTTGAACCTGATTAAAGAAGCATTCAGCGTTGAGGATTATAATTTTGAGATCAATGAAGGCACAGACTTCTATTTCAGCAACTACTCTCGCGACCCACTTATTCCAACTCAATATATTGCCGATGTTCAAAAACTGAATTTAGAAACGGGGAAATCAAAAAAGCTAACACATAATGCCCGGATTTATGCTCCGACTTCTAACGGGGATCGGGTATTGGGAATTCAGACGTCGGGTTCGAGCGGGAATATTGTAGAAATTATGGAAGATGGTGAGGTCGAAATACGTAAGACTTTTGATGGGGCTATCCCGATTGCCCTTCGGTTCAACCCACAGCAGCCACAACAACTGGCGGTAGTTCTGAAAAGAAGGGGTGTTCAGGCTCTTTGGATTACATCGTTAAGTACTTTTTCAGAGGACTTGAGTGAAGCCCCGGATGTGGCTTTTAATAACGCATCTGTTTTTGATCCGCAATGGCACCCGGGAGGAGAGAAAGTTTTATTCAGTATGGATGCAGGTCCGGCCATGAATGTGTACGAATATAATCTGGGGTCGGGACAGGTAACTCAGCTCACAAGTTCTGTATACAATGCATTCGAGGCTTCTTACTCACCCGATGGAAGTCAAATTGCATATATAGTGCAGGAAGTGAATGAGCGAAAAGTTGCTATCCTGAATCAGGATGATTTTTTGAATAGAGAAGTTTCAGCATCTATAAGGTTGAATGGTGATGCACTGAATGCAAAACTGAACACTCCTTTGCTTGGTGCTGCAGCTATGGACTCTATTTCCACTATTGAAAAAACTCCTTATGGCAGAGATCTTTCCTGGCTGAAGCCCCGGGCTGTATATCCGGTTTGGAAAGAAAAAGCGGGAACGTATCAATATGGAGCAGGGCTATCCAGCATTGATGCTCTTTCAAGACAGGCGTATTCAGCAGAGATAACCGGCATTCAGAACCGTTTATGGTATGATGTCACCTATACCAACAAAATGTTTTATCCTGGTTTTGAGCTAAGCGGATACAGCGATCCTCAGTTTTTCCAGGTTTCAAATCAGCAAGAAAGTTACTCGGTTATGAGGCAAGATCGAGGTTTTAGTTTTTCGCTTCCTTTTGATTATACCTTTCGTGGCGATACCAGACTAAGCTCTATCTCATTTTCACCGGAAATATCAGCTGAACAGTTCAAATATTACAATCTTCAGGCGGAAGAGCTTACCGATTTTAAAAGCAGGTATAAAGCAGGGTTCTTTTCTCAATTGAATATCGGAATTTTAAATCATCGAAGAGATATTCAGCCATCCTCAGGAATTTCATTTTTCGGATTATATGAGCAAACTTTAAATAAGGCTGATTTTTCAATTCCTACCCCGATTGGAGAGTTTCCCCGAAGTCTTACCAATCAATGGGCGGCTTATTATGGTGCTTTTGCTTTTGTTTCTCCGTTAAGAATATGGAATCAGTCGCTTCGCCTGGATCTGCAGTTTTTACAGCAGAGCAACTCACCTATCTATTCTAACGATACCATTATTCCAATGGGCTTTAACAAAACTCCGTTTCCAAACTTTAATTCACAGGGAAACGCTGCTTTTCAAAATTTGGGTCGTTTTAGTACCCGGTACACGATTCCGGTTTGGTATCCTGATACCGGTGGGTTAACAGTGCCACTTTATCTCAGCAGTATCTATTTAACAACTTTTACACACACCCTAACCGATATGGACGCCAACGACTTAGTAGCTTCCAGCAGAAGTATTTTCGGGGCTGGTTTCCATGTTCAGTTCAAAGTGTCTAACTTATTGTTTGATTTAGGAGTAGGGCTTGCATATGAGCCAACTCGGAATAACACTCAATTTATATTTGGCCAATTTTGATAAAATCATTTGTTCTTCGTGTTTCCATTGTAGCTTTTTGTGTAATTGCTTTTGGTTGTGAAGCTAAAAAGCCTGAGGATCCTCAATCAGCTCAAAACGGCAATCGAAAAAGCCCGATAGCTATTTCTTCGATCAAACATGAAGGCACCTACATTAAAGTAGTGTATGGTCAGCCATACCGGCGTGGCCGCACTATATTTGGAGATTGGGAGCCATGGGGAGAAGTTTGGCGGACGGGAGCAAACGAAGCCACAGAAATTACTTTTACTGAACCTGTTTTGATGGGAGATCAAGCCGTGCGTCAGGGAACTTATGCTCTTTTTACTATTCCTGAGCCTGACTCTTTTACCGTTATTCTGAATCATGAATTAGGCCAATGGGGAGCATTCGAATACAAACCCGAGCGCGACTATAAACGAATGAAATTCCCGGTTCAGAATTTAGAAACTCCGGTCGAGTCATTCGCTATTGAATTCTCAGAACCGGAATACAGCATGACCACGATGACCATGAAGTGGGATGTGATTAGAGTAGATATGCCTATTCGGTTTTATGGGGAATAGGTAATTTCTCCTTCTTGCGAAGGAGGAGATTTAGAGGAGATCGGAGCTAAGGGTAATCATGCTTTTCTAACTTGCTGCCGAAGGGCTGAACCCCTTCGCTTGTGCACTGGAAAAGATGCTTTATGGGTGGAAAGATGGTAACCGCTGATTAATATCTGTTCTGGTACGCAAGCGAGTCGTTTACGGCATCGCCGATTGTTTAAAAAACCACTACAGCCTTACTAATTCTCAACCAGCTTCAACAGCTCTTCGGGAACCTCAACATCCATACGCAAAACCTGAGAAGCATGGGTTTTTCCCTGGGCATCCAGCTTTAGTGATACAGTTCCGCCACCGCCAAGACTCTGATTCAGAATGAAATTCAACGCGCCGATATTGGGTAGCTCGTACCGCTCAACCTCTCCTTTGCACACATTCTTCATGTGGTCTTTTACACGTTCAGCAGTCAGGTTTTCTTTCAAAAAAGGGTAGATCTCAGGATGCCGGGCAATGATCCCAACATTACTTCCATTTCCTTTGTCGCCACTGCGACCGTGGGCAATTTTTAACAACTTTACGGTTGGCATGATGAATTGAATTTCTTTAACTGGAATTTTGACAAAGATAACCTGATTTGCCTTTACATCACAATAAAATGGAACACGGATAGAACGGATTAGTAGGATTAACGTTGAAGCAAGTTGGTAGGCTTCTAAAATATATCATAATGTTGTCATTCCGCGGCGAATGCCCGGAATCTGAAGGGTTTACAAGGTTCAGAATAATCTTTTGGCATTAATCGATTAAAAGCAAAACTCTTTAATCAGACAGGTAATAAACGACTGTAGAAACCACGCGTACATTTTTGATGTGCGGGTTGTTATTGTCCCGTGGTGAAATGCTGAACTGCCCCTGATAAGCCGTTTTGATTTTACCGAGCTTACTGTCAGAATCTTCGGCAAATTTCTGGGCTACCTTGCGGGCTTCTTTGGTAGATTCCTCGATCATCTGAGGCTTTATATCGTTCAGGCTGTTAAACAGGTATTCTGTTCGCACCTGATATTCATTTCCGGTTAAAGCCACTCCCTGCTTTCCAAGCTCAGCCAGTTTATTCATAATTCCGCGCACCTGAAGAACATCCTCAGAATAAACGGTAACGGTTTGATCGGCCACGTATCGGTATTCAGGATTATCAGCGCCACCATATTGCTGGGCTGACTTGTCGGTTACAAACGGAGTAGATGCCGAAATCTCTTCTTCGCTCACTCCATTCTCAATTAGGAAGTCTTTTATTTTTTGCTTGCTGCGCTCCAGGTCCATGTAAATATCGGAAAGCTGATTATTGGCTTCTGTAAATTGAATCGGCCAGATTACAACATCAGCAAGGTGCTCCTGTTCAGCCAGTCCCTTTACGGTAACTGTTCGCTCATATTCTTTGTAGGTAATAGCCGCGTTTCGAAGAAGAAACCCAAGGGAAGCCAAACCTACAATTATGCCGATTCCAAGTATGATAGAATTACGATTGTTCTGTGTATCCATAAAAAGAAAAGAAATTTATTAAGGCGCTAAAAATATAGCTATCTGTTTGTTAATAAGTAGTTACTCTCTGATTTATTGTTCCTTATCCCAACAAAAAAACAGCCAGCTGAAGTCCAAAAAGAAGTGGCCGTTTATTCTACGCTCGTTCTGCCATTTCCAGCCAGACAAGCTCTTTTTCTTCCAGCGTTTCCTTGAGCTGTTCAAACTCCTGAGAGAGTTCATTTAATTCCTCATAGCTTAAACCACCTGCACTCATTTTTTTCTCGAGCTCCGCTTTTTCTTCTTCCATTTTGGCAATCTCTTTCTCCAGTTTGTTGAATTCACGCCGCTCATTATAATTGAGTTTTTTGGGCTGATCTGATGTGTTTTTTTGTTTTGGGTCGGGCTTGGTATCAGCTACCGGTTTCTCCTTTTTCGGGGATGAAGTCTCACTCATACGATTCAGCATTTCTTCCCGGTATTCTTCATAGGTTCCGTGGAAATCATCGATTACACCCTGTCCCTCAAATACGAAATAGTGATCCACCAGCTTGTCCATAAAAAAGCGATCGTGAGATACAATAATCAGGCAGCCTCCAAAATTTTGAAGAAAGTCTTCCAGTTTGTTCAGAGTCAACAAGTCCAGGTCGTTGGTGGGCTCATCCAGGATTAGAAAATTGGGGTTCTTGATAAGCACCATCATCAGTCCCAGCCGCCGCTTTTCACCTCCACTCAGTTTCTCAACCGGGGTATACTGCGCTTTGGAAGGAAACATAAAATGTTCCAGAAACTGAGAAGACGTGATTTTATCGCCGTTGGAAAGCTCAATTACTTCAGCTACCTCTTTGATCACTTCAATAACCCGCTTCGACTCATCAATCTTTATTCCCTTCTGCTGATAATGACCAAAGACAATGGTTTCGCCGGTTTCAATCTCACCGGAATCCGCTTTCTCTTCGCCAAGCAAAATTTTAAGGAAGGTGCTTTTGCCTACTCCGTTTTTGCCTAATACCCCGATGCGTTCGCCCTGCAAAAACTGGTAGCTGAAGTCGTCCAGAATTATGGTTTCATCAAAAGCTTTATTGATATTTTTGAGCTCAAGTACCTTTCCGCCCATGCGGCTCATATTTACATCCAGCTGAAGCTCCGTTTCTTCGCGACCAGACTGAGCTTTTTCCCTGGTCTTGTAGAAATCTTTGATGCGCGATTTAGATTTGGTGGTTCGGGCTTTGGGGCCGCGCCGCATCCATTCCAGCTCTTTTTTCATCAGCTTGCCAGCCTTGGCAATTTCGGTAGCCTCTATCTCCTCCCGCTCGGCCTTTTTCTCGAGGTAATATTCGTAATTTCCTTTGTGGTGATAGAGTTTGCCATAATCCAGTTCCAGGATATGATTACAAACCCGATCCAGAAAGTAGCGATCGTGAGTCACCATCAGCAAGGTCATCGTACTTTTGGCGAGATACGATTCCAGCCACTCAATCATTTCTACATCCAGATGGTTAGTAGGTTCATCCAGGATCAGCAGATCCGGTTCATCCAGCAGCACAAAAGCCAGGGCAACCCGCTTGCGTTCTCCTCCGGAAAGAGAAGCGATAGACTGATCCAGATCGTAGATGTTGAGTGCGCCCAGAATCTGCTCCATCTGTTGCTCTACATCCCAGGCCTCGGCGGCATCCATGGCAGCGGTTGCTTTCTCAAAAGCCTGCTGGGTTTGTGGATTGAAATCCTCGGCCTGTTCCCGAACAGCTTTTTCATAACGCTGTACAATGCGGATCTTCTCTGAGTTTCCATGTGCGATAAACTCACTGATGGTCATGCTATCATCCATGTCGGGCTCCTGTGCGAGGAAACCAATCTGTATGCCTTTCTGAGTCATGACTTTTCCGGAATCCGGCTCCATTTCCCCGGCGAGGATTTTAAGAAGTGTAGATTTCCCGGTACCATTGGGTGCAATAAGGGCTGCTTTATCTCCTTTGGAGATGCCAAATGTCAGATCCTCAAAAAGAGGTTTAATCCCAAAATTTTTGGAAAGGTTTTCAGTGGAAAGGTAGGTCATGTAAGTTGGAGCAATTAGAACTCAATTGATGAAGCAGTAAAATAAGGATTTTGCAACGAGAACCCATTCTTTGGTTTTACCTTCATCTTCTTCATTTGTTATTTCGATTGTGAGGAGGGGTTCGATAATTTAAGATCTTAACAAATTTAGGATTGATACTAACCCAGCATGTGTTTAAGCTAACTGAATAATTAAAAGAGGTTGTATTTGAAGTTTAAGAATCCACCAGTACAAGAAAATCAGGATGGCGAAGAGCGCTCAGTAGGCTTTGAATTTGAATTCACCGGTGTAGAAATGGCCGATGCAGCCGATATGATTGTTGACCTTTATGGCGGCGAAGTCGAGCAGATTAGTGGATATGAGTTTAAGGTAAATGATACCGGCTTCGGTACGTTTTCTTTGGAGCTGGATGCCAGTCTTTTCCTCAATAAAAAATATGAGGGTGTTTTAAAATCTGTGGGCCTGAATGTGGAAAAGCTCAAAAACAAAGCCAAGCTTGAAGATACGCTAAGAGAGATGGCTTCAACAGTAGTTCCGTTTGAGATTATTACACCACCGATCCCGCTTTCAAAATTAGATGTCCTGAATAAACTGGTCGACAAACTCCGGGATTGGAAAGCCAAAGGAACCGGGAGTTCCTTCTTTTATGCTTTTGGACTGCACTTGAATCCGGAAGTGCCGGAGTTAACAGCCGAAAGTTTGCATCGGCATTTAAAAGCCTATGTAATGCTGGATGCGTGGATTCGTCAGGATGCTGAAATTGATATCAGCCGTAAACTGACGCCCTACATTAATGAGTACGAGATGAAATATATCCGGCATATTCTGCAGGAAGAATACCAGCCTGATTTGGAAACGCTGATTCGGGATTATTTTGAATTTGATAACTCCCGGAATCGCCCGTTGGATATGCTCCCCGTATTCAAGTTTTTGAATAAGGAACTTACGGAAGAACTGTTAGAAGATACGTTGACCTCAGCTCGGCCAACTTTTCATTACCGGCTTCCGAATTGCTCCATTCAGGATGAAAGCTGGTCAATGGGCGAGGAATGGAACCGTTGGTGGTTGGTTGAACGTTTAGCAAATGATGAACAGGCACTGAATCAATACGCAAGGAGGTTTCTGGGAATGGACGAGAAAACGCTGTTTAGCGTAAAAAGAAAATGGATCAAACTCATGGATCGCTGGGTGCAAGATGTACGATAGAGAACCGGTTATTGGTATAACAGGTCCAGTTGAAGGTGGAACAGGCGCTTGGATTTTTACTGCATTGTCAGTAATTCTGCAGGGCGGTAAGCCCCTGCGTATCAACCCGGATATGCCCAGAAGCATCGATCAGATAGATGGACTGATTTTGGGTGGAGGCGCTGATGTGGAGCCTCTGAAATATGGCCAGCAGCGCATTATAAAAGCCAAACTGGCTCGAGATAAGCGTACCGTTTTTGAATGGATTCTTTCCATATTATTTTTCCCACTCTACTGGCTGGCCCGCTATTTCCAACACACTAAAAAATCACCTATCGACCTGGGGCGGGATAAGCTGGAACTAAAACTACTGTCACAGGCGATCGAACGAGGGTTGCCGGTGTTGGGCATTTGCAGAGGAATGCAGCTTATGAATGTGCATTTTAAGGGGACGCTACACCAGGATATTCGCGGGTTTTATGCAGAGAAAGCGCAGGTCTCATCTATCTTTCCAAAAAAGCGAATCAGGATTAAAGATCATACCAAACTCTGCGAGTTGCTCCAAACCGATATCTGCAACGTCAATGCCTTGCACAACCAGGCTATTGATAAGCCAGGAGAAGGAATCGAAGTGGCTTGTACGGAATTAAATACCAGAATCACACAGGCTATTGAACATACCGAATATCCCTTCATGATTGGTGTGCAATGGCACCCGGAATACCTGATCCAAATCGCCCGCCAGCGAAATATCTTTAAGCAGCTGGTTAATGCGGCAAAGTGATTTACGTTTTTAACGAGCTTTGAATTTACTGGTGATCACTTCTTTTTCGTCTTTGAAATCATAGGCTATTCCAATTTAAGGTGATTGTCTTGCCTGACAAGATCAGGGCGAGTTCCATAGGGGTCGATACTCACATACTGTGGAAGAGTGTCAACCTGTATCACCAACTGCTGTTTGCCATCTTTAATTTCGCGGGGCTTAAGAATTATAATGTCTTCTTTAGAAGCTTCGGAAGGATGAACTGAAAACAGCCCAATCGATACCGGCTCATTCATTGAAACCGGGGATTCTATTCCGTTAATCGACTCAAGTTTTTCTGCTTCTATAGTAATAGTAATCTGAAAGGTACCATTGGCAAGTGTGCTATATCCTGCATCAGATATTGACAGGTTATAGGTAATGATTTTCTTAAACCAGTCATCAATCAGGCTATGATATTCCTTCGGTATGGACTTATAGATTTCATTTAAGAACTCTGGCGAAGTTACCGATGCATCGAGTTCATTTTTATGTCGATTTATCAGGGTTTTTAATACCCGGTTTAATGATTCTTCACCAATGAGTTCTTTAAGGGCCATCATCACAATATAGCTTTTCCCATAGAGCATGTAGTGTTCCCCCTGCTCCAGGTAAAGGGGTTGTTCCGGTGCAGAAGCGTAAGAACGCCCATTAAAATAGGTATGATTGGCAGACTCACTGAGTTGATAAAGGGAGGCCATGCCGTAGTATTTTTCCATTACAACGGCTTCGGTGTATTTGGCAAAGCCTTCTACAAAAATGGCACCTCCACTTATGCTTTGAGTACTCAGCATATGTCCCCACCACTGGTGCGCTACTTCGTGAATGGCGCGTTTTGCAACCAAGCTGAAAGTGGAAGTATCCCTTTCATCAACAAGATAGAAGTTATCTTCAACCATGCTGATGGTACCACTGGCAGCGAAGCCTCCAAATCCCCAGAATGAAGGTATTTCTACAATACGCAGGTGTTCAAGGGGATATTCTCCAAACTCTTTCTGAGCGTAATCCAGGGTTTGTTTCATGCTACTCATAGTGGTCGGATTATTGAACTCATGACCGGGATGGAAATAATGCTCAAGGCTGATTCCTTTATAGTCCTCTTGTTCTATGGCATAATCTGCAGAATGATAGCTAATGGCGGGAGCTACTGGTTTTGAAGATTCATACCGGTAGTAGTTTCTGCCATTTTTCGACCATTGTTCTTTTAGATCACCGACAGAGATACCTGTTTGGGACGCAGGTACAGATAATGTAGTTTCCAAATCAACCCGACCAAAACCGGATTCCATCACTTCAAAATCGGCTGCTGAAGGTTGCTCTTGTTCACGTTCTGGGAGGCCGCGCTTTTCACGTTCTGTTTTGTCGGAAACTTCCAGGTTATCCGTATAGCCCAAATAAGGACTAAAATCCCTCAGATGCACATAACTTCCGTTATCCACCAGGTCATTTCCGGAACGGAGTCCTTCTTGATTGCTTTGTGCAGTGAATGTGAGTGCGACCTTATCACCGGGAAGCACCGGCTTGTTGAAGAGAAATTCATAGATACCAAGCGTGGCATCGTGATAGATGAGGGTAGCACCTTCGAGCTGAATATCGGTTATGCTTTTCTTTTCTATGATCAGAGCCCTGTTCACAACGGTATCACTTTTGTTCGTTAAAGTGTAAACAGCATCTACAGTGTAGCTTCTTTTTTCCGGATAAAGCGCCACATTTGTTGAAATAGCAACGGGATACAGCCACTTTTCTTCATCGTAATGTTTGTACTTTTTTTCATAGTCGGCCCATCGATCCAGTCTTTCACTCGTTGACAGGTATTCTGATTCGATATTGGTTTTGTAGAAGATCATCCCTGAAGTGCACAAGAAAGCTATTCCAAGAACTGCAACAACAGCTAATCGTCTCTGCGACCATCCTCTGAATAACTGTCTGGCATGAATAAGAAATCGCTCGGTGATACCCCGTCTCCAAATGTGAAGTGCTATCAGAGACAAAATCAGCCCCAGTATCATCCAATGTGTGGAAAACAGGTAAAAGGTCCCGGCATTATTACTGACTCCGGTCATATCAGAAAAGGTAACCGATGGCATGGCACCTACTTTCAATAACGGATGTTCAATGCCAAGGGATCCGGACAGAGGGGTGGCGAAAACGGCAACAAAAAGTCCGGTGATGGCCATCCCTAAATACTTATCCGGTGAGAGTGCCTGCACAAACATCCCGAACAGTATGTAGAAAGCAAGGGGAATTCCCTGGAAGTAGTATAGTGACAGATAGGTGCCCGCATCAATGACGGTATAATCCATCACCAATTGAAAAACGATAGCAATAACAATTTCAAGGGTGATGAACATCAACGGGATGAAAAGCAGCACTGAAACCTTCGACCAAAAGAAGGAGGCATTGGAAGCGGGAGTTGCATCCAGAATAAGATGCATATTCTCACTTCGCTCTTTCCAGCCCCACTCGCCACTATAAAATATAACCAGCATCACACCAAAGATGAATAAGGCGGTGTTGTTTAAACCAGCTAATAAGGCTGTGACCGGATATAGACTTTCGGAGTAGCTACCACCCTCAATGAGCTTAGAAGAAAACTCGGCTCCAATAACAAATATGATGAAAGCGAGCATGGCCTGAAAAGGCAGGCTTTTGAACAGCTGCTTGACCCCTGTTTTACTCTGAGCAATGAAACTATGCCAAAAAAGTCGACTGCTGCTTAATGATGGATTAACCGGACGGTAAATGGTGTCTTTTACATCATTTTTTTCAGGTGCTACTTTATCGGGGGTGGAATCCTTTTTTCCTTTTTGGAAGGTTCGAAATGAAAAAAACCTATAGGAAAGACCTAATATTGCGAAAGAGACGCCTATCCAGAGTAAACGGTTGAGCAGGAAATTCCCACTTAGTGACACCCAGACCGTATTTTTTTGAAGAGGAGTGAGGTACTGGCTTTGCTCCATAAAAGCTGATATCCCAAATGGGTCACCCAGCGCAGCCAGCGTCATATTATCGGTGTGAGTGGGGGTTGAACCGGCCAGCATCGGAGAGTCGAAGAAAAAGGAACAAACAAAGTAAAGCACATACACCAGGATGGCAGATGCGTAAATCGACATGCGGTTTTTGGAAAGGAGTCCCACAGAAAATATAAAGGCAGAACAGATGAAGACGTTCGGTAGCACGAATACCAGCCAATTCCAGAAATAGGGAGAAACAGAAAATGGAGAGAGGCGATCGGGGTCCAAATCAAAGAGGAGCGTGCCTGTCATCATACCAAGCAAAAGTGGACTTACGGACAGAATGCTGAACACAAACACCCCGGAAAACCGACTCATGAAAAATTGGTGCTTTTGAACTCCGGTGCTGAAAATAATTTCCTGCATCTGGTAGGTACGGTCCCGTAATATCCCATTTATCACAAAAAACATGATGGCAAAAACCGCTCCGAGCGTAAAAATGGAGGTATAATAGCTGATTTGGTACGGGGCATTAAAGTCAACAAGGTCGGGGGCAAAAGCCTGACCGCCAATCTGCAAACCGCAAAGGAAGAACAGGATCATAGCAGCGGGTAATGCCCACAGCTTTTTCTGGTACTTAAGTTCGAATCTGAATAATGCTGAGATCATGATAAGCCCATAGTTTGCTGTTCTGATTTTGGAACAATAGAGAAATAGTAATCTTCCAGGTTTGGAGGAACTGCTTCAAAATCGATGTCGGGTACGTGTTCTGCCTTTATGTGAATCTGAGTCTCTCCGGCTACCAGTCGCGTGGAAATCACGTCATAGTTTTCTCGATAGTGGGGGAGGTCATCGGAGGGAATCGTCTTTCTCCATATTTGTCCGTCTAAACTTTCTACAAGATCAGAAGGATTGCCGTGAATCAGTATGCTGCCGCGATCCAGAATTGCCATACTGGAGCAGAGGTTGTAAATGTCAGCGACTATATGAGTGGAAAGAATGACGATGATATTCTCCCCGATTTTACTCAGCATATTCAGGAACCGATGCCGTTCTTCGGGATCCAATCCTGCTGTCGGTTCATCGACAATGATGATCTTCGGATCTCCAAGCAGAGCCTGGGCAATACCAAAACGCTGGCGCATTCCTCCCGAATAGGTATGGACGTGCTTTTTCCGGTGCTCCCATAAATTGGTTTGATGCAGCAGGCTTTCAATTTGCTGGCTGCGCTCTTTCTTATTCAAAAGTCCCTTTAAAACACCAATGTGGTGTAAAAGCTCAACGGCCGTTAGTTTAGGATACACCCCGAATTCCTGGGGAAGGTATCCAAGTCCTTTGCGAATAATATCCGGATTTTGGTGTATGTCGCACTCGTTAAACTGAATTCTGCCCGAAGTGGGAGATTGTAGCGTGGCGATGGTACGCATCAGGGAAGACTTTCCTGCTCCATTGGCTCCAAGCAGACCAAACATCCCATTCTCTATGGTAAGAGATACATCGTTCAGCGCTTTGGTTCCATTGGGATAGGTTTTGGATATGTTTTGAATGTGGAGGGTATTCATAGCAACTCATTTTTGTTGAATTTGATCGAAGCTACGCAGGCAGGTTTGCTTTGTTCACCGGATTGGATAAACAGCAGTATTCTTGATATGGACAGTGAGTAAACAGGCATGAATCCGGTTGATGAAGCAAACAGATGGGTTCATGTTAAAAACGATATCGTTCATCCATAGGCAGAGAATGAATGCCGGATTTGTCCTATTTTGAATCATGATAAAAGATTGGACGAAATATCAGGCGTTTGTCATAGGGCCGGCTATCACTTATGCAATGATCTTGTTTATGGAATACATAGACCTGATCAGGGTACCCTCAGGGGCGTGGATATCGAATACGCTTGGGTTCTTGTTTTATGCCCTATTCATTTCACTTGCAATCCATAAATACCTGGCAAAGGGAGGTTCGCTGATTAGAGTTGGGGCAGGTTTTGGCATTCTGGCCATTGTGATTTTCAGTATCGGATATTTCACCAGTAATATTCAGGATAATCCACTGATGATTTTACTGATGATCTCTTTCTGGCTGGTGCTATTCTATTTCATTTTACCGGAATTTTTCCAAAAGTATCGATGGCTGATTGTCGGCTTATACGGGGGGTCGGCACTATTCTTTTTATACGCAAGGCTATTCACGGGGAGCTTTGAATTGTATGAAAGCACTTATAAAGTCTGGGCACTGAGCTTATTTTTGCTTCCCATTCCCATTCTTATAAGCCTTTGGTTTTATGAACAATGGAAATGGTTCCGAACCCTGAAAGCGGAGAAAGCCAAAGCGGAACTGGCCTTGTTGAGAAGCCAGATCAATCCACATTTTTTCTTCAATACATTAAACAACCTTTACTCGTTGGTGGTACATCAGTCTGATAAAGCTCCGGAAGTAGTCCTGAAACTGTCGGATATGATGAGATATACCATTTATGAAGGGAAGAAAGATATGGTGCCTTTGAATGAAGAAGTTGAATACCTGCAGCGCTATATCGACTTGCACAAAATAAGGTATCAAAAGGAAGTGGATATCCGGTTCGAAAAGCCGGAAGATTCTGATGCCGATATCGCACCATTACTGTTTATTGTCCCTCTGGAAAATTCGTTCAAACACGGAGTGGAAAGTATGCGGGAAGGAGCGTATATACACCTTTCTGTAAAAACAGATGCCAGAGAAGGAAAAGTTGTTTTTGAAATTAGTAATAACTTTGAAGAACAGGAAGGAGAAGCTGAAAAGGGTATTGGCCTCCAAAATCTTAAGCAACGCCTGGAATTGTTATACCCCGACCGGCATAAGCTGGATATTTTGAAAGAAGAAGGCGTATTTACGATAATCCTTGAGCTCTGTTAATTATGATCAAATGTATAATTGTAGATGATGAACCTCTGGCTCACGACCTTGTGAGTACCTTTTGTGAACGATTGCCTCATCTTCAGGTGGTTGCCCAATGTTATGATGCTCTGGAAGCTTTGGAGTGGCTTAATTCAAACAAAGCGGACTTAATGTTTCTTGATCTGCATATGCCCAAACTCAAAGGGTTTGATTTTCTCCGAACCCTGCAGAATCCGCCAAAGGTAATTGTAACCACCGCATATAAAGAGCATGCCCTCGAAGGCTACGAACTTGCTATAGAAGACTACCTGGTTAAGCCGTTCAGCTTTGAGCGATTTTTGAAGGCTGTTAACCGAGCTATTTCACAATCCTCTTCAGCAGGAAAGGAAAAAGAAAGTCAGGGAGGAGAAGAATTCAAATCCACTTCCCGTTTTTTTGTAAAGGGAGATAAGGAGTATCATCAGGTGAATACGGAAGACATTCTGTACGTGGAAGCCCGGGGAAATTATTCCGCTTTATTTTTGAAAGGGGAAGAACTATTGGTTCATGAAAAGATCTCGGATCTGGAAGAGCTGCTTCCGCAACCTTCATTTATGCGTGTGCATCGTTCGTTCATTGTAGCGGCAGACAAGATCAAAACTATACAGGGAAATACCATCACCCTGGGAAAGCATGAAGTCCCCATAGGGCAGACATACAGCAAAACGGTTCGGGATGAAATTCTAAAACGGGAATAAATAGAACAGAGATCTTGACGTTTGGCTTTATATGCTACTCATACCAGGGCAATATTTTATTTCTATTACTCCACATATAGATGCCTGCACATAAAAAAGTTATGCTAAGTAGAACACTCAACAAGCCCAGTTGTCCATCTATGTGCCCCTCAGGTATTGGTTTTATAAATTCGTTTGTAGCACTTAATAAAAGCCTCACTGTAGACCAAAGGATGATCAAGGCAGACCAAAGCCCGACACTTCTTTTGTATGCTTTCGGTGATTTTTTAAGGCTAAATAAAATCAAGGCTAAAATTGTGAGTATGATTAACAGAGGCACGAAACTTCCGATGAGGGCATATAGCACGCCTTTATAAATGAAAAAAATCAATGTCAGGCTCAGGCTTAAACTAAAAAGCCGGTCCTGGTTAAATATGTTGCGCAAGTGGTCCGTTGATTTTACCATTACAGCACCAGTTTTTTTATAATTTCTGCCACCAGATTTGAACTGGAAAGTAAGTAGCTGAAATCCACCGTCTCGAAGGTATCTTTGGGAGAGTCTTTGTAGGGAGTGGAATCACGATGATAGAATAATTCACCGGCTCCGATTACACTGTAGCCGCCGGGAACAAAAGCATCAAAATCTGTTGAGCTTACCTCGTACCCAATCGGATCAATGACTATCTCATGTATTGGGATGTTGTGAGCAGCAGCTGTTTCTTTATAGATTGATCGTAATGATTCAGATGGAGAAAAAATCTCCATAGCTTTATCCTGATTCTCATCCCATCCAACCATGTCAAAACAATGAATGGAGTGTACATTCCATTGCTTCTCTTTGATGAGATCCAGAAAAGCCCGGCTTCCGATCAGCTCTTCCTCTTCCTGGTCAAAAAATACCAGTACTATATTTTTGTCTCTGGATTTCATTTCAGCTACTTCTTGTGCAACGCTGTAAATAAGGGCGATGCCAGTGGCATTATCAATGGCTCCCGGGGCATTTCTCTTTCCGGTATCATAATGAGCACCAAGAATGATGTATTCGTTGCTGGATTGGGTAGCAGGAAGAATTCCATACACATTGGACCCTTGGAATGGGCCAACGATCAAATCAATAGCAGGGTTGAGATTGGGTGACATATAGTGTTGCTCCTGAGGCTCGATATTCAATTGTAAAAGCAACTCTTTTAAATACCTTTCGGCCAGTTTGCGTTCTTCTTTAGACCAGCGAATGCCCATGGTTATATTATTAGCCAGCTCATATTCACCGGACAAATGCCCGACAATTTGTTGCTGATATTCGGATTTTTCTTTAGATAAGTTATCCTCCAACAGGGCTTGAACATCCTCACTACTTTGGCACGAGGTTAATGTCACAATTATGGTAATAAGGAAAACAATTCTTCTCATTAGCTGAAATGGCTGATAACGGCACGGGATTATAATTTGGTAGAAGTAGCGAAATTAATTCCTGGCAATCAAGTTCCATCGCACCTCGTCCGCGGTCTCTGCTGAACTTGATCCAGTATCCGATTTAAAACGCATTTTTAGCCGCCGCTATATGTCTGAAAGAGAGATTTCCTGTACCGATTTAAAATCTTTTGTATTAAAAGTGGCCACTTCCTGGATGCCATGTGCCAAACCAATGCTGATTATCTCAAAGTCATGGATTTTAAGACCGGAAGGGGAATACCGATGTACCAAGTCCAGCAAAATTGCCAGTGATTCCGGTGTGGGATAGATAACTTCCACACTCTGAATGATCTCCTCAATAATTTCTAAAGCCAATTCAGAGTTGAGATTATAGCCCGAGGATTTAGTAACAACGGTTAAAAATTCGATTAAATTCTTTGAGGTGGTTACAAGCTGTTTTTCTGTCTGATCTAAAATCTGTTTTGCTTGATCGTAATATTTAGAGTCCTCATCAATTCCATACACAAAAATATTGGTATCAATAAGTACTCTACTCATAGGCTACAGATCGTAGGTTTTGATTATCCAGTTTTCCCTTAAGTTTTAAAGAGCGGATATTCAGCTTGGTTTTTTTAGTCTTATTGAGAGAAGACAAATACAGATATACTTTTTCCAATTCCGTGTCAGAGAGTCGATCTATTTCTTTTTTAACTTTCTCTTTTGTAATCATGGTATACAGATTTGTTAACAGCAATAATTTAACTAACGCAAAGGAATTTTCATAAGTATAGCAACGATGGTGATAAGGCGGCTAACGACCCTGCGTTTAAACGGCGCGGGGATTATAATTTAGTTGAAGTAGCGAAATTAATTCCTTGCAATCAAGTTCCATTGTACCCCGTCCGATTTAAAACGCATTGTTATACCCGCGCTTATTGAATGTTAAAATTGAACTTAATTCCATTGATATTTTTGTTCGGCTCAATTCTAAAACCTGGTGTATTGGTTGTATCAAGTACAACAGATACAGAATCATTTGAAAACCATTCAATATTTGGCGGAATTCGATTAATCATTAAAACATTTCCAGTCAAAGGATAACTTTCTGAAGAATCGACAACTGACATTTGAATAGCAGTGTAACCTAATGCGCCAGAATCATAATTGTAGAGCCCAATTTTATTTGTGGAATCTGGTGAAAACGATTCTTCCAAAATGAGCTGCTTTTCAACTTGCCAAATATCATCATTGAGAGAATTAAAAGCAGAGGTAATCATATAAACCCAAACGCCAAATCCAATTACTCCGACAACGATAACACCAAGAAGTATTTTTAAAAAGGTTTTAGCCATTTCTAACCTTTGGATAGCAGTTTTGATATATCGACAAATAAAGTTCGATAGCCAATATAATTGAATTCAAGTAGATAGCCATTTTCATAATCGAAGTTTAGTTCAAAACTACCTACAGAGTCTGCCCTAAATTCTTCGATGGTATTTCGTTCACTGTTTAGAACTTTGATGTTAGCATTTATCAATTTTTCTTTAGAATCGTTGATATAGATTCCTGTAAGATATCCACCAATTTTTAGTGTTTGCGATCTTTGAACTAATTCAGAAATTTCTACTTCAATTTCACCCTTTAGTACATCTCCGTCATGGCTATCAATACCATAATCTGCTTTATAATTAATTATGGCTGAATTAACCTCGTTTCCATTTACAGAAAGAAAGGGAGTTAGATTTATTGAAGATGTATTTTTGGTACTAGCACAGGAAGCAAATACCAAAAAAAGAAAAATGGATATGTAGAAATGGCTCTTCAAGATTTCAGTGGGTATAACGACCCAGACCGCGTTCGAGTCCGCTTGAAACGCTTTACCTTATCCATAAGAGAAAACCCAAGTTTAACAAGCAAATAACAATTCCAATATAACTGATTCTTTTATTTAGCTTTTTTCGAATGCTAATTACACCTAATGAAATGCCAATAACCTGACTTATTACAAGTAATTCATATGTTATAATCGGAACAGCTTCAATATTAATTAGACCTTTAAATTTTTCAATTTCGATAAATACCTTTTCTGCTCGATTTGACCAGTCGGCTATAGAGTATACACCGAATACTCCAATTAATATTGATAGATAGCCTGCGTATTTCATGACAGAAAAGTTTGCTAACGACCCAGCGTTTAAACGGCGCGGGGATTATGAGTTAGTTGAAGTAGCGAAATTAATTCCTGGCAATCAAGTTCCATCGAACCCAGTCCGCGTCCGATTTAAAACGCCTTGTTATACGCTGAATTAATTTCCTATTT